>NZ_MRWE01000002.1 GCF_002093665.1 Rouxiella badensis | reverse complement strand
TATTAATACTTCAATGCTTATAGATAGAGAATATTCTCTATTTGATGGCAGTGCGCAGTGAACGTAATGAAAGTCATTTATTTTATATTTATTAACCAAACGGCTGCGCTTTCCTACAAGCCTGTTTTTTCACTGTAGAAACCCAGCTGACAACGGTTATAATCATCACTGGTTTGACGGCAACGGGATTGCGTCGCAGCGTGAATGCGCGATCGTTGTGCAACTAAATGATAACCAGAGGATTTTCTTTGCAATCTACTGAGAACAAGGCATGACATCTTTGATACGGATATTGTTGAGTAATGATGACGGTGTGACGGCTCCCGGTATCCAGGCGCTAGCTTCTGCGCTGCGCGAATTCGCCGAGGTGACGGTGGTTGCGCCCGACAGGAATCGCAGCGGCGCATCGAACGCGCTGACGCTGGACTCACCCTTACGTATTCAAACCTATCCCAACGGTGACACTGCTGTTATTAACGGAACCCCAACGGACTGCGTCTATCTCGGCGTTAATCGGCTGATGCAGCCGCGCCCGGATATTGTTGTCTCAGGCATTAACGCTGGCCCGAATCTGGGGGATGACGTTATTTATTCCGGTACCGTCGCTGCCGCAATGGAAGGGCGGCACTTGGGCTATCCTGCGCTTGCCGTGTCACTCGACGGCCATCAGCATTACGATACCGCTGCGGCTATCAAGAAAGCTGATAATGAGACCGTTATTCCCGCTGCACTGAAAATAGTCCGCAAACATTATGAAAATCAGGGTAAGCATTTTATTATCAGTATGGCCCCTGAAATTCCTTATCTGACCGAAATTACCCCAGAGTATATAAACTATATTAAAAATCTGGATGGCTACTATGATTTTATTGCTCCGCAATATTATAACCAGGGCGCGTTCGGGATTGGCTTTGAACCTGAAGACACCTCAGACGGCGTCTATTGGGTTAATTATCGCCAGGATGATGACTCTAAAAAATATGAATTCCTTTATCACTTTACTAAAGAACTGATTGCTAACCCACACGGTAAGGCAGCAGTGAAAATCCCTGCCAATAAATTAGTTATCGGCTTGCCAAGTAATAACTCAGCGGCTGCAACAGGTTTTGTCAAAACGCCGCAGGACGTGTATCGCGTTTTCAAAGATTTAGAAAAAGAAGGCATGCCGTTAAGAGGGGTGATGACCTGGTCGATAAACTGGGATGAAGGTGAAAATGTCTCTCATCAGGGCTTCAACGGCCAGTTCCGTAAAGATTACACCGACCTGATTTACGGCGAAAATGCTATCGTGACGCCAGACGAAGATACCACGGCGCCGAGCGTACCTACCCATCTGCATGGAGAAGCGACCGCCAGCAGCATTCATCTGACCTGGACGGCCTCGACAGACGACAACGCCGCAGGCGTTCATCATTATGAAATATATCGTAATAATGTCAAAATTTCCGATGCTCCCTCCCATGAATACACCGACGTTAATTTACAGGAAAACGTCGAGTATCATTACACCGTCAAGGCCGTCGACGCCGCAAACAATATTTCTGCCGCCAGCGATGTTCTGAGCATCAAGACCGAAAAAGCCCCGGCACACGACGCCCAGGCACCCACCATTCCCACTCAGTTGGTAGCAACGCAGGTTGCACAAAATAGCGTGACGCTGACGTGGAAAGCCTCAACGGATAATGTGAAAGTGTTGGGTTACGAGATTTTCCGCAATGGCAAACTGGCATTTAACGTGAAAGAAATCCGCGTTGAGGACAAAAATCTTCAGCCGGATACCACTTACCACTATCAGATAAGTGCGACGGATATCTCAGGCAATAAGTCCGGCCTTTCCGAGATGCTGTCCGTTACCACCAAAGAGAAAAGTGACGACAACGGTGGTGCGCACCCGGCTTACAAAGAAGGCACCCATTATCAGGCCGGTGACATCGTTACCGCCGCTGACGGCAACGCCTATCAGTGTAAGCCCTCGCCTTATACCCCATGGTGTAGCGGCGTGGCGTGGGCCTATGCGCCTTCTACCGGCAGCGCATGGCAACAGGCGTGGGACAAGAAGTAAATTCTTAGAGTACAAAAACATAGAAAGCCGGCTAGCCGGCTTTCTATGTCAACTTTGAACCCCCTCCTCGTGAGGGGGTAATTGTTGCGCAGAAGATTATTCGCTGATATCCGCGTCGCCTTCACCCTGTCCCATCAACTCACGGACCAGGCTGGTGGCAAAACTGCCCGCGGGCAGCCAGAACTTAAGCTCCAGCGTCGCCTCGTCCAGCGGTTTCCAGACGATGTTCTGCGGGTGCAGCATAATGGCACGGCGCGCAGGATCAACACGTTCACGCTTGAGCAGAGACAGCAGCGGCGTCTGGTCCTCAATGCAGCTCAGCTCGAAAGCTTCGGCATCCTGCTGTGAACCCAAAGGACCATCACCCGGCAACGGTGCCGTGATCAACAGCTCACCGCTGGCCACGCGCGACTGCACCGACTCCAGCTCTTCTTCCCTGGCAACAAACCAGCTGCCGCGTCCGCTCAACTGAAGCGCATCACCCAGCATCGCCTCACTCATCAGCCCTTTTGCCAAACGCTGGCTGGCGACAATGTTAAACATCGCGCTACGGCTCGCAGAAAGATAGAAGCTGCGCTTAGGACGCTCTTTAACGCGGATTTCGTCCTTCGCCCAGCGGGTCGCCTGCAGCAGATTATTGCCGCCGCGCCCAAAGCGCTGCACGCCAAAATAGTTCGGCACGCCCTGTAACACAATCTTCTCCAGACGCTGCTCAATGTCTGCAAGGTCGGTCAAATCGCGCAGTACCAGTGTGAATGCATTGCCTTTCAGTGTACCGATACGCATCTTTTTCAGATGACGAGCAAAGCGCACCACTTCACAGCCTTCGAGCTGGAACTGGCTGAGGTCCGGGTTTTCTTTCCCCGGCAAATGCACACAGAACCACTGCTCGGTAACGGCGTGGCGGTCTTTAAGACCCGCATAGCTTACCGAACGGGGATGCACACCGGCGAAACGGGCCAACTGCTCGGCGACAAACTGGGTGTTACAGCCGGTCTTGCGGATGCGCACCAGCAGATGCTCCCCTTCCCCGTCCGGCTCAAAGCCAAGGTCTTCCTCAACGATGAAATCTTCTGGATTGGCTTTCAGCGTACCGTTCGAAAGCGGCTTGCCGTACAGCCAGGTCAGATTATTCATGTCCATTGCATCAGGCCTTGATCAACAGGGCAACGGCTTCACAGGCAATGCCTTCGCCGCGGCCGGTAAAGCCCAGCTTTTCAGTCGTAGTGGCTTTCACATTGATGTCGTCCATGTGGCAGCCCAGGTCTTCGGCGATGAAGACACGCATCTGCGGCACGTGCGGCAGCATTTTTGGCGCCTGCGCGATGATGGTGATGTCGAGGTTACCGAGACGATAGCCCTTCGCCTTAATCTGACGATAGGCTTCACGCAACAGCTCGCGGCTGTCTGCACCTTTATAGGCCGGGTCGGTATCCGGGAACAGTTTGCCGATATCACCAAGCGCGGCAGCACCGAGCAGAGCATCAGTCGCCGCATGCAGGGCAACGTCGCCGTCTGAATGTGCCAGCAGACCCTTTTCATAAGGGATACGCACGCCGCCGATCACCAGAGGGCCTTCGCCACCAAATTTATGTACGTCAAAACCGTGACCGATACGCATCATGCGCTCTCCTCTTGGTGTAACTGAGTTAAATAGAATGCTGCCAGTGCCAGATCTTCTGGACGGGTAACTTTAATATTATCGGATCTTCCCGGCACTAACTGCGGATGATAACCACAGTATTCGATGGCCGAGGCCTCGTCGGTCACGGTAGCGCCTTCATCAAGCGCACGTTCCAGACAGGCTTTTAACAGACCCAATGGGAAAAACTGCGGCGTAAGCGCGTGCCATAAATCCTGACGGTCGACGGTATGGGCGATTTTCTCAATCCCCGGTTCACCGCGCTTCATCGTGTCGCGTACCGGCGCGGCAAGGATCCCGCCAACGTTACTCGTTGCGCTGATAGCCAGCAGTCGCGTCAAGTCATCAGGATGCAGGCACGGACGTGCCGCGTCATGAACCAACACCCAGGACGCGTCTCCCGCCTGCTTGAGCCCGGCCATAACCGAATCGGCACGCTGCGCGCCACCGGTCACCGCCTGAATACGCGGGTCCTGCGCAACAGGCAACTGGGCAAACCAGGTGTCCTGAGGACTGATAGCGACCACCACTTTCCTGACGCGGGGACTGCGCAGCAGCGCATTGATAGCGTGCTCGAGCAGGGTTTTCCCTTCGATGGTCAGATATTGTTTAGGAAGTTCGCTTTGCATGCGGCTGCCAATACCGGCGGCGGGCAACACCGCGACGATATCGGCCGAGGAGACGGCTGTGTGGCTCATGGATTATTGTTGATTCTTACTTGCGTTGTGTTGGAAGCCTGATTGCGCTTGTTTTGGTCTGGCACCAGGCGATAGAAACTCTCACCGGGCTTGATCATGCCCAGCTCATTGCGTGCGCGTTCCTCAATCGCCTCCTGACCGCCATTAAGGTCGTCAATCTCTGCGAAGAGTTGGTCATTGCGTGATTTAAGTTTGACGTTGCTGGCCTGTTGCACCTCAACATCATCGTTAACCCGCACGTAATCGTGAATACCGTTCTTACCCAGCCACAGTGAATACTGCAACCAGCCTAGAATAATCAATAATAGCAGCGTTAATTTGCCCATTCCGCCCCCTGAAATAGCCGCTCAATCATCCCACAACTTTCACTTTGACTCCACACTGAAGGGGAAATTGGCGAGCAGATTAGGAGTTAAGTTAAGAATAAGTCCCCAAATGACACAATGGTTTACAACCGTGAGGATAAAAACGATTAAAAGCTGCGCAGAAAGGCGGAGAAAAATGAGAACGAGGAGGCGATTACCAGCCGCTGAGAAACTTGAACACGGTCCAAAATACGCAAAATACCACCAGACCGGTCAACGGCAGAGTCTTCCACAGACGACCGCTGAACAGCATGCTGAAGGCGATACCGATAAGCACCGAGATAGGCATCAGCGCCAGAAAGAACGGCCAGGTATAGAGCAGGAAAAACAGCGTATTGGAGCCGTAGATGACAAAAGGAAGGGAAAACGCCAGCCAGAAGAACACAAATCCGGTGCAGCCGCCGACCATGGAGTAGGAAGGTTCTTCGCTCTCCTTTACCGACGGCTTCTTACGCTTGATGTCGATGAATAACTGACTTAACGTTTGCATGGTTCAACCCCTGTTGTTTCGCTGTACACCGACACGCTCTTCGGCGTTTTGCCAGCAACATTCAGGGATTGATAATACCTCGACCACGCAGCACAGCTAATAATTGCGGGACCAAATGTGTTACTAATTGTTCACCATCGAGGTGAATATCAGCCTCCAGCGGCGGCTCATAAACCGAGTCGATACCGGTGAAGTTTTTCAGCTCTCCCGCGCGCGCTTTCTTGTATAACCCCTTAGGGTCACGCGCCTCGCAGATAGCCAACGGCGTATCGACAAATACCTCGATAAACTGCCCGTTATCCAACAACTCACGTACCATCTGACGCTCGGCGCGATGAGGTGAGATAAACGCAGTAAGCACCACCTGTCCGGCGTCTACCATCAGCTTGGCTACTTCCCCGACGCGGCGGATATTTTCACGTCTGTCGTCATCGGAAAAGCCCAAATCGCGACACAGTCCGTGTCTTACATTGTCACCATCGAGAAGATAAGTGCTCACGCCGAGGCTGAAAAGCGCCTGCTCCAGCGCGCCTGCCACGGTGGATTTACCCGACCCTGAAAGGCCGGTAAACCACAGCACCACGCCGCGATGCCCATGCTGCTTTTCGCGATCCGCACGCGTCACCGCGTGCGGATGCCAGACGATATTTTCGTCCTGAAGGGCCATATTACTTGCCACCCAGCAGGTCGCGCGCGCCCCAATGTGGGAAATGACGACGAACCAGCGCGTTCAGCTCAAGCTCGAAGGCGCTGTAAGCCCCTTTTTCTTCATAAACCTGTTCAAGCGCTTCTCGCACCAGACCCGCACCGACGGTTACGTTGCTCAGGCGATCGATAAAGATCATGCCGCCGGTCACTGCGTTCTGCTGATAGTTGTCCAACACCAGCGGTTCGTCGAAGGCCAGCTCAATCAGACCGATGCCGTTCAGCGGCAGGCTGTCGACCACGCGTTGAGTCAGCGAGTTGATCTCAACCTGATATTCGATGTTCTCGACGCGCGCACGGGTCTTCTTGCCACCAATCTTGATGTCATAGCTCTGGCCCACGCTCAGCGGTTGTTCGGCCATCCACACCACGTCAACCTTGGCGTTCTGCACCGCTTTTACCGTCTCGTTGGCGTCCACCAGCAGGTCACCCCGGCTGATATCAACCTCGGTGTCCAGCACCAGCGTAATCGCCTCTCCGGCCCAGGCTTCCTGCAGGTCGCCGTCGAAGGTCACGATACGCGCCACGGTGGACTCAACGCCTGATGGCAGCACCTTGATTTTCTGCCCTACGCGAACGGAACCGGAGGCCAGCGTACCGGCATAACCACGGAAGTCGAGGTTTGGACGGTTCACATACTGCACCGGGAAACGCATCGGCTGCTGTTCACGCACGTTGATGATGTTGACGGTTTCCAGCACGTCGAGCAGCGTCGGGCCAGTGTACCAAGGCATCTTCTGGCTTTCGGACGCCACGTTGTCGCCTTCCAGCGCGGAAAGCGGCACGAATTTAATGTCCAGATCGGTTGGCAACTGCTCGGCGAAGGTCAGGTAGTCTTGCTTGAATTGCTCGAATACCTCTTCGCTGTAGTCGACCAGGTCCATCTTGTTGACTGCAACCACCAGATGACGAATCCCCAGCAGCGTTGCGATAAAGCTGTGACGGCGGGTCTGATCCAGTACGCCTTTACGCGCATCGATCAGCAAAATTGCTAGGTCGCAGGTCGATGCGCCGGTCGCCATGTTACGGGTGTACTGTTCGTGCCCCGGGGTATCGGCGATGATGAATTTACGTTTTTCAGTTGAGAAGTAGCGATAAGCCACGTCGATAGTAATGCCCTGCTCACGCTCGGCCTGCAAACCGTCAACCAGCAGCGCCAGGTCAATCTTCTCGCCCTGAGTACCGTGACGCTTGCTGTCATTGTGCAGTGAAGACAGCTGATCTTCATAAATCTGACGTGTGTCGTGCAGCAGGCGGCCGATTAGCGTACTTTTACCGTCATCCACGCTGCCACAGGTCAGGAAGCGCAGCAGACTTTTGTGCTGTTGTGCGTGCAGATAAGCTTCTACGCCGCCCTGCTCAGCGATTTGTTGTGCAATTGCGTTATTCATAGTCCGTGCTCCTTAGAAATACCCTTGACGCTTTTTAAGCTCCATCGAACCCGCCTGATCGCGGTCGATGGCACGCCCCTGACGCTCGCTGGTGGTGGAAACCAGCATCTCCTCGATGATTTCCGGCAGCGTTTGCGCTTCGGACTCCACCGCACCGGTCAGCGGCCAGCATCCCAGAGTACGGAAACGGACCATTTTCTCTTCAATCTCCTCGCCCGGCTGTAGCTCGATACGGTCGTCATCGACCATGAGTAGCATACCGTCACGCTCCAGTACCGGACGCGGTGCGGCCAGATACAACGGAACAATCTCAATGTTTTCCAGATAGATGTATTGCCAGATATCCAGCTCGGTCCAGTTAGACAGCGGGAAGACGCGGATGCTTTCACCCTTGTTGATCTGGCCGTTGTAGTTGTGCCACAGCTCTGGACGCTGGTTTTTCGGATCCCAACGATGGAAACGATCGCGGAACGAGTAGATACGCTCTTTGGCACGCGATTTCTCTTCATCACGACGAGCACCGCCAAAGGCAGCGTCAAAACCGTATTTGTTCAGCGCCTGCTTCAGGCCTTCGGTTTTCATGATATCGGTGTGCTTGGCGCTGCCGTGTACGAACGGGTTAATGCCCATTGCCACGCCTTCCGGGTTTTTATGCACCAGCAGCTCAAAGCCATAATTCTTCGCCGTACGGTCGCGAAACTCATACATCTCTTTGAATTTCCAGCCAGTATCGACGTGCAGCAGCGGGAAAGGCAGCGTGCCGGGGAAGAAGGCCTTACGCGCCAGATGCAGCATCACAGAGGAGTCTTTACCGATGGAATACATCATCACCGGGTTAGCGAATTCAGCCGCAACCTCGCGGATGATATGGATGCTTTCCGCCTCCAGCTGTCGTAAATGGGTGAGTCGTTTTTCGTCCATATCAGATCCTTAAGCCAAATTCACGACCGTCGGGCGTTGTGCACCGGCAGTCTCTGGATGATGCCCAAACCAGGCGAGTTTGTGATGAAGTTCAACCACTTCACCAATAACCAGCAGGGCCGGCGACGGCGCCTGTTGGGCTAATTGTTCTAAATTTTGCAATGTTCCGGTCAACACCTGTTGGTCTGCGCGCGTACCGCGACCAATCACCGCCACCGGCGTTTCGGCGGCGCGCCCGTGGGCGATAAGATGATGACTGATGTCCGAGGCTTTCATTGCGCCCATATAAATCGCCAGCGTCTGTTGCCCGCGGGCGAGTTCGGACCATTGCAGGCCATTGCCGTCAGTGCGGATTTGGCCGGTAATAAACATCACGCTCTGCGCGCGTTCGCGGTGCGTCAGAGGAATACCGGCATAGGCCGTTGCCCCGGCTGCGGCGGTAATTCCCGGCACCACCTGAAAAGGAATGCCAGCCGCGGCGACCACTTCAAGCTCTTCGCCACCGCGACCAAAAATGAACGGGTCACCGCCTTTCAGCCTGACCACTTTTTTTCCCTGCTTCGCCAGGTCGACCAAGAGTCGATTGGTTTCTTCCTGCATCACCAGATGGTTGCCCGCACGCTTACCGACGCAGATTTTCTCCGCGTCGCGGCGCACGAGGTCCAATACCTCATCGCTAACCAGGAAGTCATACAGCACCACGTCGGCCTGTTGCATGACCTGCAATCCACGCAGCGTCAGAAGCCCCACGTCGCCGGGACCCGCACCGACCAGCGTCACCATCCCCTGATGAGTCGCCTCGTCCGGCGCATCCATCAGCTGCTTTAACGCCTGCTCCGCCTCATCGAACTGCCCCCCAGCGGTCAATGAAGCGAAGCGGCCGTCAAAAGCCTGCTCCCAGAAACGACGACGGGCAGACATCGAGTTAAAACGCTGCTTGACGCGTTCACGCCAGCTACCGGCGATTTCCGCCATTTTACCGAGGCTGGCGGGCAGCAGCGTTTCGAGTTTTTCACGCAGCATTCTGGCCAGCACGGGCGCCTGCCCGCTGGACGAAATAGCCACCACGATCGGCGAGCGATCGACAATGGACGGAAAAATAAATGAACATTTAGGCTGATCGTCAACGACATTGGCCAGCACGCGGCGCTGATTAGCGTCTTCATACACGCGGGCGTTAAGCTCAGTGTCATCCGTTGCGGCGATCACCAGAAATACGTCATCAAGCTGCTCAGGCTGATAAGACTGAGACAACCAAAGAACGTCAGACTGCTGGTGCAGAGACTCCACTTCACCAGACAATGCCTGTGCGACGACTCTCACTTCCGCACCTGCTCGCAGAAGAAGATCAATTTTGCGTGCAGCCACTTCGCCACCGCCAACGACCAGTACCGGACGTTGTTTCAGGTCGGCAAATATAGGGAGATAGTCCACAACAACCTTTATGCATAAACAAATCGATAATATGACTATACGGCGTGGCCGTTATCGAGATGAAATGACGAAATGGAATGATTAGTTCCAGAATGGAATATAGCCAGTAAAAAGCTCGTTTTGAGAAAACTGTAAATTGTTAATTTCGTCGCCGAATCGCATACTACGGGCAGACTTTTCAAGGACGCCTGATAAGGATTTTTAGTATGCTTTCTCTCCGCCACGTAGCGCGTTCAGCACTGTTACTCACGCTGAGCGGCTGGTATGCGGTCTCTGCCGTGGGACATCCCTTAAAAAATCCGCCACTCGGCCACATGGCGGAACAGCAGACGCGACACATTGCCACCTATTTTCCGGGAAGAATGGCCGGCAGCCCGGCTGAAATCATCGCCGCCGATTACCTTAATCAGACGCTGAACAAAATGGGCTACCAGAGCCATCTGCGCGCGTTTGAAGCTCGTTATCTTTACACCAGTCAGGACGGCCGCCAGAACTGGCACAGCGTTCACGCCACCTCAGTAATAGCCGACCGCGCAGGCGAAGTACCGCAACAGATAGTGGTCATGGCGCATTTCGATACCTATCTGCCGCAGAGCGATAAGGACAGCGACGAGAATCTCGGCGGCCTGACGCTACAGGGCGTCGACGATAACGCCTCCGGCGTCGGTGCTATGCTCGAGCTGGCGCAGCGGATGAGCCAAGAGTCGACGCACTACAGCCTGCGTTTCGTCGCCCTGAGTGCACAGGAGGCCGGTGAGCAAGGTGCAAAAGACTATCTCGACAGCCTGACGCCGGAGGAGAAAAAACGCACGCTGCTGGTCATCAATCTGAATTCGCTGATTGTCGGTGACCGACTGTATTTCAACAGCGGTGTGAATACCTCGTCCGTCGTCGCCAAGCTCTCGAGGGACAAGGCGCTGAGCATCGCGCGTCGCCTGGGCATCGACGCCGCACGCAGCCCGTCGGGAACCAGCTGCTGCGAGGGGCTGAAGGCGCTGGACGACCAGCATATTCCGCTGATGCTGGTCTCCGCCAGCGACTGGCGACTGGGGAAACAGGATGGGCAGCAGCAGCGTCCGATAAGCTCTCACTTCCCGGCCGGCACCAGCCGCTTCCAGGGGCGGATAGACAATCTGCAATATCTTGACCGCTATCTGCCAGGGCGCATCGCCAGACGTGAAAAAGACAGCGTGAGAATTCTGCTGCCTTTACTGAAAGAGTTAGCGACGCCTGAGGGACGTTAAAAAAAAATCCCCCATCGTGTGGGGGATTTGAAAACTGATTATTCGTGCAGTCCGCACTCACGCTTAAGGCCGAAGAACCGAGTTTCCTCTTCCTTCATCCCCTCTTCCCACTTTTTGGTGGTGTGAGTGTCGCCAACGGACAGATAGCCCTGATCCCACAGCGGGTGGTAGCTCAGCCCGTGCTGCTTTAGATACTGGAAGATCTGACGGTTGTCCCAGTCGATGATCGGCAGGATTTTAAACACCCCACGCTGCACCGCCAACACCGGTAGATTGGCACGGCTGCCCGACTGCTCACGACGCAGACCGGCGAACCAGGTCTGCGCCCCCAGCGTTTCAAGCGCGCGGTTCATTGGTTCAACCTTGTTGATCAGGTTATATTTCTCGATGCCCTCAACGCCCTGCTCCCACAGCTTGCCGTACCGCGCTTCCTGCCATGCGGCAGAGTGCTCGGCGCGATAAACCTTAAGATTCAGGTTCAGTTGCTCAGTCAGGGTATCGATAAACTGGTAGGTTTCCGGAAACAGATAGCCGGTATCCGTCAGGATCACCGGAATATCCGACTTCTGACGCGTGACCAGATGCAGACACACCGCCGCCTGAATACCGAAGCTGGACGACAAGGCAAACACGCCCGGCAGATTTTCCAACGCCCAGCTCACGCGCTCTTCGGCCGAGAGTTTTTCCAGCTGGCCGTTAACCTCGGCCAGTGCCAATGCCTGCCCGGACTTGGGCAGTGCATTCAGTTCTGTTAGGGAGAGTAAGCTCATATCGCCTCCTGTCAGTCGTAAAAATCGCGAGCGGGATCGAGCACCGGCTTGATGATGCCTGCGCGGATCACGTAATCGCCAAAGCCTTCATCGGTCTCGCGCTCTTTTGCCCAGCGTCCGACCAGCTCATCGATAATCGTCAGGATCTCGACATCGCTGATGTTCTCACGATACATGCGTGGAATACGCGTACCCTCACGGTTACCGCCCAGATGCAGGTTGTAGCGGTTCATCGCTTTACCTACCAGGCCGATTTCAGCCAACAGCGCACGGCCACAGCCGTTAGGGCAACCGGTGACGCGCAGGACGATGTGTTCCTTGCCGACCCCGTGCTGATGCATGATGCCTTCTACCTTGGTCACAAACTCTGGCAGGAAGCGCTCTGCTTCGGCCATAGCCAGCGGACAGGTTGGGTAGGACACGCAGGCCATCGAGTTTTTACGCTGCTCGGTCACGCCGTCATCGATCAGACCGTGATTGCGCGCCAGCGCCTCGATAGCGTCTTTATCTTTCTCATCGACACCCGCCACGATCAGGTTCTGGTTCGCGGTCAGACGGAAATCGCCTTTATGAATGCGGGCTATCTCGGCCAGACCCGTTTTCAGCGGACGACCCGGGTAGTCCAGAATACGTCCGTTTTCGATGAACAGCGTCAGGTGCCATTGGTTATCAATGCCCTTCACCCAACCGATGCGATCGCCACGGCCGGTGAATTCGTAAGGACGCACGTCACCAAAGGTGATACCCGCACGCTTCTCGACTTCAGCCTTGAAGGTCTCGACGCCGACGCGTTCCAGGGTGTATTTGGTCTTGGCGTTCTTACGGTTGGTGCGGTTACCCCAGTCGCGCTGAGTGGTTACTACCGCCTCAGCGACCGCCAGCGTATTTTCGAGTGGGATAAAGCCCAGTTCGCTTGCGGTGCGGGCATAGGTCGTCTTATCGCCATGCGCGATAGACAGTCCACCGCCCACTAACACGTTAAAGCCAACCAGTTTACCGTTGTCGGCAATCGCCACGAAGTTCAGATCGTTGGCGTGCAGGTCCACGTCGTTCTGCGGCGGGATAACGACCGTCGTCTTGAACTTACGCGGCAGATAGGTTGCCCCCAGAATCGGCTCTTCGTCGGTAGTCTCGACCTTTTCCTGATCCAGCCACACTTCGGCATAGGCGCGGGTACGCGGCAGCAGATGCTCGGAAATCTTCTTCGCCCACTGCCAGGCTTCGAAATGCAGCTCGGACTCTACCGGGTTAGAGGTACAGAGCACGTTACGGTTCACGTCGTTGGCGGTTGCCAGCGCGTCAAGGCCCAGCTTGTTCAGCAGCTGATGAACCGGTTTAACGTTAGGCTTCAGAATGCCGTGGAACTGGAACGTCTGGCGGTTGGTGATACGAATGCTGCCGTAAATCGTACTGTCTGCGGCGAATTTATCGATGCCGAGCCACTGCTCGGGGGTCATCACACCGCCCGGCAGACGGCAACGCAGCATCATCGCATGGCGCGGCTCGAGCTTCTGCTCGGCACGCTCGGCGCGAATGTCACGGTCGTCTTGCTGGTACATGCCGTGGAAACGGATCAGCAGGAAGTTGTCGCCGTTGAAACCGCCGGTCAGGCCGTCGGTCAGATCCTCGGTAATGGTGCCGCGCAGAAAGTTACTTTCTTTCTTAAGACGTTCAGCGTCGGTTAATTTGCCTTCGACCACCAAAGGTCCGGGATGTTTTTCGTTCATAGTTTCAGTGCTCATTAATAGACATCTCGCTGGTAACGACGGTCAAAACGCAGCTCGCTCAGGAATTCATCGGCGTCTTCAAGGCTCATGGAACCGTGCTCGGCAATCAGCTCAAGCAGCGTCTGCTCCACGTCTTTCGCCATGCGGTTGGCGTCACCGCAGACATAAATATGTGCGCCTTCCTGCAGCCATTGCCACACTTCAGCGCCTTTGGCACGCAGCTTGTCCTGAACGTAAACTTTCTCGGACTGGTCGCGCGACCAGGCCAGGTCAATATGGGTTAACAGTCCATCTTTGACATAGCGCTGCCACTCAACCTGATAAAGGAAATCTTCGGTAAAGTGCGGATTACCAAAGAACAGCCAGTTTTTACCGCCCGCACCGTCGTTATCACGCTGCTGCATAAAGGCGCGGAAGGGCGCAATACCGGTGCCCGGGCCGATCATAATGACCGGTGCCTCAGGATCGGCCGGCAGACGGAAGTTATCGTTGTGCTCGATGAAGACGCGGACTTCACCGTCTTCTTGCAGTCTGTCAGCAAGATAGCCCGACGCTCCCCCGGTACGCGCACGGCCATCAATTTCGTAACGCACTACGCCGACGGTAATGTGGACTTCGGTGTCGGTTTCCGCCTGTGAAGAGGCAATAGAATAAAGCCGTGGCGTCAGCGGGCGCAGCATATCAACCAGTTGCTGAGGCTGAAGCTCGGTCGGTGCACGGCGAATCATGTCGACGAACGGCGTGTTCTGTGCAAACTGTTGCAACGCGCTCTTGTCGGAAACCAGCGCCAGCAGGTCGGCGTCGCGACATACGGCGGCGTACTTGTCGACAATGACCGTGGTGTTCTGCGTCAGCTCGATATGATGCGTAAGCGCATCGCTCAACGCGAGCGTTTTGCCGTGGACTTCGACCGGCTCATCGCCTTTCAGCCACAGCAGCTCGAGCAGTTCTTTCACCAGAGCAGGACTGTTTTCGAACCACACGCCCAGCGCGTCACCCGGCTGGTAGCGCAGGCCAGAATCGCCTAAATCAATTTCAATATGGCGCACGTCTTTATCAGAGTTGCGACCCGTAATTTTCTGGTTGACCGAAAGCAGCGCCGTCAGCGGCTGTTCCTTGGTGTAAGGGCTGCTGTCGAGCTGATTCACGTTTCCAGCGACGGTAGCCGCCAGCGCGGCAGGACCTTCGGCAGGTACGCGCTTTTTCAGTACCTCAACCACATTTTGAATCCAGTCAGCGGCCTGGTGCTGGTACTCAACGTCGGCGTCTACGCGGTCGAGCAAACGCTCTGCGCCGAGTTCACCCAAACGGCTATCAAAGTCCTTACCCGCCTGACAGAAGAATTCGTAAGAAGTGTCACCCAGGCCAAACACCGCGAAGGCCGTATCGGACATTTGCGGCGCCTTTTTGGAAAGCAGGAACTTGTGTAGCGCCACAGCCTCTTCCGCCGGCTCGCCCTCTCCCTGTGTAGACGCGACGATCAGCAGTAATTTTTCCTGGCCAATCTGCTTGAACTTGTAGTCACCGGCGTTGACCAGGTTAACGTTAAGCTTAGCCGCAACCAGCGCATCGCGCAGCTGCTCGGCCAGACGGCGTGCGTTACCGGTCTGGGACGCTGAGATAAGGGTAATCGATGCCGCCGCAGCGACTGGAGCAGGTGCCGCCACCGCGCCCGACTGCTGGTTAGTCAATCCCCAAAAATAACCTGAAAGCCAGGCTAACTGGGTCGGCGAATAGTCACCAATCGCCGATTGCAGCCGTGTCATTTGCTCCGGGGTTAACGGAAGCAAAGATAGAGGAGGAGCCTGAGTCGTCATCGCGGTACGAATTCCCTTATTGCTTAAGCCAGTTTCAGCGGGCCATTAAATGATTAAGAATTTGATAGCTTGTAAGGTTAACCAGCAGGATCATAACAATTAAATAAGTGATGGGAATATTAAATAACCATAATGACTAAGTGTTTTTTCAGGTAGAAACTATCGGTAAAAGTGGTAAAGCCGCAGTTATAGGCTACTGAAATAACTAATAAAAAAATCAGGTTTATTCATCGGGGGTAAATTCAGGAGTCTAGATGAGAAAACCCCGCATTTGCGGGGTTAAAAATTTCTTTGAGTTCACAGGCTTGCCGTCAGAAAGTGGCGCAGAACATCAGTCCGTTATGGATTGAACTCGTGCTGCTGCTCGAAGCGCGAGAACTGCCCTGCGGCGTAAATCGACATTTTGATATCGCTATGGCCGATATCCGGAAGCGCCACAAAGTGCCAGTTAAACGGCATGTAGTTTTGCTCTGCCTGCTGCTGAGAGGTGGTGAAAAAGTTCTCGGCACGGTCAAGACGCGTTACGCCTTGCGCCATCGCGCCCTTGGAGTGACGCAGCAGACGATTTTCAGGATCGTCGTCATTGGTCCCCACCGCAATGAGAATAGGTTTGGCAAAGTACTCGGCCAACTGAGACTGACTGACTTTTATCGGCGAGGCGCGCAGACCGTAAGGCCAGCGCTGGTCGGTATCCGGCAGCGTCCACCAGCCAGCGGCGGAGCAAATAGCGGCCTTGACCTCTGGCTGCGGCAGCAGGGTCAGCATACGGTGAACGAACTGGCAGCCCGCGCTGTTGCCAAACAGATAATACTGAGACTGAGTGGTGATTCCTTGCTGGCGCATGGCGTTGAAAATGTCATTCACCAAGGTGAAGGTCCACTGCGACTTAGGCAGCCGGTGATGCGTTTTCGGATCCTGGATATTTCCCAGGTTATAGCCATAGCTGCCGGGGAAGTCCTGATCGGTAAAACGCGGAACCACGATGCGGAAATGGTATTGGTCGGCGATTTTGATCCAGTCGTTGCGGTAGGTGGATGCGTTACGATCGACACCCGTCATCGCCATAATCACCGGGGTGCTGGCGTCGGTACCGGCGGGCTGATAGGTGAAGACTTCGACAGGTTTTTTGTTGCCACCAACCGGGAAGTAAAAGCTGCCGGTGCCATCGGCCAGGGTTTTTAACACTATCCCAGTGGGCTTGGCGGGGGCTTTAGAGACAGCAGGCTTGGCCGGTGCTGCGGGCGTCGTAACCGTTTGACCGTTAGCAGGGGCAGCTTTTGCAGCGGAAACCGCAGACGGCGTCACCGCAGGCGATGGCGCAGCAGGCGCAGCGGGCGCAGTTTGCGGTGTAGCCGATGCTGCCTTGTCAGGAGCCGCAGGCACAGGGGTATTTACCGCCGGTGCATCACCCGCAGTGGGTAATTTATAGGGGATCGATAGTTCATCGGCTTTAGCTGTTGCAGAAACTATCAGCAACAAAATGGCCCAACGCAGCGCTCTAATCATTCACTATCTCAATAGGTTAATATCCAACGCCCCCAATGTAAGTCATCGAGTCACATTGAGTAAATACACCAAAGCTCAATATCTGTCTATTTGCAGAGCAGATAAGTCATGGCGTAAGCGGCCAGATTCCGTTAATATGCCGCGTTTTTTGCAGTCAACGAGACAGTGTTATGACCACTACATTATTTAAAGATTTTATGTTCGAAGCCGCTCATCACCTGCCTCACGTTCCCGCAGGGCATAAATGTGGCCGCCTGCATGGGCACTCTTTTGCCGTGCGTCTGGAAATCACCGGCGAAGTTGATCCACACACCGGCTGGGTCATGGATTTTGCTGAGCTGAAAGCCGCGTTTAAACCGACCCTAGACAGCCTGGATCACTATTATCTCAATGATATCCCGGGCCTTGAAAATCCAACCAGCGAAGTACTCGCCGAATGGATCTGGAACAAGATGAAGCCTCAGCTTCCCCTGCTGAGCGCGGTGCGCATCAAAGAAACCTGCACCGCCGGCTGCGTTTATCGCGGTTAAACTGCTCGCCTAACCTCTTTTCAAAGCCCTTGTTGCTGTGGCAAGGCGCAAAGTGCGCAAGTCCCGATGAGCTGACATAAGTCAGTGATTCGGGCGAGTAAGCGAAGCAACGCCGCCACAGTGACAAGACCAAAGAAAGAATTTTCAAAGCCCTTGTTGCTGTAGCAAGGCGCAAAGTGCGCAAGTCCCGATGAGCTGACATAAGTCAGTGATTCGTGCGAGCAAGCGAAGCAACGCCGCCACAGTGACAAGACCAAAGAAAGAATTTTCAAAGCCCTTGTTGCTGTGGCAAGGCGCAAAGTGCGCAAGTCCCGATGAGCTGACATGAGTCAGTGATTCGGGCGAGTAAGCGAAGCAACGCCGCCACAGTGACAAGACCAAAGAAAGAATTTTCAAAGCCCTTGTTGCTGTGGCAAGGCGCAAAGTGCGCAAGTCCCGATGAGCTGACATAAGTCAGTGATTCGGGCGAGCAAGCGAAGCAACGCCGCCACAGTGACAAGGGCGAAGAAAATTAGGCGATGTTTAAATACTTATGGGTCTGCATTGACAACCGCCAGTTTTTGGCGATGCACGTCGCGATACACAATTTAGTGGCTTCTTCTTTCTGACTGATCGGCTGTAGGGCGATAATACGCGCCTTCTGGTCGGTCAGTGTCGCAAGCAACACTTCCAATGCATCGATATCACGCTGGCGTGCGACCGGATGCTTAATCTCGTCTGCTCGCTGCAGAGCCTGCGGCAGAATGTCGTAACCGCCACGCATATTCACTTTTGGAGAAACCGTCACCCAGGTCTTGGCAGAACAGCGCACTTCATGCGTGCCACTGGTTTCAATCTGGCAGCTATAGCCCAATGATTCCAAAAGCTCGGTCAACGGCTGCAAATCGTAGATGCACGGCTCACCGCCGGTTATCACGACGTGGTTGGCCGTCCAACCCTGATTCTTGATAACCTGATGCAGCTGCTCGGCGGTGGCATTGCCCCACGCGTCGCTCTCTTCGGTTTTAACCAGGATACGCTGCATATCGACTTCACGATCGGCGAATTTTTCCCAGGTGTGTTTCGTATCGCACCAGCTACAGCCCACCGGGCAGCCCTGTAAACGAATAAAAATAGCCGGCACGCCGGTAAAATAGCCTTCCCCTTGCAGGGTTTCGAACATCTCGTTAATCGGGTACTGCATGTGTATCTCAGTGTTAAGGAGCCAACGGCTATTATCGCAGACATCGCGGGTTGCGCCAAACCTATCGCGGAATCGCACAACTTTCAGAAATCTTCGATTCACCGCGTTGCTCGGCTAATAAAGGGGGTTTCTAATAAAGTAAAAAACCCGCCGAAGCGGGTTTTGTGAAGCCAGGGTTCAGAAATTACTGACCTTTAACTTCTTTCAGACCGTTAAACGGGGCAGGAGTACCCGCAGCCGCCAGTGCTTCTTCGATACGAATCAGCTGGTTGTATTTAGCAACACGGTCAGAACGGCTCATAGAACCGGTTTTGATTTGGCCCGCAGCGGTACCGACTGCCAGGTCGGCAATGGTAGCATCTTCAGTTTCGCCTGAACGGTGAGAGATAACGGCAGTGTAGCCAGCATCTTTCGCCATTTTGATCGCAGCCAGAGTTTCGGTCAGTGAACCGATCTGGTTGAATTTGATCAAGATGGAGTTAACGATGCCTTTTTCGATACCTTCTTTCAGGATTTTAGTGTTGGTAACGAACAGGTCGTCGCCCACCAGCTGGATTTTGTCGCCCAGAACTTTAGTCTGGTAAGCAAAACCGTCCCAATCAGATTCGTCCAAACCGTCTTCGATAGAAACGATTGGGTACTGTTTAGTCAGGTCTTCCAGGAAGTGAGTGAACTCTTCAGAAGTGAAGGCTTTGTTACCTTCGCCAGCCAGAACGTATTTACCGTCCTTATAGAATTCTGAAGCTGCACAGTCCATCGCCAGAGTGATGTCTTTGCCCAGCTCGTAGCCTGCTGCTTTAACCGCTTCAGCGATTACAGCCAGGGCTTCGGCGTTAGAACCTAGGTTAGGCGCATAGCCACCTTCGTCACCAACAGCAGTTCCCATGCCTTTAGATTTCAGAACTTTAGCCAGAGTGTGGAAAACTTCAGAGCCCATACGTACGGCTTCTTTCAGAGTTTTCGCGCCCACAGGCTGGATCATGAATTCCTGGATGTCGACGTTGTTGTCGGCGTGCTCACCACCGTTGATGATGTTCATCATTGGCAGTGGCATTGAATATTTACCAGGAGTGCCGTTCAGTTCCGCAATGTGTGCGTACAGAGGCAGACCTTTTGAAGCAGCAGCAGCTTTAGCCGCAGCCAGAGAAACCGCCAGAATCGCGTTAGCACCGAACTTGGATTTGTTTTCGGTACCGTCAAGCTCGATCATAATCTTGTCGATGTTAGCCTGGTCTTTTGCGTCTTTGCCTTGCAGAGCCTGAGCGATAGGGCCGTTAACCGCGTCAACCGCTTTAGTTACGCCTTTACCCAGAAAACGAGATTTATCACCGTCACGCAATTCCAGAGCTTCGCGAGAACCCGTTGACGCACCTGATGGTGCAGCAGCCAGACCTACGAAACCGCCTTCCAGATGAACTTCAGCTTCTACGGTCGGGTTACCACGGGAGTCGATGATTTCACGACCGAGCACTTTAACGATTTTGGACATTAGGATTTCCTCAGTACAAGTTAACTAAAGCTTCGGACTCAGGATGCGCCGCACTCCGGCAGCGCACCTCTGGTCTTATATTTTATTTTACCTGACGCTTCTGATACTCACCGGCTGCCTTAACAAAGCCTGCAAACAACGGATGACCATCACGCGGCGTTGACGTAAATTCCGGATGGAACTGGCAAGCAACAAACCACGGGTGGTTTGGCAACTCGATAATTTCCACCAGTTGCTTATCGCCAGAGCGACCTGCAACGCGTAAACCGGCTGCTTCAATTTGCTTCAACAGCATGTTGTTTACTTCGTAGCGGTGACGATGACGTTCAACTATGGTTGGCTCGTTGTACATCTCACGAACCAGGCTTCCTTCGGTCAGGTGACACAGCTGCCCACCCACACGCATAGTGCCGCCTAAATCACTCTCTTCGGTACGTACTTCGACGTTGCCGTTTTCATCGCGCCATTCGGTAATCAGGGCCACAACAGGGAACTTACAGTCTGGCACAAATTCAGTAGAGTTCGCGTTTTCCATACCGGCAACGTTACGAGCAAACTCCATCAGCGCAACCTGCATACCCAGACAAATGCCCAGATAAGGAATGTTATTCTCACGCGCATAGCGTGCGGTCATCACTTTACCTTCAACGCCACGGTAACCGAAACCACCAGGGATCAGGATAGCATCCAGGTCTTTCAGTACTTCGACGCCGCGGGTTTCAACGTCCTGTGAATCGATAAGCTTGATGTTTACTGTCAGGCGGTTTTTCAGGCCTGCGTGTTTCAGTGCTTCGATAACCGATTTATAGGCATCCGGCAGTTCGGTGTATTTACCGACCATACCGATGTTCACTTCGCCGCCTGGGTTGGCTTCTTCGTAAATAACCTGTTCCCATTCAGCCAGATCGGCCTCTTTGCAGCTTAAGTTGAAACGTTTACAAATATAATCGTCCAGGCCCTGTGATTTCAATAGCGCAGGGATTTTATAAATGGAATCAACGTCTTTTAAGGAGATAACCGCTTTCTCAGGCACGTTACAGAACAGTGCGATTTTTGCACGTTCGTTGGCGGGAACAGAACGGTCTGAACGGCAGATAAGCACGTCTGGCTGAATACCAATAGACAGCAGTTCTTTCACAGAGTGCTGAGTAGGTTTGGTTTTAACTTCACCGGCAGCCGCCATGTAAGGCACCAGAGTCAGGTGCATATACAGGGTGTGCTCACGGCCAACGTCAACCGCCATCTGGCGAATCGCTTCGAGGAACGGCAGGGACTCGATGTCACCTACGGTGCCGCCGATTTCGACCAGAACCACGTCATGACCTTCGCCGCCTTCAATGATGCGCTCTTTGATTGCGTTGGTGATGTGCGGGATAACCTGAATGGTCGCGCCGAGATAATCGCCACGGCGCTCTTTGCGCAGGACGTCGGAGTAAATACGACCGGTAGTAAAGTTGTTACGGCGAGTCATTTTAGTGCGAATGAAACGTTCGTAGTGACCCAGATCGAGATCTGTTTCAGCCCCATCTTCGGTCACGAAGACTTCACCATGCTGGGTTGGGCTCATGGTACCCGGATCGACGTTGATGTACGGATCGAGTTTCATGATGGTAACGTTCAAACCACGGGCTTCGAGAATAGCCGCCAGAGAGGCTGCGGCAATGCCTTTACCCAGAGAGGATACAACCCCGCCGGTCACAAAAATATAATTAGTTGTCATGCTGAACCTGAGAGGTTAGGTTTAAAGACGATGGAATAACCAGGACGGGAAAATAGTATACCCGAACCTTCCGTGCGCCACAAACAATGGTTTTACTCCGTTCACTCGCAGACCCGTCGGCAACCCCTCGCCATGACAGTTTAGGCCTGAAAACATCAAAACCCTTTAAAAACAGCAAACTACCTCATTGCGCCTGAAATAACGGCCGATGAACGACAAAAAAACGCGTTATAATTCAATTTATTAAACTTTTCGCACGCATGCCACTGCTTCATTGATGCACGCTATGTTAGCAGCGGCGTTAGACGGCGTTTTGATATTGATCACAGCAATGTGATTTTTACCTCAGGCCTGATTTTTCCTGCATTTTGACCTGCTGCCAGGCCTCTTCCATCTGTTCGAGGCTCGCTTCTTCCATTTTCAGGCCTGAGCCGCGAATTATTTCTTCAACCTGGCGAAAACGACGTTCAAATTTACGGTTTGCGGCCTGAAGAGCGCCTTCGGCCTTGTGTCCGAGGTGACGAGAAAGGTTCACGGTTGCGAACAGCATGTCGCCTATCTCCTCGCCCAATTTATCCTGATCGACCACGGCCTGTTTGGCCTCAAACATCACTTCGTCTATCTCTTCATAGACCTTATCAAGCACCGGGCCGAGCGTGGTCCAGTCGAAGCCGACGTTAGCACAGCGTTTTTGGATCTTGTGCGCCTTCATCAGAGCAGGAAGCGTGGCAGGAATATCATCGAGGGCTGAGAATAGCGCCTTGTCGGCACGTTCCTGCGATTTACCCTTCTCCCATTCAAGCAGCACCTGAGTCGTGTCTTTGTCGGGAGCAGACTGCTGCTGGTTGAAGATGTAAGGGTGGCGACGCTCTAGCTTGTCGGAGATAGCGGTGCAGATATCGTCAAAATTAAACAGCCCTTGTTCGCTGCCCATCTGCGCATAGAACACCACCTGAAACAGCAGGTCACCCAGCTCGTCGCGCAGGTCGGCGAAGTCTTTACGCTCAATGGCATCAAGCACTTCGTAGGTTTCTTCCAGCGTATAGGGTGCGATAGTCTCGAAGGTTTGCTCTTTGTCCCACGAACAACCGGCAACCGGATCGCGCAGGGTTTTCATAATACCGAGGAGGCGCTGCAGGGGAAGTGAAGTTGTCATGAGGCTTTCCGTAAATTTTAAAAGAGAATTATCCCTAGGTCATTGAAGCTTCAACATGCGGCAAGCGAGCCCCCCGACAAGCTGACATGAGTCATTGAGTCAGGAGGGCAGGCACCGCTAACGCTGCTACAGCGTTAAGCACGACGGGGATTAGGAACCATGGAGGCGCTTGGCTTCGATGACATCCGGCAGCTGATTGAGCTTGGCGATAACCCGGCTCAAGACCTGCGGATTGTAGATCTCGATGTCCATGTCGATAGTTGCCAGCTGATTCTTGGTATCGCTGCGGCTGGCAACGCCCAGCACGTTAACTTTTTCGTTGGCAAGAATGGTGGTGATGTCACGCAGTAGTCCACTCCTGTCGTTCGCTACCACACGCAACACCAGGGAATATCCGCTTGAATAGCTCTCGCCCCACACCGCATCGACAATACGCTCCGGTGCATGAGACTTCAGATCTTCGAGCTGGTCACAGTCCGCACGGTGAATTGAAATTCCGCGCCCCTGGGTGATGAAACCAATAATTTCGTCGCCCGGAATCGGCTGGCAGCAGCGGGCGATGTGGTGCATCAGATTACCCACGCCCTCCACCACAACGCGGCCGTTTTCTTTCGAGCCACTGCGTACCGGCGCACGAGTCGTTTTCTGCGTCAGCTGGCGCAGCGCCTCTTCATCAAGCTCTTCCGCACTCGGTTTCTTCAGCTGCGACTGAAGATAATTCGCCATCTGGTTGAGCCGAATGTCGCCATTACCGATGGCCGCCAGCAGCTCGTCGAGCGAGTTAAAGTTATAGCGCGGCAGTAGGAGCTTTTCAGCGTCCTTCAGGTTGATGTCCATGCGCTCGAGCTCGTCGTCGAGAATCTGCTTGCCGGCGATAATATTCTTGTCGCGGTCCTGCTTACGGAACCAGTTCTGGATCTTCGAGCGCCCACGGCTGGTGGTGATATACCCCAGACTTGGGTTCAGCCAGTCACGACTTGGGTTCGGGTGCTTCTGGGTGATAACTTCGACCTGATCGCCCATCTGCAACTGATAGGTAAACGGCACGATGCGGCCACCAATTTTCGCCCCGATACAGCGGTGACCGACGTCGCTGTGAATGTGGTAGGCGAAATCGAGCGGCGTGGAGCCCATTGGCAGGTCGACCACGTCACCTTTCGGCGTAAACACATAAACTCGGTCATCGAACACCTGGCTGCGCACTTCGTCGAGCATTTCGCCCGAGTCGGCCATCTCTTCCTGCCAGGCAATAAGCTTACGAAGCCATGCGATACGGCCTTCGTAACCGCCGCTGCGGCCGCCTGCAACCGCCGTACCCTCTTTGTATTTCCAGTGCGCGGCCACGCCTAATTCGGCGTCTTCGTGCATCTGGCGGGTACGAATCTGTACTTCGAGCGTTTTACCACGCGGGCCCAGCACCACCGTGTGGATCGACTGATAACCGTTCGGCTTCGGATTAGCGACGTAGTCGTCAAACTCGTCAGGCAGATGGCGGAAATGAGTGTGCACAATCCCCAGTGCGGCATAGCAGTCCTGAAGGCGTTCAACCACTACGCGCACGGCGCGTACGTCGAACAACTCGTCGAAGGAGAGGGATTTTTTCTGCATCTTGCGCCAGATGCTGTAGATGTGTTTTGGTCGGCCGTAGACATCAACCTTAATGCCCTCTTCCGCCATGGCGTTACGCACAGTGCTGACAAAGTCATCGATATACTGCGCGCGGTCAATACGACGCTCGTGCAGCAGTTTGGCGATACGTTTGTATTCATCAGGGTGCAGGTAGCGGAAGCAGAAGTCCTCAAGCTCCCATTTTAGTTGGCCGATACCGAGACGGTTAGCGAGCGGCGCATAGATGTTGGTACACTCTTTCGCCGCCAGCACTCGCTCTTCTTCCGGCGCATCTTTTACCTCACGCAGGTGAGCGATACGTTCGGCGAGCTTGAGCACCACGCAGCGGAAATCTTCGACCATGGCCAGCAGCATGCGGCGGACGTTATCGACCTGCTCCGAGGCCATCGAGTCATTATGCGTGGCCTTCAGCTGGCGAATAGCGTCCATGTCGCGTACGCCGTGCACCAGATAAGTGATGTCTTTACCGAACGCCTTGGCGAGGGTCGCCTCGTCAATAATGCCGTCATCAACCAGCGGGAACAGCAGCGCCGCGCGCATACTGTCGTTGTCCATGCTCAGCGTGGAAAGGATTTCTACCATTTCCAGGCCGCGCCATAGCAGCAGCGAGGCGTCGGGATGCCCTTGAGTTTGTTGTTCGCAGTAGCGCCAGGTTTCGGCTAAACGCTCACATGATTCCTGGCTGGAGATGCCTAAAGTCGTGATCCACTCGTCAAGCGCAAATTCGCCAGCCGTATTCAAATGTGCACTACGTACCGCAACCATAACCTCTCCCTACGTTTCTGGTATCACCGTCGCACCCGAGCCACTGCTCCTGCAACGGGGTATAAATTTTTATTCACCAGACTGGTTGATAAACAAAGCCATCGATTCGAGGTGCCCGGTGTGCGGGAACATGTCCAGCATACGCACCTCTTTCAGACGATAGCCCGCCTCCAGCAAAGTTTTGCTGTCACGCGCCAGAGTGGTCGGATTACAAGAAACATAGACCACTCGTTGCGGAGCAAGTTTAATAATATGCGCCATGACTCCGGGGGCACCGGCGCGTGCGGGGTCCAATAACACCTTATTGAAGCCCTGCGCGGCCCAAGGTTGCCGGCTCACGTCGTCCTCAAGGTTCTCGTGGTAAAAAGAGACATGGGATAAATGATTACGCTTAGCGTTATCTTGCCCATTCGCCACCAGCGTGGCAACACCTTCTACCCCGACAACCTGCTTTGCCCGCTTTGCCAGCGGCAAAGTGAAATTGCCCATCCCGCAAAACAGGTCCAATACGCGATCTTCTGGCTGTATATCCAGCCATGATAACGCCTGCGCGACCATTTTTTGGTTAACTGCGTCATTAACCTGAATAAAATCTCGCGGATTAAACTGCAAGGCTAAGCCGTCAATATGATAAAACGGCGATTCACCACACAATTTTTCAATGTTCTCGCTGTCAGGCGCGAGGAAAAACGTGATGCCGTGGCGCTCGGCAAACGCCAACAGGTTCTCCCTGTCGCTCTCAACCAGCGGGTCGAGATGACGCAGCACGACGACCGGGCCGTTGTCTGCCAATACCAGTTCAACGTGTCCGAGGCGGCTGACCGCCTTTAGCGCCGCTAAACATTGGTGCAACGGAACCAGCAGTTGCTCCAGTTCTGGGCGGAGCACCGGGCAACGCGTGATGTTTATCAGCGAGTTGGAGCCTTCTTGCCGGAATCCCATCATTAGCGGACCTGAGGCCACCGCTGCACCCTTTTGAGGCTTGCCCATTACCGGCATTTTCTTCGCACCCGGTTTGGCTAAAGCAATCTGCAAGCCAAGTTTGGCACGACGGCGATATCCGTAAGGTTCAGCGGCAATGACCGGAGCCGGCTCGGCATTAACGCCAGTCTCGCGCGCAATCAGGCGCAGAAGAGATTCCGACTTGCTGCGCTGTTGCAGCGCGACGCTGGCATGCTGCTGCTGGCAACCGCCGCAGACCGAAAAGTGAGGGCATTCTGGCGCGACGCGATCCTCGCTGGTGCTCAGCAAGCGCTTTACTCGCCCCTTGGCATACTGGCGTTTGTCTTCGGTCAGCGTCACTTCTGCCTGTTCTCCGGGCAGCAGGCCAGTGACAAATATCGTTTTACCCTTGTGACGCGCCACACCTTGCCCGAACGCGTCAAGGTCGGTTGCGGTCACAGTAATCATTTGCCGGGTCGTCACGCGGCGGTTCGGAGAGTAGAATTGGGCCATTGTTGTTCGCATGCTGATTCATGAAATTGATACCCGTCGTGCCTGAAGTTGTCGATTTACGGCAATTTCTATTACTTTAGGTATACGTCAGCCGCCAATTCTCCCACATCGGAACCTCATGACCAAATATAGCCTTCGGGCAAGGATGATGATTTTAATTCTGGCACCGACGTTAATGATCGGTTTGCTGCTCAGCACCTTCTTTATCGTGCATCGCTACAACGAATTGCAGAACCAGCTCATCGACTCGGGTGCCAGTATTATAGAACCCCTGGCGGTCGCCAGTGAGTACGGGATGACGTTTCGCGAGCGCGCTCCCATAACCCGACTTATCGACCGGCTGCACCGCACCCACTCCGATATCGTGCGGGCAATCAGCGTGTTTGACGGCAACAACGCCCTGTTTGCCACCTCGAATTCCTTGCGCGACACCGACCTTTTGCAGGTAGCAAGCGGCGACCCGCTGCCGCAGGAGCTTACCCAGGAACGCTCGGGCGACTCCCTGATACTGCGCACCCCGATCCTGGCGGAGAACCACACCGATGCCCCCGATGGCGACTTTCGCGGGTCCCCCGAGCGCAATCTCGGTTACATCGCCATTGAGCTTGACCTCAGCTCGGTACGACTTCAGCAGTATCAGGAGGCCTTTGTCTCAACCCTATTCCTGCTGCTGTGCCTCGGCATCGCCACCCTGTTTGCCTATCGTCTAATGCGTGACGTCACCGGGCCTATCCGTAATATGGTCAACACCGTCGACCGAATTCGTCGCGGCCAGCTCGACAGTCGCGTTGAGGGCAACATGCTCGGCGAGCTAAGCATGCTGAAAAATGGCATCAATTCGATGGCGATGTCCCTGACCGCCTATCATGAGGAGGTGCAGCAAAACATCGATCAGGCGACGTCAGACCTGCGCGAAACGCTGGAGCAGATGGAGATCCAGAACGTGGAGCTCGATCTGGCGAAGAAGCGCGCTCAGGAAGCCGCGCGAATAAAGTCAGAGTTTCTGGCTAATATGTCGCACGAGCTGCGCACTCCGCTTAACGGGGTCATTGGCTTTACCCGCCAGACCCTAAAAACACAGCTTTCGCCCACCCAGACGGACTATTTGCAGACTATTGAACGTTCGGCCAACAACCTTTTGACCATCATTAATGACGTACTCGATTTCTCAAAGCTGGAGGCCGGAAAGCTGGTACTGGAACACATTCCGTTCTCGCTGCGAGAAATGCTCGACGAAGTGGTGATTCTGCTGGCGCACAGCGCTCACGACAAAGGCCTGGAACTCACCATTAATGTGCACAATAATGTGCCGGAAAACGTGCTGGGTGACCCGATGCGACTGCAGCAGGTTGTCACAAATCTGCTGGGAAATGCCATCAAATTCACCGAAAATGGCAACATTGATATCAATGTGGAATTGCGCTCGCAAAACAATCTGCAAGTCGAATTGGAGATGCAGATTCACGACACCGGCATCGGCATTTCAGAACGACAGCAGTCGCAGCTGTTCCAGGCCTTCCGACAGGCTGACGCCAGCATTACCCGCCGCCACGGTGGCACAGGACTGGGGCTGGTTATCACCCAGCGACTGGTAAAGGAGATGGGCGGCGATATCAGCTTCTACAGCCAGTTTAACCGTGGCTCAACCTTCTGGTTCCACATCACGCTTGAGCTTAATGAAAGCCATCACCACGCGCCGCCGTCGATGAGCTGCCTGAGGGGCAAAAGACTGGCCTACATCGAGGCGAATCCGACAGCAGCCAAGGCAGTGAAGGAGATGCTGTCGAGCACGCCGGTCGAGGTCATTCACCGCACCAGTCAGGCGCTGTTGCCTGACGAGCACTATGATTTCATTCTTTATGGCATGCCAATTCGCCTCAACCACCACCTGCAAGATTACGAAGAGCGGTTGCAACAGCTGTTAAGCCACTGCGATCGCCTGATACTGGCACTGCCAAGCCAGTTCCAGATTTCGGCCGAACAGCTCAAAAGTAAAGGCGTATATGCCTGCGTGAGTAAGCCGGTGTCGAGCGTGCGACTGATGCCGTATCTGCTCGAAGACAGCAGCCAGGACGGCGAAGGCGCAGGTCATCGCGGCCAACGCCTGCCGATGACGGTGATGGCCGTCGACGACAACCCTGCCAATCTCAAGCTTATCGGGGCGCTGCTCGAGGAACTGGTCGAAACCACCTTGCTGTGCAACAGCGGTGAAGAGGCCATTGAGCTGGCGAAGAACGTCAGCATGGACGTGATTCTGATGGACATTCAGATGCCCAAGATCGACGGCATCCGCACTAGCGAATTGATTCACCAGCTTCCGCACCACAGCAAAACGCCTATTGTTGCCGTGACTGCGCACTCACTGAGTGGCGAAAGAGAGCAGTTTATCAAAGCAGGAATGGAAGATTACCTGTCGAAGCCCATCGATGAAGCGATGCTGAAAGTCGTGTTGGCGCGCCATCACTCTTCGCAGACACCGATTGCGCAGCACAGCTTTACCCCACTCGACAAGCCGATGCCGGTGGAGTCTCTCAAGACTCTGGATTGGCCGCTGGCGCTGCGTCAGTCGGCCAATAAAGAGGCCTTGGCTAACGACCTGCTGCAAATGTTGCTCGATTTTCTGCCGCAGGTCAGCAACCGCGTGACCGCCATTACCCAGGGCGAAAAAGATGCCGATATTCTGGCGCTGATCCACAAGCTGCACGGCAGCTGTAGCTACAGCGGCGTGCCGCGTTTAAAACAGCTGTGTTTCTACATCGAACAACAGCTAAGAAAAAACGCTTCTACCGCCGAACTCGAACCCGAATGGTTAGAACTGCTGGATGAAATTGACAACGTAACCCGTGAAGCTAAAGCGCATCTGCGCGGCAATAATACGCGATAGATTTCGCTGTGCGAGAAGGCGACAACGAGGCGAATCCCCGGGAGCTGACACAAGTCAGTGACCGGGGTGAGCGGAGGAAGCTAACGCATCTGCGCGGCAATAATACGCGATAGATTTCGTGCGGCAGGAAGGCAGCAACGAGGCGAATCCCCGGGAGCTGACACAAGTCAGTGACCGGGGTGAGCGGAGGAAGCTAACGCATCTGCCGTGCGAAAGATATCGTGTATTTAGAACCAGGTGGAAACAGAGCCCGTCACATCAAACTGTTCGTTGATGAGCAAAAGCTGACGCCATTTGTCGAAAGTCAGACAGGGGTGTGAAATATCAAACGACAGCATGTCACCCACCTTGATGTCAGCGTCTTCAGGTATCGACATAAAAGCGTGCTGGTCCATCATGGCGAAAATTTTCCAGTCTTTTGGCGCAGGTACAACGGCGGCATAGGCCTCACTGATGCGGCTCTGAGGACGATAATGGCCGCTAGCGACCGGGAATCCGGCATCCGACGAAGAGTCGCGCTTGCCCAGTCCGATAATCGCCCTGCCCGGCTCTGGCAGTGACTGCACGTAGGCCCACACCTGCAATGCCGGGAGCAAACTAAAGTTCATTTCGCGAGCCACAGGGTTATTCTGCTTGATGCGATCGGAGGCACGATGATAGGCACCGACATCATGTGTCAGGTAGCATCCCGGGCGCAGCACCACGTCCAGCGTATGGCGTCTGGCGCTGTCGAGATGCTTGTTCACACGGCTAAACTCTTCTGCCACCACGTCATACCAGGCCGATCCTGCGCCAGAAAGAATAACGTCCGGCTCTTTGAAGCATCCCGTTTCGGCCAGCGCCTCGGCTCTGGAAACCACATGGCGCAGGAACTCGCGGATTGGCGCTTCTTCGTTTAATACACCTTCATAAATCTCGATCCCCACCAGCGAAAGCGACTGAGGCCAGCGCGCCACGGCCTCAAGCACCGCGTCTTCCTGCTGCCGATCGCGGATACCCGTTCGGCCCCCCACCACGCCATATTCCAGCAGAATGCGCAGCGTCTGGCCGCTTTCGGCAAAATACTCGCCCAGGGCGTCCACGTTGTCCGCCGAATCGACAATACAGGCGAACTCAAAATGGGCGTCACGGCGCATCAGCTCGGCGACGATCGCCATATTGCCTTTCCCCACCAGCTGGTTTGCCATCAGCACACGACGCACGCCGTGGGCAAACGCCGCCTCGGTCTGCGGCGCGGTTGCCAGCGTGATCCCCCATGCACCAGCGTCAGTTTGCAGCTGGAACAGCTCGGGACTCATGGTGGTTTTACCGTGAGGTGCCAGCTTGACCTGATAGCGGTCGATGAACTCTTGCATCCATGCCAGATTATGCTGGATTTTTTCTTCCGACAGCACGGCAACCGGCAGGCTAACCTGCTCCTGCAGGATGTTCCAGCCCTGCCTGGCGATGTCGCCCATCTGGGCATCGGCGGGCAGAAGACCCAGCCCTTTGGTGTGTGTGTTAGCCGGTAGGCGGGCAAAAAAAGTCTCTGACATGGTGCGCTCTCGTTAAATAACAGGCCTAAAAATTAACGTAAAAAACCTGCGGATGAAACCGCTTTAAGCAGGCGCTGCCTGGATGCAATAAAAAACCGATATCTCCCTTTGAAGACACCGGTTTGGGGTTAAAAATGTCTGCCTGGACAGGGAATTAAAATTTTTGTGCCAGACGAATGGTGGCAGCAATATTGCGCGCGGACTTGCGCAGGTTATCGGCAGCGTTGTCCAGCGCCTCTTCGAGGGTGCAAATGCTATAGAGCACGCTGAAGACCGCATCCAGCCCATGTTCATAAACCACGTCGACATCTTGGGTAAGGCTGCCGCCGATGGCGATCACGGGCTTGTTATAACGTTTGGCAACGCGCGCGACGCCAATTGGCACCTTGCCGTTGATGCTTTGACTGTCGATGCGCCCTTCGCCGGTGATAACCAGCGTAGCGTCTCTGACCAGCGCGTCCAACCCCAGTGCTTCGGTCACGATTTCAATGCCTTGACGTAGCTCAGCGTGACAGAATCCGTACAGCGCCGCCCCCATTCCCCCGGCGGCACCGGCACCGGGAACATGTTCGACGTCGATGCCTAAATCTTTCTTGATGATTTGGGCATAGTGTTTCAAATAACCATCGAGCTGAGCGATCATCTCCGGTGTAGCCCCTTTCTGCGGGCCGAAAATTGCCGTCGCCCCCTCGTCACCGGTTAACGGATTTGTGACGTCGCAGGCCACCTCAAAGCGGCATTTTTTAATCCGCTTATCGAGCCCGCCGATGTCAATATTAGCCAGATGCTTCAGCTCACCGCCGCCATAGCCTATCTCTTTGCCGTCTGCGGTCAGCAGCCTGGCCCCCAGTGCCTGCACCATGCCTGCGCCACCGTCATTGGTCGCACTGCCACCAATGCCAATAATGCAGTGTTCAACGCCGTGGTCGAGCGCATTTTTAATCAGCTCGCCGGTGCCGTAAGAGGTGGTTTTCAAGGGGTTACGCTTGTCCTGCGGCACACTCTCGAGGCCGCTCGCCGCCGCCATCTCGATAAAGGCTATCTTGTCATCGCCGGAAAGCCCGAAGAAGGCTTTGAGCGGTTCGCCGAGCGGGCCGGTTACGTTGGCCTCGATAACCCGTCCGCCGGTCGCGGCAACCATAGCCTCAACCGTGCCTTCGCCGCCGTCGGCAACCGGCAGTTTGACATATTCGGCCTGCGGGAAAATTTCACGAAAGCCACTTTCGATGGCTGTAGCCACGTCGAGTGCCGACAAGCTTTCTTTAAATGAATCCGGTGCGATTACTATTTTCATAAGCTATCCATTTTCAGAAACGAGCCACTTTTCAGAAACCATCCGCACGGCTGTATTCCGAGCCGCGCCCGTTGGTTGATTATCGGGTGACTTCCACCTTCGCCAAATTTTCATAATAGCGTGCTATTGCGCTGTGATCAGATTGTCCTTGACCGTCCGCCCTTAGCGCCTGCATGATTTCCATCACTGATGCAGTCAACGGCAGTTGTGCCCCAATCTCGTGAGAGGTATCCAACGCATTCGCCAGATCCTTGATATGCAAATCAATACGAAAACCCGGCTTGAAATTGCGGTCCATAACCATCGGCGCTTTTGCGTCTAAAACTGTGCTTCCGGCGAGCCCGCCGCGGATGGCCTGATAAACCAGTGAAGGATCCACGCCCGCTTTGGTCGCTAGCACCAACGCCTCAGACATGGCGGCAATGTTGAGTGCCACGATGACCTGATTCGCCAGCTTGGTCACGTTACCCGCCCCAATCTCTCCGGTGTGCACCACCGAACCGGCCATCGATTTCATGACCTCGTAGCATGTGTCGAACACCGCCTTGTCACCGCCGACCATGACCGACAGCGTTCCCTCGATGGCCTTCGGTTCACCACCGCTGACCGGCGCGTCCAGCATGTGGATTTTTTTCTCAGCCAACGCCAGACTGATTTCCCGGCTGGCAAGTGGCGCAATGGAGCTCATGTCGATGACAATAGCGCCCTCACGCGCACCTTCGATAATGCCGTTTTCCCCCAGCACCACCTCTTTCACCTGCGGAGAATTGGGCAACATGGTTATGATGATGTCGCTTTTTTCGGCCACCGCCTTCGGGGTTGCCGCCTTTTCGGCACCGGCGGCCAGCAGCTCGTCGGTCGTCTCTTTATGCCGGTCAAGGAAAACGACCGAATAACCCGCCTTGAGCAGGTTTTTGCTCATCGGCTTGCCCATAATCCCCAGACCAATGAATCCGATTTTCATGCTTTTCCCCTCAAATTATTTAGTGAAACGGTCGCATAGCGCCTGCGTCGCAGTGCGGAAAACGCCCAAGTCGCTGCCAACGGCAACGAAGGTTGCTCCCCACTCGATATAACGACGGGCATCGGCCTCAACCGGGGCAAGAATACCGCTGGGTTTGCCGTGCGCTTTGGCTCGTTCAAGAATGTATTTGATGGCAGACTGCACGTCAGGATGACCGGCATTGCCTAAATGCCCCAGCCCCGCCGCCAGGTCGCTCGGGCCGACAAAAATACAGTCAACACCTTCGACGGCGGTAATGGCGTCTATATTGTCGACGCCCCGTTGGCTCTCAATCTGCACGATGACGCTGATGTGGTCGTTCGCCTGCGCCAGATAGTCCGGCACGGTCCCAAACATGTTGCCGCGATGGGAGACGGATACGCCGCGAATCCCCGCCGGTGGATAGCGCGTTGAGGCCACCGCCAGCTCGGCCTGAGCCTGGGTTTCGACGAACGGGATAAGCAGGTTGGCGAAGCCGATATCCAGCAGACGCTTGATAATCACCGGCTCATTGGTCGGCGGCCTGACAACCGGCGCACTGCGGCTGTCCTTCAGTGCCATGAGCTGCACCACGAAGCTGGAAATATCGTTCGGCGCATGTTCGCCGTCGAGCAGCAACCAGTCGAATCCGGCCAGTCCCAGCACCTCGGTCGAGATGGGATTGGACAAGGCAGACCAGCAACCTATCAAGGTTTTTCCCGCCAACAGGTCCTGACGGAAACGGTTTGGAATCATTTGATTACTCATACGGAACCTCAATTATGGGGGTCGACAAATGCGGACACGGCCTGCGTCGCTGATGCAGCCATTCAAAAGTTAATTCAGTATAAAAAGCGCAGGCCAAAATAACACTGTGCAAGCGCCCAAGGATCCCCGCGAGTTACCGGCAATTTTTTAGCATAACCACATGGGCATGGGACAGGAATCACACTCTTTCAGCGGGATAGCAACGCCCTCTAAAAACGGTGATTAACGTCACGTTCGCTCACACATTTGCCAGATAAAAGCGCTTTTAAGCTGCGCAAAGCTGTTCAGTTGCACAATGAGCAATGCAGTGGCTTTGCGTATAATTTCTGGTCATGGGTGGATAGTCGCCGCATTGCTTACCGGAGCCGTTTATGTCGCGTAAAAAAGAGCAGGCCACCGAGGCCTTGTATATCAAAGTCCATCAGGACGACAACGTTGCCATCATTGTTAACGACAACGGCCTGCCGGCCGGTACCGCGTTCGCTTCCGGTCTTGTGCTGGTGGAACATATTCCGCAGGGCCACAAAGTGGCGCTAAACAAAATTCTGCAGGGCGAAGATATTGTTCGCTACGGCGAGGTGATTGGCTACGCCCTGCGCGACATCCCCGAAGGTGGCTGGATTGACGAATCAGTGGTCGCGCTGCCGCAGGCCCCCACGCTCGAGAGTCTGCCGCTTGCCACCCGAGTCCCTGCACCGCTGCCGCCGCTCGAGGGATACACCTTTGAAGGCTACAGAAACGCCGACGGCAGCGTAGGCACTAAAAATCTGCTCGGCATCACTACCAGCGTGCACTGTGTGGCTGGCGTGGTGGATTACGTGGTCAAGATTATCGAACGCTGTCTGCTGCCCAAATACCCCAACGTCGACGGTGTCGTCGGCCTCAATCACCTTTACGGCTGCGGCGTGGCTATCAATGCGCCCGCTGCCGTGGTGCCCATCCGTACTATTCACAATTTGGCCCTGAATCCGAATTTCGGCGGCGAAGTCATGGTGGTTGGTCTGGGCTGTGAGAAGCTGCAGCCGGAAAAACTGCTGCTGGGAACGTCCGACGTGCAGGCCATTTCTCTCGATGACGCGAAGGTGGTCCGCCTACAGGACGAACAGCACGTGGGATTTCAGTCGATGGTCGACGATATTCTTACCGTGGCCGACTTTCACCTACAGCGCCTCAACAAACGTCAGCGGGAAAGCTGTCCGGCGTCCGATTTAGTGGTGGGCACCCAATGCGGCGGCAGCGACGCCTTCTCGGGCGTGACCGCCAATCCTGCCGTCGGTTTCGCCTCAGACCTGCTGGTACGCTGTGGCGCAACGGTGATGTTCTCTGAAGTCACCGAGGTGCGCGATGCGATTCACCTGCTCACGCCGCGCGTGGTCGACGAACAGGTCGGCAGACGGTTGCTTGAGGAGATGGCGTGGTACGACAATTATCTTGCTACCGGTATGACCGACCGCAGCGCCAACCCGTCTCCGGGCAACAAGAAAGGGGGCCTTGCCAACGTGGTCGAAAAAGCCCTCGGCTCGATTGCCAAGTCGGGGACCAGCGCTATTGTCGAGGTGCTATCACCGGGACAGCGACCCACCCGACGTGGGCTAATCTATGCCGCCACCCCAGCCAGTGATTTTGTGTGCGGAACGCAGCAGGTTGCCTCGGGTATTACCGTGCAGGTTTTCACTACCGGACGCGGCACGCCTTACGGACTGACGGCGGTGCCGGTAATAAAAATGGCGACTCGCACCACGCTCGCCAACCGCTGGTTTGATCTGATTGACATCAACGCCGGCACTATCGCCACCGGTGATGCATCCATTGAGGACGTCGGCTGGGAGCTGTTTCACTTTATTCTGGATATCGCCAGCGGGCGTAAGAAAACCTGGTCAGATCAATGGGGGCTCCATAATGCCCTCGCGGTGTTTAACCCAGCGCCTGTCACGTAGTGACGACGATTTTTATAAATCGAGTCATCTTTTTAAGCGCTTTAAACGCTTCAAGTTAAAAAACATGCGCTTCGCTCACTGGGCGGCCTAGACCGCCCAGAAGCCGCGTGCTTTAGACCTTGACCTTCCAGGATGCGCGCGCAGAGTCTAGCGCGGCGCCCTTAACGCACCAGGCAGGGCTTTTTAGGATCAAACGTCCAGTTTGGCACCAAGAATTGCATGCCCACCGCGTCATCCCGCGCGCCCAAGCCCATGTTTTTATAAAGCTCGTGCGCCTTCATCAGTCGATCGGCATCAATCTCAACGCCCAGCCCCGCGCGTTCCGGCACTTTCACCCTGCCGCCCTTAATCTGCAACGGCTCTTTGGTCAGGCTCTGATTGCCTTCCTGCCAGATCCAATGCGTATCAATAGCGGTTATTTTGCCCGGTGCCGCGGCGGCCACGTGCGTAAACATCGCCAGCGAAATATCAAAGTGATTATTGGAGTGCGATCCCCACGTCAGCCCCCACTCGTGGCACATCTGCGCTACGCGAACCGATCCCTGCAGGGTCCAGAAATGAGGATCCGCCAGCGGGATATCGACCGATTTGAGCTGAATGGTATGCCCCATCTGCCGCCAGTCGGTGGCTATCATATTGGTCGCGGTAGGCAGTCCGGTTGCCTGACGGAATTCGGCCATGATCTCACGGCCCGAAAAGCCCTGTTCTGCACCACAAGGATCCTCGGCGTAAGCCAGCACATTACGCAGCTGTTTGCCCAGGCCGATCGCCTCATCAAGAGACCAGGCCCCGTTGGGATCCAGCGTAATGCGCGCCTGCGGAAAGCGCTGTGCCAGCGCAGTCACCGCCTCGGCCTCTTCGCTGCCTCTAAGGACGCCTCCCTTGAGTTTGAAATCGTTAAAACCGTATTGCTCATAGGCCGCCTCGGCCAGACGTACCACGCTTTCAGGCGTTAACGCCTCCTCGTGACGCAGACGATACCAGTCGTTGCGCTGATCTTTTTCGCGCTGATACGGCAACGACGTTTTATCCGGATTGCCGACGTAGAACAGATAGCCCAGTATTTCGACGGAATCGCGCTGCTGTCCGTCTCCCAGCAGCGAGGCGACGGTAACGCCAAGGTGCTGGCCGAGCAGGTCAAGCATCGCGGCTTCAATCGCCGTCACCACGTGAATCGTAGTACGCAGGTCGAAGGTTTGCAGGCCACGTCCGGAAGCATCACGGTCAGCAAACTCACGGCGCACCGCGTTCATCACATTCTTGTATTCCCCCAGCGTTTTGCCGACCACCAGCGGTTCTGCATCCGCCAGCGTCTGGCGAATCTTCTCCCCACCGGGCACTTCGCCAACGCCAGTGTGACCGTCGTTATCTTTTAGAATCAAAATATTACGCGTGAAGAACGGCGAATGGGCGCCGCTTAGGTTGAGCAACATACTGTCGTGTCCGGCAACGGGTACGACCTGCATCGAAACGATTTTAGGTGAAGACATAACGGCTCCTATTTAACGACCAAACGCCGGGCGTTTACGGTCGAATTTCCAGTCGGGAACGAGGTACTGCATTGAGGCCGCATCGTTACGTGCACCGCTCGGCAGTTTTTTATGTAAATCATGGGCCTGATGGATTCTATCCATGTCTATTTCGACGCCGAGTCCCGGTTTTTCGGGCACTTTGATTTTGCCGTTAACGATTTGTAACGGCTCTTTGGTCAGTCGCTGGTTACCTTCCTGCCAAATCCAGTGGGTGTCGATTGCCGTCGGTTTACCGGGTGCAGCGGCCCCGACGTGGGTGAACATTGCCAGCGAGATATCGAAATGATTATTAGAATGGCAGCCCCAGGTCAGGCCCCAGTCGTTGCAAAGTTGTGCCACGCGAACCGCACCCTGCATGGTCCAGAAATGGGGATCGGCTAATGGAATATCGACGGATTGCAGCATCACCGCGTGCTGCATCTCGCGCCAGTTGGTGGCTATCATATTGGTCGCCACCGGCAGTCCGGTTGCACGACGAAACTCTGCCATCACCTCACGCCCGGAGAAACCTTGCTCCGCACCGCACGGATCCTCGGCGTAAGTCAGAATCCCCCGCATGTTTTTACACAGACTAATGGCCTCATCGAGCAGCCAGGCGCCGTTCGGATCGACGGTAATCCGCGCATCCGGGAAACGTTTATGCAGTTCGGTAACCGCCTCTATCTCCTGTTCACCCCGCAGTACGCCGCCCTTGAGTTTGAAGTCTTTGAAACCGTAGCGCGCCTGCGCCGCCTCGCCGAGACGGACAATCGCCGCACTGTCCATCGCCTTTTGATGACGCAGGTGATACCAGGCGTCCTTCGGTCCTTCACCGCCCTGATAAGGCAGGTCGGTTTTCTCGCGATCGCCGACGTAAAACAGATAGCCCAGTACGGTCACTTCATCGCGCTGTTTGCCAGGCCCGAGCAGTTCAACCACCGGCACGCCGAGGAACTGGCCCATCAGATCAAGCAATGCCGCCTCGAGTGCCGCCACGGCATTCACGCGAAGCTCAAAGGTCCAGGCCCCTTTGCCGAAGGAGTCAAAATCCGAGGACTGATTGCCGACGTGGATCGCATGAACCAGGCTGTTCATGCGCGCCAGCTCCTTGCCCTTAACCTGTGCCACCGCATCCATCAGGGTGTTATAAATGACTTCGCCACCGGGGGCTTCCCCCACTCCGGTGTTGCCCGCACTGTCTTTCAGGATAACGATATTACGGGTGAAAAAGGCACCGTGCGCACCTCCAATATTCAACAGCATGCTGTCATGACCGGCGACCGGAATGACCTGCATGTCGGTAATAATGGGTGAACTTTGTGTACTCATCATGATTTCCTTCCGCGTTAAGTCGGCACGTTAAAAATGAAATCCGTCAATCTCAGTAAGCCTTGAGTTCGATACGTTCGATTTTTTGCACGATGAACAGGAAGCTGACCACCGCCACCAGCGCGTGGAGCGCCACATAAACCAATGCGCCATTGAACGAGCCGGTCGCCGCGATGATGTAACCGATGGCAATCGGCGTCACGATGCCGGAGATGTTGCCGCACATGTTGAATAAACCGCCGCTGAGGCCGCTGATTTCTTTCGGTGCGGTATCGGCTAGCACCGCCCAGCCCAAAGCCCCAATGCCTTTCCCGAAGAATGCCGCGGCCATGACGGCAACCACCACCCATTCTGTTGAGACATAGTTGCAAACGATCATCGACATAGAGAGCAGCATACCGAGCACGATGGGGAACTTGCGGGCAAAGGTGAGTGATTGGGTGCGGCGCATCAGGTAATCCGAAATAATGCCGCCGAGAATACCGCCGAGGAATCCCATAATCGCCGGAATCGAGGCCACCATCCCGGCCTTGAGGATCGACATCCCTTTTTCCTGCACCAGATAAATAGGAAACCAGGTAATGAAAAAGTAGGTCAGCGCATTAATGCAGTACTGCCCGAGGTAAATGCCGATCATCATGCGTGAGGAAAGCAGCTGCTTGATCTGTTGGGTTTTACTGCCTTTACCGATGACCTTTCCGCCCTTGTTTTCCTTATGATCCATATTGATCAGTCCCCCACCGGCCTCGATATAATCCAGCTCGGCCTGATTAGCCCTGGGATGATCTTTAGGATCGTAAATGACCTTCAGCCAGATAAAGCTCAGCACGATCCCCAGGCCGCCCATGAAGAAAAACACGTGCGACCAGCCGACTTCAGAGGTGAGCCACCCCATGATCGGGGCGAAAATAACCGTCGCGAAGTATTGGGCGGAGTTGAAAATAGACACGGCGGTGCCGCGCTCCTGTGCCGGGAACCAGGCAGCAACAATGCGGCTATTGCCCGGGAAAGACGGAGACTCGGCCAGACCGACCAGAAAACGCAGTGCAAACAGTGCGACGACGATGCCAAAACCGTGGAAGATATCGACAAACCCTTGCAACAGGGTAAATAACGACCAGATAAAGATGCTGTAGAAATAAACCTTTTTAGATCCAAACTTATCCAGCAGCCAGCCGCCGGGAATCTGTCCAATTACATAGGCCCAGGAAAATGCAGAAAAGATATAACCCATTCCTACCGAATCGAGCCCAATATCTTTCGCCATCGCCGAACCGGCAATAGAAAGCGTTGCTCGATCGCCATAATTGAATGATGTCACAATAAACAACATCACCACTATCCAGTAGCGAGCGTTAGTTCTGTTTTTGGTCATACTCTCCGCCGAGCTGAAAGTCACCATGGTGTTCTCCAAAGAGAGGGAGGATGCAAAGCTTATTCTGATGAAGAAAAAATGCAGGGTGTCAGAATAAAACTCATACTGAACAAGGCGTCATGTAATTAATGAAAACGTCATTCTTATTAGAAAGTTCATTATCGAACAATGACTGAGATAATCAGTATAGGGGCAAGGTTTACGCGCCTCACTAGGCAAATCGCCAAGCTTAAAGCGGTCAGGTGAATTAAATTGCTGCAACTGCACAATCGGCTGCGAGTTATGTCACGAAAAAATAGTGGGTCGAAAAGTCGGTGGGTTATAGGAAAATAAGGCTAAACGGCGAAGAAATTCAATTGTGATTAATATCACATTATTAAATTCCCGCAGCCAAGGCTCAGACTGCCATTATTTATTAATACTCCTCGTCGCTGCGAGGATCCTTATAATAAATACCTTGTTGATGAGACGCTGTTTATGAGTTTTCGATCAGTGCTCTTCGTCGAGTTGCAGGGCGACATACAGCAGAAGACGATCGTCGAAGTTGCCCAGATCCAGCCCCGTCAGTTCCGAGATGCGATTAAGCCGATACTCCAGGGTGTTACGGTGAATGTATAACGCCTTCGAGGTGGCCGTAGGCTGCACGTTGTGGGTGAACCACGCCGCCAGGGTACGGCGAAGCAGTCCGTTGGTATCGGTCGCTTTCAGGCGCGCCAACGGACGTACCAGCTCATCGGCCTGCCAGCCGCCGCGCAGACTGTCGAGCAGAACCGGAAGAATGAGATCCTGATAGAAGTAGCTGCGCTTATCGGGCATACGCTGCTTGCCGACGGCCATGGTGGTTTTCGCGGTGCGATAAGAGCGCGCGATGCTGCCCGGTCCGGTGAAAAAGTTGCCCAGTGAGATTCGGATCCGCAGCCGACCGTTCTCGGTCATTCGCGACATCAAATGCTCCACCCGCTGGCGATGCGACTCGGGGTCCCATCGGTCATAGCTGTTAAGAGCAGGCTTGAGTACCACCATTTCTGTCAGCGAGACGATGGCAATCAGGTTGTCGCGTTCGGGCGTGGTTAACAGCTGCTGGAGCTGCTGAAGTTCGGCCATCGCGCTGTCTACGCCGAGCTGGCCGCTGTCGACCTCAACGACCGCCACCACGCGCGGCTTGTGAATATCAATCCCCAGCCGTTGCGCCCACTCCATCAGCGCCGGAGAGAGCTCATCCATGCGAATGAGGTTGAGCACCAGCTCCTCACGCAGTCGGCTGTCTTGCGCCAACATGTGCAGCAAGCGCGCCTGCTCCAGCATCATCTCGGCGGTCATACACACCAGTTCGCCGTACTGCCTCAGCTGCGTAGGGTTGCCTGTCAGCCCGATGACGCCCACTATCTGCCCGTCGATGCGCATTGGCAGATTGATCCCCGGTCTGACGCCGTGCAGATGCCGGGCGACACCTTCATCAATATCCACCACACGTTCCTGTGAAATGCACAGCAGCGCCCCCTCATGCAATTCCCCCAGACGCTGCTCGTCGCCGCTGCCGATGATTTTCCCTCTGGCGTCCATAACGTTGACGTTGCTGTCGATAATCTGCATCGTGCGGGCGACTATCTGCTGCGCCAGCTTGGAATCAAAGTGATAGGCCGCCATCTTCCTGCTGCTCCTGTTCGTTTTAATTATTTTAATCAGAATACGCAGTCGAGCGGCGTCATACATTGTGCAAACGCACAAAGCGCCGGGGATCCGTTCAGAGTTGGGAGTGACATCACAGTTTGCGGGGATAAAGAAAAGGCAGACCGAAGTCTGCCTGCTTTTTCTTCACTGTCGACGCGAGGTCAAGCTGGCGCGCGATGCGCCAACGCTTATTGTGCCAGCAGATAAATCTGGCTGTCGCCGCGCTGAATATCCAGCGCCAGTACACCCGGTTTACTGTCCAGAATTTTGCGCAAATCGCCCAGATTATTGACCTGTTGCTGGTTAACGCCGTGGATAATATCGCCTTTTTTCAATCCGACACGTGCCGCGGTGGAACCCGGTTTCACGTTATCCACTTTAACGCCTTTCTGGCCGTTAACGTCGCTGTTGCTCAGTTCAGCACCTTCAATACCGGTGTAAACCGTGGCTGAAGCAACCTGTGCAGGCTGAGAGCTCTGTTGCAGAGTGACGTCAACGTTAAGCGGTTTGCCGTCGCGCAGCAGGCCGATGGTAATTTTGCTCCCAACCGCCATGGTGCCGACATCAGCACGGAACGAAGCAAAGCTTCTAATAGGCTTGCCGTTCATGCTGACAATCACGTCGCCCGCCTTGATGCCGGCTTTCTCGGCAGCAGACTTCGGCAGAACCTGACTGATAAAGGCCCCGCGATCGGCGTCAACTTTCATGGCTTTCGCCAGTTCAGGGTTCAGCTCGGTACCCATGATGCCCAGCTCGGCGCGTTTAACCTGACCGTACTGAATCATCTGTTTCGCCAGGTTTTGCACCATGTTGCTTGGAATAGCAAAACCGATACCGATGTTGCCACCGTCCGGTGCCAGAATAGCGGTGTTCATCCCGATCAGTTCACCGTTCAGGTTCACCAGCGCGCCACCGGAGTTACCGCGGTTAATTGCGGCGTCAGTCTGAATGAAGTTCTCGTAGTTCTCGATGTTCAGGCCACTGCGGCCCAGCGCGGAAACAATCCCCGAGGTCGCGGTTTCGCCCAGACCGTAAGGGTTACCGATGGCTACGGTGTAGTCACCCACGCGCAGCTGCTCGGAGTCGGCAAATTTAATCGCCGTCAGATTTTTAGCGTCGATCAGCTGGATAACCGCGATGTCAGACTGCGGATCCTTACCGATCACCTTCGCGTTGTAGCGACGGCCATCGTTAAGCACAACGGTGATTTTGTTGGCGTTATCCACTACGTGGTTATTGGTCACCACATAGCCTTTAGCCGCGTCAATGATTACGCCAGAACCCAGCGCCTGGAAGGCCTGTTTTTCAGGGGCTTGCTGCTGGCCGTCGTCGCTGCCGTCATCGCCACCTGCACCGCCCTGCTGGCAGACAGGTGAACCCTGGAAGGGTGAACCATCCTGGCAAAGCGGTGAATTCTCACCAAAGAACTGCTGAAACTGTTGTCCCATGCGAGGAGTTTTTACCGGTGCACTACCGTCGATGTTGATGCTGACAACCGAAGGCATCACTTTTTCCAACATCGGTGCCAGGCTAGGAACCTGAGTGGTGCTGGAAGAAGCCGTCTCTGCAGCCAATGCCGATGAAACAGGCGCTACAGCCATACCAACACTTAACGCCAGAGCGCTCAAGAATAGAGTAGTTTTTTTCATCAGAAGAAATCTCTTTAATTTATATGGTGGCGACAAGTCTTTGCCACTTTGCCAGGTAGTCGTTACTGAGATTTTATTAATAACCCGAAGTTCATCTTCGTCGATCTGACAATAGTAAAAAAATATTGTCGATATTTACAAAAGCCTACTTTTTAACCAAGGGATTGCTCGAAATAATTTCACTTAAATCGGCTAATATCCCCGCGAATTATTCGGCTGCCATCAGTCGGCGATATTCATCGTAGGCGTAGAGGTCCGTCATGCCGCTGATATAATCTTGGATCATTCGCGCGCGGAAATAATATTCGCTCACCTGTCGCTGCGCCTCGGAGGCGTCGGCTAATTTCGCGATGGCTTCGCTGTAGGCCAGACGATGCTTGGAAGAAAGCTTATGAAACAGCCTAGTTTCAATAAGATAGTCGCGATGCGTGTCCTCTTCCACCAGTTGGGTAAACTCGGCCAACGGCATATCCAGCAGCGGACTGTAAATATCCAATAGCCCGCTAATGACTCGATAACCCTGCAACTCAAGTTCCTCCACTTCATAGTGGTTGAAAACATGCTTACGCGCCACGCTTTTATATATTTCCAGCAGCCGGTTAGACTGGCTGTCATCTTCAAGTAAAGCCTGATTGAAGGTTCCTGAATATATTGACGATAAATTACTTATAAATCGCTTCGCAGCATGCGGGACCAACTGCTTCACCGTCTGCACCCGCAGCTCCATAAAGAAGTAATCCACCGGATTGCGGAACGTTTTGGCGCGATCCATTTTCTGATAGGCGGTATCGACCACGCTTTCGAACAGATCGCCCGGCTGTTGGTCTTTCCACTCGCGCTTAAGGTGCTGATAAAGCTGCTCGACGGTGAAGATATCCTTCTCGACGGCGTCCTCAAGGTCAGCGATACAGTAGGAAATATCGTCGGCCGCTTCCATGATGTAGGTCAGTGGGTAACGATGAAATTCACCGAGATCCAGCTCATCGCGCAGACGGCGAATGAACGGCTCTTCGGAAAGATAGAATCCAGGTTTCTTCATCAGGTAGCTGAATTCGTCGAGAGGTTTACCCGACCAATAGGCGGGCCGGGTGTACTTGAGGATGCAGGCGCTCTGGCTGTAGGTAAGATTGAGTTTTAGCAGCGCAAACACCAGGCGGATAGCCTGCGCGTTGCCGTCAAAATGGCAGAGATCGACGCGCACCTTTTTACGCAAGGTGTCCAGCTCGGCGTCTTGCCCATCGAGGCACAGAAAACCGGGGCGGCAGCTTTCGAACGCCGCCCCCCCGCTCTCGATGCTGGCGGTATCCATGCGTTTCGCGAACCAGTTATTGATAGCGGATTCGCCAAAATGACCGAACGGCGGATTGCCGATATCGTGCATCAGACAGGCCATTTCGACCACGCTTTCAAAGGGATCGGTGGACTCCGTAAGGCCAAGGCTCTCGATACGCCCCGCTTTACGCAGACGATGCAGCACCTCTTTGGCGATGTGTCGCCCCACCTGCTGCACCTCCATCGAGTGCGTCAGGCGACTGCGCACCGCGGCGTTTTTCTCGAGCGGGAAAACCTGAGTCTTCTGCTGCAGACGCCGAATGGCGGCGGAGTTGATGATCCGTCCGCGATCGCTTTCAAACTGGCGGATCACATCGTATTCATCACCGGCTTCTATCGGTGGACTAAAAGGACGTTGGAAGTTGAATTTCGTTTTAAAATCGATCCCAGACATGATTTCCTACCTTATCAGTCACTTCTTCCGTTAATCCTGAGCCTTGTTGCAGGCAGTAAACGCATTATTTCTTGCCTTTAGCCATGATAGACTATGCCGCATTCATCGAGGCCGTGTCCAACATGCCCTGCATCTGAATGATGATGGGGAAATTTTTATCATCTGCGAGTATTCACTATGAAAGTAGGCATCATTGGCGCAATGGAACAAGAAGTTACCCTTCTGCGCGACAAAATCGAAAACCGTCAAACCCTGCAACGTGCTGGCTGCGAAATCTATACCGGACAGCTGAACGGCGTAGACGTGGCGCTGCTGAAATCTGGCATTGGCAAGGTCTCGGCAGCTATGGGGACCACCCTGCTGCTGGAACACTGCAAGCCCGACGTGGTCATCAATACGGGTTCCGCCGGTGGCCTCGCCAAGACGCTGAAAGTGGGCGACATTGTGGTTTCCGAAGAGGTTCGCTATCACGACGCCGACGTCACCGCTTTTGGTTACGAGCCGGGCCAGATGGCAGGTTGCCCTCCGTCTTTTGTGGCTGATGCCAAACTGATCAAACTGGCCGAAGAATGCCTCACCGGTCTGAAACTGAACGCTGTGCGCGGGCTGGTTTGCAGTGGCGATGCCTTCATCAACGGCGCAGAACCGCTGGCGCGCATTCGCAATACCTTCCCAAACGTGGCAGCCGTAGAAATGGAAGCCGCTGCCGTAGGCCACGTGTGCCACCTGTTCGGTACACCGTTCGTAGTCGTGCGCGCCATCTCCGACGTCGCCGACAGCGAATCACACCTGAGCTTTGAAGAGTTCCTGGTGGTCGCCGCCGAGCAGTCAACCCTGATGGTTGACGCCATGCTGAAAGCGCTGGCTGCGGAGTAATCCAGCCTCGTGCTTAGGCTTCTCCTGCTTATCGCGCTGTGGCTGCCGTTGGCGGCGACGGCGCAGGTTGCCGAGCGCGTGGTCAGCCTCGCGCCCAACTTGACCGAGCTGGCCTATGCCGCCGGACTCGGCGATAAGCTGGTGGGCGTCAGCGCCTATTCCGATTTCCCCCCTGCAGCACAGAAGATAGAGCAAGTTGCCAACTGGCAAGGGATTAACGTCGAACGCATTCTAAGGCTAAAACCCGATCTGGTGCTGGCGTGGCGAGGCGGGAATCCGCAGCGGCCGCTGGATCAACTGGCTTCGCTGGGCGTCAAAGTCGTCTATCTGGATCCGCAAAGCGTGGAGCAAGTCGCCGACGCGCTGGACAAGCTTGCAGACTATAGCCGCGAGCCTGAAAACGGCCATGCAGCGGCCCGTCAGATGCGGCAACGGCTACAGCAATTGAAGGCGCAACATCCTGAGCACGCTGCTGTGCCGGTGTTTATCCAGTTCTCTACTCAGCCACTTTTTACCAGTTCAGGTCATACCCTACAGAGTCAGATTGTCAGCCTGTGCGGCGCAGAAAATATCTTTGCCGATAGCCCCGCGCCCTGGCCGCAGGTCAGCCGCGAGCAGGTACTGAGTCGCGCGCCAAAGGCGATAATTTTCCCCGGTACCGCGCAGCAGCAGGCCGAAATCAATCATTTTTGGCAAGGTCAGCTGCAGGTGCCGCTTCTCGCGGTTAACGCCGACTGGTTCAACCGCGCGGGTCCCCGCATCCTGCTTGCCGCGCAGCAGCTGTGTTCGGAGATTGACGCACTCAAGCGTTGAGCCATAAAAAAAGCCCCGTGCAAATGCACAGGGCTTTTCAATTCTTTCTCACCGCAGCAGCATCAGATGCTGAAGGATGAACCACAACCGCAGGTGGTTTTAGCGTTCGGGTTAGTCACCACGAAGCGCGAACCTTCCAGCCCTTCGGTATAATCCACTTCGCCGCCGACCAGATATTGCAGGCTCATTGGGTCAACGACCAGCGCAACGCCGGATTTCTCGATGGTCATATCACCGTCATTGACTTTGTCGTCAAAGGTGAAGCCATATTGGAAACCGCTGCAACCGCCGCCGGTGATGTATACACGCAGCTTCAGCTCAGGGTTTTCTTCATCGGCCACCAGATTCTTGACCTTACGGGCTGCAGCGTCAGTAAACTGCAACGGCAGCGCCATCGGTGGTTCGTCTACGGTTGGCTCACTTAAAATGGGTTCACTCATGTTTTCACTCCCAATCCGAATTCTGTTCAGGCCGCCGGATTGACTGTCTGAATAATGAACTGATTATCTTATACATGTATCTCAGATTCAAGTATGAGCCGTTTTCGTCACGCCGTCCCGCTAATTTTTGCGGTTATTTTTGTGAAACCGTGCTCTCACTGCTCTGCGACGCCGTACGTGCGGCCTGCTCAGCCTGCTCGCGTTCCTGCTTCTGTAAAGTGCGGGTTAACAAAGCAGAATACAAGGGTTTACCGCCAAGAAACTGCGCCAGCAGCGTTGCGCCAAGACAGGTAATAATCATGGGCAGGATCAGCTGATAATTTTCAGTCATCTCGAGCACCAGAACGATACCGGTCAGCGGTGCACGTACCGTCGCCGCAAACAGAGCCCCCATGCCCGCAATCGCAAAGGTACCGGGTTGAATGCCGTATTCTGGGAACATCGCCGCCGCGGCCATGCCAAATGCGGTACCGAGCAAGGTGCCGAGCGCCAGCATCGGCGCAAAAATACCGCCGGGTGCACCCGAAGAGAAGCACAGCAGGGTCGTCACGACGCGAGCAATGAAAATAAACAGCAGCGCGCCGAGCGAATAAGTCCCCGCAGCGGCCAGGGGGATCAGGCCAAAGCCACCGCCCGCCGCCTCAGGTTTGATGAGCCCCAGCAGGCCACACATGCCGCCAAGCAAACCGCCAATCAGCAGGATAGTCGGCAAACGCCCTCCGTGCAGGCGGGCAAACAGGTCCTGCATACGGAAAATCAGCGCGTTAAAAAGGACGCCGACGATACCAAACACCATCCCCAGCACCAGATAAAGCCAGAAGGTTTGCAGCGAGACATTCGCAAGCACGCCGACGTTAATCACCGCCCTCTCGCCGTTAAATAACCGATAAACGATGCTCGACATGATAACGCCGATAAACACCGCTTTAACCGAAATCAGGCTATAGCGAAACTGCAGGCGCATCTCTTCGATAATAAACAGGATCCCGGCGAGCGGTGCGTTGAAGGCGGCGGAAAGCCCGGCCGCTGCGCCGGTGGCCAACAGCGTGTGCCTCGCTTCGGCGCTGCGCATGCGGAAAATGTCCGCCAGCATTTTGCCGAGGTTAGCGCCCATCTGCACCGTTGGCCCTTCTCGCCCAAGCACCATGCCTGCGCCGAGCGTGCCCATGCCTCCCACAAACTTCACCGGAATCACTCGCCACCAGCGAACCGGTCGCAGTTCTTCCAGCGCCCCCTCAATCTCGGGAATGCCCGACCCGCTGGCCTCCGGCGCGAAACGCCGCACCAAATAGTAGCCGACCATTGCCAGCAGCGCCGAGACGATAAAGGTCAATGGCCAAAGCAACCAGACGTGTCCGCTGACCGTGCCAAGCCCGGAGAGCCTGACGTGCTGCACCCAATCGACGGCCTTTTCGAAGGCCACGCCGAGCAGGCCCGCGACGATACCCACCAGTGCCGCGACGATAAGGATAGCCACCGGCGTCTTGTCGCGACGCAAAAACTGACGCAGAACTTCGCTAGGGCGTCTGCGGGTCGGAAGGCCAGCTGCGGCGGGCCTCGGGTCTAAAGATTCGCTCATGGTGCTCTTTTCAGTGATTGGCAAAAGGATTCGGGGTAAAGATTTAATCATACAAATCATGATTTGAAGATGCATAATATCTTTCTTAACCGAATTGCTCACCTGCAAACATTTCATAACGACGCCATGTTCTCTAGAATAGAGCCTATCGCAAGGTCGCCCGCGAAGCGGCTTTTTCACATGACTAATTTTGCTCGTACAGCCCGTATCTGGCTGCACAAAAATCCAGGAGCCTCTCAATGAGTAAGTCAGAAAGTCTATTTACCCAAGCACAAACGCTGATCCCCGGGGGCGTGAACTCGCCGGTGCGCGCGTTTAACGGCGTGGGCGGTGTTCCACTGTTCATCGAACGCGCTGACGGTGCATTTTTATATGACGCGGACGGTAAGGCTTATATCGACTACGTGGGCTCATGGGGTCCGATGGTGCTGGGTCATAACAATGCCACTATCCGCGATGCGGTTATCGAAGCGGCGCAGCGCGGCCTAAGCTTCGGCGCGCCGACCGAGATGGAAGTCAAAATGGCCAGTCTGGTCACTGAACTGGTGCCAAGCATGGACATGGTTCGCATGGTGAACTCCGGTACTGAGGCCACCATGAGCGCTATTCGTCTGGCACGCGGTTTCACCCATCGTGACAAAATCATCAAGTTTGAAGGCTGCTATCATGGTCACGCTGACTGCCTGCTGGTAAAAGCCGGTTCTGGCGCACTCACGCTAGGCCAGCCGAACTCACCGGGCGTGCCTGCTGACTTCGCCAAGCACACGCTGACCTGTACCTATAACGATTTGGATTCTGTCCGTGCGGTGTTTGAACAATATCCGGACGACGTGGCCTGTATCATCGTTGAACCGGTCGCAGGCAACATGAACTGCGTGCCGCCACTGCCTGAGTTCCTGCCCGGCCTGCGTGCCCTGTGTGACGAGTTTGGCGCACTGCTTATCATCGATGAAGTGATGACCGGCTTCCGCGTGGCGCTGGGCGGCGCTCAGGAATACTACGGCGTGAAGCCTGACCTGACCTGCCTGGGTAAAATCATCGGCGGCGGTATGCCGGTGGGCGCGTTCGGCGGTCGTCATGAAGTCATGCAGGCGCTGGCACCGACCGGCCCGGTTTATCAGGCAGGTACGCTGTCCGGTAACCCTATCGCCATGGCAGCCGGTCTGGCCTGTCTGACCGAGGTTTCTCAGCCTGGCGTTCACCAGAAACTGACCGAGCTGACCACTCAGCTTGCCGAAGGCCTGAAGGCGGCGGCGGCGGCCGAAAATATTCCGTTTGTGGTTAACCACGTCGGCGGCATGTTTGGCCTGTTCTTCACCGAGCTGGAGGCCGTCACTTCTTATCAGGACGTGATGCAGTCAAACGTTGAGCGTTTCAAAAAGTTCTTCCACCTGATGCTGGAAGAAGGCGTTTATCTGGCACCGTCAGCGTTTGAAGCTGGCTTTATGTCTCTGGCTCACAGCCAGGAAAACATTCAGCACACTCTGGATGCAGCACGCCGCAGCTTCGCTAAACTTTAATTACTTTTACGCTTAGCATTCAGGGCCGGCAAGGGATTAATACCCTGCCGGCCCTGATTTTTTTCTGATTACGCGCTGAGTTAATGCTGATTTATGACGCCTGTTTACGCAGCAGATAGATAAAGTATGGCGCGCCGATAAAGGTCGCCAGCAGCCCGGCCGGGATCTGGTTCGGGAAGAAAATCATTCGTCCACACCAGTCTGCCAGCACCATCAGCAACCCACCCAACACGCTGGCCACCATCCATTGAGCCATTGCCCGCCTGAAGCCGAGCATGCGCGCCATGTGCGGAGCCATCAGCCCAATAAAGCTCAACGGCCCTACCGATAACGTCGCCAGTGCGGTCATGACCGCCGCCAATGCCAGCAGCGCCATGCGGGTGGGCACCAACGCCACCCCCATCGAACGCCCCGTCACACCGCCGAGCGGCAAGATGCTCATCCAGCGGCGACACAGCGGCACCAGCAGCAGCAACATCACAGTAATGATGCCCGTGCGCCACGCCTGTTCTGCCGTCACCGCATAGGTCGAGCCAGATATCCACGACAGCAGGTCACCCATGCGCGGATCGCCGCTGGCCAACAGCAGGACCAGAACAGTGTTGAAGGCGGTGCTTAACGCCACGCCGGTCAGCAGCATGCGCTCCGGTGAGAACTGACGAAATCCCGAGATAAGCATGATAACCAGCAGCGTCAATCCGGCCCCGAGGCTCCCCGCCGGGAGTAACCATGCAAAGGCATCGCCAGGCACCAGAAACAGCATTATCACCACGCCAAACGCGGCACCGGAGCTAATCCCCAAGACTTCCGGGCTGGCCATCGGGTTACCGGTCAGCTTCTGGATTATCACCCCGGAAGACGCCAGCATTGCCCCCGCTGCCAGTGCAGCAAAGATGCGCGGCCCACGCCACGGCAGCAGCAGATCGAGCGGATGTCCCATCGACCAGTGCCAGCCCTGTGCGTTGCGCCCAAAGCAGAATGCCACCACAAGACCTGCCAGCATTAGCCCGGCCGCCAGCACCATCCAGCGCAGCAGATGTTGACGTTCTTTGGGAATGTGGTCGCCCTGATTCATCGGTGGCGGCACGGCGTGGGTGCGCAGACGCGGCAGCAGCCACAGTAGAATAGGCGCGCCAACCAGCGCCGTTGCTGCGCCGGTCGAGACCTCAAACCAGACGCCGGACAGCCACATGACGATTTGGTCGGTAAGCCACAGCAGCAAGGCACCCAGCAGCGGAGCCAGAATCAACCGCGATTTCAGGCGACGCGCGCCGAGAATTTTTGCCAGCAGCGGCGCAAAAAGGCCAATAAAGCCGATAATTCCCACCGCATTGACCAACTGGGCACTGAGCAAAATGGCCAATCCGAGCACTGCCAGCCGCGCCGCCGACAGCCCTAACCCCAGATTACGGGCAACGCCGTCGTCCAGCCCCAAAAGCGTCATTGGGCGTTGCAGCACAAATGCCAGCAGCCAGACCCCCACCACGCGCGGCAGCAGGAAACCCGCCGTGCTCCAGTCCTGCTGGTTAAGCGAACCGGTGCTCCACAGGTACAGGCTTTGCAGCTGCTGATAGTTAAATAACCCCAACAAACTGCTCACCGCGCCGCAGTAAAGGCCAACCACCAGACCCGCGAGGATAAGCGTGACCGGAGACATTCTTTTGCCCCAGGCAATGCCAAACACCAGCCCGCCAACCACAATCGCTCCGGCCATCGCCGCGAACTGCTGAGTCACTTCACCACCGGGCAAGCTCCACAACGTCGCGACCGTCAGCCCAAGCTGCGCTCCGGCAGAGACGCCGAGCGTCGAGGGTTCGGCGAGCGGATTACGCAACACCTGCTGAAACAGCAGGCCCGCCAGCCCGAGACCGGCTCCGGCCAACAGCGCCACCGCAGAGCGCGGCAATAGGCTGTAATGAAACAGCATCTGACCCACATTATCGATATTTGGCTGCCACAGCGCCTCGCGCCACTGGGCGAAGGGCAGCTGTTGATACAGGTTATAAAGACTAAGCAAAGCACAGACAAAGGTGAGCGAAATTAACAGGACCAGCGTCTGGCTAACGGAACGGCGGTTCATACGGGCTTCCCAAGAGTTGCCGATAAAATATGGCAAAAACGCATGGCGCAAAGCGTAGCACCATAGAACCAGACGGCGGGCACAACGCTGAGCTGGTTTTGACGGACAAACGGCAGCGACTGCCACAGCGGGGTTTTCGCCACTTCGGCCAGTATGCCTTCGCTGCCGTGGTCAAAGCACAGGGCACGAGCGTTGTTAATCGACGCCAGTCGCTCGATACCAACGGTCACGCTGCCCCAGTAGTTACGCTCACCGTTCCAGGCGTTGGTCAGTCCCACGTCGCTCATCACCTCCTGCAACAGACTGCCTTCACCAAAGATAAGCACATGGCGTTTATCAAGAAACGAGAACAACAGCACCGGCCGTTCGGCGGCTGATTTCAGGCTCTCGCGAGTCTGCGTCAGCACCTGCTGATACTGCGCCAGATGTCGTTCGGCCCGGTCCTGCAAACCGAGAAAATCGGCCAGTTTATTCAGCGAATGAATGGCCTGTTGCAGCGGATGCCCCGAACCATCGTTGGCCGTGACGCTTAGCACCGGGCCAATTAACTCGAGCTGGCTGGCCTTCGGACCATAGCCCTGAGAAATCACCAACAGCGACGGATTCATCTGTTGCATCAATTCCATATTGGGCGCGGTGCGCTGCCCTATCTCAATGACAGACGGCGCAAGCTGCGGCTCTTTCACCCATAGGCCGTAGTTATGGATATCCGCGACGCCCATCGGCATAACGCCGAGTGCAATCAGCAGTTCGACAGGCAGCCACTCGAGAGCAATGATACGGTCGAGGTCGGTATGACCTTTTGACGAATTCGGGGAGGCGCTCAACGCAGGAAAAGCGAACATCAGCGGAGCCAGCGCCATCGCCTGTAACAGTCGACGGCGGGATAAGTTATTAAAATCAATCATTCCTGACCAATCCGCACATTAATTGGAGTTGCAACAAGATTGCAAGTGAATGAAACCCGATGCGCTTACTCATGTATGCGATTCGGGTAAGTGAGCGCAGAAAGCGCCGCTGCGGCTTCAAGTAAGAAGCGGATTCAGTAGACAAAACTGACCGGTGCTCCGCCTGCGGGATGAGGCAGCGTTCCCATCGGAATGCCGTAAACTTTTTCCAGCACGTCCCCCTGCATCATCTCGATCGGGCTGCCCTCGGCAATCATCTCTCCGCCGCGCAACGCCATCAGGCGATCGCAATAGCGTGCGGCCATATTGATATCGTGCAATACGGCGATGACGGTGAGGCCTTTTTGGTGACTAAGGCGTTGAATTAATGCCAGTACTTCAACCTGATGAGCGATATCCAGTGCGGAGGTAGGTTCGTCGAGCAGCAGGCAGCGGCTATCCTGTGCCACCATCATCGCCAGCCAGGCGCGCTGACGTTCCCCGCCAGAGAGACTGTCAACCAGACGTTGGGCAAAAGGCTTAAGCCCGACCAGTTCGATGGCCTCGTCGACCTTCTCTCTGTCCTGCAAACGAAAACGCCCCAAAGCGCCGTGCCACGGGTAGCGGCCGATAGCCACCAGCTCTTGCACCGTCATGCCTTCTGCGGCGGGAAGCTGCTGCGGGAGGTACGCCACCTGACGGGCAAAGGCCTTGCTTTCCCACCGTTCGACCGGTTTTTCATTCAACAGCACCTGCCCGGAGGTGGCAGGCTGGTGTCGGCCCAGCATCTTAAGCAGTGTAGATTTACCGGAACCGTTGTGGCCTATCAGCCCGCAGACTTTCCCCTGCGGAAAGGTTAGAGAAAGCGGTGACAGCAAGGTGCGTCCCGGTACGGTGAAACTTACGCGATCGAGGCGATAAACGCTGTCGGTAAGCCCCTGTGGTGGTTCTACATTGGCAGTTTTCATTTGTGGCCTATCGTTACGTTAACCGGGCACGGCATTGGCCTGTACCCGGCTATGTTTTACGAAGAAAACCCGTTAGAAGCGGAAGGTGGCCGTCGCGACGATTTGACGGTCAGATCCCCAGTAGCAGGCATAGTCGCGATAACAGCTGGCAACGTACTCGCGGTTAAACAGGTTGTTGACATTGACACCGACGGAGGAGCCCGGCAGGCCAAAACGTCCCAGATCGTATTTCACCAGTGCATCAACGAGTGCATAGCTCGCCACGTTGAAAGGTTTATTGGTGTTATCGCCAGTGGTGTAGAAACTGGACGTCGAGCCAACGTAACGGACACCGGAACCCACCGTAAGACCGCTAAGCGCAGACTCATGGAAGGTATAATCGGCCCACAGTGACGCCATGTTGCGCGGCACTTCAACCGGACGCTGACCCTGATATTCCGAATCGTGGGTGTATTTCGCGTCGGTGAAGGTGTAAGACGCGGTGACGTTAACGTTGGCATTAACGGCCGCCTTGGCCTCCAGCTCGACGCCGCGAGAACGGATCACGCCAGACTGTACGCTGAAACCTAGGTTTACAGGGTCAGCAGTCAGGTTATTGTCTTTTGTCAGCTGATAGACCGCGGCGGTCAGGCTGATTGGACGGTCATTGGGGATGTATTTTACCCCAGCTTCATACTGCTTGCCGACGGACGGTTTGAACGGCTTGGCATCGGCCGTCGCGCCTGGGGTCGGTTCAAACGACTCACTGTAGCTAAAGTAAGGTGAAATTCCATTGTCAAACAGGTAGTTCAGACCGCCGCGCCAGGTGAATCGGTGATCGGTAATCGCCGCGGTATCGTTGGTGCTACGCGTCAGCGTTGAGGTTTTAGCGATGTCGTAACGAAGCCCTGCGGTCAGGATCCAGTGGTCCCATTCTGCCTGATCCTGCGCATACAGGCCGGTTTGCTCCTGGCGATTCAAAATGTTGTAGGCGTAGTAAAGATTGCTCTTGTCGTTGCCATACTGCGGGGCCAGCATATCCAGGTCAGACGCGGTGCCGTAGTCCGCATCGATGTCATTGCGCATGCGCATGTAATCAACGCCCAACAGCAGCGTATGATCGACAGCGCCGGTGGCAAACTTAGCCTGCGCCTGCGTGTCCACGTCGAAGTTGCTCAGGTTCTCGTTGGACTGCACATAGGCGCGGTTAAGCGTGCCCGGTGCAGTGTAGCCCGTACCATAGAAACCGATGTACTGCGTTTGCAGCTTGGTGTAGCGCAGGTTCTGGCGCACGGTCCAGGTATCGTTGAATTCATGACTGAAGCTGTAGCCCACCATTTTTTGGTTGCGCGACATCTTGTTGACCGCTTCACCGTCGTTGAAATTGGTTGGCAGCTTGTGCGCATTGCCCGCAGCATCGTAATAAGGGACCACGGTCCCCTGGCGCGGCAACCAGCCATAGAAGCCCAGATACGGGTCGTTCTGGAAGTTGCTCAGGAAGGTGAATTCGGTTTTATCATCTGGACGCCAGCTGAACGACGGCGCGATGGAATAGCGTTTTTCTTTCGCCATCTCCTGCTGTGAATCCTGGCTGTGCGCCACGCCGGTCAAACGATAGGACCAAACGCCCGCGTCGTCGATGGCGTCACTGAAGTCGAAACCGGTTTGATAGAGGTTATCGTTGCCCATCTTGAACTGGATTTCGTGCAGCGGCTCGGTAGTTGGACGCTTGCTGACCATGGCAATGACGCCACCCGGATTGCTCTTACCGTATAAAACGGAAGACGGGCCGCGCAGCAGCTCTACGCGCTCCAGCATGTAAGGGTCCATCGCGACTTCAGAGTAGTTGTCCCCCTGTAATTTAATGCCATCCAGATACTGATTAGTATTCACCGAGGTAAAGCCACGAATTTCGACCGCGTCGATGGTGTTTGAGCTACCGCGGCTGGCGAAAACGCCCGGCGCATAGTTCAGCGCCTGTTTGACCGTGGTCGGTTGGCGCGTGTCCATCTCTTCACGGGTCACGACCGAAATAGACTGGGGTGTCTTGACTATTGGCGTATCGGTCTTGGTCCCCGTCGCGCTTTGTTTGGCTACGATAGTGGGCGCAGGTCCCCAGGCAGACTCTTGAACCACGTTCGATGCGCTATCGCCAACCACAGTGATGGTGTCGTTTTTTGACGCATTGGCCGTGGTTTGGGCGGCAGAAGCCTGAAAAGCAAAGCCCGCTAACGCGGCGGCCACGGTTAACGCGAGTTTGTTAGGAATAAAAAGTATTGGGCAGTTTTTCACTGAAGACGTACGCATAAGTGCCATTATTATTCTCTGGAGATGTTTGAATGGGAATAGAAACGATAATTATTATTATAAACATCGCATGATATGCGGAACGGTAAGGAAACTGCAAGGGCATTTACTTTTGGCGGCCTGCGGGCAAATTAAAGCCGTCCCTGCAATGTTTAGGGTCAAGCAAGCAGTTGATACCTGATAAGTAAAGCCGTAAGGGCCGGTCGGAAAAAGAATAAAAAAAAGCGCGATTTTCATCGCGCTTTATAAATCAGGAAGTTGCTGTTAATGACTTGGCCTAAAATAGCCCTGTCAGCCCTATTTTGAGCCGAACATGTCTTTTATCCAGCCTGCAACACCGTTGCTGTCCTTTTGATTGTCCTGAGGCTGCTGCTGTTGCGGCTGACCCTGCGGTTGGCCCTGTTGCTGTTGCTGCTGTTGTTGCTGCAAAAGCTGTTGCTGCTGCTGATAAGCCGCCGCCTGAGAGGCCTGGCACAGCTGCTGAGCATTGTCGGTCCATACAGGAATCACGCGCAACCCGCCGCCGGTCATCACACCGCCGCCGTTGTTACAGATAAAGTTACCGCTGTCATCGATGTTCATCATGCTCACGTCGTCTGGGACCTGCAGGTCCAGCGGCATTGGCGTGATGTTGCCGAGATAACGGCTGTAAAGCTGTAGCGCACCGGTCGCACCCCACAGTTTGGAAGGACCGTTGTTGTCGCGTCCTACCCAGGTAATCGCCACCTGGTTACCGTCAATCCCTGCAAACCAACTGTCGCGCAGTTCGTTGGAAGTACCGGTTTTCGCCGCCAGATGCAGCTTCGGATATTTCACCGCCAGCTGGCGTGAGGTTCCTTCTGCCACCACCTGCTGCATCGCGTACATCGTCAGATAAGCCGCCTCGGAGGGAACAACGCGCTCCGCCTGTGGATAGCTCTGGTACAGCACGGTGCCGTCTTCGGCAATGACCGAGCGAACCGCCGACAATGGCGCCCGGTTACCGCCGCTGGCGATTGTCTGGTATTCCTGAGCCACTTCCATCGGCGTTAGGGCAATCGCACCCAGCAGCATAGATGGCGTCTGGCTCAACGACTCTTTAGGAATACCCAGGTTGATCAGCGTCTTGGTAATGTTGTCCAGTCCGACCGCCATACCGAGGTTCACGGTGGGCACGTTCATCGAACGCGCCAGCGCATCCACCAACAGTACCTGACCACGGAACTGATTATCATCGTTGTGCGGTGACCAGGTCTGGCCGTTCGACAGTTTGATAGACAGCGGTTGGTCGGCAAGTACGGTGTTCAGACGATACTTGTTCGGATCACTCAGCGCGGTCAAATAAGTCGCTGGCTTAGCCAGTGAGCCGACCTGACGACGCGCCTGCATCGCACGGTTGAAGCCGGCGAACTGCGTTTCCGCTCCGCCAACCATCGCACGCACTTCGCCGGTGTAGCGATCAACGATGACCATCGCTGTTTCAATGTCGTTAAAGCCGCTGCGCTTACGCAGAAGAGGAATACCTTCTTCTACCGCTTTCTCTGCGCCGTCCTGAGCGATCGGATCCAGGGTGGTGAAGATCTTCACGCCGGACATCGAGGTAATTTTATCGCCGAGTTTCTGCTGTAGCTCTTGGCGAACCATCTGCATGAACGCCGGCTGTGGTGAAATCACCCCACCTTTCGGCTGCACGCCAAGAGGACGCGCGCTGAGCATGTCATACAGCTCTTTATCGATAATCCCCTGCTCCTGCAGCAAACGCAGCACCAGGTTACGACGTTCGAGCGCTAGCTTCGGATTACGCCACGGGTTATACAGCGAAGCCCCTTTTACCATCCCAACCAGCAGCGCCTGTTGGTCAAGGCTCAGCTCGTCAACCGGACGGCCGAAGTAGTAAAGGCTGGCCAGCGGGAAACCACGAATCTGATCTGAACCGCTTTGGCCCAGATACACTTCGTTGAGGTAAAGCTCAAGGATGCGGTCTTTGCTGTAGCGACCGTCCATCAGGATAGCCATATAGGCTTCGCGCGCCTTACGCCACAGGGTGCGCTGATTGGTCAGGAACAGGTTTTTAACCAGCTGCTGAGTCAGCGTACTGCCGCCCTGTACCGCGTGTCCTGCCGTCAGGTTAGCCACGAACGCACGACCGATAGAATATGGGCTGATGCCGTCATGCTCGTAGAAGTGGCGGTCTTCGGTGGCAATCAGCGTCTGCACCAGCAAATCCGGGAAGCCGGAACGCGGAACAAACAGGCGCTGCTCGCCGTTTGGCGACTGCAACATGGTTATCAGACGCGGATCGAGGCGGAAAATCCCGAAGTCGCGATTGTTGTCCATGTTCTTGATTTCGGCAAGCTGATTGCCTTTGAAAATCAGACGCGCGTTGATCTGACCTTCTTTACCATCTGGGAAGTCAAACGGGCGGCGCAGCAAATCGATATTGCCGCCCTTCACGCTGAATTCGCCCGGACGAGTAATGCGCGTAACCTGACGATACTGCGTCCCTTCCAGCAGGTTAATCATCTCTTTTTCAGTATACGGCGTGCCCGGCTCCAGCGTCACCATGCGGCCATAGACGGCGGCAGGCAGCTGCCAGACTTTGCCGTCGATACGCCCACGAATTTCGGAGTCGAGATAAACGCCCCAGGCGGCCATCAATACCACGAAGATGATAAACAGCTTGATCAGCAGACCAAACCAGCGGCGTTTTTTACGCGGCTTCTTGCCGTTGCCAGCCTTGCCGCCCTTGGCAGTTTTACGGGGAGTCATGCGTGACTCCTGAGGTGCTGCATTTCTACTAACGTCATCATCGTCCTGTTCATCATCGCCCTGATAGCTATAACGGGTCTCTTCTTCGTCGTCACGGCTACGGCGCACGGGGCGCCCGCGCTTGGGCTTAGGGGGTGACGGTTTGCCTTTACGGCCAATCGGCTCGCGATCATCGCCAGACATACTTAATCTCCATCAGACCCGACTTATAAAAAAATGCCGGATGCTATTTACTGCGGTTATTTGAAAAATGTTTTTTAAAATAAGAGCTGTGTCGAAACTGGCGCTTACTCTGTTCCTGGCCTTTCATCCTGCATAGAAGAAAGGTCTGAAAATTCAGCTGTATTTCTTGGTTCTACGCGTGGGTAACGCCTCGGCGGGATTATCCGGCCACGGGTGTTTAGGGTATCGGCCCTTCATCTCTTTTTGAACCTCGCGATAGGAGCCCTGCCAGAAGGCGGCCAAATCACGGGTTATTTGCAAAGGCCGATGTGCTGGGGAAAGCAGTTCTAGCACCACGGCGACGCGGCCTTCGGCCAGCATCGGGCTGCGTTGCTCTCCAAACATCTCCTGTAAACGCACCGACAGCGCCGGTGGCTGGTCGCTATGATAGCGGATTGCCAGCCGACTGCCAGTCGGGACGCTGTAATGGGTGGGTAAATTAGCGTCAAGACGCTGACGTTGATCCCAACTCATCAGGCGCAGCAATGCCTCTGCCAGATCAATCTGCTGTAACGCACGCAGGCTGCGAACGCCGTTGAGCGACGGGAGCAACCACTGCTCGAGGTTATCGAGCAGGCTTGCGTCATCCATCGCTGGCCAGCTGATTTCCGGCAGCCATTTCGCGGCGCACATCAGGCGAATCCTCAGCTGTTCGGCCGCCGTTGACCAGGTCAGCCCCTGAAGCCCCTGCGCTCTCACCCACTCAAGCAGCGCCTGCTGTAGGTCTTCGTCCGCCGGTTTAGCCTGCGGCTGCGCCTTCAACACCAGACGCCCAACCTGCCAGCGTCGCCACGCGCGCAGGGTCCCTTTTTCTTCGTCCCATTCGACGGCGGTCTGCTCTTTAACAATCTTGGGTAGCCGCGCGGCAAGCTGAGAAGCGTCCAGCGTGATGGCCAGCAGAATGCGTGCATCAGGGCTGTTATTGCCCTGCAACAGCTGCGGCGCGACCAACCAGGGAGCGCGGGTTAATGCATCGTCCTGCGCCAGTGAGGCGCCCAAACCGTTCGCGAGTTGATAACGGCCATCGAGCCCGCGTCGCTCGGCGATACGGTCACTGAACGCCGAGGCCAGCAGCCAGGGAGCAAGCGAGGCATCAACCTGTCCGCTGCTGCGCGAAAGTCGCTGACTGAGCTGACGGGCACGACGCTGCCAGTGCGGCTGCGGTCGGCTAAGCCAGTAGTCGATATCCGGCTGCCCCCCACGCGGAGGTTCTTCAATAATGGCGGCCAGCAGCGCCGCGGTGGCGAGCGCGTCAGCCCCCTGGCGCTCGGCCTGCACCAGCATCGCCGCAAGACGCGGTTCGCAGCCAATCTGTGCCATAGAACGCCCGACCGGGGTAAGTTTGCCCTCGTCGTCTATCGCGCCCAGCGAGCTCAGCAGCCGCTGCGCGACCTTGAGCGCGATAGCCGGTGGCGCGTCGAGCCACGTCAGCTGCGAAGCATCCTGACATCCCCACTGCAACAGCTCCAGCCATAGACCGCTTAAATCACTTTGTAGAATTTCCGCTTCGCTTTGCGCAGCGGCACGCTCGGCCTGCTCTTTACTGAACAGGTGCCAGCACAGTCCCGGCTCGAGACGCCCAGCGCGCCCTGCACGCTGAGTCATCGCCGCCTGACTGATGCGTTGCGTGACAAGCCGCGTCAGCCCGCTGCGGGCGTCAAACTGCGCGCTGCGCTCCAGACCGCTGTCGACCACCAGCCGAATGCCTTCAATAGTTAGGCTGGTCTCGGCAATGTTGGTCGCCAGCACCACCTTGCGACGACCGGTCGACGCAGGTTGAATCGCTTTCTGCTGCTGTTCCAGCGAAAGCGCACCGTAAAGCGGACAGAGATCGACGTCGTCGCTCAGCCGTCCGGTCAGGAGATTTTGCGTACGGGTGATTTCCGCCACGCCGGGTAAAAATAGCAGCATCGAGCCACTATTCTCGGCCATGAGACGGCTGACGATACGCGCAACGCCTTCGTCGAGACGCTCATGACTGGCGAGCGGCAGATAATGGCGCTCGACCGGAAAACTGCGGCCTTCAGAGATAATGACCGGCGCGTCAGGCAGCAGCGGCGACAGGCGGGCGTTGTCGAGCGTCGCCGACATAATCAGCAACCGCAAATCTTCACGCAGCCCCTGCTGCACGTCGAGCAGCAGCGCCAGCGCAAGGTCGGCCTGCAAACTGCGTTCATGGAATTCATCGAGAACAACCAGCGAGTAGTCGGCAAGCTCGGGGTCCTGCTGCACCATGCGGGTTAAAATTCCCTCGGTGACCACCTCGAGGCGCGTCTCCGCGCTGGTCTTTGATTCGGCGCGCATGCGGTAGCCGACAGTCTGCCCCGGTTGTTCACCAAGCTGCTGCGCCAGACGATAGGCCACGCTCTTTGCCGCCAGTCTGCGAGGCTCAAGCAGCAAGATTTTTCCTGGAAACAGGCCGGACTTAAGAATCTGCAACGGTAACCAGGTCGACTTACCGGCTCCGGTGGGCGCATGCAATAACACCTGCTGCGCCTGTTGCAGCGCGGCAATAACTTGGTTCAAAACGGCACCGACGGGCAGTAAAGACACAGATTCTCCATTGATGATTCAGTATTCAGGGCCGGCATTGTAATAGAAAAAATTGTCGCAGACCGGGATGAATTGTAGCATTTAGCCTTACTGCCGGTATGTAGCCGCGTTCAGTAACCTTACCCTCAAGGAAAAATCATGTCTGAATCACGCCGCCTTTTTTTCGCCCTTCCTTTGCCGACCAAGCTGCAAAAGCAGGTGATACAGTGGCGCGCCGACAGTTTTGAGGCCGAGGCGGGGCGTCCTGTTGCGGCGGCCAATCTTCATCTGACGCTGGCCTTTCTGGGCGACGTCAGCGACGCTAAGGCCAGGGTGCTGAGCGGGATTGCTTCCCGCATAACGTCACCGACGTTTAGTTTAACGCTTGACGACCTGGGCCACTGGCCGCGCCCGGGCGTTGTCTGGCTAGGCACTCGACGTGCACCGCTTGCGCTCCTGCAACTGGCCTCCCTGCTGCGCTCACACGCTGCGCGCAACGGTTGTTATCAGTCAACGCTGCCGTTTCATCCCCACGTTTCCCTGCTGCGCGGCGCAACGCGTCCGGTGGCATTGCCCGCCTCGACGCCTGAGTGGCAGCTCGATGCTAACGAATTCAGTCTTTACGAGTCCCAGTATCATCAGGGACGCACCCGCTATCAGTGCCTGCAAAGCTGGCCGTTGGTCGCGTCATCCCCTTGCTAATCAGAGAGCCGATTTGATGCAATTCTTTCCGCCGCTTCAACCGGCAACGCTTATCAAACGTTACAAACGTTTTCTCGCCGATGTCGTCACCGCCGATGGGCGCGAACTTACGCTACACTGCGCGAATACGGGTGCCATGACCGGATGCGCAACGCCCGGTGATACCGTCTGGTATTCCACGTCAGATAACCCGAAAAGAAAGTATGCCCACAGTTGGGAATTGTCTGAAACGCAGGACGGGCATTGGATCTGCGTCAACACCCTGCGCGCCAACCAGCTCGTGCGGGAAGCAATTGAGCAACAGCGCATACCCGAATTATCCGGTTACAGTAAACTCGGCGCTGAGGTTCGCTATGGCACAGAGAACAGCCGTATAGATCTGTTATTGCAGGCGGAAAACCGTCCCGAATGCTATATTGAAGTAAAATCTGTCACGCTGCTGCAACAAGGATGTGGTTATTTCCCAGATGCAGTGACGCTGCGTGGTCAGAAACATTTACGCGAACTGCAATCAATGGCGGAACAAGGTAAACGAACGATACTTTTTTTCGCAGTATTGCATTCAGGCATTGAAAGTGTGGCTCCGGCACACCATATTGATCCCCGCTACGCAGAATTATTGACGCAGGTGCAGGAAAACGGTGTCGAAGTGATGTGTTATGGTGCCGAACTCTCTGCTGAGGGAATGCAACTCACAGAGCGGCTACCGTTGGTCATTCCAGGTCGATAGCCTGTTTATTAATCGATGTGTGATGTACCCAAATTGAAGTCGTCAGCAGCCAAAACCGCTGGTCGCGAATACGCTTTCTCTCACAGGCTTGTCAATAGGCTGTGATGAATAATTGCCAACCTCGCCACCTTCTGGTATTTATAGCGGCCTGATTTTTTCCCCCCGTTGGGGATCGATAGTGCGTGTTATGTAGGAGAAGCATCATGCAAGAAGGGAAAACCCGTAAAACCTCGTCCCTGAGCATTCTCGCCATCGCTGGGGTGGAGCCGTATCAAGAGAAGCCAGGCGAAGAGTACATGAACGACGCCCAGCTGGACCACTTCAAAAAGATTCTTGAAGCATGGCGCAATCAGCTCAGGGATGAAGTCGACCGTACCGTTACGCACATGCAGGAAGAAGCAGCAAACTTCCCTGACCCGGCAGACCGTGCCACTCAGGAAGAAGAGTTCAGCCTGGAACTGCGTAACCGCGATCGCGAGCGTAAGCTGATTAAAAAGATCGAGAAAACGTTGAAAAAAGTGGAAGACGAGGATTTCGGTTTCTGTGAATCCTGTGGCGTAGAGATTGGTATCCGCCGTCTTGAAGCACGTCCAACCGCTGACTTGTGCATCGACTGTAAAACACTGGCAGAAATCCGCGAAAAGCAGATGGCCGGCTAAGTTACGGGAACTCACGCGGTGTGTTTTTGCACACCGCGCTCTCCTCGCCATGTCTATCTCATCTCCCTATATCGGTCGTTTCGCTCCTTCGCCTTCAGGCGACCTCCACTTTGGTTCATTGATTGCCGCACTCGGTAGCTATCTGCACGCCCGTTCACAGGGTGGACAATGGCATGTGCGTATCGATGACCTCGACCCACCGCGAGAAGTCCCAGGCAGCGCAAGTCGAATTCTGGCCAAGCTCGAGCAGTACGGGCTAGAGTGGGACGGCGAGGTGGTCTGGCAGTCACAGCGACACGAGGCCTACCGAGAAACGCTGGCATGGCTGCATCAGCAGGGTAAAAGCTATTACTGCACCTGTACGCGCCAACGTATCTCTCAGCTCGGTGGCACCTATGACGGCCACTGCCGTTGTGCAGGTCATGGCCCGGAGAATGCAGCGATTCGTTTGCATCAAACCTTGCCGGTTCAGCGCTTTCACGACGAGCTACAGGGCGAATTTATTGCTGATGCCGGACTGGCAGAAGAAGATTTTATTATCCGCCGCCGCGACGGGCTGTTTGCCTATAATCTGGCGGTGGTGATCGACGACCATTTTCAGGGCGTCAACCATATCGTACGCGGCGCTGACCTGATTGCGCCGACGGTGCGACAACTGTCACTGTATCAGCATTTGGGTCTGCCAGCGCCAGGTTACGTTCATTTACCTTTGGCACTTAATGCCAACGGCGACAAACTCTCCAAGCAAAATCATGCTCCAGCGCTACCCGACGGCGATCCGCGGCCGGTAATTGTGCAAACAATGTTATTTTTAGGGCAATCTGTACCAGAAAGCTGGCAGGATTTAACTTTGCCTTTATTATTACGCTGGGCAGTAACGCATTGGTCGTTGGAAAAAGTTCCACGATTTGCCCGTGTGAGCTATGATTAGCCGCTGTTTTTAAGTTGCGCCATTCTTATCCGACACTATCGAGGTGTACCATTTTTACCCGAGTAGCCAATTTTTGCCGTAAGGTGCTAGTTCGTGAAGATAAAATCAGTCGTGAAGAGACGCCCGTTCATGATGATAAAGGCCACCGCGATCCCATTACTTCCCCTGACGTTGAACAGGTGAAGGCTAAAGCGCCAGAAGTTCGTGAAAGACGCACTGCACCGCGTCAATCGCCGCGCACGCAGCAGCCACAGCAAAAACACGTGAGCAAACAAAGCGATGTATCGTCTGGCGACATGACGATTATCCCGCGCGACGGCCACGATATTTCACGCAAAGACATCAGCGATAACGCGCTGAAGGTGCTCTATCGCCTGAATAAATCAGGGTATGAGGCCTATCTGGTCGGCGGCGGCGTTCGCGATCTGCTGCTGCACAAGAAACCGAAAGACTTCGACATTACCACCAACGCGACGCCAGAGCAGGTCCGTAAACTGTTCCGCAACTGCCGTCTGGTTGGCCGTCGTTTCCGTTTGGCCCACGTCATGTTTGGCCCGGAAATCATCGAAGTAGCGACCTTCCGTGGACACCACGAACAGGTGCAGGAAACCGACGACAAGAATCTTTCCCAGCAGGCTCAGAACGGTATGCTGCTGCGCGACAACATCTTTGGTTCAATTGAAGAAGATGCTCAGCGCCGCGACTTCACCATTAACAGCCTGTACTACGGAATTTCTGACTTTACGCTGCGCGACTACACCGGCGGCCTGAAAGATTTGAAAGAAGGCGTGATTCGCCTGATTGGCGATCCTGAGACGCGTTACCGTGAAGATCCGGTACGTATGCTGCGTGCCGTGCGCTTCGCCGCCAAGCTGGACATGACCATCAGCCCGGAAACCGCCGAGCCTATTCCTCGTCTGGCGACCCTGTTGCAGGAAATTCCTCCGGCGCGTCTGTTTGAAGAATCCCTCAAGCTGCTGCAAGCGGGCTACGGTTTCAGAACCGCTGAGCTGCTGCGTGAATATCAGCTGTTCCAGCCACTGTTCCCACTGATTGCCCGCCAGTTCACCGAGGGCGGTGACAGCCCGATGGAACGCATTCTGGATCAGGTGCTGAAGAACACCGACCATCGTCTGCATAACGACATGCGGGTGAATCCGGCATTCCTGTTCGCGGCGATGCTGTGGTATCCGGTTATCGAACATGCGCAGAAACTGGCGCAGGAAGGCGGACTGACTTATTACGACGCCTTCTCACTGGCGATGAACGACGTGCTCGACGAGCAGTGCCGTTCTCTGGCTATTCCAAAACGCATCACTACGCTGGTGCGCGATATCTGGTCTCTGCAACTGCGTCTGTCTCGTCGTCAAGGCAAGCGCGCGCACAAGCTGATGGAACATCCTAAGTTCCGCGCTGCATTCGACCTGCTGGCGCTGCGCGCCGAAGTTGAGCAGCATCGTGAGCTGCAAAGCCTGACGCAATGGTGGAGCGAGTTCCAGGAGGCGACACCGGCGTCGCAGAAGAACATGCTGGGCACGCTGGGCGATGACGCGCCACCGCGCCGTAACCGCACACGTCGTCCCCGCAAACGTGCACCACGCGCGGGTAGCGGTCAATGATTCGGGTCTACATCGCGCTGGGCAGTAATCTTGCCCAGCCTGTAGACCAGGTTAACTGTGCGCTGGAGGCGCTGGCGCACATTCCTCGTACCCACCTGGTTCAGGCTTCTTCTTTTTACCGCAGTAAACCGCTTGGCCCGCAGGACCAGCCGGATTATCTCAATGCCGTGGTCGCGCTGGATACTCAGCTGCCAGCCCATCAGTTGCTCGACTATACTCAGGCGATTGAGCAAAATCAGGGCCGGGTGCGTAAAGCCGAACGCTGGGGACCGCGCACACTGGATCTCGATATGCTGCTTTACGGCAACGAGATTTATGCCACCGAGCGTCTCACCGTGCCGCACTACGACATGAAGAACCGCGAGTTCATGCTTTATCCGCTGGCAGAAATCGCCCCGGAGCTTCTCTTCCCCGACGGCGAGTCTTTGCAACAGGTTCTCACCCGCGTGCCCATCAACGGGCTGGTTCGCTGGTAATCTCTGCGTTAAATCTTTGCATCATCATCAACCCCTTGCCGTGGATGCTAAATTCCCTGTAACGGCCTCGGAGAAGACTCGAACGGCAGATACTGGTAAATCCAGGTTTCCGAGAGCGTCTTCTCCGCGTTTTTCAGGTACAGCCGCAGTTCGACCGGTTCTTTACCCTGCGAATGCAAATCAAAGAACGCACGCCATCGCTTGTTGTCGCCCGGAGACTTCTCGACCTTAACGCCGTCGAAGCTACCGCGTGAAGCCCACAGTACGGCCTCAGGTTTGGCGTCGACGGGAAGTTCATCCAGCACCTTTCCGCTGAATTCAATCATAAATTTGCGCACGCCTGACGGCGGATATGCCCCCGGATTACCGCCTCTGCCCAGGCGCGTTGCGCCACAGCGTGCCAACGATGAGGGAAAGGGCTCGTCGGCCAGCCAGTGCAGGCGATAGCTGAACTGATGCTGACTCCCCGCAACGGCAGGCTCTTTGGGCACCCACATCGCGACGATGTTGTCATAGATTTCGTCGTCGGTCGGGATCTCGACCAGCTGGACCGAGCCTTCGCCCCATTCGCCTCGCGTTTCAACCCACAGGTCGGGGCGACGCTCATAGCCGACCGAACCGAGATAGGCGTTAAAATTACGCTCCTTCTGCATCAGCCCAAAGCCCCGTGGATTGTTATCGCTGAACGCCGAGACCTGTATTTGCAGCGGATTATTCAGCGGCCGCCAGAGATGTTCACCGTGCCCGGTCCAGAGCGCTAATCCATCCGAGTCGTGCACCTCAGGCCGCCAGTCGGAGGCCGAGCCTTTAGCTATCTTTGAGAACCAGAACATCGAGGTCTGCGGCGCGATGCCAAATCGTCCGACGTCACGCCGTAAAAACAGCGAGCAATCGACGTCCATCACCACGCCCTTGGTACGTTGCAGAACAAAACGATAGGCGCCGCAAATGCTGGGTCCGTCGAGCAGCGCATAAACCACCAGACGATTACTGTCACCTTCGGGCGTTTCAAACCAGAAATGGGTAAAGTCGGGAAACTCCTCCGGCTCGCCGTTATAGACGGTATTGATGGCAATGCCACGCGCCGATAAACCAAACTGCCCCAGCTCGCCTACCGCGCGAAAATAAGACGCCCCCAGAAACGACACCCAGTCTTTGTCGGGATGGGTTTCTAATACCTGTTGATTCTCCAAAACGCGAAAACCGGTAAACACATTGCCTTTAATTTTAGGTAAAACGCCCGGCGTCTTGTTGGGCAGACTGAAGTAACCAATGTCCTGAATTATTTCCTGCGCAAGATGGTTTTCCACCACCGACATTTTCACCGGCGTGTGATGCAGACCGCTAACGCTAAAAAAAGTCACCGGGAAGCGGCTCGCGGTTTTGCCGAAAAGCGCATAGTCAGGGTTATAAATAATTTTTCGGTAGATGTCGTAATTTATGTTGGCCAGGATATTTTCGGGCACCGTTTCGGGGGGGATAAACGGACTTTTTGCCTGCGTTTCGGCCAGCTGGACCAGCCATTCGAAGCTGAATGCGCTGACCTTGCCAAGTTTTAACCGTTGTGCGGCCAGCGCCTCCGGCGTCAGCCCCAGCGCCGCGAGGGCCATCGAAAATGAGGTATAAGCGAGAAAGTTACGTCGTGTAACCATAAACAATACCCTTCCAGGTTGGAAAGTCTCTTACTTAAAAAGTATGGATAAAAGACGTTTTAAAATCCGTACCTGTAACTCTAGCAGAAGCTCGGGAATAAAATTTGCGTTAGAACATAAGGCTAGCACCGCCTCACTCGGCGCACCCTGTGGATGGCGTCTGTTTTAAAACGTCAGCAATACGCGCAGCCCTCCCTCGGGTGCATTGGCATAGGTGACCCTGATACCGTGTAACTGTGCGATGCGAAGGACTATCGAAATCCCAAGTCCACTGCCGGTTTGCTCCTGTCCCGGTGGTCGGTAGAAACGTTCTCCCAGACGCGACAAGTGATCCGCAGTGAGCCCTGGCCCTCCGTCTTCGAGACACAGGCCCGTAGGCGATAACGTCAGGCGCACTGCGCTGCTCGTCGGCGAATAGCGAATGGCATTATCCAGCAGATTACGGACCAGCAGAGAGAGCAGCAGAGGCTGTCCACGCATCGGCGGCGGCGTACCCTTTTGTTCCAGTATCAACTCGACGCCTTTGCGATGCGCGGTTGCGTCCTGCTCTATCAGCGCCTGCGCCACTAGCTCGGGCCAGTCAATCGGCGACAGGTCATCAAGCGAGGTAAAGGATTCAAGGCGCGAGAGGGTCAAAAGCTGATCGACAAGGCGCGTGGCCCTATCGATGCTGGTGGTCAGATTTTTCACCGCATTCTCGCGCACCTGCTTATCGTCTCCCGCCAGCTGAACGACCTCCGTCTGCACCCGCAGCGCGGCCAGAGGACTGCGCAACTCGTGAGCGGCATCCGAGGTAAAACGCCGCTCACGCACCAGCATGTCCTGCGTGCGGGCAAAGAGCGAATTCAGCGACTGCACCAGCGGCATGACCTCGCCGGGGATTTTTTCGGTCGAGAGCGGTTGCGCCTCGTCGGCGGCACGATGCTGTAAATCATGCGCCACGCGCCGCAGAGGACGCAGCTCACGCGTCAACATGACAATCATGGCCAACATCAGCACCGGCAAGGACGCCAGCCAAGGCAGCAGCTGACCGCTCACCATGTCCCACGCCATATCGCTGCGGTAATCGTACTCTTGCCCCACGGCGATGCGGTATCGTCCGTCGGTCGAGGTCAGCCACAGCAAACGCCAGCTGTTGTCATCCCCCTTAAGTTCGGCATCGGTGAATCCCTGCGCGTTTTTGTCGAAACGAATCGCCTTGCCGTGTTCACCGTCGTTGAGCAGCATATGCCCCTCTCGGTCGAAAACCGCAAAGGTCAGCGCGTCATCGTCGGTATGTCCACGGTGGTGTTTATCCACCAGCGTCTTGGTACCGGGCAGGTCGACGTCCTGACCTTTAACCAGCTTGTCGCCCAGATCGGCCGTCGCAAGACGCTTGGCAAACAGCATCTGCTGGGTATCGAATACCTGATTAATTTTATGGCGGGTCTGCTGCCACGCGATGCTGCTCGCCACTGTCCAGGTCACCAACGCCAGCACCGCAAACAGCAGGATCAGCCGCATCTTGAGGCTGAGGGTTCTCAACCGGGCGCGCAGGGTGCGTAAATTGAAAGATAACCTCACGAGTTTTCATCACCCAGAATGTAACCCACGCCGTGAAGGGTACGGATAAAACCGTTGCCCAGCTTGCGGCGCAGGTGATGAATATGGACCTCGACGGCGTTGCTGCTGACCTCTTGATCCCAGCTGTAGAGCTTTTCCTGCAGCAGCTGGCGCTGTAATACGCGGCCTTTATTGCGTAAAAACAGCTCCAGCACCGAGACTTCCCGCGAGGTGAGCACGACGGGCTCACCGTTGAGGCTCACGCCACGCGAGGCGGGGTCAAATTCGACGTTGCCGTGCTGAATTTTGGGCGTCACCTGTCCGTGTCGGCGGCGAATCAGCGCCTCAAGCCGCGCGGCAACTTCCACCAGCGCAAAGGGTTTACAAAGATAGTCATCGGCACCGGACTGAAGCCCGCTGACGCGATCCTCCAGCGCATCCCGAGCCGTCAGAATCAATACTGGAGTATCGTTTCCTCCCTGCCGCCATTGACGCAGCAGATGCATGCCGTCGAGCCCCGGCAGGCTCAGGTCAAGGATAACCGCGTCATAGGGTGCACTGTCGAGCGCAGTCTTGCCGGTCATGCCATCGGTGAACCAGTCGAGGGTAAATCCCAGGCGCGTGAGGCCCACTTTGATGCCGTCGCCAATCATCTTGTCGTCTTCAATCAGTAGAATTCTCATCGTTCGCCCTGGTTTTATCCGCGCTACTGCGCCCGCTTATTCAGTATATCCGCCACTTATTAAGTGTTTCTTAAAGTGTGAGGTAACTTTAACTTACCTCAAACAGACTACGTGATTGAGTGAGCTTCCAGTAGAATAGCCAACAGGATAGTTGACAGTTTATAAGGCTGAGAAATTACAATGAAAGCAACCACCATGAGCCAACTTCGCCAATGGAAGCAGGAAAAACACAAATTTGCGACCATTACCGCCTATGACGCCAGCTTTGCCCAGCTTTTCGCGGAACAAGGTATTCCCGTGATGCTGATTGGCGACTCACTGGGCATGGTTGTCCAGGGCCAGGACTCAACGTTGCCGGTCACCCTCGAAGATATTGTTTACCACACCCGCTGCGTTCGTCGCGGTGCGCCTAAAGCGCTGCTGCTTTCCGACCTGCCCTTTATGACCTATGCCACGCCGGAACAGACCTTCGACAGCGCCGCTCAGCTGATGCGCGCCGGCGCTAACATGGTCAAACTCGAGGGAGGAAGCTGGCTGTGCGACACCGTGTCCGCGTTGACCGAGCGCGCCGTGCCGGTCTGTGGTCATTTGGGGCTGACGCCGCAGTCGGTTAACATCTTCGGCGGTTATAAGGTTCAGGGCCGTGGTGAAGCGGCGGCCAATCAGCTGTTGCAGGACGCGTTGGCGCTGCAAAAAGCCGGTATCCAGCTCCTGGTGCTGGAGTGTGTGCCCGTCGAGTTGGCCCGTCGCGTCACTGAAGAGCTGACAATACCGGTCATCGGTATCGGCGCGGGTAACGCAACCGACGGTCAGATTCTGGTCATGCACGATGCCTTTGGCATCACCGGTGGCCATATTCCTAAATTTGCCAAAGACTTCCTCGCCGAGGCCGGTGACATCCGCGATGCCGTACGTTTGTATGTCAAAGAGGTTGAGGAAGGCGTATACCCTGGACCTGAACACAGCTTTCAGTAAGCACCTTGCAACTCAGATAGAGGCATAATTGTGTTAATCATTGAAACTATTCCGCTGCTGCGCCGTGAGATTCGCTTTTTCAAACAAAATAACCAGCGCATCGCGCTGGTGCCGACGATGGGCAATCTGCATCAGGGCCACATGACGCTGGTTGACGAAGCCAAAGCGCGGGCGGATATTGTCATCGTCAGCATCTTTGTCAATCCAATGCAGTTTGAGCGCGCCGATGACCTCGAGCGCTATCCGCGTACCTTGCAGGAAGACTGCGAGAAGCTGAACAAACGAGGCGTCGATCTGGTGTTCGCTCCGGTGCCGGCGGAGGTCTATCCTAAAGGCCTCGCGTCACAAACTCAGGTCGACGTTCCGGGTCTGTCGACCCTTCTCGAAGGTGCCAGCCGTCCGGGGCATTTCCGCGGCGTTTCAACCATTGTCAGTAAGCTGTTCAATCTGGTACAGCCAGACGTCGCCTGTTTCGGCCAAAAAGACTATCAACAGCTGGCACTGATCCGCGCGTTGGTAGAAGATATGGGGTATGACATCGAAATTGTCGGCGTGCCGACCGTGCGCGCCAAAGACGGTTTGGCGCTCAGCTCTCGCAACGGCTATCTGACCAGTGACGAGCGTAAAATCGCGCCGCGTCTTGCCAAGATTATGAATCAGGTCGCCACGCGCCTGACTCAGGGTGAACGTCATGTTGAAGAGCTGCTGGCCGATTGTGCCGAGCAGCTGCGCGAAGCCGGTTTTCAGCCGGACGAACTTTTCATTCGCGATGCAAAAACGTTACGTGATTTGTCGGTCGACAGCACATCAGCGGTTATTTTGATGGCGGCCTGGCTGGGCAACGCTAGATTGATCGACAATCAGGAAGTGGATTTAACCGTTTAATATTCATCACTGACTTCGAAGGTAAAGGTAAGAATTATGATTCGCACAATGCTGCAGGGTAAATTACATCGCGTTCACGTGACGCATGCCGATTTACACTATGAAGGGTCTTGCGCCATCGATCAGGATTTCCTGGATGCGTCCGGGATCCTTGAATACGAAGCTATCGATATTTATAACGTGACTAACGGTCAGCGTTTCTCTACCTACGCCATCGCGGCCGAGCGCGGCTCACGCATTATCTCGGTAAACGGTGCAGCGGCGCACTGCGCCAGCGTTGACGATCTGCTGATTATTTGTTCCTACGTGCAGATGTCCGATGCCGATGCGCGTCAACATCAGCCTAAAGTGGCCTATTTTGAAGGCGCGAATCAGCTGAAACGTACCGCAAAAGCGGTGCCCGTTCAGGTTGCCTGAATGCTGAAAATTGCGTAAAAAACGGGAGCCTGTGCTCCCGTTTTTATTTGTCCGATGATATCTCGCTGTTATTTACCTCTGCCGTTTCCCTTTGCCATTTTTCTGCTTTTAAAACACTTTTAAGTTCATAGTCCTAAAAATAGAGATTTGATAGCTTTTAATTCGATTTAAAAATACTCATCTCTTCTATTACAAAGAAAGGGCTATTGTTATGCGCTTATTTCGACAATTAAGTCGTGCTTTGTCTTTATTTATTCTAGGGATCCTGTTTATTTCCGCTACGGCGCAGAGCCAGACTATCACGCCGCATCAAGGTGGGACGCTGACCCTGATATTACCGAGTGAACCTTCGGCGCTGGTGGCGTTAGCCACGGTGGCACAGCCGGTTATTGCCGTCAGCAGCAAGGTCAATGAAGGACTGCTGACCTACGACTATAGCCTCAACCCGCTGCCGCAGCTGGCAACCTCGTGGGACATAAGCGCGGATGGCCTACAGTACACCTTCCATTTGCGTAAAGGGGTGACATGGACCGACGGTCAGCCGTTTACCTCGCAAGACGTGGCCTTCTCCATCGACCTGCTGAAGAAGACACATCCGCGCGCCAAAGCCACTTTTGCCAACGTCGAGTCGATAAGTACCCCCGATCCTTTAACGGCAGTATTTAAACTCAGTCATCCGGCACCTTATTTGATTCGCGCCTTTGCCGCCGGCGAAACACCTATTTTGCCAAAACATATTTATGCCAATACTGACCCGTTAAAAAATGAAAATAATAATCACCCGATCGGTACCGGGCCTTATATCTTTGAAAAATGGGTTCGCGGCAGTTATATCATCTATAAACGTAACCCAAATTATTGGGACGCGCCTAAGCCGTATATCGATCAGCTGATCGTGAAGTTTTCAACCGATCCGGTGGTTCGATCGCTTGATTTACAAACCGGACAGGCCGACTTGGGTTATCGCACGCCGGTTGCACTCAGCGAGCTAAAAACACTCCAGAAGAGGCCGGATCTGGTGTTTGACTATAAGGGGTACAACTATAACTACAGCGTGGCGTCAATTTACTTCAACCTTGACGATAAACTGTTTAAAGACATCCGCGTGCGTCAGGCAATTGCCCACAGCATCAACCGTGAAGCACTGCTGCGGGTGGTTTATTTTGGCTATGCGACGCCCACCGAATCGCCGATTGCTCCCGGCCTGAAAGCGTTCCACAGCGCCGCACCCTCGCCTTATCAATATGACCTTGCGGCCGCTAACAGACTGCTCGATGACGCCGGTTACAAGCAAGGCAGCGACGGTATTCGACTGCGCGTGACGCTCGACTACAACACCTATGACGATACCTTCCGCCGGAATGCAGAGTTTGTGCGCTCGGCGCTGAGCAGAATCGGCATCGCCGTTACCCTTCGCTCTCAGGATATCTCCACCTACGCCGAACGCGTCTTTACTCGTCGAGACTTCCAGTTCTCCATCGACCAGTACGCCAATCTCTACGATCCCACGGTCGGCGTCCAGCGCCTCTACTGGTCGAAGAACTATCGTCTGGGCGTCCCCTGGACCAACATCACTCACTACAACAATCCGGCAGTCGATAAACTGCTCGAAGCCGCGCAAACCGAAAACGACGCCCAGAAACGCATTGATGAATTCAGGCAGTTTCAGGACATTGTGCAGCGAGAAGTGCCCGATATCCCGCTGGCTTCACCGCAGTTTATTACCCTTGCCAACAAGCGGGTTCATGACAGTTCACCGACCGCAGACGGCGTAGAAGGCAATCTTTCGTCGGTTTGGGTCGACCCTAAACCTTAACAACGGCACTCGGAGAACGCGATGAGTCAGCAATCAAACAGAGCCGACGTTAAACCGGCAACCCTTGGCATTCTGATGGTGAAAACGCATTTCCGCCGCTATCACGGCGATATCGGCAACCCAAATACCTGGAATTTTCCGGTGCGCTATAAGGTGGTGGAGGAGGCAGTACCTCAACGCATGGGGCATCTGGGCGAGTTCAAGCTGCTCGAACCGTTCAAACGTGCGGCGCAGGCGCTTATTGACGAAGGCGTCGACGGGCTGACCACCAGCTGCGGCTATCTGTCGTGGTATCAGCAACAGCTGGCCGAATGGTCGCCGGTGCCGGTGGTCACCAGCAGCCTGTTGCAGTACGTTACCGTGCGTCAGCTGCTGCCCGCTCATCGTCAGCCGCTGATCCTCACTTTCGATGAAACAACGCTGAAAGCAGACTATCTTACCCGCGTCGGTATCCCAGGTGACGCCGCCGTCGCCGGTATGCCGGCAAGCTCGGCGTTCGTGCGGTCTATCCGTGAAGGTGACACCTCGGTAAGCTGGCAGACGCTGGCCGACGAGGTACTCAGCGCCGCCGAGGCTGCGCTGAAACGCTTCCCGAATGCGGGCGCCTTTGTACTGGAATGCACCAACCTCGCACCGTTCAGCGCGTTGATTCGGGCGCGATTTGGCCTGCCGGTTTACGACACCGTCACCTTGGTTAACGGCTTCTACGCGGCTCTGCGCCCGTCATTTTGGGACGGTGGCCAACAATGGAATCTTTGACCCGGATCTTTTACGCGCTGGGTCGGGCACTTTTTCAGGCGGTGCCCGCCGCGCTGGGGATTGTGCTGGTGGTATTCCTGTTTCTCCAGCTGGTTCCCGGCGACGTGGTCGATGTTATGGCGAGCCAGTCCGGCAGCGCAACCGCCGAAAATATGGCCTGGCTACGCGCGGAGTATGGGCTGGATAAGCCGGTACTGCTCCAGTTCTACAGCTATCTTTCGCATCTGGCGCATTTTAATCTCGGCTATTCACCGCGCTACGGCACGGACGTCACCACGCTCATCCTTTCCCGTCTGCCCAATACCCTGTTGCTGATGCTGTTGGCGCAGTGTGTCGCGCTGGTCGTGGGTATCAGCTTTGGCGTCATCATGGCGGTCTGGGCCAATAAATGGCCCGACCGTCTGCTCACGCTGCTGAATCTGTTGCTCTATTCACTGCCGGGTTTCTGGATGGGGCTGGTCATCCTGCTGCTGTTCTCGGTGCAGCTGGACTGGCTACCGAGCGGCGGCAGTCAGACCGTAGGCGCCAATCTCACCGGCTGGCACGCGATAGTCGATACACTCCGCCATGCCGTGCTACCGGTCCTGTCATTGAGCAGCTATTTCATCGCCATTTATGCCCGCCTCACCCGCAGCGCGATGCTGGAAATCGCCAGTCAGGACTTTGTCCGCACCGCCCACGCCAAAGGGCTGCACCCGCGCACCGTGGCTTTGCGCCATATTTTGCGCTGCGCCTTGATGCCGGTAACCACCGTGGCCGGCATGTATTTCGGTAATCTGCTGGGCGGCGCGGCGGTCATCGAAACGGTATTTAACTGGCCCGGACTCGGCAGTCTGGCGATGGAGGCGATTGTGGCACGCGACTTCAACGTGGTCCTTGGCGTGCTGCTGCTCTCGGCGTTTCTGGTGGTAAGCGTCAATATTGTGGTCGACGTACTGCAAAGCTGGCTTGACCCACGCATCGAGGGCAAAAAATGAAAAGTGCAGTCGATCCTTTACTTGCTAACGCATTGACGCAAAAACCGGCCGGTCTCTCGGGCTGGCGGCGCTTTTGGCACTCGCTCGAGGCGGTGGTGGGCAGCGTGCTGCTGCTGATCGTGCTCACAATGGCCGCTCTGGCATCCTGGTTGTTTCCCGGCGATCCGCTGGAGATGGTGGCACAGCCTTTCCTGTGGCCAGGCGATGACCCTGCGTATCGGCTCGGCACCGACTCGTTGGGGCGCGACGTCGCGTCTGAGCTGTTTCACGGTGCCCAGGTTTCGCTGCAAATCGGCTTCAGTGCGGTGGTCGTCAGCCTGCTGATTGGCATTATTGCCGGGGCCAGCGCGGGCTATTTCGGCGGCTGGACAGACCGCGTTGTCGTTCGTCTTGCCGAACTGTTCCAGACCTTCCCGTCGTTTCTATTGGTGGTGGTGCTGGTGGTAGTGGGGCAACCGACCGTCACCTATATCTCATTCGCCATCGGACTCGCATCATGGCCGATGATCGCCCGGCTGGTTCGAGCCGAGTATCGTCAGCTGCGTTCACTGGACTTCGTGCTGGCAGCGCACAGCCTCGGCTACAGCCCGCTGCGCGTTATTTTTCGTGAACTGCTGCCCAACGTGCTGCCCTCACTGATTGTCACCCTGTCGGTGCTAATGGCCTCGTCGATTCTCACTGAGTCCTCGCTGGCCTTTCTCGGCTTCAGCGATCCTAACCGTATCAGCTGGGGCAGCATGATTGGCGATGGCCGACAGTCATTGCAGAACGCCTGGTATCTGGCGGTTATTCCGGGCAGTGCGCTGGCGGTGACCATTCTGGCGCTCAATCTGCTGGGCGACGCCCTGAACAATTGGCTCAACCCGCGCAGCAAGGGGAAATAATTCATGGCCTCTCTTCTCGAATTCAAAAACTTCGGTGTCACCTTTGGTGAATACGCCGCCGTGCGCCAACTGAATCTCCAGGTGCAGCAGGGTCAGTTTATGGCGCTGGTCGGCGAGTCGGGCTGCGGCAAGTCGATTACCGCGCTGTCGGCGATGCGGCTTGCCCCAGACAATGCCCGCCTCAGTGGCGAAATACTCTATCAGGGCACCAACCTGCTCGCCCTGCCCGCGGCTCGCGTTCGCCAATTACGCGGCAAAGATATCGCGATGATTTTTCAGGAGCCGATGACCTCGCTTAACCCGGTGCTCACTATCGGCCAGCAAATTATCGAGACTCTGCGCCTGCATCTCGGTCTTTCAGCTAAAGCAGCGCGCGTGCGGGCCATTGAGCTGTTGCAGTGGGTCAATATTCCCTACGCAGAAAAACGCATCGATGACTATGCACACCATCTTTCGGGCGGCCAACGGCAAAGGGTAATGATTGCCATGGCGGTAGCCTGCGAACCCAAACTGCTGATCGCCGACGAGCCGACCACGGCGCTGGACGTCACGGTGCAGATTCAGATCCTCAGCCTGCTGGACAAACTGCGCCAGGAGTTGGGCATGGGTGTACTGTTTATCACTCATGACCTTGGGCTGGTCGAACAGCGCGCGGACCGTGTCGCGGTTATGTATCAGGGTGAAAAGATTGAAGAGGCCGAAAAGTCGGCGCTGTTTCAGCACCCGCAGCATGCTTACAGCAAAGGGCTGCTGGCCGCTTCGCTGCACGGCAGTCAGGCCACACACTACCGCAGCAGTCGTCTGACGGAGATTGTCCATCATCTCGACGCTCCCCCGACCCTTTACACGCCGCCCATTGTACCCGCTCGCCCGATTCAAAATGCCGGACGTCCCCTGCTAAAGCTGGAGAAAGTCAGCTTTCATTATCCTTCAGCCAGCCCCCAAACCGCCTCGGTCAAGGACGTATCGCTGGAGATTATGCCGGGCGAGACGCTGGGCCTGGTGGGTGAATCAGGCTGCGGCAAGTCGACTCTGTCCAAACTGATACTACGCCTGCTGACGCCAAAAAGTGGCAGCATCAATTTCGAGGGGCAGGATATTACTCAACTGACGTCCTCGCAGCTTGCGCCGCTAAGACGCCGTATCCAGATGGTGTTTCAGGATCCCTACGCCTCGCTCAATCCGCGCCATACGGTTGGTGAAATCCTCAGGACGCCGCTGCGGGTCCACCGGCTGGGCAACCGGGCCACGCATCATCAGGCGGTGTTGAAAATACTCGATCAGGTCGGTTTACCGGCCAACTCAGTGGAGCGCTATCCGCACGAATTTTCGGGCGGCCAGCGGCAGCGCATTGGCATTGCTCGCGCGTTGATAGTCAATCCACAGCTGATTATTTGCGACGAGCCGGTGTCGGCACTAGACGTCTCGGTGCAGGCGCAAATTCTGAATCTGTTGGTAGATTTAAAGCAGGAAAGGCAGCTGTCGCTGCTGTTTATCTCACACGATTTGGCGGTAGTGCGCTATATCGCAGACCGGGTAATGGTGATGTATCAGGGGGAGTCGGTGGAGCAAGGCAGTCATCAGCAAATTTGGCAGCAACCTCGGCATCCTTATACCCGGCAGCTGTTGCAGGCTATTACACCAGGTTAAAACTAAGGATAAAGGCGTCTCCCGCCGACAAGCGGGAGACGCCATCACAGCTAGGTCCGCAGACCACGACCGCGTTCGATGAGATACCAGGCCAGCAGATAGAACACCGCAATGAAGGCGACCAGCACCGTCAGGGTGAATACCAGCGGCACATCGGAGATTCCCAGGAAACCGAAACGGAAGCCGCTAATCATATACACGATAGGGTTTAGCTTGGAGACCGCCTGCCAGAACGGTGGCAGCAGCGTCAGGGAGTAGAACACGCCCCCCAGGTAGGTCAGCGGGGTCAGTACAAAGGTCGGGATCAGGCTGATGTCATCGAAACTGCTCGCAAACACGGCGTTCAGCAGGCCGCCCAGCGAGAACAGGATTGCGGTCAGCAACAGCGTCACGGCGATCACCCACCAGGAGTGGATCTGCAAGTGGGTGAAGAACAGCGAAATGATAGTCACTAGGATCCCCACGCAGATACCGCGTGCCACGCCGCCGCCGACGTAACCGGCAATCACTACGTGCGTCGGCACTGGTGCCACCAGCAGCTCTTCAATGTTGCGCTGAAACTTGGCGCTGAAGAACGACGAGGCAACGTTGGCGTAGGAGTTGGTGATAACCGACATCATGATCAGGCCCGGAACGATGAACTGCATGTAGCTAAAACCGTGCATATCGCCGATACGAGAACCAATCAGATTACCGAAAATCACAAAATAGAGAGACATGGTGATAACCGGTGGCACCAGGGTTTGCACCCAGATACGTCCAAAACGGTTTATCTCTTTCATCCAGATACTTTTAAGTGCCACCCAGTAGAGTTGCGACATTATTTTTTACCCTCACTGCCATTCACCAGGTCGACAAACAGCTCTTCCAAACGGTTGGCTTTATTACGCATGCTCAACACCTGAACCCCCTGCTTGCTGAGTTGGCTAAACAGTGAATTCAGCCCCTGTTCACGCATGACTTCCACTTCCAGCGTCGAGGTATCGAGCAGCGTGCTGTGATAGCCGTCAAGATGTGGGATAGCGCTTTTAGGCGCTAAATCAAGCACAAAGGTTTCAGACTTCAGCTTAGACAGCAACGACTTCATCGAGGTGTTTTCGACCAGCTGGCCATGCTGGATGATGCCGATATTGCGGCACAGCATTTCGGCTTCTTCGAGATAGTGGGTCGTCAGAATGATGGTCGTGCCCTGCGCGTTGAGCTCCTTCAGGAAGCCCCACATCGAACGACGCAGCTCAATGTCGACGCCCGCGGTCGGTTCATCGAGGATCAGCAGTTTTGGCTCGTGCATTAACGCACGGGCAATCATCAGACGGCGCTTCATCCCGCCAGACAGCATGCGGGAACGTTCATTGCGCTTGCCCCACAGGTCGAGCTGGGTGAGGTATTTTTCGGCACGCGAGATGGCGTCCGAGCGCTTAACGCCGTAGTAACCGGCCTGATTGACCACCACCTGCATCACGGTTTCAAAAGGGTTAAAGTTGAACTCCTGAGGAACCAGTCCGAGCTGGCGCTTAGCGTTAACAATGTCCTTGTCGATGTCGTAACCAAATACCTGAACCTTGCCGGCTGACTTGTTGACCAACGAGCTGATAATCCCAATCGTGGTCGACTTTCCGGCCCCGTTAGGACCAAGCAGTGCATAGAAATCACCGGCTTCAACGCGTAAATCGATACCGCGCAATGCCTGCACACCACCTGCGTAGGTTTTGGTTAACTTCTCCAGTTCTAAAGCGTATGTCATAAGTGAAGTCTTACCTTTTTCCGAGGTTTTATTTCTTTGTTTACAATTAGGGCCGAACAGAACCCTTTTGAATTTCATTTGAGTTGTCTTATATTACTCCAACGTAGACGCTTTCTTACAGGCTATTAACTTTCATGAAAGATATCGAAACGCTGATCAGCAACAACGCTGCTTGGTCAAAAATTATGGAAGAGGAAGATCCTGGCTTTTTCGAACGCCTCTCTCTTGCTCAAAAACCCCGCTTTCTGTGGATTGGCTGTTCAGACAGCCGCGTCCCCGCAGAACGTCTGACCGGACTCGAACCCGGTGAGCTTTTTGTTCACCGTAACGTGGCGAACCTGGTCATCCACACCGATCTCAACTGTCTGTCAGTGGTGCAATATGCCATCGACGTTCTTGAGGTCGAGCATGTGATAATCTGCGGCCACCACGGCTGTGGTGGCGTGAAGGCTGCGATTGAAAACCCTGAACTGGGCTTGATCGACAACTGGTTGCTACACATTCGCGACATCTATTTCAAACACGGCAACGCGTTAAGCGAGCTGGAGCCAGACGATCGTCTGAACAAACTCTGTGAGCTCAACGTGGTGGAACAGGTTTATAACCTTGGCCACTCCACCGTGATGCGAAGCGCATGGCAACGTGGGCAGAAAATCACCCTGCACGGTTGGGTTTACGGACTTCAGGACGGGCTGTTGCGCGATCTGGACATCACTTCTACCAGCCGCGAAATGCTTGAACAACGCTATCACCGGGGTGTTTCAGCCCTGCTTGAGCAACCGAAATAAATTCCGCACTAACAATAACGCCTCAGACTTTACAACGTCTGAGGCGTTAAAACGTTCCACGATGTGCCTTACTTATCAAGCCCTGCCGACGTCAGAAATGGCTCAATCGGGTAGCGACTGCTTTACTCTTCCAGCATGGTGACTTTGCCGACGTACGGCAGGTGACGATAACGCTGCGCGTAGTCAATCCCGTAACCCACAACGAACTCGTCTGGAATGGTGAAACCGACGTACTCAACGGTCACGTCAACTTCACGACGCTCAGGTTTATCGAGCAGCGTACAGATAGCCAGCGACTTTGGTCCACGCAGTTGGAACAGCTCGCGCACTTTGCTCAGGGTATTGCCCGAGTCGATAATATCTTCAACGATCAGCACGTCTTTGCCGCGGATATCCTCATCGAGGTCTTTCAGGATTTTGACATCGCGGGTGCTGGACATACCGTTGCCGTAGCTGGACGCCGTCATAAAATCGACTTCGTGAGGCACGTCGATGGCACGGCACAGGTCCGCCATAAACATAAAGGATCCGCGCAACAGCCCCACCAGAACCATCTCACTGCCGCTGTCGCGGTAATGCTCCGTGATCTCACGGCCCAATTCGGTGATACGGTTTTTTACTTCCTGCTCGGAAATCATTACGTCTACAGTGTGTTTCATATAAAGCCTTGCCACCTAAAAAATTAAATGAGTCCTGCCATCAGTATGGGTGATGGCAGTCTTTATTGCGCGGGGAGTATAGCAAAGAACGTTGCGCAAGGAGAATGTTGCGCAACAATAAAGCCGACGCTACCGCAAGGTCTTCAGCGCTTAATCAAGCCACCGTGAAACTTGTCATCATGCCCGTATCCTCATGCTCGAGCAGATGGCAATGGGCCATATAGGCATGCTGAGCGTCGGCGAGATGGTCGAAACGCACCAGAACCTCACTGCGACCGCCCTCTACGCGCACGGTGTCTTTCCACCCCTGACGATGTTTTTCGACCGGCTTGCCGTTTTCGGTCAGGATACGGAACTGGGTGCCGTGGATGTGGAAAGGATGCAGCATCATGTCGCCTTCCCCCGAAATCGTCCACCTCTCGTACTGACCCCGCTTAACCGCAAACGCCGGATGATTCATGTCATAGGCCTTGCCGTTAATCTTGTTGGCAGTCATAAAGTCAAAGTGAGCAGCGCCCTGCGACATCGACATTCCCGCCATGCCGCCAGAGTCCATCGACATGCCGTTCATTGAAGAAGCGTCAGACGTCGCACTGCCGTGGTCCATGCGCATTCCCGCCATTGCGCCGTGACCGTAGCGGGTCATCAGCGCCTGCATCCCCTGCTGGTCGAGCTGTGGGTCCATCATGAGCTGTAGCCAGCGGGTCGGCAGGCCGTCAAGCGACGGTAAAGCCGGCAGCGAAATCAATGAATCTGGCAAGCTGCCGCCAGACTGTGTCACGGTTGGCTGAATCTTTAATACCGCCAGCGGTTGGTCAAAGGGTGCCAGCGTCATCCCTATTTGCTGTACCGGCAGGGTCACCAGATCAAACGCCTTGCCGTCCGAACAGTCGATCATGACCTCAAAACGCTCGCCCATCAGCATCGGCAAGGCAGAGACCTTCACCGGCTCCGGCAGAAAACCGCCGTCGCTGGCAATCACATACAGCGGACGATTATCGCTGGCGGCAATCTGCAACGAGCGCGCGTTGCAGCCGTTGAGCAGGCGCAGCCTGAGCCATCCGCGCGACACGCCGTGCTGTGGATAAATCACCCCGTTGGTTAACATATGTTGACCAAACCAGCCCACCGCCGCGGTCATGATATCAAGCTGGTAATCAATCTGACCGGCGTCGTTAAGGCGTTTGTCTTGCAGGATCACCGGGATATCATCGACGCCCCAGCGAGAAGGGATTTGCAGTTTATCGGCGTCATCGTCGTCAATAATCACCATCCCCGCCAGCCCCATCGCCACCTGATAACCGCTGGTTTGATGAGGATGCGGATGGAACCAGCAGGTTGCCGCTGGCTGATCGGGAGTAAAATGCACCTCGCGACTGCCGCCCGGCGCAATCATCGCCTGCGGGCCACCGTCAACGTCGCCTGGGATAGCCAGACCATGCCAGTGCACGGTGCTGGCGTCGGGTAGAGAATTTTTCACGCTAACGCCGACCTGCTTACCGCGACGCAGCCGCAGCACGGGCCCAGGCAGATTACCGTTGACGCCCCAGGTGGCAGTATTGACGCCCGGCAAAAACCGGCTCTGCCCCTGTTGCAGGGTAAGGTGATAGGTTCCTCTGACGTCAGGCTGGAGGATTTCAGGCACGGGCAACGCAGGGCGGCTGACCGCGAAAGCCTGGCGGCTCCAGGTAGGGAGAACAGCGACGCCGGCGTAAAGCGCAGCCAGTTTGATAAAATCACGACGATACATGGTCGCTCCTTGTGAAGTCAGAAGAAAGGCAGAATGGCTCAGCCTAAACCTTTCCCCAGGGTTAAGGTCAAGCGGATATAAATTATGTAAAAAAGAGATGTAAAAGAAATTTATGAGCGCTGTAGCAAATATGGTAACGTCATTTTGATAATTTACGGGCCTAATCATCACTATGACGAATATTTTTATTGTGCTAAAGACACGACTACTCGCCAAAATTGGCTTACTGGAAAGATTAAATTTACCCGCAAAAACAAGGCAGAGCATGAAAAAAACCACCCTCAGTCTGCTATTGCTGACCTTACTCGGATTCTCCTCTGCCAGTCAGGCCCTTAGCGAGCCGGAAGCCGAAGATTTGGCCGATTTAACCGCCGTTTTTGTTTATTTGAAAAATAACTGTGGCTACGAGCAGCTGCCAAACACGCAAATAAAACGCGCGATCGTCTATTTTGCCGAGCAGAACCATTGGGACCTCACCAATTACGGTGACTTCGACATGCAGTCGTTGGGCGAAGACAGCTATCGCGACCTCAGCGGCATCAGCGTGCCCAAGCCGGTTAAGTGCAAATCACTCGCGCGTGATTCACTTGGACTTTTGGCCTACACCAATTAATCCCTCGTTTCTCGCCCCTGTTTCTCAGGGGTGAGCTAAAATCACTTGTTAGCCCCGTCCCTCTCGTTTAACACCCGATTGCATGTTTTCCTATGGCTGAAATTTGACCGTGCATGCCGCGTCCTCGTTAGCTATCATAATGCGCCAATTTTTCATGGCTGTGATTACTCAGGAGAAAGGTGAGATTATGTCTCAAACAGGATCCCAGAAAGAAATTTGGTATGAGACGCTGCACGCCAGCTTCGGCCAGTATTTCAGTATTGAAAAAAAGCTGTATCGCGACAAAACCGAGCATCAGGATCTGGTGATTTTCGAAAACGCCGCACTGGGACGCGTCATGGCCCTCGACGGCGTGGTGCAAACCACCGAGCGCGATGAGTTCATCTATCATGAGATGATGACCCACGTTCCGCTACTGGCGCACGGCAGCGCCAGGAAGGTACTTATCATCGGTGGCGGTGACGGCGGTATGCTTCGCGAAGTCTGTCGGCATAAAACCGTCGAACACATCACCATGGTCGAAATTGATGCGGGCGTGGTCGAATTCTGCCGTCAGTATCTCCCTAACCATAGCGCCGGTTCCTATGACGATGCCCGCTTCAATCTGGTGATTGACGACGGCGTTAACTTCGTTAACCAAACCTCAGAGACCTTCGACGTGATTATCTCCGACTGTACCGACCCTATCGGGCCGGGCGAAAGTCTGTTTACTTCACGCTTCTACGAAGGCTGTGCCCGCTGCCTGAAGCCCGGTGGGATCTTCGTTGCCCAGAACGGCGTCTGCTTCCTGCAGCAGGAAGAGGCGGTCAACAGCCACCAGAAATTGACGCACTATTTCCAGGATGTCAGCTTTTATCAGGCAGCGATTCCAACCTATTACGGCGGGATCATGACCTTCGCATGGGCAACCAATAATCCGCAGTATCGGCAGCTTGATACCGGCACTCTACAGGCGCGTTTTGCCGCCTCGGGTATCATCAGCCGTTACTACAATCCGGCTATTCATTACGGCAGCTTTGCCTTGCCACAGTATCTACTGAATGCCCTTTCGGCCTCGCGCTGAAACGGCATCCATAAGGGGGTGAACTAAATTGCAAAAGCTGAAACTGCATGGCTTCAATAACCTGACAAAAAGCCTGAGTTTTTGTATCTACGATATTTGTTATGCCAAGACCGCAGACGATCGCGACGGCTATATCGCCTACATTGACAAAGAATATAATGCCAACCGTTTGACGGAAATTCTCACCGAAACCTGTTCGATTATCGGTGCGAACGTCCTCAACGTTGCACGTCAGGATTATGAACCACAGGGTGCCAGCGTTACGATTCTGGTAAGCGAAGAACCGATTGATCCTAAAGACGTCGATACTTCCGAGCATCCCGGCCCGTTACCGAGCTCAGTGGTGGCCCACCTCGACAAGAGCCACATCTGCGTTCACACCTATCCGGAAAGCCATCCGGAAGGCGGGCTTTGTACCTTCCGCGCAGATATTGAGGTCTCAACCTGTGGCGTGATTTCGCCACTTAAGGCCTTGAATTACCTCATTCACCAGTTGGAATCGGACATCGTCACCATTGACTATCGCGTGCGCGGTTTTACCCGCGACGTCAACGGCGTGAAACACTACATCGACCATTCAATCAACTCGATCCAGAACTTTATGTCAGAGAACATGAAGTCGCTGTATCACATGATGGACGTGAACGTTTATCAGGAAAATATTTTCCATACCAAGATGATGCTGAAGGATTTCGATCTCAAACATTATTTGTTTAATGCCAGACCTGACGAGCTGAGCGCAAAGGAGCGGAAAGAGATCACGACGCTTCTTTATAAGGAGATGCAGGAAATCTACTACGGAAGAAATATTCCGCAGGTCTGACATTTTCTCTCAGTGACAAGGCCGCACTTCTTCACGAGGCTGCGGCCATTTTTATTCGATTTTTTGCCGATTAGCGGTAGGTAATGATAAAGGCGCGGTACTTTTCCAGCACCAGCAGGAAATCTTCTATCCCACAGAACGACAGGCTTTCTTCGTCGTAGTAGTTCATGCCTTCTTCCATGCCGTCGCTTTCCAGATCCAGCTGATTGGCGCGCACCATGACTTCTTCGCCGTCAAACCAGAGCGTATATTCGTGCCCCACCAACTGCCAGGTGCGCTCGCTGCCTTTGATTTCCTCAGCGGCGGCTTCGATGGTGTCCAGCACGCTGAGATCGCCCTTAATCTCTTCATTCAGCCAGTGGCCGATAACTTCATGACCCATTGAAAAACGGGCCTTAACTTGCCCGGTGATATCACGCAGGAAATCAAAATCCATGGTCTTATCTCCCGATTGGCTTTAAGACAAATGAGATGAAAATAGAGGAATAAAAAAGGGAGGCCGAAGCCTCCCTGGTATTCTGTGGCGCAATATAACGATTTACACGGCAGTTTGGAAGATCACGCCGTCAGCTTTATCGGTATATTCGGACAGCTTGTCGAAGTTCAGATAGCGGTAAGTATCTGCCGCTGTCTTATCAACCTGCTCCATGTAGGTCAGGTATTCTTCAGGCGTTGGCAGACGTCCCAGCAGGGAGGCAACCGCTGCCAGCTCGGCCGAGGCCAGATAGACGTTCGCGCCGTTACCCAGGCGGTTCGGGAAGTTACGCGTCGAGGTTGAAACCACCGTCGAGCCGTCTGCCACGCGAGCCTGGTTACCCATGCACAGGGAACAGCCCGGGATCTCTACACGCGCACCGCTCTTGCCAAAGACGCTGTAATAGCCTTCTTCGGTGAGCTGAGCAGCGTCCATTTTGGTCGGCGGCGCAACCCACAGGCGAGTTGGCAGCGCACCTTTGTGGCTGTCGAGCAACTTACCGGCCGCACGGAAGTGACCGATGTTAGTCATGCACGAACCGATGAACACTTCGTCAATTTTGCTGTTGGCCACGCTCGACAGCAGACGTGCGTCGTCTGGGTCGTTCGGTGCGCACAGAATAGGCTCTTTTATCTCGTTCAGATCGATTTCGATCACCGCCGCGTATTCTGCGTCAGCATCGGCTTCGAGCAGCGTCGGGTTCGCCAGCCACTCTTCCATGCCTTTGATACGACGCTCAATGGTGCGGCGATCGCCGTAACCTTCAGAGATCATCCATTTCAACAGCACGATGTTAGAACTCAGGTATTCTTTGATAGGCGCCTGATCCAGCTTGATCGTACAGCCAGCGGCTGAACGTTCTGCCGAGGCATCGGCCAGTTCAAATGCCTGCTCGACTTTCAGCTCTGGCAGGCCTTCGATTTCAAGAATACGGCCGGAGAACAGGTTTTTCTTACCTTTCTTCTCAACGGTAAGGTGGCCTTCCTGAATCGCGTAGTAAGGGATGGCATGCACCAGGTCACGCAGCGTGATACCCGGCTGCATTTTACCCTTGAAGCGAACCAGCACCGACTCAGGCATATCCAGTGGCATTACGCCGGTCGCCGCAGCAAAGGCCACGAGACCGGAGCCCGCCGGGAAGGAAATACCGATTGGGAAACGGGTGTGGGAGTCACCACCGGTTCCGACGGTGTCTGGCAGCAGCATACGGTTAAGCCACGAGTGGATGATACCGTCGCCCGGACGCAGTGAAACACCGCCACGGTTCATGATGAAGTCAGGCAGCGTATGGTGCGTGGTCACATCAACCGGCTTAGGATAAGCCGCGGTATGACAGAATGACTGCATCACCAGGTCGGCTGAGAAGCCCAGGCAGGCCAGGTCTTTCAGCTCATCACGGGTCATAGGACCGGTGGTGTCCTGGGAACCTACCGAGGTCATTTTCGGTTCGCAGTATTCGTTAGGACGGACACCTGCAACGCCACAGGCGCGGCCTACCATTTTCTGTGCCAGCGAGAAGCCTTTGGTGCTGCTTGCGACAGGTTTTGCGATACGGAACACATCGCTGGTTGGCAGCTTCAGTGCTTCACGTGCCTTGGTCGTCAGGCCACGGCCGATGATCAGAGGAATACGGCCACCGGCGCGGACTTCGTCCAGCAGAACGTCAGTTTTAAGCTCGAAGGTTGCGATAACGGCGTCGGTTTCGTGGTTACGCACTTCGCCTTTGTAAGGGTAAATGTCGATGACATCGCCCATATTCAGGTCAGAGACATCAACCTCGATTGGCAGCGCCCCAGCATCTTCCATGGTGTTGAAGAAGATAGGTGCGATTTTACCGCCGAGAACAACACCACCACCGCGCTTGTTTGGCACGTAAGGAATATCGTCCCCCATGAACCACAGCACAGAGTTGGTCGCAGACTTACGGGATGAACCCGTACCGACCACATCGCCGACGTAGGCCAGCGGGAAGCCTTTCTTGTTCAGCTCTTCGATTTGCTTGATAGGACCGACGCTGCCAGGCTGATCCGGATGGATGCCTTCACGTTCGTTCTTCAGCATCGCCAGCGCGTGCAGTGGGATATCAGGACGTGACCAGGCATCTGGCGCAGGAGACAGATCGTCGGTATTGGTCTCACCGGTAACTTTAAAGACGGTTACGGTGATTTTCTCGGCCAGTTTTGGACGAGCGAGATACCATTCTGCGTCGGCCCATGACTGGAGAATTTGTTTCGCGTAGGCGTTACCGGCCTTGGCTTTTTCTTCGACGTCGTAGAAGTTATCGAACATCAGCAGAGTATGAGACAGCGCTTTAGCGGCAATAGGCGCCAGCTTTTCGTCTTCCAGCGCTTCAATCAGCGGATGAATGTTATAGCCACCTTGCATGGTGCCTAACAGTTCAACGGCTTTTTCAGGGGTAACCAGCGGAGATGTGGTTTCGCCTTTGGCAACGGCTGCCAGGAATCCGGCTTTGACATAAGCGGCTTCGTCAACGCCCGGTGGTACGCGGTTAATCAGCAGGTCCAGCAGAGTTTCTTCTTCACCTTCAGACGGGTTCTTCAGGGATTCAACCAGTGCGGCCATTTGTGAAGCATCGAGTGGCTTAGGGACGATTCCCTCTGCGGCACGCTCGGCTACGTGCTTACGGTATTCTTCTAGCACGACTCTCTCCTCGCTCTCATTGTCATTTATTATGTCCAGGCTGGGCCTGGGCTCCGACATCAATCAGCTATTGACCCAATGGGTTACAGCACCCGGAAATGGGGTTTGAATGTGGCCGATGGTCGGATCACGGCGGGCACGTCTTGTGTGAGGCGAAGCGAAACATCCTGAACGCTTAGCGACGACAGTCCCCGGTTGCGCTGTGGCAGCATAGCAGGGTTTGACGCGCTTGTTAATTCGTTCACAAAAAAGCAACATAAAATATTTGCTGAATCGTTGAGCACAGTGCAATCCTCTGCCTTTCAATGCGGTTCCCGCCACAAGGCATTAACCATAATTTATTAAAGGGCTTTTCGACACTGTTTTTTACGTGGTCGGCCCCACGCCTGCGACATCTCACAAAAATGAAAAATTAAAGAGCATGGCCTGAGGTTTGCATAACACTTCTCATGAAAGTGGTGCAATTTTTACCTTTGGATCAATAAGGAAGGAAAATGTCACGTAAGAAAATTCACACCCTCCTGCTCTGCTCGACGTTAGTTTGTGGCTATGCTCAGGCCGAGGCGCTCACAGGAACATTAAAGAAAATTGATCAACAGAACCTGATCACCGTAGGATACCGTGAGTCGAACGTGCCTTTTTCCTATAAAGACGATGGCGATAAAATCATGGGCTACTCGCAGGAGTATTCGACCAAGATTGTTGAAGCGATTAAAAAACGTCTTAATAAAGAAAATATTACTGTAAAATTTATCTCGATCACCTCACCGAATCGCATCCCCCTGTTGCAAAACAACGTCTATGATTTTGAGTGTGGTTCAACCACCAACAACCCTGAGCGGCAAAAACAGGTGACCTTCTCAGATACGATTTTTATCGTCGGGACCAAGCTGCTGGTCAAGAAAGGTTCGGGGATCAAAGACTTCTCTGACCTCAACGGTAAGACTGTTTCAACGACCGGCGGGACCACCTCAGAAATTCTGCTCAATAAAATGAACAGCGATAAAAAGATGCAGATGCGCATTATCAGTGCGCAGGAAGGAGGCGCGTCGGCGTTCCATACCTTGGAAACGGGTCGTGCATCGGCCTTTATGATGGATGACGCCCTGCTGGCCGGTGACCGCGCCAAGGCACGTAAACCTTCCGACTGGGAGATTATCGGCACGGCTCAGTCACGTGAAGCCTACGGCTGCATGCTGCGTAAAGATGATCCACAGTTCGAGAAATTGGTTGATGACACTATTGCCAGTGCACAGACCTCGGGCGAGGCGGCGAAGTGGTATACCCGCTGGTTCTTGCAGCCGGTTCCGCCTAAAAATCTGAATATGGACTTTGCGATGTCGGATGATATGAAGGCGCTGTTTGCCCATCCTAACAATCAGGCGTTATAAACTGACTGACTTCACTCAATAACTCAATAAAAACAGACACAAAAAAAACGGCCCCTTCTCAGGAGCCGTTCTATAACCTTCAACCTGAAATTACTTTTTCTTGGCTTTCGGGTTTGGCAGGTCAGTGATGCTGCCTTCAAAGATTTCTGCTGCCAGACCCACAGACTCGTGCAGAGTCGGGTGAGCGTGGATGGTCAGCGCGATATCTTCAGCGTCACAGCCCATCTCGATGGCCAGGCCAATTTCACCCAGCAACTCGCCGCCGTTGGTCCCGACAATCGCACCACCGATAACGCGGTGAGTTTCTTTGTCGAAGATAAGCTTGGTCATGCCATCTGCACAGTCGGAAGCGATCGCGCGACCTGATGCCGCCCACGGGAAGGTCGCAGTCTCAAAGCTGATACCCTTCTCTTTCGCTTCTTTCTCGGTCAGACCCACCCAGGCAACTTCTGGCTCGGTGTAGGCAATTGAAGGAATGACCTTCGGATCGAAGTAGTGTTTCTTGCCGGAGATAACTTCGGCGGCCACGTGACCTTCATGCACACCTTTGTGTGCCAGCATTGGCTGACCGACGATATCGCCGATAGCGAAGATGTGTGGAATGTTGGTACGCATTTGCTTATCAACGTGGATAAAGCCACGTTCGTCAACCTCAACGCCGGCAGCGCCTGCGTCCAGCAGTTTGCCGTTAGGCACACGACCGATAGCCACCAGCACTGCGTCGTAACGCTGGGGTTCAGCTGGCGCTTTTTTACCTTCCATCGTCACATAGATACCGTCTTCTTTCGCTTCAACGGCGGTGACTTTGGTTTCCAGCATCAGATTAAACTGCTTGCTGATTTTCTTGGTAAAGACTTTAACAACGTCTTTGTCGGCAGCCGGGATCACCTGGTCAAACATTTCGACCACGTCGATTTTTGAACCCAGGGCGTGATACACGGTACCCATTTCCAGACCGATGATACCGCCGCCCATAACCAGCAGACGCTCTGGGACAGTTTTCAGCTCCAGCGCATCCGTAGAGTCCCAAACGCGTGGGTCATCATGTGGAATGAATGGCAGAGTGATTGGACGAGAACCTGCGGCAATGATGGCATTGTCGAAGTTGATGGTAGTTGCACCATTTTCGCCTTCAACAACCAGGGTGTTCGCGCCGGTAAATTTACCCAAGCCGTTCACGACTTTGACTTTACGGCCTTTCGCCATACCAGACAGACCGCCGGTCAGCTGGTTAATGACTTTTTCTTTCCACAGACGAACTTTGTCGATATCGGTTTTTGGCTCACCGAAAACAATGCCGTGCGCTTCCAGAGCTTTAGCTTCGGAAATCACTTTTGCTACATGCAGCAGAGCTTTGGAAGGGATACAACCTACGTTCAGACAAACGCCACCGAGAGTGGAATAGCGTTCAACCAGAACGGTTTCAAGACCTAAATCAGCGCAACGGAAAGCGGCAGAATAGCCTGCAGGACCAGCCCCAAGTACCACGACCTGAGTTTTAATTTCTGTACTCATCATGACCTCTTAATTGTTTGTCCGGCGGGTCAGACGTTTACTTAAAGCACATTCGTAATTTCGCGAATGCAGTACGCAACGCCCATCATCCACCGGGACGCATACACCGCCAGAAGTTTACAGAATTGTTAAAAATCTGCAAACAAACTTCGGGTGACCTGAGTCTCAACAACCTTGTCATCTATGAAAGACAACAAGATCCGTGTCAAAAACAAGGCCGGCTACGTGCCGGCCTTATAACAATTACATCACCAGACGACGAATATCTGACATTATTGTACCGATGTATGCAGCGAAACGTGCCCCGGCAGCACCGTCAATGACGCGGTGATCGAAGGACAGAGACAGCGGCAACATCAGACGTGGTTCGAACTCTTTACCATTCCAGACCGGCTTGATGGACGATTTGGAAACGCCCAGAATCGCCACTTCCGGTGCGTTGACGATAGGCGTGAACGCCGTACCGCCAATACCACCGAGGCTGGAAATAGTGAAACAGCCGCCCTGCATGTCGGAGGCAGTCAGTTTACCGTCGCGGGCTTTCTTGGAGATAACCGACAGCTCGCGGGACAGCTCAACAATGCCTTTCTTGTTGACGTCACGGAACACAGGAACCACCAGGCCGTTAGGCGTATCAACAGCAACACCGATGTTGATGTACTTTTTCAGCGTCAGCTTTTGAGCATCGGCAGAAATCGAGCTGTTGAAGCGTGGGAACTCTTCCAGCGCCTTGGCAACGGCTTTCATGATGAACACCAGCGGCGTTATCTTGACGTCGAGTTTCTTCTTCTCGGCTTCAACGTTCTGCTGCTTACGGAATTCTTCAACTTCGGTGATATCCGCTTCATCGAACTGCGTAACGTGCGGGATCATGACCCAGTTACGGCTCAGGTTAGCACCAGAGATTTTCTGGATGCGGCCCAGTTCGACTTCTTCGATTTCACCAAACTTGCTGTAATCAACCTTCGGCCATGGCAGCATGCCCGGCAGACCACCGCCAGCCGCCGCAGCGGCAGCCGGTGCAGCTTCTGCACGTTTCACGGCGTCTTTCACGTAAGCCTGAACGTCTTCGCGCAGGATACGGCCTTTACGACCGCTGCCTTTCACTTTGGACAGGTTTACGCCAAATTCGCGGGCCAGACGACGGATAACCGGCGTTGCATGAACGTAAGCATCGTTCTCTGAGAACTCGCCTTTGCTCTCGGCAACGGCAGCAGGCGCTGGAGCCGCCGCTTTCTGTTCCTGTTTGGCAGGGGCAGCCGCTTCTTCTTTCTTAGCCGGCGCAGCGCCTTCTACTTCGAACACCATGATCAGGGAACCGGTGCTGACTTTATCGCCCGCTGCAATTTTGATCTCTTTCACGGTACCGGCAAACGGCGCGGGCACTTCCATTGAGGCCTTGTCGCCTTCAACGGTGATCAATGACTGTTCGGCGGCAACTTTGTCGCCCACTTTAACCATGATCTCGGTGACTTCAACTTCGTCACCACCGATGTCCGGTACGTTAACTTCTTTGCTGCCAGACGCAGCAGGGGCAGCGGCCGGTTTCTCTTCCGCTTTGCTTTCAGCCGCAGCGGGAGCAGGTGCCGCAGAGCCAGAGCCTGCAACTTCAAATACAAAAATCAGAGAACCGGTGCTGACTTTATCGCCCGCTGCAATTTTGATTTCTTTCACGGTACCGGCGAAAGGTGCAGGCACTTCCATTGAGGCCTTGTCGCCTTCAACGGTGAGCAGCGACTGTTCAGCTTCAACTTTGTCGCCCACCTTCACCATGATCTCGGTGACTTCAACTTCGTCGCCGCCGATGTCCGGTACGTTAACTTCTTTGCTTTCGCTTGAAGCGGCGGCAGCAGGTTTTGATTCTGCTTTCGCTTGTTCTTTGGCAGCCGGTTTCTCTTCCGCTTTAGCCGGTGCCGCAGCACCGTCCGCAGAATCAAACACGAAGATCAGTTTGCCGGTCTCGACGGTATCGCCGACCGCAACTTTGATTTCTTTCACCACGCCAGCCTGTGGAGAAGGGACTTCCATTGACGCCTTATCACCTTCAACGACGATAAGTGACTGCTCGGCCTCAACTTTATCGCCCACCTTCACCAGAATTTCGGTGACTTCTACTGCATCGGCACCAATGTCCGGTACATTAATTTCAATAGCCATCTGTCTTTACCTCTTACGCCAGACGCGGGTTAACTTTGTCAGCATCGATGCCAAACTTGGTGATGGCTTCTGCCACAACCTTCACATCGATCTCGCCACGTTTGGCCAATTCGCCCAGTGCAGCAACCACCACGTAAGATGCATCGATCTCGAAGTGGTGACGCAGGTTTTCGCGGCTGTCAGAACGGCCGTAACCGTCGGTGCCCAGTACGCGGAACTCGCTGGCAGGAATGAAGTTACGGATCTGCTCTGCGAACAGCTTCATGTAGTCGGTAGACGCCACAGCCGGTGCGTCGTTCATCACCTGAGCCACGTAAGGTACGCGTGGTTTTTCGGCCGGGTGCAGCATGTTCCAACGTTCGCAGTCCTGACCGTCGCGGGCCAGTTCGGTGAAGGAGGTCACGCTATAAACGTCAGAGCCAACGCCGTAGTCTTTCGCCAGGATCTGAGCCGCTTCACGCACGTGACGCAGGATTGCGCCTGAGCCCAACAGCTGCACTTTACCTTTGCTGCCTTCCAGAGTTTCGAGCTTGTAGATACCCTTACGAATACCTTCTTCCGAACCTTCCGGCATGGCTGGCATGTGGTAGTTTTCGTTCAGCGTGGTGATGTAGTAGTAAATGTTTTCCTGCGCGTCACCGTACATACGAACCAGACCGTCATGCATGATGACCGCCACTTCGTAGGCATAAGCCGGATCGTAGGAGATACAGTTAGGGATAGTCAGCGACTGAATGTGGCTGTGACCATCTTCGTGCTGCAGACCTTCACCGTTCAGCGTCGTACGACCCGAGGTACCACCGACCAGGAAGCCGCGCGCCTGTTGGTCGCCCGCTGCCCAGCACAGGTCGCCGATACGCTGGAAACCGAACATGGAATAGTAGATGTAGAACGGGATCATTGGCAGGTCGTTGGTGCTGTACGACGTTGCCGCTGCCAGCCATGAAGAAGCCGCACCCAGTTCATTGATCCCTTCCTGCAGAATCTGACCTTTCTCGTCTTCTTTATAGTAAGCAACCTGCTCACGGTCCTGCGGGGTGTATTGCTGGCCGTTCGGGCTGTAGATACCAATTTGACGGAACAGACCTTCCATACCGAAGGTACGCGCTTCATCGGCGATGATCGGCACCAGACGATCTTTGATCGATTCGTTCTTCAGCATCACATTCAGCGCACGGACGAAGGCGATGGTGGTAGAGATCTCTTTCTTCTGCTCTTCCAGCAGCTGAGAGAAGTCTTCCAGTTTCGGCATTTCCAGCTTCTGAGTGAATTTTGGCAGACGCGTCGGCAGATAGCCTTTCAGCGCCTGGCGACGTTCGTGCAGGTATTTGTACTCTGCAGAGTCTTTTTCCAGGGTGATGTAAGGCAGTTTTTCGATGTTTTCATCGCTGACAGGCACGCTGAAACGATCACGGATGTAGCGTACGCCGTCCATGTTCATTTTCTTAACCTGGTGGGCAATGTTCTTGCCTTCAGCGGTTTCACCCATGCCGTAACCTTTGATGGTATGGGCAAGAATGACGGTAGGCTGGCCTTTGGTGTTCTGCGCCTTGTTCAGGGCAGCAAAGACTTTCTTAGGATCATGACCGCCACGGTTCAGCGCCCAGATTTGCTCGTCGGTCATGTCTTTGACCAGTTCAGCGGTTTCTGGGTATTTGCCGAAGAAGTGTTCACGCACGTATTTACCGTCGCGTGATTTAAAGGTCTGGTAGTCACCGTCAACGGTTTCATTCATCAGTTGGATAAGCTTGCCGCTGGTGTCTTTACGCAGCAGTTCGTCCCAACGGTTGCCCCAAATGACCTTGATAACGTTCCAGCCAGCGCCCGCAAAGATGCCTTCCAGTTCGTTGATGATTTTGCCATTACCGGTAACCGGGCCGTCGAGGCGTTGCAGGTTACAGTTAATGATGAAGCACAGGTTGTCCAGTTTCTCACGGGTCGCGATGGTGATCGCACCTTTGGATTCTGGCTCATCCATCTCACCGTCACCCAGGAACGCATAAACGCGCTGGTTGGTCGTGTCTTTCAGACCACGGTGGTCGAGGTATTTCAGGAATTTAGCCTGATAGATAGCACCGATTGGACCCAGCCCCATTGAGACGGTCGGGAACTGCCAGAATTCAGGCATCAGTTTAGGGTGCGGGTAGGAGGACAGACCTTTACCGTGAACTTCCTGACGGAAATTGTTCATCTGCTCTTCGGTCAGACGACCTTCGAGGAAGGCACGGGCGTACACGCCTGGAGAGATGTGGCCCTGGAAGTACACCAGGTCACCGCCGTCCTGCTCGTTGCGCGCACGGAAGAAGTGGTTGAAACACACTTCATAGATAGCGGCAGAAGACTGGAATGATGACATGTGGCCACCCAGTTCCAGGTCTTTCTTGGATGCACGCAGAACGGTCATAATCGCGTTCCAGCGGATTGCAGTACGGATGTTGCGTTCCAGCTCCAGGTTACCCGGATACTCAGGTTCGTCTTCAACAGCGATGGTGTTGATGTAGTTACGGCTTGCAGCACCAGCTGCAACGCTCACGCCGCCTTTACGTGCTTCATTCAGAACCTGGTCTAGCAGGAACTGTGCACGCTCAACACCTTCTTCACGGATGACCGATTCGATCGCTTGTAGCCAGTCGCGAGTTTCGATCGGATCCACGTCATTATTTACACGTTCTGACATGGTGCTTTTCCTTATCTGTCTCTAATACGTTGGTTTATCTGGAGCCTGTCTTCCTGCGCTCTCTTGCAACGCCCTGGTGCAAAAAACGCACGAAGACAGGCCCGTCAGTTTAGTTTCCGCTCCCACGGGAGAGCATAAAAGCTTCCAAAATTATTCTCGGAGCCCAAACCTCGGGCATGGGTATGCAGACAGCCAGGATTACCCAGAGTTTAATTTTCTTCTTTACGTTGCTGGAGTCGACGTAGTGAACGATCACGACGACTGTGCTCCCTGCTCAGATCCAGCAAAACTTCCTCAATAAACGCCAAGTGACGGTGCGATGCTTCACGGGCTTTCTCAGGCTCCCGCGCAACAATCGCCGCAAATATACCGGCGCGGTGGTTGCTCACCATCGCCAGCATTTCGCGGCGCGAGTAAAGCAATTCAAAATTCTGTCGGACGTTTTTCTCGAGCATCGGTCCCATGCATCGCAGCAAATGCAGCAGCACCACATTGTGCGTGGCTTCTGTTACAGCCACTTGGTACTGCATAACGGCATCGGCTTCTGCGTCGAGATCGCCGCTGTCCTGTGCCGTCTGAATCACTACGTGACAGTCACGAATGCGCTCTAAATCTTCTTCCGTCCCTCGCAGTGCGGCATAATATGCGGCAATACCTTCGAGTGCGTGACGGGTTTCAAGGAGATCGAACTGCGATTCAGGATGGTCTGAGAGTAATTCTGCAAGAGGGTCGCTAAAGCTTTGCCAGAGGTTGCTCTGGACGAATGTGCCACCGCCCTGACGACGCAACAGGAGCCCTTTGCCTTCAAGACGCTGGATAGCTTCTCTGAGAGAAGGTCTCGAAACCTCAAACTGCTTCGCCAACTCGCGTTCGGGCAAAAGTTTTTCACCAGGACGCAGTGTGCCCTCAAGGATCAGAGATTCCAACTGCTTCTCAATCGCGTCAGATAACTTCGGCTGTCGTATTTTACTGTAGGCCATAGGGACGTTTATCTGCCTTTTCGGTCTGTGACGAGCTCGGAGTAAATTGGTAATACCAATTTAAAAAACGTGGCCGTAAAGTAACAAAGTATTCCTCTGGTGTCCATATCGGGCCGGTCTTAAAACGGCTTATCCCGCACATTTTAACAAATATTTAGCATTTCTTTTTTAAACGTGCCCTGGATCACATTTTGCTCTTAAGAGGCAATTTTTTGATCGGTTTGCGCGTTTCTTAGGCGCTAATTCAATAAAGCAGGTGCAAACTTTTTCGCATAACACTATTCTTGGCCGAACGGTAGTTCATGCTGATTTTTTGCCGCATTGCAGCCGTAAATAATTAGATACAAAACATGTAATCTTCGGCTTACAGCATCTGTTTTAAGCCGAATTTTAACTTTTCCCTTACGACAGAGGATCGGGAAATGAGTGATAGGCAGCATGGCGAAGAACTGAAGCGTGGATTGAAAAACCGCCACATTCAGCTGATCGCTTTAGGTGGCGCAATTGGCACCGGGCTTTTTCTGGGGATCGCCCAAACGATAAAAATGGCAGGACCTTCCGTTCTGCTCGGTTACGCTATCGGCGGGTTGATAGCATTTCTGATCATGCGCCAATTGGGAGAAATGGTAGTTGAAGAACCTGTTGCAGGTTCATTCAGTCACTTCGCCTACAAATATTGGGGCAATTTCGCCGGCTTCGCGTCAGGCTGGAATTATTGGGTTTTATACGTTCTGGTGGCGATGGCAGAGCTGACCGCCGTTGGTATCTACGTGCAGTACTGGTGGCCTGAGATCCCGACCTGGGTCTCTGCTCTGGTGTTCTTCGTGCTCATCAACGCCATCAACCTGACCAACGTAAAAATTTACGGCGAAATGGAGTTCTGGCTCTCGCTGGTTAAAGTGGTCGCGATCGTGGGGATGATTGTCTTCGGCGCGTGGCTGTTGGCCAGCGGCCACGGCGGGCCAGAGGCGTCAGTCACCAACCTTTGGGCGCAGGGTGGATTCTTCCCGAATGGCATCAAGGGACTGGTGATGGCAATGGCGGTTATCATGTTCTCCTTCGGTGGACTTGAGCTAGTGGGCATTACCGCAGCCGAAGCCGACAACCCGGAAAAGAGCATTCCTAAGGCCACCAATCAGGTTATCTACCGTATCCTGATTTTCTATATCGGCTCGCTGGCCGTGCTGCTGTCACTTTACCCATGGGGCAAAGTTGTCGAAGGCGGCAGCCCGTTCGTGCTTATCTTTAATGCCCTGGACAGTAAGCTGGTCGCTACGCTGCTGAACGCCGTCGTGCTTATCGCCGCGCTGTCGGTCTACAACAGCTGCGTGTACAGCAACAGCCGCATGCTTTTTGGTCTTGCTAAACAGGGTAACGGTCCTAAGTCGCTGCTCAAGGTTGACCGTCGCGGCGTGCCTTATGTCGCTATCGGCGTTTCGGCACTGGCAACGGCGCTTTGCGTGGTGATTAACTACGTGATGCCGGGTGAGGCCTTTGAAATCCTCATGTCCCTGGTGGTTTCTGCACTGGTGATTAACTGGGCGATGATCAGTCTGGCGCACCTGAAGTTCCGTGAGGCCAAAACGCGTGAAGGGGTCACGCCGAAATTCAAAGCGTTGCTTTACCCGTTGGGTAACTACGTTTGCCTGCTGTTCCTGGCCGGTATTCTGGTGATTATGTACCTGACGCCCGGCATCCAGATTTCGGTCATTCTGATCCCGGTATGGCTGATCATTCTGGGCATCAGCTATAGGCTCAGAGGCAAGAACAGCAATACCGCAGGCATTGTCAGTAAGTAAGCCACTCTCTGAGTCTGTGACATTCAACCCGGCCACCGCGCCGGGTTTTTTATGCCGCTAAATTGGCGCAGCAGCGAAGTGCAGTCTGGCTCACACTTTCATTTTTCTAACCAATTTGTCCATCTCTATAACCCTTATCTCCTGACGGGAATTCATAACCTGGGTCAATACTTCAGACACTTATTGTCGTTTGATCCCGTTTTGGAGAGAGTCCATGAGGCAAGGCGCGCTGTCGTTTAAAGAGAAAGTTGCATACGGCATGGGGGATGCGGGGTGCAACATGATTTGGGGTACGATCACCCTTTTCCTGAGCTACTTTTATACCGATGTATTCGGGCTTGCGCCTGCGCTGGTGGGCGTCATGCTGCTTTCCATCCGCGTGGTTGACGCCGTCAGTGACCCTATAATGGGTGCGATTGCCGACAGAACCCAAAGCCGATGGGGACGCTTCCGCCCTTACCTGCTGTGGATTTCCCTGCCCTTCGCGCTCTTCAGCATACTGATGTTTTCCACGCCGGACTGGAGTTACTCCAACAAGGTAATCTATGCCTTCGTCACTTATTTCCTGATGTCGCTGACCTATACCGCCATCAATATTCCTTACTGTTCTCTCGGCGGAGTGATCACGGCAGATCCTCAAGAGCGCGTCTCCTGTCAGTCTTATCGCTTCTTTATGGTGGGCATCGCGACCCTGATTCTTTCCTCTTCTTTATTACCGATGGCACAGTGGTTTGGCGGGGCGGACAAGGCGCGGGGCTATCAAATGTCCATCGCAGTCATGGCTTTCATCGCGTTGGTGATGTTCCTGTTCTGCTTTAGCTCGGTAAAAGAGAGGATCCAGCCCGCCGTACCGACAAAACACGCATTAAAGAGCGACTTAAAAGACGTCTGGAAGAACGACCAATGGGTGCGCATTCTGTTGCTGACCTTCTGCAACGTTTGTCCCGGCTTCATTCGCATGGCGGCCACGATGTATTACGTCACCTGGGTGATGGAGAAATCAACCTCCTTTGCCAGCCTGTTTATCAGCCTTGGCGTGATTGGCATGATGATTGGCAGCGCACTCGCCAAGCCGCTGACCGACAAATTCTGCAAGCTTAAGGTTTTCTTCTGGACCAACATTATTCTGACGCTGTTCTCCTGCGGTTTTTATTTCCTCGACCCGCACATGACGGTGCTGATTCTGGTGGCCTACTTCTTGCTAAATATCCTCCACCAGCTGCCTTCCCCGCTCCACTGGTCGCTGATGGCCGACGTGGACGACTACGGCGAATGGAAGACCGGTAAACGCAGCACCGGCATTAGTTTCTCAGGTAACCTGTTCTTCCTGAAATGTGGGCTGGCGGTTGCGGGTGCGATGGTGGGATTCTTGCTGTCAATTTATGGCTATCAGGCGGGTGCCGCGTCACAGACTCCGCACGCGCTAAACGGTATCGTGCTGTTGTTCACCGTTATTCCGGGCGTGGGTTATCTGATGACCGCAGGCGTAGTCAGACTACTGAAGGTCGACCGTGAGCTAATGAAAACGATTCAGGCCGATTTGGAGATTCGTCGCCGCAACTTTTCTGAACTCAACAAAGGCAGCGAGCTTAAGGGTTACCCCGGGGAAAAACAGGGTGAAACCGAGCGACCGGCCTTTGCCAGCAAGGAGCCCAAGCATGAGTAAGACTGTTTATCCGAACCCCTTTATCACCCAGCGCGCTGACCCACATATCTGGCGACATACCGACGGGCATTACTATTTTATTGCCTCCGTGCCGGAATATGACCGGCTCGAAATACGCCGCTCGGCCACCCTCGAAGGGCTGGCGGAAGCGCGTCCGCGCGTTGTCTGGCGTAAACACGGCGGCGGGCCGATGAGTGCCCTTATCTGGGCACCCGAGCTGCACTACATCAACGGCAATTGGTACATCTATTTTGCCGCAGCGCCGTCTGAAAAAATCGTCAACGGGCTGTTTCAGCATCGTATGTTTGTACTCGAGTGCTCAGATGCCGATCCACTGAGCGGCAAATGGCAGGAAAAAGGCCGCGTCGCGACGCCAATCGACAGCTTTTCGCTGGACGCCACCCACTTTACTCACGCAGGAAAAAGTTACTATCTGTGGGCACAAAAAGACCCCGCAATTGACGGCAATTCAAATCTTTACCTGGCCGAGATGAGCAACCCGTGGACCCTCAAGTCTGCTCCGGTGATGCTCAGCAAACCCGAACTTCCCTGGGAAATCATCGGCTTTAAAGTCAATGAGGGTCCTTCGGTCATCGAGGGTTATGACAAGATTTTCATCACCTATTCTGCGAGCGCAACCGACGAGAATTATTGTATTGGCCTGCTCTGGGCCGACCTCGAAAGCGATATCACTGACCCGTCACAGTGGCATAAATCGGAGAAACCGGTATTTCGTACCCATGCCGATAATCGACAGTTTGGGCCTGGGCACAACAGCTTTACTCAGAATGAAAAAGGCGAGGACGTACTGGTTTATCACGCGAGGAACTACGCGGAGATTGAGGGCGATCCGCTGTATGATCCCAACCGCCATACGCGGTTGAAGACCATAGATTGGGACGACGACGGCATGCCGGTATTAGGAGAACCTCCCGCAGACAACCGCGAAATTTAAATTAAACCAGGGTGCCGTAGATAGTCAGCAGCGCCACAACAATCAGAATGATGATGGTGACTTTACGCGCCATCGAAACCGCAGCGCGCGGGGTCTGCACCGGATCAAGATGCGGGTCTCGCGCCAGTGAAAACTGTGCGAGGCGCGTCAGTACCTGGTACTGCGAGCTATGAATATCGCCGAGTGATGCAAACCACGCCGGCAACGCTTTCTCACCGTGGCCAATCAGGGCATAGGCCACGCCCGCCAAACGTACCGGAATCCAGTCCAGCACGTGCAGAATACTGTCAACGCCCGACTGACTGCGCTTAAGCGGCGTCGTGTTACGCGCCAGCCAGCTTTGATACCCACGTAGCACCGCATAACCCGCCAGAGCTACTGGGCCGTAAGGTCCGCACACTACGAACCAGAACATCGGTGCGAGATAATAGCGGAAGTTGATCCAGATAAGCGCATTCTGCAACTCACGCAGCCGCAGATCTTCCGAGCAGTCCACCGGCAAACCGTGGATAAGCGCAAGCTCTTCGGCCATTTCGGAACAGGCGTTAACGTCCCCCTGTCGCGCAGACTTGAGGTAGGCGCGATAATGCTTACGCTTAAGCCCTGCCCCAATGCACAGCAGGCAGATAACCACCCACAACACCAGCGACGGCACGCCAAAGAACAGGCCATGAACCAGACGCAGAATTCCCCAGATGACGGCCATCCAGAGGATAAAAATTGCCAGCGTTTTAGTTAACGAGGCGGCGCGACCGCGGCGATAAATCACCTCGAAGCGGTGGTCGAGTTGCCAATGCTCGCCTAACTTGAACAAACGTTCCCAGGCTAAAACCAGCAACAAAGTAATTAACGTCATGAGGGGTGGCTCTCTTTTGATGTATCACTCGCTGCCTGCTCCCGCACTGCATCGAGATATCTCTGCCAGTCAAAATACGGACCGGGATCGGTTTTGCGTCCTGGCGCAATATCACTGTGCCCGGTGATGTGCTGTAAATCGACAGGATAGTGCTTTAGTATCAAATCGGTAACTCGAAGTAAACTCTGGTATTGCGCGTCGGTAAACGGCTCGAAATCCGTTCCTTCCAGTTCGATGCCGATAGAGAAGTCATTGCAGCGCTCCCGCCCCTGCCACACAGAGACGCCAGCATGCCAAGCCCGTTTGTCAAAAGGCACGTATTGCACAATTTCACCGTCGCGGCGGATTAAACAGTGGGCGGCAACGCGAAGCTGATAAATCTGTTCGAAAAACGGATCTTCGGCAGGATTAAGCGTGCCGGTAAAAAGTTGGTCAATATAGGGTCCGCCAAATTTTCCGGGCGGCAGGCTGATATTATGAATAACCAGCAACGAGGGGATCTCGTCCTCGGGGCGAAGATCGAAATGTGGAGAAATCACCCGTCGGGCTTCAGCGATCCAGCCTTGTTTTAACTGCATTAATGACCTCATAGGATGGGTTCTCGTGGTACTTACCTGAGCAAAAGGGTAGCATGTTTTTATAATTCACTATCCGCCATTTCGGAGTTTTGTATGCCTACTCGCAGCTACAGCGTTGAAAGTCGTCGCGCTGAGTTACTTGACCGTATTCACAATGATATTCCCCTTGTTGTTGCGCAGGCGCTGCGCGAGGACTTGGGCGGAGAGGTGGATGCCAATCGAGATTTAACCGCACAGCTGCTGCCGGCAGACAAGCAGGCTCAGGCCATGGTTATCACGCGCGAAGCAGGTATTTTCTGCGGTCAGGGCTGGGTCGATGAAGTGTTTGCCCAGCTTGGCAAAGGCGAGGTCAAGATTACCTGGTTAGTTAAAGATGGTGAACCGCTGGTCGAAAATCAACCCCTTTTTGAGCTTTCCGGCCCGGCCCGGCTGCTGTTGACCGGCGAAAGAACCGCATTGAATTTCGTTCAGACCCTTTCGGGCGTTGCCAGCGCAGTGAACCGCTACGTCAAGCTGCTTGAAGGCACCAAAACCCGCCTGCTGGATACGCGTAAAACCCTGCCCGGTCTGCGTACCGCGCTAAAATATGCCGTGCTTTGCGGCGGTGGCAGTAACCACAGACTGGGGCTGGCCGACGCATTTCTGATTAAAGAGAACCACATTATTGCCTGTGGCTCGATTAAGGCTGCGGTGGAACGCGCCTGGGTCATTCATGCCGATGTTCCGGTTGAGGTCGAGGTTGAAAGCCTGTCCGAACTGACGCTGGCGCTGGACGCCGGTGCCGACATCATCATGCTCGACAACTTTACGGTCGAGATGATGCGCGAAGGTGTGGCGCTCACGGCAGGCCGTGCCCTGCTTGAGATCTCCGGGAATGTCACTCACGTGACGCTGCGCGAATTTGCCGAGACCGGCGTCGACTTTATCTCCGTTGGCGCACTGACCAAACACGTTCGTGCACTCGACCTGTCGATGCGTTTTCGCTAAGCCTCAACGGCGGATTGCCTCGCCCTCTTCGTGGGGCAATCTGCGAGCTGTCTCCCCATTTTTTGTAACACCTCCTTCTCTGCATTTTCTTTTTGCGTGACGTCGCGAAGCACGGCCTTGTGTCGCTGGTTTCCGGCATGGGTGCCAGTTAGCTTGAGCGCTCTTTCAACGCTGACATCCCTTCAGGGAATGGAGAGTTTCATGCAATCTGTCATTTTTACCCCGGTCCCAACGGCACATAACGACCACGGCCTTAAAGCCTCATTGCAACTGCAGCAGGGTTTTTCGCTAATAGAACTGATGGTGGTGATCGGTATTATTGGCATTCTCAGCGGTATCGGTATCCCCGCCTATCAGTCCTATACCCAAAAAGCGGCGCTCACCGACATGCTGCAAACCATGGTGCCTTACAAGACGGCCAGCGAGCTTTGCAGCATCGACTTAGGCGAACTGGCACCCTGCAACAACGGCGTATCCAGTATTCCGTTAACCAAGACCTCACGCTACGTCAGCGCAGTCCAGGTTAAGTCCGGCGAGATAACGCTCACCGGCCAGCAGGCGTTAAGCGGCCTGACGGTGGTCATGACACCGGTTATCAACACCCTCGACGGCAGCATTGACTGGTCCCGTCAGTGCACCAACGCGGGTAATCAAGGCATGGTCGATGCCTGCAATCAGGTCTTTCATTTCAACGATAAAAGCACGCGTGGATGAAAGCCAACGTTGAGCTCATGAAGACGACGCTGGCACAGCAGTGCCAGCACTATGGCGCGGTGTTCATCAGCATTGAGCAAGATAATCTGCGTGTCGCGTGTCATCAGCAAACAACCGATACCACTGCGCTGCTGACGGCGCTGCGCTTTACCTGCGCCCTGAAGGTGAATCTGGAATTTTGGCCGCAAACGCAGATTGAACGAGCGCGGAGCCAAGCGGAGAATCCCACGGGGGAGAAAGAGGCATCGGGTCAGCAAAATGAGGACCACAATTTTGATGAAAGCAGCGGTATACCGGTGGTGGAGTTTTTGAATAACGTGCTGCGGGTTTCTCTCCAGCGGCGGGCGTCGGACGTACACTTCGAACCTTTCGAGAATCAACTGCGTATTCGACTCAGGATAGACGGCGTGTTGCAGGAGCTTCCCGGACCGGAATTTGCGCTGGCGGCAAGCCTGACGGCACGCCTCAAAATTATGGGCCAACTTAACGTTGCCGAACATCGCCTGCCGCAGGATGGGCAAATGTCGGTAACCTTCGACAAACAGCGCTACTCGATGCGCATCGCGTCGCTGCCGGTGCTGTATGGCGAAAAGATTGTGCTGCGCATCCTCGACAGAACGCAGCAGGAGCTGTCGATGGAACAGCTTGGCTTTTCTGCGCGAGAGCAGCAACAGTATCTCGCGGCCCTCGCTAAACCCCAGGGGCTGATTCTGGTTACCGGTCCGACGGGGAGCGGTAAAACGGTAACGCTCTATACCGGACTGCGTCATCTCAATACCGTAGGACGCAATATTTGCAGCGTGGAAGATCCGGTTGAGATTCCCGTACGCGGGATTAACCAGACGCAGATTAACAGCAAGACATCGTTAAGCTTTGCCAAGGTCCTGCGTTCACTGCTCAGACAGGACCCTGATGCAATCATGATTGGTGAAATCCGTGATGCCGAGACGGCAGAGATAGCCGTTAAGGCCTCGCAAACCGGGCATCTGGTGCTATCGACGCTGCATACTAACTCAACGACCGAAACCTTAGTCAGGCTGGCGCAAATGGGCGTAGAGGGGTATCAGATTGCCGCCAGTCTGCGCCTGGTGATTGCCCAGCGCCTGATTAGAAAACTCTGTCCACACTGCAAAGCCCACCAGCAGGCGTTGATAAAATGTCATCCTGACACGGTGCCACAGCCGATGCAGGTTTGGGAGGCCAAGGGCTGTGAGCAGTGCTTCTCTGGCTACTATGGTCGAGTGGGCATTTATGAAATGCTGGAAAACAGTTCTCAACTACAGCAGGCGCTGGTTAATGGTGCAGATTCGCAGGTGCTGCGCAATATCGCAAGCTCGCAGGACCAGCGCACTCTTTTCGCCTCAGGGATGGTGCTGGTGGAGCAAGGCATCACCTCGCTGAGCGAGCTGTATCGGGTAATCGGCGAAGGGAACCAGGGTGAGCCATAGCCTCTATCTCTTCTCGTGGCAGGCAGTCGATGACGCCGGCGAACTGCACTGCGGTGATAGCCTGTCCTCGGGTTCACAGGAGGTACTTACCCCACTCGTGGAAAGCGGGCTACAGCCGATCGTCATTAAAAAGTCGCAACGGATAGGTGCGGGTTACTGGAAGAACAAGGAGCGCATCGCGTTTATCCGGCAACTTGCCACCCTGCTGCAAACAGGACTGCCACTGACGCTGAGCCTAAATCTGCTCGCCGGTGACCATCCTTTGGCAGCCTGGCGCTGCGTGCTGGAGGAGACGGTAAAAAGGGTCAATGAGGGGCAGCCGATGTCGGCGGTTATGCTGCTGTATCCACAGGTTTTTCCGGCTATTTATCCGCAGATTATTGCTATCGGTGAGCTGACTGGTCAGCTCGAAAGCTGCTGCGAACAGCTTGCGGTGCAGCAGGAGCAGGTGGTTTTACTGCAAAAGAGGGTCAAAAAGGCGCTGCGTTATCCGCTGATTGTCATGGCGATAGCAACCGGTATCACCCTGCTGATGCTGACTATGGTGTTACCGGAGTTCGCCAAGATCTATGCCTCTTTTGACGCAGAACTACCGGGTTTTACGCAGATGCTGATTACCGCCTCGGAGGCGATTGTGCGCTTTGGGCCCGCCCTGACGCTGTTGATTGTCTGCGGCGGCGGGCTCTATTTTCATTATTTACATCCGCAGGAGACGTGGCAGCGGCGTGAGCAAGGCTGGCTGCTGCGGCTGCCGCTGGTCAAAAAATTGATCAGTGACGGCTGCCTGTGCCAGCTTTTCCAAACGTTGGTGTTGACCCAACACGCAGGGATGACGCTGAGTGCAGGGCTAAGCGCGGCCGAATCAGCCATCAGTAATTTACACTATAAGTCCGCCGTGGGAGAGTTGACCCGACAACTGGCGCAGGGTATCCCGCTGCACAAAGCGCTAAGCGCCTCGCCGCGTTTTCCGGCCCTGTGCCGCCAGTTAGTGAAAATTGGGGAAGAGTCAGGGTCGCTCGATACCCTGCTACAAAAGCTGGCGCACTGGCACGCCGAGCAGGCTAATGAGTTGGCGGATAATATGGCGCAGAAAATCGAGCCGCTGATGATGCTGTTTATGGGTATCGTGGTAGGAGGGTTAGTTATTGCGATGTATTTGCCGATATTTAATCTGGGTGCGGCGATGAACTGAAAATCTTCATCGTCCGCACCGCCGACCCTGTGACTTAGCGCCGAGCCCTTTCAAGGCGCAGCGCGGGTCTTAGTCCCCTGCCAACGGGGGCGTTGCATTCACTTTACTGTCCAAACAGACGGTTTTCCTGCTCGGCAACGCGAATGAAGGTTGTGCGTTTGGTCAACTCCTTCAGACGCTCAGCGCCGACATAGGTGCAGGCAGAACGCAGGCCGCCAAGAATATCGCGCACGGTGTTCTCGACGGGCCCGCGCAGCGGCAGGGTAACCGTTTTACCCTCTGCGGCGCGATATTGCGCCACGCCTCCCACGTGGCGCTTCATGGCAGACTCTGAGCTCATCCCGTAGAACAGCATAAGTTTCTCGCCGTTTTCCTCCACGACAGTCCCTTCGCATTCGTCGTGCGCGGCCAGCATTCCGCCCAACATCACGAAGTCTGCCCCGCCGCCGAAAGCTTTCGCAACGTCACCGGGCACGGCGCAGCCCCCATCGCTGACAATCTGCCCGCCGAGGCCGTGCGCCGCATCGGCGCACTCAATAACGGCCGAAAGCTGCGGATACCCTACCCCGGTTTTAACCCGCGTGGTGCAGACCGACCCCGGACCGATGCCCACCTTGACGATATCTGCGCCGGAGAGGATAAGCTCCTCCACCATTTCCCCCGTGACCACGTTACCGGCACAGATAACCTTGTCGGGACAGGCTTCGCGAACGCGCTGCAGGAACTCGACAAAGTGCTCGGAGTAGCCGTTTGCTACGTCCAGACAGATGAATTTTAGCAGTGGCGACAGCGACAGGATTTTCAGCGTTTTGGTAAAGTCAGCTTCGGAAGTCCCGGTTGATACCATCACATGGCGCAGAACGGACTCGCTGCTAAGCGTAATGAACGCCTGCCACTGTTCTACGCTGTAATGCTTGTGAACCGCGGTGAGTAAACCGAATGACGCCAGTGCTTCAGCCATACTAAAGGTACCGACAGTGTCCATATTGGCAGCAATAACAGGGGTTCCCGACCAGCTATGGCCAGAATGCTTAAAGGTGAATGTGCGTTCGAGTTCAACTTCTGAACGGCTCTTGAGGGTAGAGCGCTTTGGACGAATGAGGACGTCTTTAAAACCTAATTTTAAATCTTCTTCAATACGCATGGGATTGTCCTGGTTGGGCTTTAAGCCTGTGGCGTAAGCCGACAAGCACGTAACAGTTTGCACCTTCTCCAGTGGTTTTATCATACTCAGGAATAGCCTCGCGGCAAGGGTTGGTTTTGCATCGCGACTCACAGTTTAGGGTTTCAATTTAGGATAAAAACCCCTTCGGAGTTGGCTTGCATCTACTGCCGATACCTTTATCATTTAGGGTATCGATATTTTCAAAACAGAATCATCCGAGCAAAAGCATGAGTTATATTGTGGCCCTCACCGGCGGTATAGGAAGCGGCAAAAGCACGGTTGCCAACGCGTTTGCGCGTCTGGGCATCACGCTGGTTGACGCCGATGTTATTGCCCGTCGGGTTGTCGAACCCGAGACGCCAGCCCTGCTTGCTCTGGCTGAACGATTTGGTAAACAAGTTATTCAGGAAAATGGTTCACTTAATCGCCCACGTCTGCGCGAAATAATTTTCAGCAATGCAGATGATAAACAATGGGTTAACCAACTCCTCCATCCTATAATACAGGCTGAAACGCAGCGGCTAATTCAGGCTGCCTCGTCGCCTTACGTGCTTTGGGTCGTTCCCCTACTCGTAGAAAATGGATTACAAGCCCGGGCAAATCGGGTACTTGTGGTCGACGTAAGCGAAGAGATTCAGCTTGCACGCACTGTCAGCCGAGACGGCGTAAGCCTCCAGCAGGCAAAAAGTATTATCGCCGCACAGGCTTCCCGCCAGCAGAGGCTGGCCTGTGCGGATGACATTATTGATAACAACGGTGGTCCCGAGACGATCGAGCCGCGTGTTGCTTCATTACATAGCCGCTATCTGGATTTAGCGGCTTCAGCGACCCGACAGGATATTGACAAGAATGAGTGATGTGGTTACTACCGTTCTCTTTGAACATCCTTTAAATGAAAAAATGCGCACCTGGTTGCGCATAGAGTTTCTTTTACAACAGTTACACGCCAATCCACAGCTCGGCACAATCGCTCCTGCCCTGACTTTTTTCCGCACCGCGTCTGATTTATTAGACGTTCTGGAACGCGGCGAAGTCCGCACCGAGCTGTTAAAAGAACTCGAACGCCAACAGCAAAAACTGCTGCAATGGGCCGACGTGCCCGGCGTAGACATGGCCCGTATTCATGCGTTGCGCGTAGAGCTGAAAAATACCGCTGCAGTGCTGATGAGCGCTCCACGTATCGGTCAGGCGCTGAGAGAAGACCGCCTGATAAACCTGGTCAAACAGCGTTTGAGTATCCCTGGCGGCTGCTGTAGCTTTGACCTACCCACGCTGCACATCTGGCTGCACCTGCCTCAGGCTCAGCGCGACAAAGATGTACAGTATTGGCTGGAAACCCTTGAACCACTGAATCGTGCGCTGACCCGCGTTCTGGACCTGATTCGTCAGTCTGGGCCGTTCAGCAACCTGACCAGCCTCAACGGTTTCTTCCAGGACAACGCCGAAGGAGCCGACCTGCTTCGACTGCGCCTTTCTCTGGAACATCAGCTTTATCCTCAGATTTCAGGGCACAAGACGCGTTATGCCATTCGCTTCCTGCCGTTGGATAGCGAAAAAGGCCAGGTTCCGGCCAGACTTAACTTTGAACTTGCCTGCTGCTAGGAGCTGAATATGGATAACGAGATAACTAAAGTACACTGCCCAACCTGTGGCAAGTCGGTGATTTGGGGCGAGCAAAGCCCGTATCGCCCTTTCTGCTGCAAGCGCTGTCAGCTGATTGACCTGGGCGAATGGGCCGATGAAGAAAAACGCATTCCAAGCAAAGGCGAGATTAACGATCTTGACGAGTGGAGCGAAGACGACATCAAATAAATAGGCTAAAAGGCCTGATGCCACCCGCTTTAGGATCCGTTAAGCGGTCCGAACGATGAGAAAATCCGGAACAGGCCCTGTCTCCGGATTTTTTTTGCCAATTGTTCAACGCCTCCGAGTCGGTGTTAAGAACCCAAAGGCGGACAGGAAAGCACAGGCTGCTCCGGCATCATCGCCACGCCTCCCTTACGACTATTTTCTGTCCTAAATCTCACCTTTCTGCAACGCGGTTACCACCTCGGCGTTGGCAGGTGGGAAATCGCTTTCTTTCAGTTCACGCTGAGCGACCCAACGCTTGGGTTGCCCTTCTTTGCCGTAAGGTTCGCCGGTCCAATGTTGAACCAGGAAGAAGTGCAGATTGACGATACGGTCAGGGAATTTATGCTCCAACGTGCGGACCAGCTCAGGGGCAGAGGCGTCGATACCGACCTCTTCCTGTAGCTCACGGACTAACGCCTGTTCGGCGGTTTCCCCAGACTCTATCTTGCCGCCCGGAAACTCCCAGAAGCCCGCCATATGCGAGGAGGCGTCGCGCTGGGTGATAAATATTTCCTTGTCGGCGTTGCGGATGATCCCTACCGCGATATTCACTTTTTTCACAGTCACTGTGTTTACCTCAAAAGTAAGGGCGGTAATTAGTCAATAATTAACCGCCCTTCATGTCTTTATTCGTCAGACGAGTAGATTAGTTCTGCAGGCGACCGTGGCACTGCTTGTACTTCTTGCCTGAACCGCATGGGCAAGGATCGTTGCGCCCGACTTTACGTTCAGAAGCAACGCTAGATTCGCCGGTGGTAGACAGTTCTTCTTCGAGAGAGGCGACGTGGCTCAGCTGTTGCTGCTGTGCCAGACGCTCTGCTTCTTCGCGACGATGCTCTTCCATCGCTTCAACTTCTTCCGGCATGCGGACCTGAACTTTGCTCAGTACGCTAACCACTTCATATTTCAGTGATTCGAGCATAGAAGCAAACATTGCAAAGGACTCACGCTTGTATTCCTGCTTCGGATCTTTCTGCGCATAGCCGCGCAGGTGGATCCCCTGACGCAGGTAGTCCATTGCCGCCAGGTGCTCTTTCCACAGGGAGTCGAGCGTTTGCAGCATCACACCCTTCTCGAAGTTGCGCATCATGTCCACGCCAACCACTTCTTCTTTGCTCGCGTAAGAGTCTTTAGCGACCTGCAGAATACGCTCACGCAGCGTTTCTTCATGCAGTTCAGGCTCTTTGTCCAACCACTCCTTGATAGGCATTTCCAGCTCGAAGTCGTTCTTCAGACGCTGTTCCAGACCTTCAACATCCCACATTTCTTCCAGAGACTGTGGCGGGATAAAGCTGTCGATGGTGCTCTTGAACACGTCTTCACGGATGCTGGCGATGGTTTCGCTCACGTCGGTGACGTCCAGCAGTTCGTTACGCTGGGTGTAGATAGCGCGACGCTGATCGTTTGCGACGTCATCGTACTCGAGCAGCTGTTTACGGATATCGTAGTTACGGCTTTCGACTTTACGCTGTGCGTTGGCGATAGCCTTGGTCACCCATGGGTGTTCGATGGCTTCGCCCGGCTTCATACCCAGTTTACGCATCATGCTGGCAACGCGGTCAGAGGCGAAGATACGCATCAGTTGGTCTTCCATGGACAGGTAGAAGCGGGATGAACCGGCATCACCCTGACGACCGGCACGGCCGCGCAGCTGGTTATCGATACGACGCGATTCGTGACGCTCGGTACCAATAATGTGCAGCCCCCCCGAGGCAAGAACCGCCTCATGGCGTACGTTCCAGGCTTCTTTGATAGCCGCAATCTGCTCTGGGGTCGCATCTTCACCCAGGTTTTCAATCTCGACCTGCCAGCTACCGCCCAGCACGATATCGGTACCACGACCCGCCATGTTAGTGGCGATGGTTACGCGGCTCGGCTGACCGGCCTGAGCAACAATCTCTGCCTCTTTGGCGTGGAACTTGGCATTCAGTACGCTGTGCGCGATACCGGCTTTGGTCAGTTCGTGGGATACCACTTCAGACTTCTCGATAGATGCGGTACCGACCAGAATTGGCTGGCCTTTGGCGCTGCGCTCTTTGATGTCTTCGATGATGGCACCGATTTTTTCCATCTCTGTCATGTAGACCAGGTCAGGCAAATCTTTACGCTGCATTGGACGGTTGGTCGGCACAACGATGGTATCCAGCTTGTAGATGGTGCTGAATTCGAAGGCTTCGGTGTCCGCTGTACCCGTCATACCGGCCAGCTTCTCGTACAGACGGAAGTAGTTCTGGAAGGTAATGGACGCCAGCGTCTGGTTTTCGTTTTGAATATCGACGTTTTCTTTGGCTTCAACGGCCTGATGCAGACCGTCAGACCAGCGACGACCCTGCATGGTACGGCCGGTGTGTTCGTCAACGATGATCACTTCGCCGTCTTTAACGATGTAGTCAACGTCGCGAGTGAACAGCACGTGGGCACGCAGAGCGGCGGTCACGTGGTGCATCAGCATGATGTTGCCCGGAGAGTACAGTGACTCGCCTTCTTCCATGATGCCTTCTTCAGCCAGCAGCTCTTCAATCAGGATCAGGCCACGTTCGGTCAGGTGAACCTGGCGGGCTTTCTCATCCACGGAGAAGTGACCTTCACCCTGGAAGGTGTCAGAGTCTTCTTTTTCCTGACGGATCAGTTTTGGAATCAGCTTGTTAACGCGGATATACATCTCGGAGCTGTCTTCAGCCGGACCGGAAATGATAAGCGGGGTACGTGCTTCATCGATAAGGATGGAGTCAACCTCATCCACCAGCGCGTAGTGCAGCTTGCGCTGAACGCGTTCTTCAATGCTAAACGCCATGTTGTCACGCAGGTAGTCAAAACCGTATTCGTTGTTAGTACCGTAGGTGATGTCCGCTGCGTAGGCCGCACGCTTGGCCGGTGCAGGCATATTTGGCAGGTTGATGCCCACGGTCAGGCCGAGGAACTCGAACAGTGGACGGTTGTTTTCGGCGTCACGCTGTGCCAGATAGTCGTTGACGGTAACAACGTGAACGCCCTTGCCGCTCAGCGCATTTAGGTACGCAGGCAGCGTTGCGGTCAAGGTTTTACCTTCACCGGTACGCATCTCGGCGATACAGCGCTCGTTCAGCACCATGCCGCCCAGCAGCTGTACGTCGAAGTGACGCATGCCGAATACGCGCTTACTTGATTCACGCACCACGGCAAAGGCTTCAGGGATCAGCGTTTCAAGCACTTCGCCCTTCGCCAGACGCGCACGGAATTCGTCGGTCTTGGCGCGCAGCTGCTCGTCTGAAAGTGCCTGAATCTCAGGTTCCAGACGATTGATTTGGTCAACTACCTTGCGCATACGGCGCAGCGTACGGTCATTACGGCTACCAAAAACTTTGGTCAATAATTTGCTTAACATGATTCTTGATTTCTCTTTGAGACCACTCTTGTGGCTACTATTTTTGTTAGTACTTTGGGTCTTGCCCGCACAGTGAACAGGCGTGTGCCATGCCTACTGATGCAACGAAAAACGGCAAAGATGCTTCAGAAATGACAATCAAACAAGAAGGGAGTAGGGTCCGGCGCGCGTACCCAGAACCTGGGCGAGCCAGAGTCCGGGCTGATGCCTGGCAGAAGCCGTGAGCAGCAGTTGCTGGGTGTCACGGATGATGACAGGCGGTTTGGCTTCGTGGGTGAGCAGCGAATTTAGAGTTACCAGCAGGGCCATCTGCTGAACGTGCAGCGGCTCGGCATCGGCAGAGGCGAGTTCAGGACTGGCAACGCTGTAGGTCACAACCTGAGGCGCTAGTGCAAAAGAAAGGTGACGTATGACGGTTCGCAGCGCATGCTGCTGCCAGTAGTCGACGCCGACCGAGGCACGGCGATGCGCCTGAAGCCACGCCAGATTGGTCAGTCCGCGAGTGCCGATATTTAAACGGTTTAGACTTGAGGAGGTATTGGTTACACTTGCCAGCTCAGTTTGTGAAAGATTCGTCGACACGCCAAGGCTAGCCGCGACCATCCCCAACAGGAGATGCGGCCAAAAATACCTTCTGCCAAATTGTCGCCAACGATTTAGAATACCAATCACAAGTTTTACAATCCGCCGGAGCTCGTCAATGCGTAACAGCCGCCCACAATTATTAGATATCCTGTTCGATGACGCCACAGCCGCGGGGCAAAGCCCTCTGCGTGCGGTTCAACAACGTGCGGCCGCATTACTCAAGCTCAATCGCGCTGTCAAAGGTCTGTTACCAACCCAAATGCAACCGTGGTGCCGGGTAGGTAATTATCGCCAGGGTGTTTTGGTGCTAGAGATAGCAAATGCCAGCTGGATGATGCGCTTACGTTATGAACAACCGGCGCTTCTCTCTGCACTTCGAGCGCAAATACTACCATCATTGTCTTCAATCGACATCAGGATTAATCCATCGTTGATGGCTAAATCTGAAAACTTATCGCAGAAAGATGATGCAGATTATCAAAAACAGGGCGTATCTCAGGGTCCCTTACCGCCGGTAAGACAACTGAGTAAACAAAGTGCGGATGAGTTGCGATTACTGGCGAGCCGTAGCCCGGAGAAACTTAGAAAGGCATTAGAACGACTGGCTGAAATGGCCGGAGAGGGTGCCAAAACAACCAGTCGTAATAAGTAATATCAGTACCGATTAAGCGAATACTGTAGATGGGGCTTTAAATGCCAATGGCACTTCAGCTTCATCCTGGAAGGTAACGTATTCCCAGGCTTCCTGCTTAGCCAATACCGCTTGCAATAACTTGTTGTTCAACGCGTGACCCGACTTAAAGGTATTAACTGCACCAATAATGTTGTGGCCGCACATGAACAGGTCACCAATACCGTCGAGCATTTTGTGACGAACGAATTCATCTTCAAAACGCAGACCATCTTCGTTAAGCACACGGTAATCATCAACAACAATCGCGCAATCAAAGCTGCCACCCAGGCACAATCCGCGTGACTGCAAATACTCGATATCACGTACAAATCCGAAGGTTCGGGCTCTGCTAATCTGGCGAACAAAAGACTCGGCCGAAAACTCTAACTGGAAACGCTTGGCGTCACCTTCAATAGCCGGGTGGTTGAAGTCGATAGTCCAGTCCAATTTGAAACCGTTATAAGGTTTCATTTCAGCCCACTTGTCGCCGTCTTCAACACGCACGGTTTCTTTGATGCGCAAGAATTTCTTGGCACTGTTAAGGAGTTCGATGCCTGCGTCTAACAACAGATAGACGAAAGGCGCGGCGCTGCCGTCCATAATCGGAATTTCAGGTGCGTCAACTTCGACAATGATGTTGTCGATGCCAAGACCTGCAAGTGCCGCATTAAGGTGTTCCACCGTGGAAATACGCACGTCATGCTCATTAACCAGGCAAGTACAGAGCATGGTATCACGCACGGATTTTGCATCTGCCGGAAAATCAACCGGTGGATTCAAGTCAGTGCGACGATAGATGACCCCGGTATTAGCCGGTGCAGGTCGCAAGGTCAAGGTGACTTTCTTACCGGTATGTAAACCGACACCCGTCGCCTGAACGATACGTTTTAATGTACGTTGTTTGATCATCGTTTTTATCTCGCAATGTTATCCATCCAACCGACCTAAGGTTACCTTAAGATCGGCGGGACAGTTTAGCACAAAGAGCGGAGATCCCAAAATTCGGACTATTCAGAAATTTAGTCCGCCTGCTTACGCAGGAATGCCGGGATGTCCAAATAGTCTGGCTCTTTGTTTGATTGCGTGTTCGGATCATTAACCACCTTCGCTGCTGGCTTGGTCTCCTGCGGCAGCGGCGACATGCCGTGCTGCTGATAACGGTGATCCATAACGGGTTGGCTGGCAGGTTTATTGGTCACCAGAGTGATTTCAGGACGTTTGTCCATGCCAATACCTGTTGCCACCACGGTAACACGCAGTTCGTCGTTCATTTCCGGGTCAAGGGAAGTACCGATAACCACGGTTGCGTTGTCAGAGGCGAAAGCACGAATGGTGTTACCCACGGTTTCAAACTCATCAAGACGCAGGTCGAAGCCCGCCGTGATGTTAACCAGCACGCCACGCGCGCCCGACAGGTCGATATCTTCCAGCAGTGGGCTGGAGATAGCCATTTCGGCCGCTTCTTCAGCACGGTCTTCACCGCATGCCACGCCAGAGCCCATCATCGCGTAGCCCATTTCGGACATCACGGTGCGCACGTCGGCGAAGTCGACGTTCATCAGGCCAGGACGGGTGATAAGCTCAGCGATACCCTGAACAGCGCCCTTCAGCACGTCGTTAGCCGCGCCGAAAGCGTCGAGCAGAGAAATACCGCGACCCAGAACTTTAAGCAGCTTATCGTTCGGGATAGTGATCAGTGAGTCAACGTGTTTAGACAGCTCGGCGATACCCTGCTCCGCGAATGCCATACGCTTCTTGCCTTCGAAATTGAAAGGCTTGGTCACGACGGCCACGGTCAGAATACCTAAATCTTTTGCGACTTCAGCAACAACAGGCGCTGCACCGGTACCGGTACCGCCACCCATACCTGCTGCGATGAACACCATGTCTGCGCCTTCGAGTGCAACTCGCAGGGCTTCACGATCTTCTTCAGCAGAATTGCGACCCACTTCCGGGTTCGCACCAGCACCCAGACCTTTGGTAATACCGCTACCAATCTGGATGGTCTGGCCTACAGCCGTTTTACGCAATGCCTGAGCATCGGTATTCACGGCAAAGAATTCAACACCTTCGATGCGCTCACGCACCATGTGCTCAACAGCGTTGCCACCGCCACCGCCGACGCCGATGACTTTAATCACCGCGTCGTTGGTCAGTTCCATAGGTTCAAACATAGTTTCTCTCCGTTTTGTGCCTGTCGCTTCGGGATCACCAATAACTCCACTATGATCCCGTTATTGAAACATTAAAACTCTTTTCTCAGCCAACTATTGATTCTTTTGAACCAATTGCCCACTGAGGCGCGTTTTTCCACTTCAGCCTCACCGCTCAGGTGAGACTCTTTACCATAGTGCAGTAGCCCTACAGCGGTTGAGTAGTAAGGTTCCTGCGCATAATCTGTCAGCCCGGTAATGTTCAAAGGTTGACCAATACGTACCTGGGTATGGAATACCCGCTGTGCACAAGCTGCCAGACCATCGATTTGTGCTGCACCTCCGGTAAGAACGATACCGGCGGCCAGATGGTGTTTTACGCCCTGTTGGCGTAACTGTTCCTGCAACTGCAAAATCTCGTCGTTGACCAGATTCAGCAATTCCGTGTAACGCGGTTCGATTACCTCTGCAAGCGTCTGACGCTGTAGGCTGCGCGGAGGACGTCCCCCAACGCTGGGTACCTCGACGTTTTCATCTTTACCCACAATCGAACCGAGTGCGCAACCATGACGCACTTTAATGGCTTCGGCGTCGGTTGGCGGTGTACCGAACGCATAGGCGATATCACTGGTGACCACGTTACCCGCATACGGGATAACCTTAGTATGACGCAGCGCGCCGCCAGTATAAACGGCGATATCCATAGTACCGCCACCGATATCTACCACACAAACGCCCAGCTCACGTTCATCTTCAGTCAATACAGCATAGCTTGCGGCAAGACCGGCGAAAATCAGCTGATCAACCTTGAGTCCGCAGCGTTCAACCGCCTTGACGATGTTCTTTGCCATATCGTTATGGCAGGTGATCAGGTGAACCTTGGCCTGCATACGCACGCCGGAAAGTCCGACCGGATTCTTAATGCCTTCCTGATAATCGATGGCATATTCCTGAGGAATAACGTGCAGCACGCGATGCTCGTCACGTACGCGTACCGATTTAGCGGTATGCACCACGTTTTCTACATCTTCCTGCGTTACTTCCTCTTCCGAAATAGGAACCATCCCTATTTCATTCTGGCAACTGATATGTTTACCCGATAAAGCAAGGTAAACAGAGGAAATTTGGCAATCCGCCATCAATTCAGCCTGATCGATTGCACGCTGTACGCATTTAACGACCGACTCGAGGTCGTTCACGCCGCCCTTATCCATACCTCGGGAAGGGCAACTTCCCACGCCGATAATGTTGACCATGCCATCGGGCAGAACTTCCCCTACCAGTGCAGCAACCTTTGCCGTACCGATCTCCAGCCCAACTACCAGTTTTCTGTCCGTCGACTTGATCATTGTTGTTTAGCCTGTGCCTGATTCTGCTTAATGTTGTTTTGCTGACCGACTTTTTGTCCATCACTGCCATTTGGGTCGATAAACGCCGGGGCCCATCCCACCGCTGCACCGCTTTCATAACGTAAATCAACGTAGCTAATACGTTTCTTATCGGCATCGGCCTGCTGCTGCAAACGCGGATAAAGCTCGATAAAGCGCTGCAAACGCCCGGTGCGATCGTCACGCCCCAAGTCGATGCGGGTGTCATCGTCCAGCGTTATCTGCCAGGAGTGACGCGCCGTCATAGAAACTGACTTGAGCGTAAACTTTCCGACGGAAGACGCTGCCGCCAGCTGTTGGCTCATGGTCTGATAACCCTGCAAAACGTCCTGCTCGCTGCCTTCCGGACCGTACAGCAACGGCATTTTCTGCTTGGCGACACGTTCTGCCGGAATACTGAAAGACTTGCCGTCGGCATCGACCATATGCAAATCATTCCAGTGCGCGACCGGCACGTACTCCACCACATGTATCTTCAGTTCGTTCGGCCACTGTTTGCGAACACTGGCCTGTTTGATCCACGGCAGACGCTCTATCTGCTGCTGAATGACGTTAACGTCCTGTGTCATAAAGGTCCCGGGCTCGCCCAGTGACAGTATGGCCTGACGAATATCGTCGTTTGTGGTGTAGTGACGCTCACCGGTCACCACCAGTTCAGACAGCGGAAGACGCTTGGCATCGTCCATCCAGCTCAGTACCGCCCAGGCACTCCAGCCGATGGTCGCCAACACCATAAGCAGGAACAACATTCCCGCCAGCTGACCGCCGTTACTACGACGGCCTTGGGTTTCTGCCTTCGTCGTTCGCTCTCGTGCATTTAGGGCAGCTTGAGACATATCAGTCGGCGAGCTCCAGAATGCGGGCTACCAGCTGCGGGAAACTCAGTCCCGCCTGTTTGGCCGCCATCGGCACCAAACTGTGGCTCGTCATACCCGGTGATGTATTGACTTCAAGCAGGTTGAAGTTCCCCTCGCTGTCCTGCATCACGTCGACGCGGCCCCAGCCGCTGCAATCCAGCGCGCGATAAGCCTGTAGCGCCAGATCGGACAGCTGTTGTTCCTGTTCGGCACTCAGGCCGCTCGGACAAAAATATTGCGTCTCGTCAGAGATATATTTCGCCTGATAGTCGTAGAAGATACCCGCAGGCTGGATGCGAATAGACGGCATCACCTGGTCACCAACGATAGCGACGGTATATTCTGGACCGCTCAACCATTGTTCTATCAGCAGGTCGTCGTCGTGACGGAATGCCTCTTCCAGCGCCGGCAAGAGTTCTTCAGGCGCGTTAACCTTACTCATGCCCACGCTCGAACCTTCGCGGCTCGGCTTGACGATGACCGGCAGGCCGAGCGCGTTGATTTTGTCGCGCAAAGCGCCCTGCCCTGCCTGGTCTAGCTGTTTTTTATTCAACGCCACGAAAGGCGAAACAGGCAGACCCAGCGATTGCCACACCAGTTTGGTGCGGAATTTGTCCATCGTCAGCGCAGAAGCCATCACGCCGCTGCCGGTGTAAGGCAGACCCAGATGCTCAAGCACGCCTTGCAGCGTGCCGTCTTCACCACCACGGCCGTGCAGAGCGATAAACACCTTGCCGAAGCCTTGCTCTTTCAGAGCGGTCACGGAAACCGTTTTGGTGTCGACCGCGTGCGCATCGATACCAGCTTCACGAAGGCCCGCCAGTACGGCAGCGCCAGACTGCAAAGACACTTCGCGCTCGGCGGAAGTGCCGCCGAACAGTACCGCCACTTTAGTCTTGCTATTAGACATAGTGCTCATCTCCCTTCTTGGCCGCCTGCAATTTTTGGTCAGCCAGTTTACGAGCCACCTTGCCAATATTTCCCGCGCCCTGAACCAGAATCAGGTCATTGGCGTCGAGGATGGGTGCCAGAATGCCCGGCACCGCATCAATATCTGAAACCAGAATCGGGTCCAGCTTGCCGCGCGCACGAATGGTGCGGCACAGCGAACGGCTGTCTGCGCCCGGAATCGGCGCTTCACCGGCTGGATACACGTCGAGCATCACCAGTAAATCAACCTGAGACAGCACGTTGGCGAAATCGTCATACAGGTCACGGGTGCGCGTGTAGCGATGCGGCTGGAACACCATGACCAGACGTTTGTCCTCCCACCCTGCGCGCGCAGCCTTGATGGTCGCGTCGACTTCGGTGGGGTGGTGACCGTAGTCATCCACCAGCATCGCAGTGCCTTCTTTGCCGTTGACGTTCTCGAGCGGGAACTCGCCGAGGAAGTCAAAGCGGCGTCCGGTCCCCTGGAAGCCCGCCAGCGCGGTCAGGATAGCGTCGTCACTGATGTCTTCATCGGTCGCCACGGCGATAGCGGCGGCGGCATTCAGCGCGTTATGGCGGCCCGGTGCGTTGAGCATAACCTCAATCGGCGTCTTGTCCTGGCGGCGCACGGTAAAGTGCCCCTGCGAACCCACCTGACGGTAATCTTCGATAAACACGTCGGCATCTTCGCTGAAACCATATGTCGTGACATGACGGCCCACGCGCGGCAACAGCTCGCGGATAACCGGATCGTCAATGCACATCACTGCACGGCCGTAGAACGGCAGATTGTGCAGGAAGTTGATGAACGTCTGCTTGAGGATCTCGAAGTCACCCTGATAGGTGTCCATGTGATCCGCTTCGATGTTGGTCACAATCGCCACCATCGGCTGCAAATGCAGGAAAGACGCGTCACTTTCGTCTGCTTCGGCAATCAGGAAACGGCTCGAACCCAATCGTGCGTGGGTGCCTGCCGCCTTAACCAAACCGCCGTTGACGAAGGTCGGATCCAGTCCGGCCTCGGCATAAATACTGGTCACCATCGCAGTGGTCGTGGTCTTGCCGTGCGTACCGGCGACGGCAATGCCGTGGCGGAAACGCATCAGCTCGGCCAGCATCTCGGCGCGGCGAATGACCGGAATACGGGCTTCGCGTGCGGCGATCAGCTCAGGGTTGTCCGCAGAGATGGCCGTTGAGACCACGACAACGCTGGCGTCGAGCACGTTCTCAGGGCGGTGATTAAAGTAAATCGTCGCGCCCAATGCGGACAGCTGCTGGGTTACCGGATTTGGTGCCAGGTCTGAACCGCTGATTTGGTAACCTTCATTAGCCAACACTTCGGCGATACCACCCATGCCGGCACCACCGATGCCAACAAAGTGTATGTGCCGGACGCGATGCATCTCGGGCACGAAGGTACGCAGTTTCGCCAATTGTTGTGTATTCACGTTTCTCATAAACCTTTGTTAATCGGACTCACGGCCTGATACGGCCATCAGTCACTCGTTTTCATTTGTTGCTTGCCGCAACCACTTCGGCGGCAACGCGTTCAGTCGCATCAGGGATGGCGGCTGCGCGGGCATTGCGCGCCATCTCAAGCAGGCTCTGACGATCCCAGCTGGCCAGAATGTCGGCCACGGCACCGGCGTTAAAATCCTTTTGCTCGATAATTCTGGCGGCACCGGCTTTCTCAAGCGGCAGCGCGTTCCAATACTGCTGGCGGTCTTTATGCTGGAAAGGCACAAAAATTGCCGGTAAGCCTGCGGCGGCAATTTCGCTGACGGTGAGAGCACCGGAACGGCACACTACAACATCAGCCCAGGCGTAGGCTTGCGCCATATCATCAATAAACTCGGTCACGTTATGCTGCGTCTGACCGGCCTGCTGATACGCCTCATTTACGGCGTCTAACGCGCCCTTTCCGACCTGATGCCAGAGAGTGACGCGGTCGCCCAGCAGCGCGGCGACTTCCGGCATCGCTTGATTCAGCACGCGCGCGCCCTGACTGCCGCCGACCACTAAAATTCTTATCGGACCTTCACGTCCGGCAAAACGCGCATCGGGTAAAGGCAGCGCCAATACGTCAGTTCGCACCGGATTACCGACCACGGCCGCCTTGGGAAACGCGCCGGGGAACGCCTGCAATACCGTTTTGGCGATACGTGACAGCCAACGGTTGGTCAAACCGGCAATACCGTTCTGCTCATGCAGCACCACTGGAATACCGCAGGACCACGCGGCCAAACCGCCCGGACCTGAAACGTATCCGCCCATGCCCAACACCACATCGGGCTGGAAGCGGCGCATAATGGCTTTCGCCTGACGCCACGCATGATATATGCGAATGGGGGCGGTCAGTTGCGCTTTCAGACCTTTCCCACGTAATCCGGCAATTTTAATGAAATCTATTTCAATTCCGTGCCTGGGAACGAGATCCGCTTCCATTCTGTCAGCGGTTCCTAACCAACGAACTTCCCAGCCTTGCGCCATCAGATGATGTGCTACGGCCAGGCCAGGGAACACGTGGCCTCCAGTGCCGCCTGCCATCACCATCAAACGCTTGGTCTTGCCACTCATCGGGCACTCCTTACAAACGCCTGGGCTTTTGCCAGACGCGTTTCAAAATCTATTCTCAACAGCAGCGTCAGCGCCGTTGACATAATCAGCAGGCTCGAGCCGCCGTAGCTTATCAGCGGCAGGGTCAGGCCCTTGGTCGGCAACATGCCCGCAGCTGCGCCTACGTTAACCAGCGCCTGGAAGCTAATCCATACGCCAATTGAGCAGGCAAGGAACCCAGAAAATCGCTGATCCAGCTCCAGAGCGCGTCGGCCAATGGACATAGCGCGAAAAGCGACGAAGAATACCATTAACAGTACTAAAACCACACCGAAATACCCCAATTCCTCACCTAAAATCGAGAAGATGAAGTCGGTATGCGCCTCGGGCAGATATTCCAGCTTTTGTACTGAGTTTCCAAGGCCTTGCCCCCAAAACTCCCCTCGCCCAAATGCCATCAGCGATTGGGTCAACTGGTAGCCACTGCCGAACGGATCGGCCCAGGGGTTCCAGAACGAGGTTACGCGGCGCATACGGTAAGGTTCGGTCACGACCAGTATTGATACCGCGAACAGTCCAGAGCCGATAATGGCCAGGAACTGCCACAGCTTTGCGCCCGCCAGGAACAACATCGCCAGCGTGGTAACAAACAGCACGATTACGGTACCGAGGTCAGGCTGCAACAGCAGCAGCACGGCCAGAATAACCATCACGCCCATCGGTTTGCAGAAGCCCCAAAAGTTGCTTCGTACCTCGTCGACCTTACGCACCAGATAGCTGGCCAGATAGCAAAACAGCGACAGCTTGGAGAACTCGGCGGGCTGAATACGCAGCGGCCCGAGTGAGATCCAACGCGATGCCCCGTTGATTGAGCTACCGACGCCCAATACGACAATCAGCATGATGATGGAGATAAACAGCAGCACATTGCTGTATTTCTGCCACACCATCATCGGGATGCGCAGTGTAATCAGCCCGAGGATGAAGGCCATGACCAGATAGACGGCATCACGTTTGGCAAACATGAAAGGATCGTTCGCCAGGCGCTGACCGATAGGCATTGAGGCCGAGGTCACCATCACAAAACCGACAATCGCCAGACCAAACACCATCCACATCAGCGTGCGGTCATAAAGCACTAGCGTGAGATTATCGCCCTCTTTGGCGCCCATCACCCAGTCGTTGGCTTTACTGCCCATGCCTTTCAGCAGGCCGAGGCCAGGCAGTCGTAGACGAATACGCATCAGCCAAGCTCCTTAGCCAGTGCGGTAAAGACATCGCCGCGTTGCTCGAAATTCTTGAATTGGTCGAGGCTGGCGCAGGCCGGTGACAGCAACACCATATCGCCCGGCTGCACGCGACCTGCGATGTCGCGCATCGCCTGCTCCAGGGTGTCAAACAGCGAAGACACCTCAGGGCGCAGCTCGGCCAGCTCGCCACCGTCGCGGCCAAAGCAGTAAACGCGCACCTTGTCACCCTGCAAGTAAGGCAGCAACGGGGTGAAATCGGCCGACTTGCCGTCTCCCCCCAGCAGCAGATGCAGCGTGCCGTCAACCTTCAGGCCGTTTAATGCGGCCTCGGTACTGCCAACGTTGGTCGCTTTCGAATCGTTTATCCAGCGCACGCCGTTGTGCACAAAAGCAATCTGAAAGCGATGTGCCAGCCCGGTAAAAGTGGTCAGCGCCTTGAGGCTTGAGGCTCGAGGAATACCCACTGCATCGGCGAGCGCCAGCGCAGCCAGCGCGTTGGTATAGTTATGACGCCCCGTCAGCGGCATCTCGCGGGTATTGAAAATTTTCTCACCGCGCACGCGCAGCCAGATATCACCCTGCTGCTGATTCAGATGGTAATCGCCGACGTCAACGCCAAAGCTGACGCAGCGCGCGTCCGCACCGCGAATCGGCATGCTGAGGGCATCATCCGCATTCACCACGCACAGTTTCGCGTTCTCATAAACCTTCAGCTTGGCCGCACGGTACTGCTGCAGGCCAAACGGATAGCGGTCCATATGGTCTTCGGTTACGTTCAAAATCGTGGCCGCTGCGGCATGCAGGCTGTGAGTTGTCTCCAGCTGGAAGCTCGACAGTTCAAGCACAAACAGCTGGTAGTCATGGCCCAGCATACTCAGCACTGGCAGACCAATATTGCCGCCCACGCCGACCTGCCACCCTGCGGCCCTGCCCATCTCGCCGACCAGGCTGGTCACGGTGCTTTTACCGTTTGAACCGGTAATCGCCACGATAGGAACGTTGACTTCGCGACAAAACAGTTCGATATCGCCAACAATCTCAACGCCGGCATCAGCGGCCGCACTCAGTGCCGGAGTCGCTAACGCCATGCCCGGACTGGCAACAATCAGATCGGCGTCAAGCAGCCACTCTTCATTCAGTGAACCTAAATGACGCTCGATGGCGTCCGACAGCTTGTCGAGTCCCGGCGGACTGACACGGGTATCGATAACACGCGGCGTCACGCCGCGTGAAACAAAGAAATCAACACAGGAGAGGCCCGTAAGCCCCAACCCGATAATGACCACTTTTTTACCCTGATAGTCAGTCATAGTTAGCGCACCTTCAGCGTCGCCAGGCCAATCAGCACCAGCATCAGCGAAATAATCCAGAAGCGCACGATAACGCGAGGTTCCGGCCAGCCTTTCAGCTCATAGTGGTGGTGAATCGGCGCCATGCGGAAAATACGTTGTCCGCGCAGCTTAAAGGAGCCCACCTGCAAAATAACCGACAGTGTTTCCACCACGAATACGCCGCCCATAATCAACAGCAGGAACTCCTGACGCAGCAGTACGGCGATGGTGCCCAGTGCGCCACCCAGCGCCAGAGAACCAACGTCACCCATGAAGACCTGCGCCGGGTAAGTGTTGAACCACAGGAATCCGAGGCCAGCCCCCACGATGGCGGTACATACGATAACCAGCTCACCCGCGTGGCGCAGATAAGGAATGTGCAGATAGTTGGCAAAGTTCATGTTACCGGTCGCCCAGGCTACCAGCGCGAATCCGGCCGCCACGAACACCGTTGGCATAATCGCCAGGCCGTCCAGACCGTCGGTCAGGTTTACCGCGTTGCTGGTGCCGACTATCACGAAGTAGCTCAGCAGAATGTAAAGCAGGCCCAGCTGCGGCATGATGTCCTTGAAGAACGGCACCACCAGCTCGGTCGCAGGCGTATCTTTACCCACTGCGTACATGGTGAAGGCCACGACCAGCGCAATCACCGACTGCCAGAAGTATTTCCAGCGGGCGATCAGACCTTTGGTGTCTTTGCGCACCACTTTGCGGTAGTCATCAACGAAACCGACCACGCCGTAACCCACCAGCACAAACAGCACGCACCATACGTAAGGGTTTGATGGATAAGCCCACATCAGGACCGATACGGTGATTGAAAACAGAATCAGCACGCCGCCCATGGTTGGAGTACCGCGTTTGCTGAAGTGTGATTCCGGACCGTCATGGCGAACAACCTGACCAATCTGCAGCTTCTGCAAATAGGCAATCAGGCGCGGACCCATCCACAGCGAGAGGAACAGGGCCGTCAGCAGGCTGACAATGGCGCGAAACGTCAGGTATGAAAAGACGTTAAAGCCTGAATAATATTTGACCAAGTGCTCGGCCAGCCAAACTAACATGTTGCATTCTCCTGTAACGCCCGTACTACCTGCTCCATCGCGGCACTACGTGAACCTTTAATTAAAACGGTAATTACCGCGTGTTCAGATAACAAGCTGGCTAAACGGGCCGTTACAGCCGCTTTATCCTGAAGATGTTCGCCACAGCCACTGGCATCGCTGATTGCGCGACTGAAGTGACCGACAGTTAAAACTTTATCAATACCGGCGAGACGAATAGCTTCACCAACCTCGCGGTGGCAGGCTTCGCTCTCATCGCCCAGCTCGGCCATGTCGCCCAGCGCCATTACCCGGTATCCCGGCATCTCTGCCAGCACCTGAGCCGCCGCGGTCATCGACCCCACGTTAGCGTTGTAGCTGTCGTCGAGCAGCGTTTTGCCTTCCGCCAGACGAACCGGGAACAGACGCCCTTTCACCGCCTGTAGCGAAGAAAGCCCCTCACGTACCACCTTGAGCGTCGCACCGACAGAAAGCGCCAGCGCGGCCGCGGCCAGCGCGTTAGCCACGTTATGACGTCCCGGCAGCGGCAGACTGATATCGATTTGCCCCTGCGGCGAGTGCAGCGTAAAGGTAGTATTGAAGGCATTTACAGTGACGTTGCTGGCATAGAAGTCGACGCCTTCGGCCGCGTCAGGCGAAAAGCGCCAGACGGTTTTATTGCCGATACGCGCCTGCCAGTGCGGCCAGTCGTTACTGTCCGCGTTAATGATGGCGATGCCGTCAGCCGGCAGACCGTCGAAAATTTCGCCTTTTGCCTTGGCAACGCCCGCCAGCGACCCGAACCCTTCCAGGTGCGCCGCAGACAGGTTGTTGACCAACGCGGTTTGCGGACGAGTCAGGTCTGTGGTGTAGGCAATCTCGCCCTGATGGTTGGCACCAAGCTCAACCACGGCAAAGTCATGTTCAGGGGTCAGGCGCAGCAGCGTCAGCGGCGCGCCGATGTCATTATTGAAGTTGCCCGCGGTGTACAACACGTTGCCGCACTGGCGCAGAATGGCCGCGGTCATCTCTTTCACCGAGGTCTTGCCGGAAGAACCGGTCAACGCAACCACACGAGCCGGAACCTGCTGACGCACCCAGGCACCCAATTTTCCCAGCGCAATGCGGGTATCGGCCACGACCAGCTGAGGCGCCTCCACCGGCAGACGTTTGCTAACGATGAGCGCTGCCGCCCCGGCCTTGACTGCATCGGCGGCGAAGTCGTGCGCATCAAAATTTTCACCTTTAAGGGCGATAAACAGGCAGCCCGGCGTGATTTGACGCGTATCGGTGGTCACCGCATCAATCTGCGTGTCGTTACCGAACAGTTCAGCGCTCAGCACGTCGGTCAGTTTTTGTAGAGAAACCGGGATCATGCAATCACCCCCAACAGGCGCGCGGCGGTAACGCGATCCGAGTAATCGAAACGCTGGTTGCCGACCAATTGGTAATCTTCGTGGCCCTTGCCCGCCAGCAGCACTACGTCATTCTCAGTCGCCTGCATGATAGCGCTGGTTACCGCTTCGGCGCGGCCAGGGATCGCCAGCGCACGGCCAGCATCGAGCAAGCCGGAAAGGATGTCGTTGATGATGGCACGAGGGTCTTCGCTGCGCGGGTTGTCGTCGGTCACCACAACGCAGTCGGCGTACTGCTCGGCAATGCCCCCCATCAGAGGGCGTTTGCCTTTATCGCGGTCACCGCCGCAGCCGAACACGCACCACAGCTTGCCGGTGCAGTGCAGACGAGCCGCCGCCAACGCCTTCTCCAGCGCATCGGGGGTGTGGGCATAATCGACGACGACGGTCGGACGGCCGGGCGCATGGAACACTTCCATACGACCGCAAACCGGCTGTAGCTGCGGCGCGGTTTTCAATAATTCGTCAAAGGCATAGCCGAGCGACAGCAGCGTACCCAGTGCAACCAGCAGGTTACTGACGTTGAAAGCGCCCATCAGACGGCTTTCGAGCACGCCATTGCCCCAGCTTGAGTCCAGCTCGACCGTCGCCCCTTTGTCGTGATAGCTCACGCGGGACGCAGACAGCCAGCGCCCTTTCCAGTCAGCCGGTAATTTGTTTTCCATGCTGACGGCCACGGCATCCGGCAGTTTTGCCAACCAGCGCTGCCCCACGCTATCGTCAGCGTTGATAATTTTCTGCTCACTTTCGTGGGTCGAAAACAGCTGCCACTTGGCCTCTTCGTAATGCTGCATGTCACCGTGGTAATCCAGGTGATCGCGGCTCAGGTTGGTGAAGGCCGCTGCGGCAAAGGGCAGAGCCGAGACACGGTGCTGCACCAGACCGTGCGAAGAGACTTCCATCGCGGCAAAGGTCGCGCCCTGCTGCACTAAATCGCCCAGGATTTGCTGCACCTGGACCGCAGAGCCGGTCGTATTTTCAGCCGGTACTACGCGGTTGAGCAGGCCGTTTCCGACGGTACCCATCACGGCACTGGTTTCGCCCAACAGCTGCGCCCACTGCGCCAACAGCTGCGTCGTGGTGGTTTTGCCGTTGGTGCCGGTCACGCCAACCAGACGCAGCGCGGCGCCAGGCTGTTCATAGAATCGACCTGCTATCTCCGACAACAGCAGATTCAGGTTATCCAGATACACCACGGGCACGCCGTGCTGAACTCTGACAGCGCCGTGTTCGGCCTGTCCCTGCGCTTCTGCGACTACCGCGCTAACGCCCTGCGCAATAGCCTGAGGAATATAGTGACGGCCATCGCTCGTATGGCCAGAAATCGCGACAAACAGATCGCCAGCAGCCGCAGTGCGGCTGTCGAGCGTCATGTCTTTTAACACCGTGTTCGGGGCATCACTCACCCAAGGTGCAAGTAGGTCGCGTAAATTACGATCTGTCACCTGAAGCCTCTTTTTGATTATTGACAATGTCATTGCCTACGTCCGTCGGTAAGGCGTCCGGCTCAACGTTCATCGTGCGCAGTACGCCGCCCATGATGGCGCCAAATACCGGTGCGGATACCGCACCACCGTAGTATTTACCCGCCTGAGGATCGTTAATGACGACCACCAAGGCAAATCGAGGATGACTCGCAGGCGCAACGCCCGCGGTATAGGCAATGTACTTGTTCATGTATTGGCCATCCGGGCCAACTTTTTTTGCCGTACCGGTTTTGATGGCGATGCGGTAACCCTTGATAGCGGCCTTAACGCCACCACCACCGGGAAGCGCGACGCTTTCCATCATGTGAACAACGGTACGCACCAGGGGTTCAGGGAAAACACGTTCACCGGAGACCGGCGGATCAACTTTGGTTATCGACAGCGGACGGGCAATGCCCATGCTGCCAATCGTTGCATAGACTCGCGCTAGCTGGAGAGGTGTCACCATTAGCCCGTAGCCGAAAGAGAAGGTGGCCCTCTCTATGTCAGACCACCGTTGTTTTTTTGGATATAAGCCACTGCTTTCCCCAACCAGTCCCAAATTGGTGGGTTTACCCAATCCGAAGCGCGAGTAAGTATCTACCAGCTCTGCGGACGGCATCGCTAACGCCAGTTTTGAAACACCGACGTTACTCGACTTCTGTAGGATACCGGTGATGGAAAGCTCCGGGTATCTCGCGACGTCTTTGATTTCCTTACCGTTAATGCGGTACGGCAGGGTGTTTAATACGCTATTTTCCTTGATGACACCGCGTTTGAGCGCCGTCATCACCACCATTGGTTTCACCGTTGAGCCCGGCTCGAAGATATCGGTGATCGCGCGGTTACGCATGGTCTCTTGCGGGGTACCAGCAAGGTTGTTTGGGTTATAGGAGGGGCTATTGGCCATCGCCAGGACTTCGCCGGTATTAACGTCAACCAGCACGGCAGTGCCCGACTCGGCCTTGTTAAACGCCACGGCATTGTTCAGTTCACGATAAACCAGTGCCTGCAGACGTTCGTCAATACTGAGCACCAGATTATGCGCGGCCTGGCTGTCTAAGGTGGAGATATCTTCGATGACGCGGCCAGAGCGGTCTTTACGCACCGTACGCTCACCGGGTTGGCCGGTCAGCCAGCGGTCAAAGCTCTTCTCGACGCCTTCGATGCCCTGCCCGTCAATGTTGGTCACGCCGATAACGTGCGCCGTGACCTGACCCGCAGGATAGTAGCGGCGCGATTCCTGACGCAGGAAGATGCCCGGAAGTTTCAGCTTGCGGATGTAGTCGCCGATAGCCGGGTTAATCTGGCGCGCCAGATAGACAAAGCGACCTTTAGGATTGGCATTAACGCGGCTGGTCAGTTGGTCGAGCGGCATATTGAGTGCATCGGCCAGCGCTTTCCAGCGGTTATCAACGGTAATACCGCCGTGCTCATTGACCTCTTTCGGGTCAGCCCAGATGGCGTTTACCGGCACGCTGACCGCCAGAGGACGACCGGCGCGATCGCTTATCATACCGCGAGAGGTTGGAATAGCCTGAACGCGGAGCGAACGCATGTCGCCCTCACGCACCAGCCTGTCGGGGTTGATGACCTGAAGATAGGCGACGCGGGACATCAACCCTATCAGCCCCAGAAGAATGCAGCCGCACAGCAACGCAAAACGCCAGCTTACAAAGCTGGCTTTATCTTCCTGACGCTTAAACTTCGCGGCACGTGTCGCTTTCATCTGTCGCTTGTCATCTCCATGAGCAAATTGCCTTTAACCGAGTGGCAGAAGCCTTAAAGCAGAATAATTTTATTGCTGCACAACAATGGTTTCCTGAGAAGGGTCAACATGTTGCATCTGCAATTTTTCCGTTGCGATACGTTCTACCCGGCTGTGATCGCCGAGGGCATTCTCTTCGAGGATTAGGTTGCGCCATTCAATATCCAGCGCATCCTTTTCCAAAACCAGCTGTTCACGCTGAGCCGTCAGCAGACGCGTTTTATGTGATACCGTAACGACCGCCATAGCGCTTATCAGAGTCGAGACAAGCAAAATCATCGGGATCTTTCCGTTGCGCAAAATGTCGCTGAAAATGACCCCAACCAAACCATGACGCTCATTACCTATCATTGCGCGGTCCTCGCGGCAAAACGCAGTACTGAACTGCGTGCTCGTGGATTTTCTGCCACCTCGGCCTCCGACGGCATCATTTTGCCGATGGATTTAAGGGTGCGTCCTCCGAGACTCTGCAGCTGCGCTTCGGTCATCGGGATCCCCGATGGCACCTGCGGTCCCCGGCTGTGCTGGCGAATAAATCGTTTAACAATTCTGTCTTCCAGCGAGTGGAAACTGATGACGGACAGGCGGCCATCGGTTGCCAGAACTTCGAGTGCGCCGTCGAGTGCGCGTTCTATCTCTTCCAGCTCGCTGTTGATATAAATACGCACAGCCTGGAAGCTGCGCGTCGCCGGATGCTTATGCTTCTCACGAATCGGTGAGGCATTGGCAATCAGGTCGGCCAGCTCCTTGGTGCGCGTCATTGGCTGTTCGCGGTTGCGTTCAACGATGGCGCGGGCAATACGCTTGGCGAAACGTTCTTCGCCGAAAGTCTTCAATACCCAGGCAATATCTTCGGCTTCTGCCTTCATCAACCATTCAGCTGCTGAATAACCACGGCTCGGATCCATACGCATGTCCAGAGGTCCGTCACGCATAAACGAGAAGCCACGCTCCGGATCGTCCAACTGCGGCGAAGATACGCCAAGATCCAGCAAAATACCGTCAATCTTGCCTACCAGGCCGCGATCCTTGACGTATTCTGCCAGCTCGGAAAACGGGCCATGCACGATAGAAAAACGTGGATCGCCAATCGCCTTCGAGGCTTCGATCGCCTGAGGATCGCGGTCGATAGCCAATAAACGTCCTTCAGGGCCAAGCTGTGACAAAATCAGTCGCGAATGACCGCCGCGACCAAAGGTTCCATCAATGTAAATGCCGTCGGGGCGAATGTTCAGCCCATTTACGGCTTCATCCAATAACACGGATGTATGTTTGTAATTTTCAAGCATGCTTATAGTGACAAGTCCTGTAATCTCTCGGAAAGCGGTTCCTGAGACGATTGTTCAGCGTCAATGTCTTCCTTGACTTGTTGATACCAGGTCTGTTCATCCCACAGTTCAAACTTGTTGAACTGCCCAACCAGCATCACTTCTTTGGCCAGCCCAGCGTGCTGTCGCAAAGTGTTTACGATGAGCAGACGCCCGGCGTTATCCATCTGACATTCACTCGCGTGACCCAATAACAAACGCTGAATACGACGCTCGACCGGGTTCATGCTCGACAGACGGGACAATTTTTGTTCGATAACTTCCCATTCGGGCAAGGTGTAAAGAAGCAGGCATGGGTGATGAAGATCGATGGTGCAGACCATCTGACCTTGCGACTCTTCGCTCAGCAAATCCCGATATCGGGTGGGTACGGCAAGCCGCCCTTTGCTGTCGAGGTTAACCATCGTTGCCCCACGAAACATACCTGAGCTACCCCTCAATGACCCTTTTCACCACTTTACACCACAAATTCCCACTTAAAGGAGTTTACGGATGCTTTTAAAACCTTGTCAAGCCAGAGAGGCCAAGGTTTCCGATTATTTACAGGCAATAAGTTAGGCAAAATCCGAACCTTGAAGGGGTCTTTCTGAGGGATTAAAAAATAACGCTATGATTAGTTGAGGAAAAATCATTTAAATAACAATAACGGTCAAAATTAAATCAACTTGGCCATTATTTATCTAATTATATTCTTCTGCTACCGATCTCTCATTTCTTAAAACCACGAACTTTGCTAATTACTTTAAAACCAGCGCCAAGCTTTAAGCACCTAAAAAAGGTCCAGCACGCTCACCAACCCCGCTTGCTGCGGCTTTTGCGGCTAAAGGAGCAAGGTTCAAAACCGTCTGGCCAAATTAAGCCGGGAATTCTACAGCAGAATAGGGCGTAATAATCACGTATTTTTAAAATTGATTATTCCATTTTTATTAGCGAAACCATTTTCAAATAATTATTTGTGTGAGATTGCTCTTAATCTTAATGGTTAATGCCCTTTTAAGAATACCCGCAATGTTTTTGGCTGAAATTCCGCCATGAGAAAAGTATTGTTTTGTAAAGCTAAGGAAAAAGAGAGGCAGAGGGCAATGGAAGCGGAAAAGCGTGAACGCTTAATCCGCTTCACATTATCACTTACGACTAAGGCGACCGCGGCGGAAAAGATTGCGGCGAATGCGGGTGAGGCCGGCTTTCGGTTTCTTCGGCTCATCAAGGCAGGCAAGCACCAGCTCGAGCACGCGTTCTGCAACGTCACGATGACGCTGTGCGACGGCAAGCACTGGACATTCCAGGAAGTCGAGCAGCTCGTTGTCGCCAAAGGTCGCGATCGCAAGATCGGACGGCAGACGCCCTTTCTCTCTCAGGGTAACGTCCATCACTCCCTGCAACAGCTGGAACGAGGTGGTGTATAACGCCTTCGGCATCTCGTGGGTCTTCAGCCACTGGGCAAAAACCTGCGCCGCAGAGTCGCGGTCATAGGCGTTGGCGTAAAGATACTCTGGTTGACGCGCGTCACCTTCCCAAGCCTGACGGAATCCCTGCTCACGCAGGAAGCTGACGGAGAGTTCAGGGAGTGCGCCCAGATACAACACGCTCTCGGCCGGGAAGTTGCGCAGCTCCTGCGCCAACATGAAGGCATCTTCCTGATCCGCACCGACAACGCTGATAAAGTTTTCAGGATCAAGTGCGCGGTCGAGCGCAATAATCGGAAAGTCGTCTTTGGCCCAGCGCTGATAAAACGGATGCTCCGGCGGCAGCGAGGTCGAGATAATGATGGCGTCAACCTGACGCTGAAGCAGATGCTCGATGCAGCGCATCTCGTTATCAGGCTGATCCTCGGAGCAGGCAATCAACAGCTGATAGCCGCGCTGACGCGCCTGACGCTCGAGAAAATTGGCGATTTTGGTATAGCTGGTATTTTCCAAATCAGGAATGACCAGCCCGATCGAACGGGTCCTGCCAGCGCGCAAACCTGCTGCAACGGCGTTGGGGTGATAATTATGTTCCTTCACGACAGCCATGACCTTCTCGACTGTCTTATCGCTGACACGATACTGCTTCGCTTTGCCATTAATTACATAACTGGCAGTGGTACGCGAAACACCCGCTAACCTCGCGATTTCATCCAGTTTCACCACGAACCCCTTAATTGAAGTAAATACTCTCAATATCTAACCCGAGAAGACCCTACTCGGCAAGGTGTTTTACGATAACTCATCGCCCCATAACAAAAAAAGCCCAACCGAAGTTGAGCTTTTTGAACGACGACACAAAACACATTTGTCGCCGGGCGATGACCTGTTAGCGCATCACCTTGTCACCACGGGACACACCGACCACGCCTGAACGAGCCACTTCAACAATTTCTGCGACTTCGCGCACCGTGTTGAGGAAGGCGTCAAGTTTGTCGCTGGTACCGGCAAGCTGAACCGTGTAAAGCGTAGCAGTCACATCGACAATCTGCCCACGGAAGATTTCGGTAGAACGTTTGATCTCTTCGCGTCCGTAGCCGGTCGCCTGCAGTTTCACCAACATTATCTCGCGCTCGACGTGGGCGCCCTGCACCAGTTCGTTCACTCGCAGCACGTCGACCAGCTTGTGCAGCTGCTTTTCTATCTGCTCAAGAACCTTGGCATCGCCCACGGTCTGAATGGTCATGCGTGAGAGCGTGGGATCGTCGGTCGGCGCCACGGTCAGGCTTTCAATGTTATAGCCGCGCTGGGAGAACAGCCCGACCACGCGTGACAGTGCGCCCGATTCGTTTTCTAACAGTACAGATAAAATCCGGCGCATGATTATGTCCTCTCCGTTTTGCTTAACCACATTTCGTCCATTCCACCGCCACGGATCAACATCGGGTAAACGTGCTCGGTTTCATCCACGCTGATATCAACAAATACCAGACGATTTTTCATTGCCAGCGCTTCCGCCAGCTTGCTTTCCAACTCGTCAGGATGGCGAATCGCCATCCCCACATGACCATAGGCTTCGGCCAGTTTGACGAAATCAGGCAGCGACTGCATGTAAGACTGCGAGTGACGACCGGAATAGATCATATCCTGCCACTGCTTCACCATGCCCAGATAGCCGTTGTTAAGGTTAACAATAACAACTGGGAGATCGTATTGCAGCGCGGTAGACAGCTCCTGAATGTTCATCTGGATGCTGCCGTCACCGGTTACGCAGACCACGGTTTCGTCTGGCAGACCGAGTTTGACACCCAGTGCGGCAGGCAGGCCAAAGCCCATGGTGCCCAGACCGCCGGAGTTTATCCAGCGACGCGGTTTGTCGAACTGATAGTAAAGCGCAGCAAACATCTGGTGCTGGCCCACGTCAGAGGTGACATAGGCATCACCCTTAGTCAAACGATGCAGAGTCTCGATCACCGCCTGCGGTTTGATGGTGCCAGTATTTTTGTCATAGCCCAGGCAATTCTTGGCACGCCATTGTTCGATGCTCTGCCACCAGTCGCTCAGTGCGTCAAGCTCCTGCTTTTCGTCAGAACTTTCAAGCAGCTCAAGCATCTGCACCAGCGTTTGTTTAGCGTCACCCACGATAGGGATATCGGCATTCACCGTTTTCGAAATCGACGTCGGGTCAATATCAATGTGCATGATGGTGGCGTTCGGGCAATACTTCTCAAGGTTATTGGTGGTACGGTCGTCAAAACGCACACCCACGCCGAAAATAAGGTCGGCATTGTGCATGGTCATATTGGCTTCATAAGTGCCGTGCATCCCCAGCATGCCAACGCTCTGACGGTGGGTGCCCGGAAACGCGCCCAGCCCCATCAGCGTTGAGGTCACCGGCAAATTCAGCGTTTCGGCAAGCTTCAGCAGCTCAGCGCTACAATCAGAATTAACCGCACCGCCACCGACGTAAAGCACCGGTTTCTTGGCCGATATCAGCGTTTGCAGAGCGCGTTTGATCTGCCCGCGGTGACCCTGCACCGTCGGGTTATAAGAGCGCAGCGACACCTGCTCAGGATAAGCATAAGGCAGCTTGACCTGAGGGTTCACGACGTCTTTCGGCAAGTCAATAACCACCGGACCCGGTCGACCGGTTGAAGCCAGATAGAAGGCTTTCTTCAGGACGGTGGGGATATCTTCGGCACGCTTGACCAAAAAACTATGCTTAACGATAGGACGGGAGATCCCGACCATGTCGCATTCCTGGAAGGCATCATAACCAATCAGTGAGCTGTGAACCTGACCGGAGAGCACCACCATAGGAATAGAGTCCATGTAAGCGGTAGCAATCCCGGTGATTGCGTTGGTAGCACCTGGACCTGAGGTGACCAGCACCACGCCGACTTCTCCCGTCGCGCGCGCATAGCCATCAGCCATATGCACAGCGCCCTGCTCATGTCTTACTAGCACATGATCAATCCCGCCGACTGTGTGCAGGGCATCATAGATATCCAACACCGCTCCGCCGGGATAACCGAATACATGTTTTACGCCCTGATCGATTAACGACCGGACGACCATCTCGGCTCCTGACAACATCTCCATGGGTTTGCCTCCAGGCTTTTGTTCTTTAGGACGACTCGTTTCTAATGGATGTCGGAAATCATTCCCTAATCCCGGATAAGAGGGCTTCGCACCCTTCTTTAGTATGCTTTGTTCGTTATGCAATTATCGTTCTGCAATATAACTGATTACCTTAACGTCAGAATTTGGACCAGGCAAACGACAAAATAATGCGTGTTGTTGCTGAAAACAGCCTGCCGCTGCGCTTAATCAACTTACCAACATAAAAAACCATATAACGGGTCGGCCATCTGGGGGAAATAACGAGGAAGGAAAGAATTACAGAGTTAAATTATGCCCCAGATGGACATAATTTTCTTAGCGCAATTAAGTGATCGGCATCACGATATAAGAAATAAGCAAGATCATTTCTCTTGATTTTTAACAAAATTAATGAATCTAGCCCCTCATTACTGAATCTCACTCCCTCTGTTAACAGGAAGAAGTGAGCCCAGAAGAAAGATTTCACGGCTTGCGAGGATAAGAAATTTCCGTCTGAAAACCTTAGTATAAAAATCTGCTAAAGCATAAACACCTAATATTAATCACTGACAATTCACTTTGTGCGCATTGTCCGTCACGCGAATCAATTAATAACCTGCACTCTTTATTCAAGCTCCGCACACTGCATTAACAAGTCTTTCATCCACAGATTTCCTTTATCTTTACTGGCAGACTCATGCCAGGATAAATAACTGGTTAACTTGTTGTTCATCCAGTCAAGTGTGTCTATTTTTAACGACAGCCGATGGGCGTTTTGCTCAGCCAGCCATCCAGGAACCAGAGCCAGCATCTGCGTCTGTGAGACTATCTCCATCACGCTGATGAGGCTCGCGCCCTGATAGCAGACTCTTTGCTGAGTTTCAGGGGTATTGTAATAAGGAGAGCTGAATGAGCAGTGATTGCTGAGCCTGACCACCGCGTGCTTCTCATTAAAGTAGTAGCACTCACTGCTCTGCTGCCCTATTCGCGGATGATTTCTGGAGGAAATAAGCACCAGCTCATCGTCGAACAACTTCTGATTATAAAAATCAGAACGTTCAATACCGCGATAACCAATGGCAAACTCCAGCTCCTGATAACGCAGCTGATTGTCCAGGTTTTCGTTAACCAGCGACTCGATATTAAGCGTCACGCAATGAGAGCGCTGGCTGAGGCGGCTAAGAATTTTTGGTGCCAGCAGGATATCGAGCGGGCTGCTAATAGTAATTGAGAATTGACGTCTACTGGTCTGTGGGTCAAACCCGAGGCCGGGCAGCTCATTGGTGACCAGCTGCAGCGCCTGGCGGATCGGACCATAGAGTTGGTGCGCCCTTGCCGTTGGCTCAATACCGCGCCCAGAGCGGACAAAAAGCTCGTCGCTGAACATATTCTTCAACCGTGAAACGGCGTTGCTCACCGCCGGCTGCGACATACCCAGCATTTGGGCCGCACGAGTAATATTCTGCAATTGCATAACGGCATCAAATACGGTTAATAAATTTAAATCCGCACGACGCAAATGATTGTCCTCGTGACGGGTTCGCAGAGTATTGTCGGGGATATTTTCATCCTGAGTTTTATCTAAAATAACGTCAGACATTGCGCCTCCCAAATTATAATATAAGCCCATTAAAACCAATGCGCAGAAAAAACCCTATTACCTGGCACGCGAATAAACAGCCTGCCAAAGACAATTAAGACTTAGTTCAATAAGCTAACCCAAAGCGCCATTTTCAAGCATGAGTAATTCCTGATTATCCGTTTTGTGAGCCCGAAAATAATGAGTAAAAGCTGATAATTTTCGAGATTCAACGCCTCCATCCGATCCACACCAACAATCGCACCAGATTTTTAGACAAAGGCAGAATTTTATTCCGCCTCACTCTCCCTCTCTGCTCTTTGTCATTTTGTGACTTCAAACATTCTTAAGTTGACATCAACTTCACATTCACGTATCAATTTAGGCCACAGGCAAAACGCCCCCCAAATACTGAGAAGTTGAAATACACATGTTTAAATTCACCCGTCTACTTGGCCTACTACTCAACGCAGATTCATTGCGCGGTATGCCAGTGGGTGAAAATCACAACTGATTTCAGCCTCCACAAACAGCAAACCCGCGCAAATGCGCGGGTTTTTTTTTATCCGCAACGCGCGAAAGTAACCCAGACAAGGAACACTAAGATGAGCGAACAAGTCATTATTTTCGATACCACGCTGCGTGATGGCGAACAGGCACTGCAGGCGAGCCTGAGTGTGAAAGATAAACTGCAAATCGCCATCGCCCTTGAAAGAATGGGCGTGGACGTCATGGAAGTCGGTTTTCCTGTTTCTTCTCCTGGTGATTTCGAGTCGGTACAAACCATTGCCCGTCAGATTAAAAACAGCCGCGTTTGTGGTCTGGCACGCTGCGTTGACGGCGATATCGACGTGGCTGCCGAAGCGCTGCGCGTTGCAGAAGCCTTCCGTATTCACGTATTTTTGGCCACCTCTACCCTGCACATCGAATCCAAACTGAAGCGTTCTTTCGATCAGGTGCTGGATATGGCGGTTCATTCGGTCAAGCGCGCACGCAACTATACCGACGACGTGGAATTCTCATGCGAAGACGCAGGCCGCACACCGCTGGACAACCTGTGCCGCGTGGTCGAAGCCGCAATTAAAGCCGGTGCAACGACCATCAATATTCCTGACACCGTGGGTTACACCACGCCTCACCAGTTCAGCGGTATCATTACCAATCTGTATGAACGCGTTCCGAACATCGATAAAGCCGTGATTTCAGTACACTGCCATGACGATCTGGGCATGGCGGTCGGTAACTCGATTGCGGCAATTCAGGCCGGTGCGCGTCAGGTTGAAGGCACGCTGAACGGTATTGGCGAGCGCGCAGGCAATACGGCGCTGGAAGAAGTTATCATGGCTATCAAGACCCGCTCTGAATACATGCAGGTCCATACCAACATCAATCACAAAGAAATCTACCGCACTAGCCAGATTGTCAGCCAGATAACCAACATGCCCATTCCGGGCAATAAGGCGATTGTCGGCTCTAACGCCTTTGCACACTCATCAGGAATTCATCAGGACGGCGTTCTGAAGAATCGTGAAAACTATGAGATCATGACGCCGGAATCGATTGGCCTGAACCAGGTACAGTTGAACCTGACTTCTCGCTCTGGTCGCGCGGCGGTGAAACACCGTATGGAAGAGATGGGCTATAAGGAATCCGACTATAATATGGATCACCTGTACAGCGCCTTCCTGAAGCTGGCCGACAAAAAAGGGCAGGTTTTCGATTATGATTTAGAAGCCCTGGTGTTTATCAACAAACAGCAGGAAGAGCCTGAGTTTTATCGTCTGGATAACTTCAGCGTGCAGTCAGGTTCAAGCATCACGGCCACCGCCTCGGTAAATCTGGCCTGCGGTGAAGAAATTCAAACCGAAGCGGCGACCGGCAACGGGCCGGTCGATGCCGTATATCAGGCGATTAATCGCATCACCGGCTATCAGATAGAATTAATCAAATATCAGCTGACGGCGAAGGGCCACGGCCGTGACGCATTGGGCCAGGTTGATATAGTTGTGTCTTACCAGGGGCGTCGTTTCCACGGCGTTGGGCTGGCAACCGATATTGTAGAATCTTCCGCGAAAGCGATGGTGCATGTGCTGAACAGCATCTGGCGCAGCAAACAAGTCGAGATAGAAAAACAGCGTCTGCAAAGCGATCGTATTACCCAGACTAGCAAACAAAATAATCAGGAAACGGTGTGAACATGAGTAAGACCCATCATATTGCTGTATTACCCGGTGACGGAATTGGTCCGGAAGTTATGGCTCAGGCCTATAAAGTGCTTGAGGCAGTGCGCCAGCGCTTTGGTTTGAATATCACGACCCGTGAATACGACGTGGGTGGCGCAGCCATCGACAACCACGGTACTGCGCTGCCAGCGGCAACCGTTGCCGGCTGTGAACAGGCAGATGCAATTCTCTTCGGCTCCGTTGGCGGTCCAAAATGGGAACACCTGCCGGCAGACGAGCAGCCTGAGCGCGGCGCTTTGCTGCCGCTGCGTAAGCATTTTAAGCTGTTCAGCAACCTGCGTCCGGCACGCCTCTACCAGGGGCTGGAAGCGTTCTGCCCGCTGCGCAGTGACATCGCCGCACGGGGTTTCGATATTCTGTGCGTCCGCGAGTTAACCGGCGGCATCTATTTCGGTCAGCCTAAAGGCCGCGAAGGTCAAGGTATGCATGAAAAAGCCTTCGATACCGAGGTTTATCACCGTTTTGAGATTGAACGTATTGCCCGCATCGCCTTCGAATCGGCACGCAAACGCGGCAATAAAGTGACCTCCATCGATAAAGCCAACGTGCTGCAATCCTCAATCCTGTGGCGCGAAGTGGTCAGCGAAGTAGCGAAGGATTTCCCAGACGTCAGCCTGACTCACATGTATATCGACAATGCGACCATGCAGCTGATTAAAGACCCGTCGCAGTTTGACGTGATGCTGTGTTCCAACCTGTTCGGCGATATCCTGTCCGACGAATGCGCGATGATCACCGGTTCAATGGGCATGTTGCCTTCTGCCAGCATGAACGAAGAGTCATTTGGTCTGTTTGAACCTGCTGGCGGCTCCGCGCCGGACATCGCCGGTAAAGACATTGCCAACCCGATCGCCCAAATTCTGTCTGCCGCACTGCTGTTGCGTTACAGCCTGGGTGCCGAAGACGCGGCCACGGCAATCGAACAGGCAGTTAACAAGGTTCTGGAACAGGGTCATCGTACCGGAGACCTGGCGCAGGGCGGTCAGGCCATGGGAACCAATGAAATGGGCGACATCATTGCGCGTGTTGTTGCCGAGGGGGCGTAATGTCCAAAACGTTATATCAAAAATTATTCGATGCGCACGTGGTGTTCGAGGCTGAGAACGAGACGCCACTGCTGTATATCGACCGCCATCTGATTCATGAAGTCACCACTCCGCAGGCCTTTGACGGTCTGCGGGCGATGAATCGCGGCGTGCGCCAACCGGGTAAAACCTTCGGCACCATGGATCATAACGTTTCAACTCAGACCAAAGACATCAACGCTAGCGGTGAAATGGCGCGAATTCAGATGCAGGAGTTAATCAAGAACTGCGCTGAATTTGGCATCGAATTATACGACCTCAAGCACCCTTATCAGGGCATCGTCCACGTGATGGGCCCAGAGCAAGGCCTGACCCTACCCGGCATGACGCTGGTGTGCGGCGACTCGCACACCTCGACCCATGGCGCGTTTGGTGCATTGGCGTTTGGTATCGGGACTTCAGAGGTTGAGCACGTGCTGGCAACGCAGACGCTGAAACAGGGCCGCGCGAAGACGATGAAAATCGAAATCGTTGGTGATGCGCCTGTCGGTATCACGGCGAAGGACATTATTCTGGCAGTGATCGGTAAAACCGGCACCGCCGGCGGTACCGGTCACGTCGTGGAATACTGTGGTCCAGCGGTCGAGGCGTTGAGCATGGAAGGTCGTATGACCCTGTGTAACATGTCGATTGAGCTGGGCGCAAAAGCCGGGCTGGTGGCCTCCGACGCGACCACCTATGCCTACCTGAAGGGCCGTAAGTTTGCCCCTAAAGGTCAGGACTGGGACGACGCCGTCGCCTATTGGGAAACCATGAAGTCCGACGCCGACGCGACGTTTGATCAAGTTGTCACGCTAGATGTGGCCGACATTGCCCCTCAGGTCACCTGGGGCACCAATCCCGGTCAGGTGATGGGCGTCAACCAGACTATCCCTGATCCTGCCTCTTTCAGCGATCCTATTGAGCGCGCTTCCGCTGAAAAAGCCTTGGCTTACATGAACCTGAAGCCGGGGATTAAGCTGACCGACGTGGCCATTGATAAAGTATTTATCGGATCCTGTACCAACTCGCGCATCGAAGACTTGCGTGCGGCCGCCGCCATAGCCAAAGGCCGCAAGGTCGCCGCTGGCGTGCAGGCAATTGTGGTCCCTGGGTCTGGCCCGGTGAAAGCACAGGCAGAGGAAGAAGGTCTGGACAAAATCTTCATCGAGGCCGGTTTTGAATGGCGTTTGCCAGGCTGCTCAATGTGCCTGGCGATGAACAACGATCGTCTGAATCCAGGCGAACGCTGTGCCTCGACCAGCAACCGTAATTTCGAAGGCCGTCAGGGTCGCGGCGGACGCACGCATCTGGTGAGTCCAGCAATGGCGGCGGCAGCGGCGGTTAGCGGTCATTTTACCGATATCCGCGAACTGAACCAAGGAGACGCGCGTGGTTAAATTTATCACCCACACCGGTCTGGTCCTGCCGTTGGACATTGCTAACGTCGATACCGACGCCATCGTGCCAAAGCAGTTCCTGCAAATGGTCACACGCGTTGGCTTTGGGCAGTTCCTGTTTTACGACTGGCGCTATCTCGAAGGGCAAGGCTATACCCCAAACCCTGATTTTATTCTGAATAAACCTGAATATCAGGGTGCCAGCATATTGTTGGCACGAGAAAACTTTGGCAGCGGCTCCTCACGTGAGCACGCGCCGTGGGCATTGACCGATTATGGTTTCCATGCGGTCATTGCTCCGAGCTTTGCCGACATTTTCTATAACAACTCGTTTAACAACCAGCTGCTGCCGGTGACGCTCAGCGAAGAGCAGATCGACGAGCTGTTTACATTAACGAGAGAAAATGTAGGCATTAGCGTCGAAGTCGATCTCGAAAATCAGGTAGTCAGAGCCGGAGGGAAAGAGTATGCGTTTGTAATCGACAGCTTCCGCCGCCACTGCATGATGAACGGTCTGGACAGCATCGGCCTGACCCTTCAGCACGAAGAAAGCATCTCGGCCTATGAGAAAAAGCAGCCGTCATTCATGAAGTAATTGAACCAGTTAGTACTAAACTCTTAACCCGCTGCGAGGCGGGTTAAACATTTTTAACCCTCGTCATCAGCACCAATGCCCCAACCGCTAGCGCTAATGCCATCCAATAAACCTGATAATGCCCAAAGTTCTGCACGATAGTGCCTTGAATCACGCCCGCTAAAATTGCTCCGGTCGAGATACTGTTGGTGAACAACGTGGTGGCAGAACCCGCCCTGCCGGGCATCAGATCCTGAAAATAGAGCATCCCGATCCCGGCGATAATTCCGATGAAAATGGCGTTAAACAGCTGGAGGATCATCAGCGCGGCCTTAAACTGGAAAAGCACCAATCCGAGATAGAACAGAATGCCAAATACGGCCGCGCACAGCATCAGGCGGCGTTTTCCGGTGCGCTTGACCAGATAACCTGCAATCAGCATCACCGGAATTTCAAGCCCTGCCGCCGCCCCCATCAAAAGACCCGCAAGCCCCTCGGGCAACCCAAGATCTGAAGTGATATACAGCGGCATATCAATGATGTACATAATATTGCAGGTCCACATCAGTAAAGAGGCAAAGAACAACAGGCGGACGTCGCGGTTTTTCCATGCGCTGACGTGTACCACGACCTTATCGACCGGTTGCTCGATTCGCCCGACGGAAGGCAGGAAGAACCACACCATCAACGCACTGAAAATAAATACGCCAGCGGCGCAGAGATACATCAGTGTAAAGCCGTAGTTCAGCGCCAGCGTGAAGGAAATCGGCGGCCCCAGCACCCAGGCGAGAGACAGCGTCGCACGCATCATCGAGCTGAACATCACCACTTCATGGGCAGATCTGTCGGCATATTCTCGCGCCAAGGCGAACAGCTGCGGCATGGAGGCGTTGCCGATGGCGGCCAGCAAAACGCCGACGCTGATAAGCACCAGATAGTCGCGGCTGTAGGCAAAAATCAGGCTGTTCCCAATAGCCATCAGGGTGCAAAAGAACAGCAATTTTCGACGATCGCCCTTCTTATCCGAATAGTTCGCCAACAAAAAGCTGATAACGATCCCGCCCAGCGCATTCACGGTATAGAACAACCCGACCCACAGTGGCCTGACTTTCACCTCGTTGGTCAGAAAAAGGCTAAGCGTAGGCGCCTGAAGCGCTCCGGCAATACCCGTTAAAAAGGAAACCAGCAGAAATGTAGCGAAGATAATCGACAAGCGGCGAGAAGACATAAACCATCCCTGATTGCGGCAAAGCGGAAGAGTGAAATACCCCGTTTAACTCAAAGACTAAGTGAGGAACAGAAAAAAACCAGTGAGAGAACCCACTGGCTGGCGACGTTTCACCATTACTCAGAAAACTGTTTACCGGCCGCGAAGCTAGATGCATCACGGCACAGGACTGTTTGATGACAGGGATTATGGGCGTAATATGAGGAAAGATAAATTGATGAGTTTTATGACAGGAGTTCCTCTTTTATGTCCTCACCTCGCTTGCAACAGCAGTTCCTGCGACTGTGGCAGCATTGCCAGGGTCAATCCGCAGAGACCACGCTACAGTCGCTGTCGGAGGCCATTAACTGCTCACGTCGGCACATGCGATCGCTGCTCGGCAGCATGCAGAATGAGGGCTGGATAAACTGGGAAGCTGAATCGGGAAGAGGTAAAAAATCGCGACTGACGTTCCACCTTACCGGCCTCGCGCTCCAGCAACTGCGGGCCGAGGAGCTGATCGAACAGGATCGGGTGGACCAAGTGGTACAGCTGGTTGGCGACAAAACGCTGGTGCGACAGATGCTGCTTTCTCAGCTCGGTCGCCGTTTTCGCCAGGGTAAACATATACTTCGTGTACTTTACTATCGCTCGCTGCCTAACCTGTTGCCGGGCTCGATGCTAAGACGTTCTGAGACGCATCTGGCGCGACAGATCTTCAGCGGCCTGATTGGCATAAATGAGGAAAACGGGGAACTACGAGGGGATATCGCCCATCATTGGCAATCTGTTACCCCGCTTCACTGGCGCTTTTATTTACGCCCGGCGATTCATTTTCATCACGGTCGAGAGCTGGAGATGACCGATATCATCACCACCTTTGCCCGTTTAAAACACCACCCGCTGTTCACTCACTTTTCACGGGTCGAATCGCCAACGCCAAACGTCATCGATATTCATCTCCGCCAGCCAGACCACTGGTTGCCCTGGCTACTGGGCAGCGTACATGCGCTTATCCTGCCGCAGGAGTGGGCGTCACTGCCTGATTTTGCCCGTCACCCCATAGGCACCGGCCCCTATGCGGTGGTGCATAATCAGCAAACGCAGCTGAGGATCCGTGCCTTTGATGAGTATTTTGGCTATCGGGCGCTGCTCGATGAGGTCAACATCTGGGTACTGCCGGAGCTGACCGAGGAATTAGTGCACTCTGGCGTTCAACTACAGGCTGACGATACCGCTAACGATCAGCTTGAAAGTCGACTCGAAGAAGGCTGCTACTTTGTGCTCTTCGACCAGCGTTCTCCGGCGGGAAGCAATACTATGCTGCGGGAATGGCTGTGTGAGGTGATTAATCCGATTGCGCTGCTCAATGCTTCTGCTCCTGCGTATCAACGCTATTGGTCACCGGCATACGGATTATTGCCGCGCTGGCACCATCGACGCCCCCAGCTACAGCAGCCAAAACCGATAGATATTAAAGAACTCACCCTCACCTTTTACAGCGATCACTCAGAGTATCAGGACATCTGCCAGGCGCTCGCCCCGCTGCTGGCGGCACACGATGTGAAGCTCAACGTGCAGATAGTTGATTACGCTACCTGGCATCGTGGGGAGGCAAAGAGCGATTTGTGGCTCGGCAGCGCCAACTTTACCCTACCGATTGAGTTTTCGCTGTTTGCCACCTTGTTCGAGCTACCGCTGATGCAATTTTGTCTCGGTGACAGGCTTGAGAATGCGGCGCAGAAATGGCGTGCCGGTGAACTGCCACTGGCGGAATGGACGCAGAAACTGGTCAACGGCGGACACATTCACCCTCTGTTTCACCATTGGCTTTTGCTACAGGGACAGCGCAGCATGCGCGGCGTAAGGATGAATACGCTGGGTTGGTTCGACTTTAAATCTGCCTGGTTTGCGCCTCCTGACGCATAAACCCGCTTTCAACCCATTAACTTAATCTCTACAATAGCGCGTTCTCAACGGGGTGCTGATTCACGCTTTTCGCTACGGCGAAGCGGGGAAGAGGCTGAGAAAAAACCCGTCGAACCTGATCCGGTTAATACCGGCGAAGGGATTTGAGAGTGCATCCCGCTGACTCAAAGTCCTTTGCCCCCCCTATTTTTCTTTAGGTAAAGTTGGAGTGCAAAGTGTTTAAAAAATTACTGCCCTGCCTGATGCTTGTCGCCGCACCGGCGCTGGCCGCCAAGCCTGTTCTGACCGTTTACACCTACGACTCCTTCTCTGCCGACTGGGGCCCAGGTCCGGCCATCAAGAAAGCCTTCGAGGCCAACTGTGGCTGTGAACTGAAATATGTCCCGCTGGAAGACGGCGTCTCGCTGCTCAATCGCCTGCGTATGGAAGGAAAAAACAGCCCGGCTGACGTGGTTGTGGGTCTGGACAACAACCTGCTGCAGGCTGCGGAACAAACCGGTCTGTTCGCCAAACCGGCGGTCGACAAGACTGCGCTGGACATCCCGGGTGGCTGGAAAGACCGCACCTTCGTGCCATACGACTACGGCTACTTCGCCTTCGTGTATGACAAAAACAAGCTGAAGAATCCGCCGAAGAGCCTGCAAGAGTTGGTCGACAGCCCGCAACCGTGGACAATTATCTACGAAGATCCTCGCACCAGTACCCCAGGTCTGGGTCTGCTGCTGTGGGTACAAAAAGTCTACGGCGATAAAGCGCCTGAGGCCTGGCAGAAGCTGGCCAAGAAGACCGTGACCGTCACAAAAGGCTGGAGCGAGGCTTATGGCTTGTTCCTGAAGGGCGAGAGCTCCCTTGTGTTGAGCTATACCACCTCTCCGGCTTATCACATCATTGAAGAGAAAAAAGATAATTATGCGGCGGCCAACTTCAGCGAAGGCCAATACATGCAGGTTGAAGTTGCCGGCCAGTTGGCTGCCAGCAAACATCCTGAACTGGCTGCAAAATTTATGAAATTTGTCACCAGTCCGGGCTTCCAGAATGCGATCCCAACAGGCAACTGGATGTATCCTGCGGTCAAAACGCCGCTGCCGGCAGGATATGATGCCCTTATCGTGCCAGCTATTTCGCTTCAATACAGCGCCAAGACCGTCGCTGAAAACCGCAGTAAATGGACTCAGGCATGGCAGAACGCCGTCAGCCGCTGATCCCTGCCTGGCTATGGCCGGGTGCCATAGCCGCACTGGTTATCCTGCTGGTTGCCTTTTTGGCGCTGGGGTCGCTGCTGCACCACGCACCGGCGCTGGCGTTCAGGTCAGTCTGGCAGGACAGCTATCTCTGGCACGTCATTCGCTTTACCTTCTGGCAGGCATTGTTGTCGGCGCTGTGTTCCATGCTTCCTGCTATTTTGCTGGCGCGAAGTCTTTACCGCCGACGTTTTCCCGGCAGGCAGTGGCTGCTGCGTCTCTGCGCCATGACGCTGGTCCTGCCGGTGCTGGTTGCGGTGTTTGGTATTTTGAGCGTCTATGGCCGCGAAGGATGGCTTTCTCAGCTGTGTGCCCTCATTGGCCTTCCCTATCGCTTCTCACCCTATGGGCTACAAGGCATTCTGCTCGCCCACGTATTTTTCAATTTGCCACTGGCGACGCGATTGCTGCTGCAATCTCTTGAAAATATTGCCATTGAACAACGCCAGCTTGCCGCGCAGCTCGGCATGAACGGCTGGCAGCAGTTCAGGTTCGTAGAATGGCCCGCGCTGAAACGCCAAATATTGCCTGCGGGTGCGCTAATTTTTATGTTGTGCTTCGCCAGCTTTGCCACCGTGCTCTCACTCGGCGGCGGCCCGAAGGCCACCACCATTGAGCTGGCTATTTATCAAGCACTTAGTTACGACTATGACCTCGGCCGCGCCGCGCTGTTGGCGCTCATCCAGCTATTTTGCTGCCTTGGATTAGTGTTGCTCAGCCAGAAGCTGAGTCAAGCTCTGCCGGTGGGTCATACCCACGCGCAGCGCTGGCGCAATCCGGACGACTCTCTGCTGCGCCGAGTGTTTGATACTCTACTGATTACTCTCGCGTTATTGCTTATCCTGCCGCCGCTGCTCGCAGTAGTGCTTGGCGGAGTAAATGCTTCACTGTTAAACGTGCTGCAGCAAGACGCACTCTGGCAATCGCTGTGGATGTCGGTGCGCCTCGCCGCAGGCAGCGGCCTACTCTGCTTGTTGCTGACCATGATGCTGCTATGGACCAGTCGAGAACTGCGATTGCGGCAGCGTCATCAATGGGGCCAGAGCTTTGAGCTTTCCGGCATGCTGATTCTGGCGATGCCCGGTATCGTTCTTGCCACCGGCTTCTTTCTGTTGCTTAACGACACCGTCGGGCTGCCACAGTCACCATGGGCGCTGGTAATTTTGACCAACGCATTGATGGCTGTCCCCTACGCCCTTAAGGTGCTCGAAAATCCGATGCGCGACGTCGCCGAACGCTACACCCAGCTGTGCCTCTCGCTTGATATGCGCGGCTGGAACCGACTGAGATGGATTGAACTCAGCGCGTTGAAGCGCCCAATGACACAGGCGCTGGCATTTGCCTGCGTACTGTCGCTGGGTGATTTCGGAGTTATTGCACTGTTTGGTAATGAAAATTTCCGCACACTGCCTTTCTATCTCTATCAACAGATGGGCTCCTATCGAAGCCAACAGGGGGCCGTCACAGCGATGCTGTTACTGTTCCTCTGCTTCTTGCTGTTTACTCTTATCGAAAGACTGCCGGGCCGCCATGCTGACACTCAATAGAGTCACTTACCTGTTTGATAATCTGCCGATGCGCTTTGATCTACAGATCAATGCCGGCGAACGTGTGGCTATTCTTGGCCCAAGCGGTGCGGGTAAAAGCACCCTGCTAAGCCTGATTGCCGGCTTTCTTAGACCAGGACGCGGTGAGATTGAGCTTAACCAGCAGGACCATACGAGCACGCCACCGGCCAAACGGCCTGTCTCGATGCTGTTTCAGGAAAATAATCTGTTTTCCCATCTGACCGTGCGCCAGAACATGGGCCTGGGGCTGCACCCAGGTTTGAAACTCAATCAATCGCAGAAGCAAGAACTCGAAGCATTGGCACAACAGGTTGGGCTGGAAGAGTGCCTGGACAGGTTACCCTCGCAGCTTTCGGGCGGACAACGCCAGCGCGTTGCCTTAGCGCGCTGCCTGCTGCGCAGCCAGCCTATATTGCTGCTGGACGAACCCTTCTCGGCGCTAGACCCGGCACTGCGCAGCGAAATGCTGACGCTGCTAGATAACGTCTGCGACCAACGGCAGCTGACCTTGTTAATGGTGTCCCACAATCTCGATGACGCAGCACGAATAGCAGAACGCACACTGCTGATAGTCGATGGCCGGGTTGACTACGACGGCCCAACACAGGCGCTGGTAGACGGCACCGCCTCCGAAGCAGCGATACTGGGGATCGTCAATAAATAATCCTCTCAACGCCACATCAGTAAGTAATTCAGGCGAGACGCCGCAGCCAACGAAGCTACAGCATCAAGGACGAAGTGGGGTTAGCGGGTGATGACTTTATAGAGTAGATGCGCGTAAATCGGCATCAGCGGCTGCTTACTCAACATATAAATACTCACCGCTGTTGCGACGAGGCTGATGATGCTTACCCAACGCAGGCGCGCTAGCGGCAGCCACTTCGAGACGGCATCGGCTTGCACCTTTTCGGAACGTATCCAACGCCACACCAGCCAGGCACTTAACCAAATCAGCACAACGGTAATGAACAACGCCCATTTAAAGACCGTGCTGCTGTGGCTGTGAGGAATATCTATCGCTACTCCGGCCAGAATACCTGGCAAAAAATAAACCGGGGGCCAGGTGATACAGCCGACAATATTTGGCGGTGCAAATTTCAGTGGCGGCAGGTTAAGCATCCCCGCCACCAGCGGCACCAGCGGACGCGTTGGGCCAATAAAGCGCCCCAAAATTACGGTCGCAAAGCTATGCTGCTCAAGTGCATGTCCCGTTTTGTCGAGCAATGCCTGATAGCGTTTCAAAAACGACCAGTTGTGCAGCGGCCCTTTGAATCCACGCCCAATAAAGTATGACGTCCAGTCACCAACGAAACATCCAAGTCCTGCTGCCAGCCAGGCTTCATATAGACCCACTTGTCCGCTGCCAATGAGGGTGCCCAGCGTTGCCATCATGACCGTGCCCGGCAGCAGTAAACCCACTAGTGCCAGCGACTCGAAAAACGCCACAACAGAAACAAGGATAAGCGCGAAACCCACGGACTGAGCGACCAAATGTTGTAGATAGGCTTCCATAAAATTCCAGTGTTAAGGTACGCATCAGGCGTACAGCAAACCTTTAATGACTTCAGGTAAATCAAGGTTGAAGACTGTCGACTCACAACAGGCGGTTGACTCTCTGTGAGGGGATACAGAAGTTTACCCGACACAGCTTAAGCGAAAATGAAAGAGGCTGAATTGTCGGTAAATGGTTAAGACGAGTCAACCCACTAATTGTATGTGCATTTAATCCTTCCCTTCTGCATTGGCCCTTATCGCGTATCTTAACAACGGGAACTGTATAAATAACCATGCTATATTTAACGCTTACAGGTTTTGCTCAGCCAGCCCCTTTCTCTTCAGACTGAAGCATCCATCGTTATTGACTGAGGTCGTTATCAACCACGTCGCCGCGCAAAAAAATCAGCAAACTCAACCACGTCAGGGTTTTGTCCTCACTCGTCACTGGCGGGACACCCCACAGGGCACAGAGGTCGAGTTTTGGCTGGCCACGGACCAAGGCCCGCAAAAGGTTAGACTCCCCCCACAGGAGTCGGTGGCCTTTTTGCCGTCGGAACAGCGGGCCAGAGCCGAGCAGCTGCTCTTTGCAGAGAAAGGTTATGACCTACGTCCTCTGCCGCTCAAAGATTTCCACCTGCGCGATGTGCTAGGCCTCTATTGCCGCGGGCATCGCCAGTTGATGCGCATAGAGAAAACCCTCAAAGACGGTGGCCTCACGCTCTATGAAGCCGACATTCGACCGCCTGAACGATTCCTGATGGAGCGCTATATCACCGCCCCCGTCTGGTTTAGCGGCACTCCGGGTCAGGATGCCATGCTGCTAAACACCCGAATGAAGCCCGCCGAGGCCTACCGACCTAGCCTGAAACTCTGCTCGCTAGACATTGAAACCAGCGGCAACGGTGAACTCTACTGCATCGGGCTGGAAGGCTGTGGCCAGCGGCAGGTTTACATGCTGGGGCCTCCCAACGGCACGCCCGACGCCAATGCCGACTTTACGCTAGAATACGTCGACAGCCGCCCGCAGCTGCTGCAAAGGCTTAACGACTGGCTCCAGTTGCATGACCCCGACGCGATCATTGGCTGGAACGTGGTGCAGTTTGACCTGCGCGTGCTGCAAAAGCACGCCGAGCGGTATCAAATCCCCCTGCGTTTTGGGCGTGATGGCAGTGCGCTTGAATGGCGGGAGCACGGCTTTAAGCAAGGGCACTTCTTTGCACAGGCCACTGGCCGACTCATCATCGACGGCATTGAAGCATTAAAGTCAGCGACCTGGAACTTCCCGTCATTCAGTCTGGAATACGTCTCGCAAACATTACTGGGTGAAGGCAAAGCCAGCGACAACCCCTATCAACGACTGGCCGAGATTGAGCAACGGTTTCAGCAAGACAAACCGGCACTGGCTCACTACAACCTCAAGGACTGTGAACTGGTAACCCGAGTGTTTGCCAAAACGGAGCTGCTTTCCTTCTTGCTTGAGCGCGCGTCAGTCACCGGTCTGGCCGCAGACCGCAGCGGAGGATCGGTGGCAGCATTTACCCATCTTTATCTGCCGCGAATGCATCGTATCGGTTACGTTGCACCGAATTTGGGAGAGAGGCCGGAAGAAAACAGCCCCGGCGGATTTGTGATGGACTCTCGCCCAGGATTGTATGACTCTGTTCTGGTGCTGGACTATAAAAGCCTGTATCCGTCAATTATTCGCACCTTCCTGATTGACCCTGTAGGCCTGATAACCGGGCTTGCACAACCCGACGATGAGCATTCTGTTCCCGGTTATCGGCAGGCGCGTTTCTCGCGCACGCAGCATTGTCTCCCGGAGATAGTCCGCCAAATCTGGCAGGGTCGTGAGGCGGCCAAAAAACAGAAAAACTTGCCCCTTTCACAGGCTCTGAAAATTATCATGAATGCGCTTTATGGCGTGTTAGGATCCAGCGGATGTCGCTTCTTCGACCCGCGGCTTGCATCGTCGATCACCTTGCGCGGTCACGACATCATGCAGCAGACTCGTCAGCTGATTGAGGAAGAGGGTTATCAGGTTATTTATGGTGATACCGACTCTACCTTCGTATGGTTGAACCGCGCTCATCAGGCAGACGAGGCCGACGAGATTGGCAAACGGCTGGTTGCCAAGGTGAATGCCTGGTGGAAAATGCATTTAGGGCAGGAGTTAGGGCTAGAAAGCGCACTCGAGCTGGAGTTTGAAACTCACTACCAACGTTTTTTAATGCCCACCATTCGTGGCTCTGAACAAGGCAGCAAAAAGCGCTACGCCGGTTTGGTAAAAGATGCCGAAGGCGAGCATATTGTTTACAAGGGCCTCGAAACGGTACGCACAGACTGGACGCCGCTGGCACAGACCTTCCAGCAGGAGCTTTATCAGCGCATTTTTCATCATCAAGGCTATCAGGACTATATTCGTGATTATGTCAACCGCACGTTAAGCGGTGAATTTGACCCACAGCTGGTCTATCGTAAACGCCTGCGTCGACGCCTGACCGAATACCAGCGCAACGTTCCGCCGCACGTTCGCGCCGCTCGACTTGCCGATGAATACAATCAGGCCCAGGGTCGGCCGATGCAGTATCAGAACGGCGGCTGGATAAGCTACGTGATGACCACCTCGGGCCCGGAACCGCTGGAAAATCGTCAGTCCCCCATCGACTACGACCACTATATTGAGAAACAGCTCGAACCCGTTGCTGACGGCATACTGCCTTTTCTGCAGGACGATTTTACTACACTGATAACGGGACAAATGGGATTGTTTTAGCCAGAAGGCGCAATGAAAGGTGACGAATGGCCTACCTTCAATTAACATAGCGCCCTTTCCCATTTCTTATCTAACCTCACACATTTAAAGACTCCACGCCTTCCAGGCGGGGAAAGAAAAGCTATTACATAAAGTTTAGGGGCTCAGCCCTACGGCCCGACACACAGACACAAAGCACAGAGAGACATTATGCCCTTTACACTTGGTCAACGCTGGATCAGCGATACGGAAAGCGAATTAGGTTTAGGTACTGTCGTCGCGGTGGACGCGCGTATGGTGACCCTGCTTTTCCCCGCTACTGGTGAAAACCGCCTGTATGCCAGAAATGATTCCCCAATCACCCGTGTAATGTTCAACCCGGGCGATACCATCAGCTGTCATGAGGGATGGCAGCTGAAAGTTGAAGAAGTGGTTGAGGACAAAGGTCTGCTGACCTACCTGGGGACGCGTCTGGATACCGAGGAAGAAGGTGTCGCGATGCGTGAGGTCTTGCTCGACAGCAAGCTGACCTTTAGCAAGCCTCAGGACCGTCTGTTTGCCGGTCAAATTGACCGTATGGACCGTTTTGCGCTGCGTTTTCGTGCGCGTAAGTATCAGCGCGAGCAGTTCCGTCTTGAGTTTGGCGGCCTGCGAGGTATGCGCGCCAGCCTGATCCCACACCAACTACATATTGCTTATGAAGTGGGTCAGCGCCATGCGCCGCGCGTACTGTTGGCAGACGAAGTCGGTCTGGGCAAGACCATCGAAGCCGGGATGATAATCCACCAGCAACTGCTGTCAGGCCGCGCCGAACGCGTGCTGATCGTCGTACCTGAGACCCTGCAACACCAGTGGTTGGTCGAGATGCTTCGCCGCTTCAACCTGCGTTTCTCTCTGTTTGATGACGACCGCTACGCGGAATCTCGTCACGATGCGACCAACCCGTTTGAGTCCGAACAGCTGGTCATCTGCTCCCTGGACTTTGTGCGCCGTAACAAACAACGTCTGGAAGAACTTAACGACGCCGAGTGGGACATGCTGGTCGTCGATGAAGCCCACCACCTGGTGTGGAGCGAAGACGCGCCAAGCCGCGAATACATGGTGATTGAGCAGCTGTCGCAGACTATCCCTAGCGTACTGCTGTTGACCGCAACGCCTGAACAACTGGGTCAGGAAAGCCATTTTGCTCGTCTGCGCCTGCTGGACCCGGATCGCTTCCACGACTACGAAGAGTTCGTGGAAGAACAACAGCAATATCAGCCTGTTGCTGATGCCGTCACTCTGCTGCTGAACAAGCAGCCGCTGACGCCAGAAGCGCTGGCGCTGCTGGGCGAGAGCGTAGGCAATGCCGACGTCGATGCCCTGCTGACCGCGGCCAATAAAGGCGATGAAGACGCCGCGAAGAAGCTGGTTGCGATGCTGATGGACCGCCACGGCACCAGCCGCGTGCTGTTCCGTAACACGCGCAACGGCGTTAAAGGCTTCCCGGACCGCCATCTGGAATCCATCAAACTGCCTCTGCCAACTCAGTATCAGACGGCGATTAAAGTGTCCGGCATTATGGGCAGCAAGAAGACGCAGGAAGCTCGTGCGTTAGACATGCTCTACCCTGAGCAGATTTATCAGGAATTTGAAGGCGATAACGCGACCTGGTGGAACTTCGACCCTCGCGTCGAGTGGCTATTGGGTTACCTGACCGCCAACCGCGACAAAAAAGTGCTGGTTATCTGTGCCAAGGCAGCCACCGCGCTCCAGCTGGAACAGGTGCTGCGTGAGCGTGAAGCCATCCGCGCTGCGGTATTCCATGAAGGTCTGTCGATCATTGAACGCGACCGCGCAGCCGCCTACTTTGCGTCAGAAGAAGACGGCGCACAGGTGCTGCTGTGTTCTGAAATCGGCTCCGAAGGCCGTAATTTCCAGTTCGCCAGCAAGATGGTCATGTTTGACCTGCCGTTTAACCCGGACCTGCTTGAGCAGCGTATCGGCCGTTTAGACCGTATCGGCCAACAGAACAACATAGAAATCATGGTGCCTTATCTGGAGCAAACCGCTCAGGCTATCCTGCTGCGCTGGTTCCACGAAGGCCTTGATGCGTTCGAACACACCTGCCCAACCGGCCGCACCATTTACGACAGTAGCTACGAGCAGCTGATTGGCTTCCTGGCAACGCCTGCGGAACAGGAAGGTCTGGATGAGTTCATCCTCGCCAGCCGCACCCAGCACGACGCGTTGAAACTGCAGCTTGAACAGGGCCGCGACCGCCTGCTCGAGATGCACTCCAACGGCGGCGAACCGGCTCAGGCACTGGCAACCGCGATTGCAGAGCAGGACGACGACGTAAACCTGGTGAACTTCGCGCTCAATCTGTTTGATATCGTGGGGATTAACCAGGAAGACCGTAGCGATAACCTGATCGTTCTGACGCCATCAGACCACATGCTGGTGCCTGACTTCCCGGGTCTGCCGCAAGACGGCTGTACCGTGACCTTCGATCGTGAGCAGGCTCTGTCGCGTGAAGACGCACAGTTCATCAGTTGGGAACACCCGATTATTCGCAACGGCCTGGATCTGATCCTCTCCGGCGATACCGGCAGCTGTGCCGTTTCATTATTGAAAAACAAGGCACTCCCGGTTGGTACACTGCTGGCCGAGCTGCTTTACGTGGTGGAATGTCAGGCCCCTAAGCATCTGCAGTTAACCCGCTTCCTGCCGCCAACGCCGGTACGCATGTTGATGGACCGTAAGGGCACCAATCTCGCGGCGCAGGTTGAGTTTGAAAGCTTTAACCGTCAGCTGAATGCAATAAATCGCCATAACTCAAGCAAGCTGGTGAATGCCGTGCAGCAAGACGTGCATGCCATGCTGCAACAGGCTGAACCGCTGGTTGCTGTAGAAGCACAGGCGCTGATTGAAGCCGCTAAAGTTGAAGCCGACCAGCAGTTGACGCTCGAGCTGGAACGCCTGAAGGCGCTGAAAGAAGTGAACCCGAACATCCGTGACGACGAGCTGGAGTCGATTGAATCTAATCGCCAACAGGTGCTGAACAGTCTTAACGATGCGAGCTGGCGTCTCGATGCCATTCGCCTGATTGTGGTGAGCCATCAATGATAACGCCACCACCGTCTAACATTCTGCCGCTTGAGAACTATCATCCGCCGACCGATCCCTGGTTGTCGGTGCTGTTTCAGGATGAACATCTGATGGTGGTGAATAAGCCCAGCGGACTGCTCTCAGTCCCTGGCAAAGCGGCCGAGCATCATGACAGCCTGATGACTCGTATCCAGCGCGATTATCCTGTGGCCGAGTCCGTGCATCGCCTCGACTTGTCGACCAGCGGCGTGATTGCCGTAGCGTTGACGAAAGAGGCCGAACGCGAACTCAAGCGTCAGTTCCGTGAGCGCGAGACCAAAAAAGCCTACATTGCGAGGGTTTGGGGGCACATGGCAGAAGACTACGGCATTATCGATTTGCCGCTTATCTGCGACTACCCTAATCGTCCGAAGCAAAAGGTTTGCCACGAGACCGGCAAGAAGGCCCTGACACAGTATGAAGTGTTGTCGTGGGATACAGACGGCACCACACGCGTGAAGCTGCGCCCGGTGACCGGCCGTTCTCATCAGCTGCGTGTACATCTGCTAGCGCTGGGTCACCCGATTTTGGGCGACAAGTTCTATGCGCACCCCGAGGCACTGGCAATGGCCCCGCGCCTTCAGCTGCACGCACAGGAATTATCGATTTATCATCCGATAACCGATGAGCCGATGACATTCAGCTGCGAGCCAGATTTTTAATTTATCCGCTCAGCCTATTGATTCAGTAAAGATAAAAACGCCGTGCTCAATGACACGGCGTTTTTTTAGTTGAAACGTAAAGTACGGATAATACAAATCACTCCATTTTGACACGGTCGGTTACGCTTCCCCAGTCTACCGAATCATAGCCATCTGGGCACAGCGCGGCGCTAAGCGTCCAGGTACCACGCATAAGAGTAGCGCCTCCTGTTTCCTCCCCATTCAAATCCGTTGTACCTACATAGCCATCATTCTGGTCGACACCGCCGAATCGCCCCGAAGTTCGGAAACACATTTTTGCGTTTGCAACCGGTTTCCCGGAGGCATTGGTGAACCTTGCCTTCCATCTATAATCGTCTTTAGCAAAGGGACCACCCGCGTTAAGCGTATAGTCATAGGTCAGCTTGATATTGGCTTTGCCATTCAAGCCCTGCACCACTGGGCTTTTCTCTGTGCATTTCCAATCGCTCTTTAACCCGTACTCGTCCGTTATCATGGCACAGGAAAAAACACGTTTACCGATATCCTCTTTTTTCAGCGTATACCATTCACCGTTTGCTCCGGCAATTTTGCTGGTTTTCGATTCGTCGGAAGCATCAGCCTGGTACCACAGATATTCTGTCAGGCTCAACTGTGCACCTATTGGCGATCTACGTAAGGAATAATTCTGTACCCTTTTACCTTGCACATATTCCTCAGGTCTATCCGCTGACGGTGACAGGCTTGGTAGAAGCTGAAACTCGGGACGAACGCTCTTGACCACATGCACATATATCGATTTCTGCGGAGTATTGCGCGTATTGGCCTTCAGCGGGTATGAGTCAATCATGTCCGGCTTTCTGGGCGATTTCACATAGACCCTGAGCCTGCCATCGCTGCCGGTTCTTCTGTCTGACGGGGTGGTTGAGAGAGGCAGTCGACCGTCAAGGTCAAGCTCGACCAGACGGTTGGCCACCGGTTTTCCCGCTTTATCTTTAACCTCAATGATAAATTCTGCATCTCTGCCATCCTCATCGGCGTACTGATAAAGAGGACTCTCTGTGAAGATTTTCGCGACCTCGGCCCATTGTTCAAAACTGACCTTTTTAGATTTACCCACGGTGCCTTTGGTTTTAGCCTTAATTTCGAAAGTGCCTTCGCCTTGGCTTTTGGCGTAAACAATCAGCTTACCGTCTTTTGTCGTCATACCCTTGACCGGATCGGTACGCACATTAAGAACTTTGCGATCAAATTCCAGCTCGACCGGCACGCCAGCAGCCATTTGTCCCTGGCTATTGGTGACTGTCACCACCGTAATGCTGTCGTTATCGGTAAAAACGTCATCCGATCCCGTGGACTGCGCCTCAAATGCAGTGACCGAGACAGGCAATGTGAAGTGGACTGGCAACGCCTTTGTACTGCCATTTGCCGTTTTTGCCATGAGAGTGACATCACCGGGCACAAGGCTGGTGACCCTGGCGGTCGCAAGCCCTTTTTCGTTGGTGAAAGTATTCTCAGTGATATCCAGATTTAGGCCACTGAAAATGACTTCAATATTATTAAAAGGATTGCCCTGTAAATCGTTAACCAACGCCTCTACGTTAAGGGACTGCCCCACCAGCCTACTGTCACCGTCAGGTGCAGTCAGGCTGGTAATCTGTGCCTCAAGCGGCGAGATAAAGAAATGGACTAACAACGCCCCTCTAATGCCGTTTTCCGTCTCTGCCGTGAGAATGACATTACCAGGGGCATGACTGCTGACCCTGGCGGTGGCAATACCTTTTTCGTTAGTGGGGGTTTCATCAGTGATATTTACACCAGGGCCACTGAACGTGACTTTAATATTACTGACAGGTTTATCCTGTGAATCTTTAACCAACGCCTCTACGTTAAGAGACTGCCCTACAGGCCTACTGGCACCGTCAGGAGCAGTCAAGCTGATAATGTTTTCCTCAACGGGCGCGATAAAGTGGACTTCCAACGTCTGTTGATTGCCGTTTTCCATTTTTGCCATGAGAGTGGCATCACCGGCGACAAGACTGCTGATCCTGGCGGTGGCAAACCCTTTTTCGTTGGTGGGGGTTTGAGCAGTAATATTCAGACCTGGGCCACTGAACGTAACTTTAATATCACTCACAGGATTATCCTGTGAATCTTTAACCAACGCCTCTACGTTAAGAGACTGCCCTACAGGCCTACTGGCACCGTCAGGAGCGGTCAGGCTTTCTATTTTCGCAGGCACGACGTTGTCTTTAAGCATGACATCAACAGAAAACAGACTCTTGTCGTCAAGGTTCGACTGGATTCGTACCTGTCCCGGCGTCATACCCGCCGTGATAATGGCCTTGTAAATGCCGGACTGTTGATGTTCGGTAAATTCGCCAAGATGTACGATTTCGCTCGACGAGGTCAGAGCCTGCACGATCTCTTGCAGTTGTAAGGTGACACTTTCGCCGCTTAGCGCTTTATCGTCTTCTCCTCGCAGCGTTACCGTGGCTTCTGCGGTGCTGTTCCCGTTGGCAACCAAGGTGGCGGGGATGATAGAAAATGACGATTTCTCCAGGCTTAGCGCTCGTCCATTGACGATGACTGTCGTATAGGCAGGTGCAGAGGCGTTGCCCTGATTGTCGTGTGCGACAGCGCTGATAACGTAGCGGTTTTCTTCAGTCGCGCCAAACGGAGGCAGCACCAGTTTCGCTGTCGATACGTTGCTGGTCAGGCTGCCGCCCGCGGATGTCAGGGTAGATGCGTTCCATTCAACACGGGCCAGGCCGAGTCGTGCCTGGGTCTGCGCGACAATCGACACTCCCTCGTGGCTGTTTCCTTCAATACTCGACGGCAGTGAAATGGAGAGCAGATTCTTTTTGCGATGGTCGAGGACAATACGGTTATTACGAGAGACGAGATCGTAGCGTCCGCCCTGTAACGAGCGCATAGCAGCGACTTCAGAAGGTTCGAAATGTGCCTCAAGGGAGCGCCCAAAGTCATAGTTCATCATCATACCGATGGTGGAGTTATTTCCCTGCGCACCGAATCGATGACCTAACTCAAAGGTCAAAAGCGGCACTGGGGTCCAGCTAGCGCCAAGGCTCATGGCCTCAGGATTGCTTTGCAACGTCTCGCGGCCAAACAGCGCAACGTTGTTGCCGTAATATTTCTCGTACTTAACTTTCGCGCCGAGCGAAGGATAAACAGGCAACCAGCCCGAGGCCTCGAGATCCCAGCCATTGGCCGGACGTTCATCGTATTCCACAAGGTCTCGCGACGGATGCCAGCTGCTAATACGAAAATAGCCGTTGGCAGACAGGCGCAGATTATCGCGCCACCATTCAACGCCCGCTCCCCAGCGACGATTCTTGCCCGTCAGGTCATTATCAAAAAACAGATTCCCACCGGTCATCCACTGGTCACCGAAATAGCGGCTACCCAGCCCAAGGTTCAGCGTTTGCCGACCGTCTATCCGCCGAATTCCCCATTGACTAAACATCAGATGTTTTTGTTTATCATCGATAAATGGGATCAACACGTCGGCGGCTATCTCGCTCTCGGAGGCCCCGAAGCTGCTCCCCAGGCTGACGCGCGAAGACCCCCCCATGAGATTCAGCCAGTTTTCGGCCTGTTGTCCCGCCAGGCCTGTCGCTACCCCCTGAGCGTAACCACTCAGCAGTTTGTCGCCAGATTGACTCTCGAGCGATCCAAACTGCCCCCCTAATGCGGAGAGATGTTGCGCCGCCAGGGCTTCATGGCTTTCTCGCGTAGCCTGTTCATTTTGGCTCATCGCAGGCTGTTGCAGAGTGGGTAATTCGGCGTTTGCCGGCAAGACGAGCAGAATGACGAGCAGCCTTAAAAATACCCGAAAATAAAAAAGCCCCTGACGAAGCGTGTTAGTGCCTGTATCCATAATCTAAAGTCCCTTTTAACTTTCCCGAAGAAGAGGGGAATGAGCGATGTGAGGCGTTGCACCTCAAGCGCCGTAGAAGGGTCAAGTTATGTCGAAGAAATGAAATAAGATAGTTCTAATTATTTAATAAAAAAACCATATTAAACAATAGTTAACGAGTTATTTAATGTTTTTTAACTGACATTCTCTAAGCAAAGAAAATTCAATGCCTTGCAGAAATAGGGAGGTGAAAAGTGCCAAAGAATCGCCGAGGTGATTATTTTCATGAATTACGATTCAGTTCTAATTTCATTTAGGGGGAAAGCAGGAGGTGAGTTTAGAAAGCGGTTTTGGCCGCACGCGGCGTTCAGCGCGCGCCAACCAAAACCGGTTGCTTATTTAAAACCTTTTTCGCGTTTGATCAGGTCATAGGCTGACTGAATCGACTGCGCTTTTTTCTTGGCCATCTCCATCATTTCCGGCGGCAGGCCTTTCGCGACCAGCTTGTCGGGATGGTGTTCGCTCATCAGCTTGCGGTAAGCACGTTTGATGGTGGTCGCATCGTCTGTCGCAGACACACCCAGCACCTTGCACGCATCCGCCAACGTCGGCCCCTGCGGAGCACGCTGATAACTGCCGTGCGAATATTGGCCCTGCTGGCCGCCACCAAACTGCTGGCCACCTTCCATCATGCTGAGGAACTGATCGAACTGGTGTCTTGAGATGCCCAGCTCTTCGGCGATAACGTACAGTACCTGACGCTCGTTAGGGTGCAACGAACCGTCGGCAAACGCCGCCTGAATCTGAATTTCCAGAAACGTTCTGATCAGATCAAATCGCCCGAAACAGACGCTGCGTAATTGACGCATTTTATCGCGAAGCGGGTAATTTCCGCCTTTACCGACACGAAATGCCTGCTGCGCCGCCTCTCTCTGCTCGCCGTGCAAACGCATTTGGTCCATGAAAAGGCTGGCAATTTGAATATCGGCTTCGGTAACCCTTCCTTTTGATTTGGTTAAATGCCCCATCACCTCAAAGGTGGTGCGGAAAAAAATTGTTTGTCTTGTTTGCTGATCGGAGAAGAATCCACGGCGTTTGGAGGCCCGCGCCTTGTCTACCATATGCCCAATCAGCAACCCCAATACGATTCCCCAGAAGCCTATGCCGGACATTAAGCCCAAGATAAGTCCGAGCAGCTTTCCCCAATACTGCATATACTCCTCAATTCACAATGCCGTCGCGTAAGATTTGCTTTATCATAACCGGCATTTACCGTTGTGCCTAACGGCTACAACGTTAACCCTGTGGATTTTAACACTAGCGCAACGATGATGAGTAAGATAGTCTCTGACCGTTTGCCGGCATGACGCCTCTGATGACGGAACACACATTTTACGTATGAAAAATAGACGTATGAAAAAAAGCTTCCCCACCCTGCTGGCCACAATGATTTGGACGGCACTTTATAGCCAGGGCGCGCTGGCCTCTCTCGCTGAACAATGTATGCTCGGCGTGCCGACCTATGACAAGCCGTTGGTTCAAGGCGATCCTAACCAGCTTCCGGTCAAGATCCAGGCGGATAATCTACAGGGTACCTATCCTAACGGCGCTCTTTATACGGGTAACGTTACCGTCGATCAGGGCAATAGCTCACTGAAAGCCGATCAGGTACAACTCAACCAGATTTCTCATCCTAATGAGGCAACGCCTCTTCGCACGGTCACCGCGACCGGGGATGTGCTGTATTTCAGCGATCAGGTTAAGTTAAAAGGTCCAAAAGCCTTCTCCAACCTGAACACCAAAGATACCGACGTCGAAAAGGGCGACTACCAAATGGTGGGCCGTCAGGGCCGCGGTACGGCCGACATGATGAAGCAGCGTGACAATAACCGCTACACCATCCTGAACAACGGCACCTTTACCTCCTGCCTGCCCGGCGATAACAGCTGGAGCGTGGTAGGCAGTACGGTTATCGAAGACCGTCAGGAAGAGCTGGCCGAAATCTGGAACGCCCGTTTCCACATTGGTCCGGTTCCCGTGTTCTACAGCCCGTATATGCAGTTGCCTATCGGCGACCGTCGTCGTTCCGGTTTCCTTATTCCAAATGCAAAATACGGCAGCAAGAACGGCTTCGAGTTCATGCTGCCTTATTACTGGAACATCGCGCCAAACTACGATGCCACAATTACTCCGCATTACATGAGTAAACGTGGAACCCAGTTGCAGAACGAATTCCGCTATCTGACGCAGTTCGGTGCCGGTCTGATGGAGTTCGACTACCTGGCTGATGACAAGCTGGTTGAGGCTGCTCACCCGGATGTCGATAAAACCAAGCGCTGGATGTTCTACTGGAACCACAACGGAGTTTACGATCAGAACTGGCGCTTCAACGTTGACTACACCAAGGTCAGCGATCCTTACTACTTTACCGATATCGACTCCAAGTTTGGTTCCACGACCGACGGCTATGCCACGCAGAAATTCAGCGTAGGTTATGCCAACGAAAACTGGGACGTGACGCTGTCGACCAAGCAGTTCCAGATCTTCGCCGACTCCTTGACGAGTGCGACCAATGTCTACCGCGCCATGCCGCAGTTGGACATCAACTACTACAAAAACGATCTGGGGCCGTTCGACTTCCATACCTACGGGCAGATTGTCAAATTTACCAACGTTAACCCTGCCTACCCGTCCGCGACGCGTTGGCACATTGCCCCGCAGATTGACCTGCCGCTGAGCAACCGTTGGGGTAGCTGGGATAACGAAGTCAAGGTAATGGCCACCCATTACCAGCAGAACATTTCCAACAGCTATTACGACCTGTACCCGGACTCTGATCTGAAGAGCTCGGTGAACCGCGTCATGCCAGAGTTCAAGAGCGACGCCAAAATGGTGTTCGATCGCACCATGGACTGGAACTCTGGCTATACCCAGACGCTGGAACCGCGGTTGCAATATCTCTACATCCCGTATCGCAACCAGAGCGATATCGAGGAATACGACTCCACGCTGCTGCAAACCGACTATACCGGTCTGTTCCGCGACCAGAGTTACAGTGGTCTTGACCGTATTGCCTCGGCTAACCAGCTGGCGTCCGGTGTGACCTCTCGTATCTATGACGAAAATCTGGTCGAGCGTTTCAACGTGTCTGCGGGTCAGATCTACTACTTCACCCGTCCGCGTACCGGTGATCCTGACAGCAGCCTGGACAAGAGCAACGACACAGGCAGCTTGGTCTGGGCCGGTGACACCTACTATAAAATCAACGATACCATGGCCTTCCGCGGTGGCTTGCAGTACGACACTCGTCTCGACGCGCTGGCGCTGGGCGATGCCGTGTTGGAATACCGCTCCGATTCGGAAAAAATGGTTCAGTTGAGTTATCGTTATGCCAGCCCGGAATATATTGAGGCAACGCTTCCTAACCTCACCAACCCGGGTTATCAGCAGGGCATCTCGCAGGCAGGTATCATTGCCAGCTGGCCTATCGCCGACCGTTGGGCCGTGGTGGCCGCGTACTATTACGACACCAAGGCGAAACAGGCAGCCGATCAGTTGCTGGGCGTTCAGTACAGCACCTGCTGCTGGGCGGTTAACTTCGGCTACGAACGCAAGATTACCGACTGGGATTCAACCAGCCAAACGAGCATCTATGACAACCGCATTGGATTTAACATTGAACTTCGTGGCCTGAGTAGTAATCAAACCCTCGGAACCAAAGAAATGTTAGCCAGCGGCATACTGCCTTATCAACGTGCATTCTGATGCTCGACGGCATGTTGAATTCAGTAAACTTGAAACTTGAACCCGCATTTGCGGTTAAATAAATGGAAAAAGTATGAAGAACTGGAGAACACTTCTCCTCGGCGTGGTGCTTTGTGCTAACACCGCGTTCGCAGCACCGCAAGAGGTTGATAAAGTTGCCGCCGTTGTCGATAACGGGGTAGTTCTGGAAAGCGAAGTCAATGACATGTTGCAGTCCGTCAAACAGCAGGCAAAAGAAGCGAAACAACAGCTTCCTGACGACCAGACGCTGCGCCGCCAGATCCTTGACCGCCTGATTATGGATAACATCCAGCTGCAAATGGCCTCAAAAATGGGCCTTACGCTAACCGATGATGACGTTAACAAGGCTATTGCAGGTATCGCTCAGCAGAACAACCTGACCGTCGACCAGCTGCGCAGCCGTCTGGCTTATGAAGGTCTGAACTACAACGTATACCGTGCTCAGATCCGTAAAGAGATGCTGATTTCTGAAGTACGTAACGGTGAAGTTCGTCGCCGCGTAACTATTCTGCCGCAGGAAGTCGACGCACTGGCGAAACAGCTGTCTGCGCAGACTGATAACGAGGCCGAATACAACCTCAGCAACATCCTGCTGCCACTGCCGCAGAACCCGACTCAGGATCAGGTCGATCAGACCGAAATGCTGGCGAAGAAGATTGTTAGCGAGCTGAACCACGGTGCCGACTTCGCCAAGATGGCGATGACCTACTCTGCCGATCCGCACGCGCTGGACGGCGGCAACATGGGTTGGGGCAAGCTTCAGGGTCTGCCTTCACTGTTCGCTCAGGCGTTGACCAATGCGAAGAAAGGCCAGATTGTCGGTCCTATTCGTTCAGGCGTGGGCTTCCACATCCTGAAAGTCAACGATCTGCGCCAGGCTGACCAGAAAGTGTCTGTTACCGAAGTTCACGCACGTCACATTCTGCTGAAAACTTCTGTCGTTATGACGGATGCGCAGGCGCAGGCTAAACTTGAACAAGTTGCGGCAGCGATTAAAAGCGGCCGTGCCAACTTTGCAGACGAAGCCAGGCAGCTGTCTCAGGACCCAGGTTCTGCGAATCAGGGCGGCGACTTAGGCTGGGCCTCTCCGGACATGTACGATCCTGCGTTCCGCGACGCGCTGCTGAAGTTGAAAAAAGGTGAAATTAGCGCACCGGTTCGCTCTTCCTACGGCTGGCACCTGATTCAGTTGCTTGATACCCGCCAGGTCGACAGAACGGATGCCGTGCTGAAAGACAAAGCGTATCGTCTGCTGTTCAACCGTAAGTTCGCAGAAGAGGCGCAGTCCTGGATGCAGGAACAGCGTGCACAGTCTTACGTGAAAATTCTGGATGGCAATGGACAATAAAACCCACGTGACACAATCAGTGGTGATTACCCCCGGCGAACCTGCCGGGGTTGGACCTGACTTGGTTCTTGCACTGGCTCAACGGGACTGGCCCGTTGAGCTTGTCGTTTGTGCCTGTCCGTCGCTGCTGCTCGCCCGAGCCAAAGCGCTGAATCTGCCAATTCGTCTGCTGGACTATCGCCCAGGCTGTGCCAAACCCCAGGCAGCAGGCACATTGACCGTCCTGCCCGTTCAGCTTGCTGAACCCGCCGTTCCCGGCCAGCTTAACGTCGCCAATGGCCCTTACGTGGTCGAGACGCTGGCGCGCGCCTGTGACGGTGCGCTGAATGGCGAATTTGCCGCACTGATTACCGGTCCGGTGCAAAAGAGTATTATCAACGATGCGGGTATCCCGTTTATCGGTCATACCGAATTCTTTGCCGATCGTAGCCTCTGCGAACGCGTAGTGATGATGCTGGCAACCGAAGAGCTTCGCGTTGCGCTCGCGACAACGCACCTGCCGCTTAAAGACGTCTCGGACGCCATCACTCGCCAGAGTCTGCACGAAGTTATCACCATTCTTGATAACGACCTCAAGACCAAATTTGGCATCGCTTCTCCGCAGATTTATGTCTGTGGCCTCAACCCGCACGCGGGCGAAGGCGGCCATATGGGCCGTGAAGAGATTGACACCATCACGCCAGCGCTTGATTCGCTGCGTGAGAAAGGAATTAACCTGATAGGCCCACTGCCCGCAGATACGCTGTTCCAGCCGAAATATTTGCAGCATGCCGATGCCGTATTAGCCATGTATCACGATCAGGGCTTACCGGTGTTAAAATATCAGGGGTTCGGCCGTGCGGTGAACATCACGCTCGGGCTGCCGTTTATTCGTACCTCGGTCGATCACGGCACTGCGCTGGACCTGGCTGCTACCGGCAAAGCCGACGTGGGCAGCTTTATCACCGCTTTAAATCTTGCCATTAACATGGCCTCAGTCAGCAATGACAACAATCTGTCCGCAACGACAACAACAGTAGTGAAAAAACACAGCAATGAATAATCGAGTCCACCAAGGCCACTTCGCCCGTAAACGTTTTGGACAAAACTTTTTAAAAGATCAGTTTGTCATCGACAGCATCGTTTCCGCTATCCACCCTATGCCGGGTCAGGCCGTTGTTGAAATCGGCCCCGGTCTGGCTGCGCTGACCGAGCCGGTCGCCGCACGTCTGGAAAACATGACTGTTATCGAGCTGGACCGTGATTTGGCGGCCCGTCTCGAGGTGAATCCGAAGCTTGCCAACAAGCTGCGAATCATCCAGGCCGATGCCATGACCGTCAACTTTGGCGAACTGTCTGAAGAGTTGGGTCAGCCGTTACGTGTGTTTGGTAACTTGCCTTACAACATCTCGACGCCGCTGATGTTCCACCTTTTCACCTACACCAATGCAATCAGCGACATGCATTTCATGCTGCAGAAAGAAGTGGTGAACCGTCTGGTTGCAGGCCCGAACAGCAAAGCCTACGGCCGTCTGAGCGTCATGGCGCAGTACTATTGCCGCGTGATCCCAGTCCTCGAAGTGCCGCCTGAGTCCTTCACTCCGGCACCAAAAGTCGACTCAGCGGTAGTACGTTTGACTCCGCATGCGGAAATTCCTTACCCTGTATCGGACATCCGTATTTTGGCACGCCTGACCACCGATGCGTTTAACCAACGCCGCAAAACCATCCGCAATAGCCTGGGTCACTTGTTTACCCCAGAGCAGATGTTAGAGCTGGGTCTGGATCTGAGCATGCGGGCGGAAAACATTTCTGTCGAGCAGTACTGCAAGCTGGCCAACTGGCTTTCGACGCGTAAAAGCAACGAACAGCAGAACAACGAACAGTAACCCTAGCCGGAGTTCCATTATGCTAAATCAGCCTCGAGTCGTGGTTCAGGTTCAAAGTGTTTACATTGAAGCTCAGTCTATTCCCGAAGAGCAGCGTTATGTGTTCGCTTACACCGTGACTGTCCGCAATCTGGGGCGTTTTAGCGTGCAACTCGTTGGCCGCTACTGGTTGATTACCAACAGTAACGGCCAAAAAACCGAGGTTCAGGGCGAAGGCGTGGTCGGCGAACAGCCGGTTATCGCGCCTGGCGAAGAATTTCACTACACCAGTGGCGCCATCCTTGAAACGCCGATGGGCACCATGGAAGGCTACTACCTCATGGTCGATCACCAGAATCAATCCTTCAATGTGGATATCCCTGTGTTCCGCCTTTCGCTGCCTACGCTGATAAATTAATACTATGTCTACATATTTAATTGGTGATATCCATGGGTGTCTGGATGAGCTCAAGGCTCTTCTGACGCGGGTAGAATTTAATCCCCTGCAGGATACGCTCTGGCTGACCGGCGATTTAGTGGCTCGAGGCCCGGCCTCGCTCGATGTCCTGCGCTTCGTGATGGGGCTAGGCGACGCAGTGCGCATGGTGCTGGGCAACCATGACCTGCATCTGCTGGCTATTTACGCGGGGATCACGCCGAACAAACCCAAAGATAAACTCACTGCGCTACTCGAAGCTGAGGATGCGGACCTGCTTATCAACTGGTTGCGCCGCCAGCCTGTCTTGCAGGTCGACGACGAGTTGAAGCTAGTGATGGGACACGCAGGCATCACGCCACAGTGGGACGTCGAGACGGCAAAAATGTGTGCGCGCGAGGTTGAGGCTATTCTGAGCAGCGACAGCTATCCGCTGTTCCTCGATGCCATGTACGGTGACATGCCAAACAACTGGTCTGATGAACTCACCGGCCTCGCCCGTTTGCGCTTCAGCACCAATGCGTTGACCCGCATGCGTTACTGCTTCCCGAACGGTCAGCTGGACATGATCTGCAAAGACGCCCCGGAAGATGCGCCGCGCCCGCTTAAGCCGTGGTTTGCACTGCCAAGCCCGGTTCTGGAACAGGGCTACAGCATCATCTTTGGTCATTGGGCCTCGCTCGAAGGCAAAGGCACACCGGCCGGCGTTTACGGACTGGACACCGGCTGCTGCTGGGGTGGCGAAATGACGATGCTGCGCTGGGAAGATAAAACCTATTTCACGCAGCCAGCGATTCGCCGCAAAGAGAAAGAGAAAGAACAGGCGCCAAAAGCGTCTTAAAAACCCTTTCCCCTGGCAGAATGAAAAAGAAAAAGGCACCCATTGGGTGCCTTTTTGCTTTATAGCATCAGGACAAACGAGGCGAAATTATTCGCCGCGACGATCCAGAATTTCGAAGCAGTAGCCGTGGGTGTTGGCTTCATCGGCGTCGTGGAATTCGCTGAACACGCTTTCCCACTCGTCAGGCTCGTAATCCGGGAAGTGGGTGTCCCCTTCAACTTCGGCATCGATGTGGGTCAGATACAGGCGGTTAGCCTGATTCAGGAACTGGGTATACACGCGCCCACCGCCCATGACCATCACTTCTTCTGCGTTTCCTGCCGCTGACAGTGCTTCTTCAGGGGAGGTTACCCAGGTCACGCCATCGTGACTTCCAGGCTGGCTGCTGATAACGATGTTAAGGCGGCCAGGCAGGGGTCGTCCGATTGATTCGAAGGTCTTGCGTCCCATAATAACCGGCTTGTTCAAGGTGTTGCGTTTGAACCAAGCCAGGTCAGCCGGTAAATGCCAGGGCATGGCGTTTTCCATACCAATAACGCGATCCGCTGCCATTGCAGCGATCAGGCTGATAATCATCGTGAAACCTTTGGTGAAGAGCTAATAAGAACATATTCATGGTTCCGCCGGCAGACGACATACAGCAGACCAGGAACAGATTCTATGTCGGGGCAGAAAAGAGCCACACTATACGGAAAGCCCAATCCGCCGTCGATAGGGAGAATGCGCTCAGATAAAGATATAAGAGACCTCTTAGCAGAGCCGGACTTCATCAGCATAAAACACTGACTCCAGCGGAAGAAAGGCGCTCAAAGCATCAGCCTTAGCGAGCGAGGCAGACAATCATGCCACGCCAAGCATGGAGATAGTTCCCCATGTAAACTGATTAATACGTTTCGGCTGATTAAGTATACAAACGAAATCGAGCAACACAGGCTGCCACTGTTAAAAAAAAAAGATTGGCGTATGATGCCGCCTAAATTTTCTTAGTTAGTTGATGACGGTCAGTTAAATGCTCGAAACCTCTTTGTTTGTCGCGACGATTGCCGCGTTGGGGATGATCTCCCCGGGTCCGGATTTCTTCATGGTTATTAAGAATGCGGCCCGCTATCCGCGCATGGCGGCACTGATGACTTCGCTCGGCGTTGTCTGCGGCGTTATCACCCATATGTCCTACTGTGTGGCCGGTCTGGCGGTGGTGATAACGAAGACGCCGTGGCTGTTTGATCTGTTAAAATACGTCGGTGCAGCCTATCTGATCTGGGTTGGACTTCAGGGCCTGTTCTCGCGCACCAACAGCAAGATGAACCTTGATGGCATCGCGCCACAGCAGGTCACGCTTGGCAAGGCGTTTACTCAGGGTTATCTGTGTAACCTGCTTAATCCGAAGGCGACGTTATTCTTCCTCGCGATGTTCACACAGGTGCTGCAAATCAACTCAACGCTGAGTGAGAAACTGCTGTATGCCTCGATTATCGTCGGTCTGTCGGTTGTCTGGTGGCCGATGCTGGTGGTGCTGATTCAGAGTGGCCCAGTGCGTCGTGGACTGGCAAAGGCGCAGAAGGTCATAGATAAGATGCTGGGCGGGGTGTTGATCGCGCTGGGTATTAAAGTGGCGCTGAGCTGACAACACATAAAAAGGCAAACCTGCCATAGGTTTGCCTTTATAAGATTATCTTTATGTCATTGCCACCGATAATAATTATTTGGCTTCAATAACCTCATTTTCAGGCGCTTTACCGTCAATACTGCCGCGCCAGCTTTGCTGCTGCTCGCCGAGACGCGCCTGATCCTGCTCAATGGCCGCAGAAAGCATATCGCGGGCGCGGGCCAAACTGGCGAGGCGGAACTCGGTGTCTTCGTAGTTTGCCAGCGTGGCTTCGAGCATTTTCACGTTGTAGTGCTTAAACAGGTCCGCCTTCTCGCGGGCCTCGTAGGCGTCTAGCCCCAGAATTTCCAACGTTTCTCGACCGGCGCGCAGCGAGCCTTCAAACAGCTCACGCTCCGGCGCCTCAACGCCCAACTGACGCAGCTGATACCAATGGTCAACGTCGCGCGCGCGGGCGATGATTTTCAGGTTCGGGAAGTTTTCCTTCGCCAGTCGAGTCAGCTCTAAATTAGCCTCCACGTCGTCGATGGCGTTGATCAATACCTTGGCCTGTGCCGCACCGGCGGACTCCAGCAGGTCTACGCGCGTCGCGTCGCCGTAAAACACCTTGGTGCCAAACTTGCGCAGCGTTTCGATGTGGTCAGGATCGTTGTCCAATACCACCGTGTGCACATTGTTGGCGAGCAGCAGACGTCCGGCGATTTGCCCGAAGCGCCCGAAACCGGCAATGATCACGCTGGCGTGCTCGTCGTCGATAATGTCCTGCGGACGAGAGTCCTTCGGCGCATTGCGCTCCAGACGGCTGGCAATCACCAGCAGCACCGGCGTGACGGCCATCGACAGCGCGACCGCCAACGTCAGCGACTTCGCCCAATCCGCAGGCAGCACACCGGCCAGCTGCGCGGCACTGAAGATAACGAAGGCAAACTCACTGCCCTGCCCCAGCAGGATGGCAAACATGCCGCGCTGGCGCTTTGGCACGCTGAGCCAGGGCGCAACAATCCACAGCAGGGCGGCCTTCAGCGCCATAAAGCCCAACAGCAATACGGCAATCAGCAGCGGATGATGCACCAGCGTACCGAAGTCGATAGACATCCCGACGCCGATGAAGAATAGCCCGAGCAGCAGCCCTTTGAACGGCTGAATATCACTTTCCAGCGCGTGTCGGTACTCGGAACTTGCCAGCATCACCCCGGCGAGGAACGCGCCCATCGCCATCGATAGCCCAGCCATCTCCAGTAAAATACCGAAGCCAAACACCAGAAACAGCGCCACGGCGCTGAATACTTCGCGCATGCCAGAGCGGGCCACGAAATGCAGCACCGGACGAGCGACGTAGCGCCCAAGCAGCACCACGATGGCTAACGCGCCGACAACCTTGGCAGCCGAAATGCCGAAGGACGCCAGCGTGGTAGTTTCACCGGTGCTGGCCAAAAGGGGAATCATCGCCACCAGCGGGATAGCCGCGATATCCTGAAACAGCAGCACTGCAAAGGCGCTGCGGCCAATAGGCGTTGGCGTCAGGCTGCGTTCGCTCATCGCCTGCATGGCAATCGCCGTCGAGGAGAGCGCCAGCGTCAGGCCAATCAACAGCGCAATTTTCCAGTCCAGTCCCAGCGCAGCGCAGAAGGCGCTAAGCACCAGTCCGCAGCCGACCATCTGAATACTGCCGCCGCCGAAGACCGAGGCACGCAGGGTCCAGAGGCGTTTAGGGTCGAGTTCGAGACCGATGATAAACAGCATCAGCACCACGCCAATCTCGGCGAAGGTTAGAATCGATTCGGCGTCCGAGACCAGCTTCAGGCCCCATGGGCCAATGATACAGCCGGCAATCAGATACCCCAGCACCGAGCCGAGTCCGAAACGCACGGCAATAGGCACAAACAGCGCGGCCGATCCGAGATAGATAAGCCCCTCGATCATCATGCTGTGATTATCCATTCGCTTCCCCCTCCAATGATTGAGCCTGTTCTGCCGAAGCTGACGACGCGGGATGTGCCGCTTGCCAGTCGAGCAACCGCTGGCGATACGCCTCGCCGCCCGCCTTCAGCGTCACCTCGTTACAGGTAAAGGTATTGTGCAGCGCAAAGTAGGGCTGCCATTTCATGCCGCAGTACAGTGCCGTTGCTTCAATAGGCTGGGCGAGTGCAGCGAAATCAGGATAACTCCCCAGTTGGAAATGCTGCTCGTTACCGCCGGTAGTCACCGCCCACAGGCAGCCTTTACCTTTCAGGGCATCGCCATCATGGCCATAGGCCCAGCCGTGCTCGAGCACTTTGTCGATCCACAGCTTAAGCAGCGGTGGCAGACCGTACCACTGTAGAGGATGCTGGAAAACCACCAGATCGGCCTCTTCCATCGCCTGCTGTTCTGCTTTGATATCAATAGAGAAGTCAGGATAAAGATCGTAAAGAGATCTGATTTTTACATCAGGGAGATCCTTAATTTCCTGAAGCAGATGCTTATTGGCATGGGAATGCCGGGGATAAGGATGGGCGTAGATAATCAGGATCATAAAGCTTCCATATAAAAACGTATTTTATTGAGCATACGCAACTTTGTGCCAGAGGAAAAAAAAACCGTTAATGGGTTCTTAATAAAACAATAAAAAACAAAAAAGAAGGGCACAGCATAATGCTGCGCCCTTCTTAAGTTACAAGACAACAACCGAGGCTAAAAGCCTTGATTAGCCTTTAATTTTTGCGTGCATTTCCTGTACGGAAATCACTTGCTCGGTTGGGTCTGAAGACAGCGCCATGGCGGTAGCAAAACCCCCGTTCAGCGTAGTGTCGTAGTGCACTTTATACTGCAGCGCGCTGCGACGAATTAGCTTGGAGTCTTCAATCGCCTGACGGCCCGCGGTGGTGTTGACGATGTAGCTATATTCACCGTTTTTGATGCGGTCCTGGATGTGTGGACGACCTTCATGCACCTTGTTGACCAGGCGCAGGTTGATGCCTGCTTCGCCCAGTACGACGGCGGTGCCGTGTGTCGCGTCCAGCTCAAAGCCGTGTTTCTGCAGCTTGGCGGCCAAATCAACCACGCGCGCCTTGTCACCGTCACGAACGGACAGCAGCGCACGACCGGCTTTCTTCATCCCAGACAGGCTACCCAGCTGGGCCTTAGCGAAGGCTTCAGCGAAGCTGCGGCCAACGCCCATCACTTCACCGGTAGAGCGCATCTCTGGGCCGAGGATGGGGTCAACGCCCGGGAATTTGTTAAACGGCAGCACCACTTCTTTAACCGAGTAGTACGGCGGGATAACTTCTTCGGTTACGCCCTGCTCGGCCAGTGTCTGACCCGCCATCACGCGTGCAGCCACTTTCGCCAGTGCCACGCCGGTTGCCTTGGAAACAAACGGCACGGTACGCGCAGCACGTGGGTTAACCTCAATCAGGTAAACCTCGTTGTCTTTCACCGCAAACTGCACGTTCATCAGGCCACGAACGGAAAGCTCAAACGCCAGCTTCTCAACCTGTTGACGCATTACGTCCTGAATTTCTTTGCTCAGGGTATAAGCAGGCAGTGAACATGCGGAGTCACCGGAGTGAACGCCCGCCTGCTCGATGTGCTCCATGATGCCGCCAATCAGCACGCGCTCGCCGTCGCAGATTGCGTCAACGTCAACTTCTATCGCATCGTCGAGGAAGCGGTCGAGCAGCACTGGCGCATCGTTGGATACGCTCACCGCGTTCTGGAAGTAACGGCGCAGGTCGATTTCGTCATAAACGATTTCCATCGCGCGGCCACCCAGCACATAAGATGGACGCACCACCAGCGGATAACCGATACCGGCTGCCTTCTCTACCGCCTGTTCGATGGTGGCTACGGTGGCGTTCGCTGGCTGCTTCAGGCCCAGACGGTTAACCGCCTGCTGGAAACGTTCGCGGTCTTCTGCACGGTCAATCGCGTCAGGGCTGGTACCAATAATCGGCACGCCGCAGGCTTCCAGCTCGCGAGCCAGTTTCAGCGGAGTCTGGCCACCGTACTGCACGATCACACCTTTTGGCTGCTCGATGCGGACGATTTCCAGCACGTCTTCCAGTGTTACCGACTCAAAGTACAGACGGTCTGAGGTGTCATAGTCGGTAGAAACGGTTTCAGGGTTACAGTTAACCATGATGGTTTCGTAACCGTCTTCGCGCAGCGCCAGTGAGGCGTGAACGCAGCAGTAGTCGAATTCGATACCCTGACCGATACGGTTTGGACCGCCACCCAGCACCATAATTTTCGGGGTGCCGTTAGTTGGGTTGGACTCACACTCTTCTTCATAGGTGGAGTACATGTAGGCGGTGTCGGTCGAGAACTCGGCCGCACAGGTATCAACGCGCTTGTAAACCGGGTGCAGGTTCAGCTTGTGACGCAGCTTGCGCATTTCGCTCTCAGAGACGCCGACCAGTTTCGCCAGACGCAGGTCGGCGAAGCCTTTACGCTTGAGCACGCGCAGCAAATCGTAGTTCAGTGCGCTAAAGCCGCCCTGAGCAACCTGAGATTCCAGTTTGATCAGCTCTTCAATCTGTACCAGGAACCAGCGGTCGATGTTAGTCAGGTTAAAGATGCCGTCTACGGACATACCGGCACGGAATGCATCGGCGATGAACCAGATACGGTCAGAACCGGCTTCTTTCAGTTCACGACGGATTTTGGTCAGTGCTTCAGGATCGTCGAGGCTCACTTTAGGGTCGAAGCCGCTTGCGCCCACTTCCAGACCGCGCAGCGCTTTCTGCATCGATTCCTGGAAGGTGCGACCGATAGCCATGACTTCACCCACAGATTTCATCTGGGTGGTCAGACGGTCGTTGGCACCGGCAAATTTCTCGAAGTTGAAGCGAGGAATTTTAGTCACAACGTAGTCGATTGAAGGCTCGAATGACGCTGGGGTCTTGCCGCCGGTGATGTCGTTCATCAACTCGTCAAGGGTGTAACCCACCGCCAGCTTGGCGGCTACTTTAGCAATCGGGAAGCCGGTTGCCTTAGAAGCCAGCGCAGAAGAGCGTGATACGCGTGGGTTCATCTCGATAACTATCAGACGGCCGTCTTTCGGATTCACAGAGAACTGTACGTTTGAACCGCCAGTCTCGACGCCGATTTCACGCAGTACCGCCAGAGAGGCGTTACGCATGATTTGGTATTCTTTGTCGGTCAGTGTCTGCGCAGGGGCCACGGTGATGGAGTCACCGGTGTGGATACCCATCGCGTCGAAGTTCTCGATAGAACAAACGATAATGCAGTTGTCGTTCTTGTCGCGGACCACTTCCATCTCGTACTCTTTCCAACCGATCAGCGATTCATCAATCAGCAGCTCTTTGGTTGGGGAGAGGTCGAGACCACGAGTACAAATCTCTTCGAACTCTTCGTGATTGTAAGCGATACCGCCGCCGGTGCCGCCCATGGTAAAGGAAGGACGGATGATGCACGGGAAGCCAACGTCGGCAGCGATAACCAGCGCTTCTTCCATATTGTGTGCAATACCTGAACGTGCCGTGCCCAGACCGATTTTCTTCATCGCGATATCAAAGCGACGGCGGTCTTCTGCCTTGTCAATCGCGTCGGCGGTTGCACCAATCATGGTCACGCCGAACTCTTCCAGTACGCCCTGACGCTCAAGCTCCAGCGCACAGTTCAGTGCAGTCTGGCCGCCCATCGTTGGCAGTACCGCGTCTGGACGCTCTTTTTCGATAATCTTGCGAACAACTTCCCAGTGGATTGGCTCGATATAGGTGGCATCGGCCATGTCTGGGTCGGTCATAATGGTGGCTGGGTTAGAGTTCACCAGAATGACGCGGTAGCCCTCTTCGCGCAGGGCTTTACACGCCTGTGCACCAGAGTAGTCAAACTCGCAGGCCTGTCCGATTACGATCGGACCCGCGCCCAGAATCAGAATGCTTTTTATGTCTGTACGTTTTGGCATTATCTGCTCCTGTTAATTATTTGCCGCTGTTACGGTAGGCTTCGATCAGTTCGATAAAGTGATCGAACAGTGGGGCTGCATCGTGCGGGCCTGGGCTCGCTTCAGGGTGACCCTGGAAGCTGAACGCTGGCTTGTCGGTACGATGGATACCCTGCAATGAACCGTCGAACAGTGATTTGTGCGTCGTGCGCAGCGTGGCTGGCAGGCTGGCTTCATCTACGGCAAAACCGTGGTTCTGCGCGGTGATCATCACGGTGTTGTTATCAAGATTTTTAACCGGATGGTTGCCGCCGTGATGGCCGAATTTCATTTTAAGCGTCTTGGCACCGCTGGCTAATGCCAACAGCTGATGGCCCAGACAGATACCGAACACCGGAATGTCAGTGGTCAGGAAGGTCTTGATAGCCTCAATGGCGTAGTCGCATGGCTCAGGGTCACCCGGGCCGTTTGACAGGAAAATGCCGTCTGGATTGAGCTTCATCACGTCTGCAGCAGAGGTTTTCGCCGGAACCACCGTCAGGCGGCAACCGCGGTCAACCAGCATGCGCAGAATGTTGCGCTTCACGCCGTAGTCATAGGCCACAACGTGGAAAGGTAAATCCTCAGCTTTCTTCGCTTCAGGCAAATCGCCCTCCAGAGTCCAGCTACCTTGCTGCCAGCTGTAAGACTCCTGAGTGGTGACTTCTTTCGCTAAATCCATTCCTTTCAGGCCCGGGAAGCCTTTGGCTTTCTCGAGTGCCAACGCAGCATCTACGTTATCACCGGCAATGATGCAGCCGTTCTGCGCGCCCTTTTCACTCAGTAAACGTGTCAACTTACGCGTATCAATATCGGCGATAGCAACGATATTGTGGCGTTTGAGGTAGTCAGACAGGTTTTCTTCATTACGGTAGTTGCTGGCAATCAGAGGGAGATCGCGAATCACCAGGCCTTGGGCGTGTACTGCAGAGGATTCTTCATCAGCGGCGTTAGTGCCGACATTGCCGATATGGGGATAAGTAAGAGTAACGATCTGGCGGGAATAGGAAGGATCAGTGAGGATTTCTTGATAACCGGTCATCGACGTATTGAAGACCACTTCCCCTACTGCCGTTCCCTCTGCCCCGATGGCCCGACCGTGGAATTGGGTTCCGTCTTCCAGAACCAATAGCGCTGACTTTATCAAAGCATCCTCCAAGAATAATCAATCATTATATTTGCATATTAATTCAGATCGAATGACCTAATCAATGCAAAAATTGCACTCAGAGCGGTTATTTTTCTACCCTAAAAGCTAATTTTTGGCAAATTGCGCGCATTCTAATGATGGGCGTGGGGTTTGTCTACCCAAAGCGCCATTATTTTTGTGTTTTTCGCATCACTCAGCGAAATGAACGTCAAATAGCGATAAAAGGATAGGATAAGTAAGCATAGTAAACGTTTGCGAGCGGGGTTATCTGAAAAAATCGTTATTTTGTTTACTATAATCGAATGAAGAGAAATTGAGCGGCTACTTTATGTTCAAAACGGTAGAAAAAACCGGGTAAATGCCAACAAAAGGTAACTTGGAATTAAAAAGCAACTGAAGGCGCTATTTTTAAGACAAAAGAAAAGGGCAATAAAATAACTGCCCTTCCATCAAAAACTTATGATAAAAACAACCACATCACGATTGTTGGAGAACCTTATAAATCTTCGAGACCCAAGACATCTGTCATGTCAAAGAGACCATTTTTCTTGAGTGATACCCATTTAGCAGCACGAACTGCGCCATTGGCGAAAGTCATGCGGCTTGAGGCCTTGTGCGTTATCTCTACACGCTCGCCAATATCAGCAAACATCGCAGTATGTTCACCGACGATATCCCCGGCGCGAATGGTGGCGAAACCGATGCTCATCGGGTCACGCTCACCGGTATGGCCTTCGCGGGCATAGACGGCGCAGTCCTTCAGATCACGGCCTAGCGCACCCGCGATGGCTTCACCCATAGCGAGCGCAGTACCTGAAGGTGCATCGACCTTGTGACGATGGTGTGCTTCAACGATTTCTATATCGGTGTAGTCACCCATCACTTTTGCCGCTTTCTCAAGCAGCTTTAGCACCACGTTGACGCCTACGCTAAAGTTCGCGGCGAAAACGACGGGAATTTCATCGGCAGCCTGTTTAATTGCCGCTTTACCTGCATCATCGAACCCCGTAGTGCCGATAACGATGCCTTTACCCTGTTTCAGACAGAAGCTCAGGTGCTCGAGAGTCCCTTCGGGGCGTGTGAAATCGATCAGGATGTCAAAATCACCGGCTACCGCTTCCAGACTGTCACTGACTTTAACGTTAATCGCGCCTACACCGGCGAGTTCGCCTGCGTCAGTACCCACAAGTGAAGAACCTTTACGCTCTAACGCCGCGCCCAGAACCACACCTTCAGCCTGCTGTACGGCCTGAATCAGCTGGCGACCCATGCGCCCACCGGAACCGGCAATCGCCATGCGGATATCAGCTTTGCTCATAATTTCTCTCTTTATTAATGTGTGCTTCGTAAAACAGAATCAGGTTAACCACCCCATTCCATCACGGCTAGTGAAATTGCCTCATAATTAGAAAATTATGATATAGGCACGCTAACATCAGTAAAACCTATTTCGCGTCGGGTCGAAAGCCTCGCCCTTCACTTTCGACATTGCTGAAAAAACCAGCAATAACAACCCTCAAGACAATGCAATTCACTTAAATGAATAATCATGCATACAGATGAATAACCTGCACAGGCATTATCTCTTTTTTTGCACGTTTCCCGGATGCAGATCAATTTATTAAGCCTGATATAAATAATTCATATTTCGTTATTGGATTTTATTGAACCCTTATGATAATAAATAGCCAGCTAATTTTAAGTCGAAACATTATTGCAGAGGCAGGAAGATAAATAAGCCAATCTTTAATATCGGTAAACCATTGAATTAGCAATTAAATATTATTAAGCGAACCAGCCTGTTGCGCAATGAAAGTCAGTGATAAAACGAGACGGATTGCAATACGGCTGTTACATGCTCGTTAATCCCCCCTCGTGTATAGCTAGGGAAAATTAGGATGCCAACACAGTATTGGCACCTGGAGTTTTTATGAAATTTAAAATGAATAGGGTTTCACAAACAGTCGTTGCTGGCCTACTTTTAGGCGGCGCATCTTTCGCTGCACAAGCAGAAATAACGCTGATTAAACAGGATCCTCAGCCTTACGATCTGCTTAGCCGTCTCGACTTTAAAGTCGGTGGCAGCATCCGTCCTCAGTTCCAAAATACCATGGGCGGCTCAGATAAAGGTTCCTACAAAAATAACGGCTATGACGGCGGCACACGTTTCCGCTTCACCGCTGACTACTTCCTGTTTGACGACGTTCACTGGATCAGTTACTACGAACTCGGCGTGAACATTCCGTCGGTCTTCGGCTGGGACGACCACTATGCTGAAGGCGCGCACCATACGACTCGCCGTCAGCTGTATACCGGTTTCAAGAGCAAGACTTACGGTACTTTGACCTACGGTCAGCAAAACAGCATCTACTATGATGTTGTCGGCGCGAAAACCGACGTTTGGGATGACGACATGTTGGCCCAGGCACCGGGTAACGGTATCAACGGTGACTACGACGGTTCATATCGTTCACGTAAGCAGCTGAAATATAAATATGCAGCAGGTCCGGTCGATCTCTATGCCGCTTACCTGTTCTCCGACGACGACCTGCTTGAATCCAACAACCTGGCCTACAAACGTAAAGGCGGCGGTTCTGTTGGTGCAAACTGGCACATCACCGACAACCTGGCATGGGGTAGCGCATACAACTACACCAGCGCAGAAGTTAAAAACCGGGGTGCGGCAGGCGGCTCTAAAGACTACGACCAGAGCATTCTGGGTACCGCTCTGTCATGGACACCGGGCAACTGGACCTTGTCTGCAGGCGGCGGCTGGTATCACAACTTCCTGACCACCAAAGTGAACAACGATCAGGACTACTTCGCAGGCAACGCGTGGGGCGTCGAATACTATGCCGGTTACAACATCCCGGTTAAGCAATTCGCCATCAAGAGCGTGCAGCCTTACTTCATGGGTGACCATCTGAAGTATGTGAGCGGACGTGATTACCAGCGTACCGACAACGGTGTGGGTGTGGCTGTGAAACTTGATTACGGCTTCCAGGTCGACTTCGAGCACATGATCACCAACTCTACCGACAAGATCGGCGATCTCAACCTGGTGCGTCTGTACTACAACTTCTAATAACTCCCCTTTATCTCAAGACACAGATAAAGAGATCGAGAAGTTCGAGCCTGCTGAAAACTTCAGCAGGCTTTTTTTATGCCCTGCGTCAGTCTACGCACAGCTTTCTCTTTCCACTGGCCGCAATGCACGGCTAAACTCATCAAACAAATACCTTTTAGCCTCTGCTGGAGAAACGTTCATGTCAGCATTTTTGCGCTCTGAGATAGTCACCGTAACGGACTATCGCGCCGAATTGGGCGAAACCCCGGTGTGGTGCCAGCGTACCCAGTCTCTGCTGTGGGTCGATATTCTTAATCAACGCCTGCTGCGCTATTGGCCTGAAACGGCTTCCTTCGAAACACGGGCACTTCCGTCACTGACCAGCGCCGCACTGCTCACCGACCAGCAGGACCTCTTCCTCTTGGTCGCGCAGGACGGCCTGGCGCTTTACGACTACCTGAGTGAAAAGCGTTCCCTGCTGTGTGGCTATGCGGGCGCGGAAGGCACTCGCCCCAATGAAGCGGCGGTCGCCCCCGACGGTTCTCTGTGGTTTGGCACCATGGACATTAAAGAAGAAGACAAAATCGGCGGATGGTATCGCTATGAAACGGGCGATGCAGCCCCGGTGCTGATGATGGACAACGTAGGCACCCCCAATACGCTGGCCTGGCATGAGGGAAAAGTGTGGTTTGCCGACAGCGTGCGGAAGCGATTTTATTCGGGCAACGCGCGGCGTATTAATCCGCTGAAACTGTCGTGCTACTCACCCGGCGATAAAACGCCGGACGGCTCCGCGCTGAGTGAAGACGGGCTGCTGCTGACCGCCTGCTGGGGCAACCATTGCCTGCTGCGTCAGAAGATCAATCAGGGAGAGTTGCTGACGCTTGATGCCCTGCCGCTGCCTGTCACGCAGCCAAGCTGCTGCACGTTTGGCGGTGCCGGGATGAATCAGCTGTTTATTACGTCGGCGCGCACCGGTCTGGAAAATCCTGGGGAAATCGAAGGGGCATTGTTGCAGGTGACAACGTCGGCACGAGGGGCGGGACAGAACCTGTTCAGGCTCTAATATAACCGTTTTACTATGCTGAACTTCCCCCACTTTTCAGTGGGGGAAGATTTTAAATACTTAACCTACCGCTTTGATATCGATACGCAGTTCTTTAGGAACTTCGAAAACGATGTTCTCTTCGCGTCCGTCCATGTTGACCACGCCCAGACAGCCGAGAGTTTTCAGGCGATCGATCACCTGCTGTACCAGAATATCCGGGGCAGAAGCGCCCGCCGTCACACCCACGCTAAGCGCGCCCTTCACCCACTCTTCCTGGATATCATCGGCAGAGTCGATCAGGTAAGAAGGTTTACCTACGCGCTGTGCCAGTTCGGCCAGGCGGTTGGAGTTAGACGAGTTTTTAGACCCGACAACCAGCACCACGTCAGCCTCGTCCGACAGGTTGCGAACGGCTTCCTGACGGTTAGTGGTGGCGTAGCAGATGTCGTCTTTACGCGGCCCCACTATTTTCGGGAAGCGCTCACGCAGCGCGTCGATAACCTCGGAAGTGTCATCAACGGACAGCGTGGTCTGGGTCATAAAGCACAGATTTTCAGGGTCTTTGACGTCCAGCTTGAACACATCGGCCGGAGACTCGACCAGGTACATGCCGCCTTTAGGGTTATTGTACTGCCCCATGGTGCCTTCGACCTCAGGGTGACCGGCGTGACCAATCAGGATAGCCTCCGTGCCCTTACGGCTGGCGCGCGCGACTTCCATATGGACTTTGGTCACCAGCGGACAGGTCGCATCAAACACGGTCAGGTCACGAGATTTTGCCTCGGCCCTAACCGCCTGCGAGACGCCGTGCGCGGAGAAGATCAGAATGGAACCGTCTGGAACTTCGCTAATCTGTTCGATAAACACCGCGCCACGCTGGCGCAGGCTGTCGACCACGTAACGGTTATGCACCACTTCATGGCGCACATAAATTGGCGCACCATAAAGCTCAAGGGCACGTTCTACGATGGTAATGGCACGGTCAACTCCGGCACAAAAACCACGCGGGTTAGCCAGCAGAACTTGCATGAGACGCCTCCATTTCAGGGTCTATTTCTAATACTTCAATATCAAAATCAATATGCTGTCCGGCAAGCGGATGGTTGAAATCGACGGTCACCGAACCTTCTGTTACTTCACGCACCACACCCGGCATTTCGCTGCCGTCGCGGGTGGTGAAGAGCATAATGGTACCGACATCGGGCACGCCAGTCTCGATAAAATCGCGCAGGGGAAAGAACTGAACCAGATCGGGGCTTTTGGTGCCGAACGCCGACTCCGGAGAGAGTGTGAAGGCTTTCTTGTCACCTACACGCAGACCCAGCAGCTCGTTTTCCAGCGCGTCAGACAGGCTGCCGTCGCCCAGTCGGAACAAAGCGGGTTTGCCGTGACTGAGCGTTGATTCCGCCGTGGAGCCATCTTCCAGCTTCAGCGTGAAGTGAACCAACACCGCGCTGTCGTGTATCACCTGCTCGGTCATTATCTTATCCCTTACTTTTTGCCGTTTTGTCTGAAGAGGACAGGAAGCCTTCCAGAACAACTAACACTGCGCCGACGCAGATAAAGCTGTCGGCCAGGTTGAATATTGGGTAGTGCCAGTCTTTAACGTAAAAATCGATAAAGTCGATGACAAAACCGTGAACCATGCGATCGAACAGGTTGCCCAGCGCGCCGCCAATAATCATCGCGAAAGCAATGTTATTCAGCTTCTGCTTGCCGCTGCTGCGGTACATCAGTACCAGCAGTGCCACCACGATAACCAGTGCGATGGCCGCAAAGAACCAGCGCTGCCAGCCGCCTTTGTCCGCCAGGAAGCTGAAGGCCGCCCCTGGATTATGCGCATAGGTCAGATTAAAAAACGGGATCAGCGGCAGCGATTCGCCGAGTTGGAAATGATTCATCACCAACACTTTGCTGCCGAGATCCAGCACCAGCACAACAACCGCCAGCCAAAGCCAGCGGAGTCCGGTAGAACAGATTGGTTTACCCATTATGCAAATTCACGCTCTTCACCGTCACCGGCGATGTTGGTTGCACAACGGCCACACACTTCGGGATGTGCAGGATTGTGACCGACGTCGGTGGTGAAATGCCAGCAGCGCGGGCACTTCTCGCCTTCTGCTTTTTCCAGACCGATTTTTAGGCCCTTCAGCAGTTCGCTCGGAATGGCGTTTTCGTCGGCGTCGGCCAGTGCAGCAACTTTGGCACCGGAGGTCAGCAGCACGAAGCGCAGTTCGTTGCCCAGGCTGTTAAGTTTAGCGGCCAAGGCGTCATCGGCGTACAGCGTAACGGAAGCTTCGAGCGAACCGCCCAAACGCTTGTCGGCACGCGCCTGCTCAAGCACCTTGTTGACTTCGCCACGCACCTTCAGCAGCTCGGACCAGAACTCGTCGTTCATGGCTTCGTTCTCTGCCAGTCCGAACAGACCGTCATACCACTCTTCGGTGAACACGAATTTCTCACGAGCCCCCGGCAGAACGGACCAGATTTCGTCAGCAGTGAAGGACATGATCGGTGCCATCCAGCGAACCAGCGCTTCGGCGATGTAGTACAACGCGGTCTGACAGCTGCGGCGTGCCACGCTGTCGCTCTTCGCGGTGTACTGACGGTCCTTGATGATATCCAGATAGAAGGAACCCATCTCGACGGAACAGAACTGCATCAGACGCTGAACTACGCCGTGGAAATCATAGCGGTCGTAAGCGGCAACGATCTCTTCCTGTGCGGCTTTCGCGCGGCCAACGGCCCAACGATCCAGCACCACCATATCTTCTGGTTTCACGCTGTGCAGCGCCGGATCGAAACCGTTGAGGTTCGCCAGCAGGAAGCGCGCGGTATTACGGATGCGACGATAAGAGTCGGCAGCACGTTTGAGGATCTCGTCCGACACGGCGATTTCGCCGGTATAGTCGGTCGAGGCCACCCACAGACGCAGGATGTCGGCACCCAGTTTGTTCATCACGTCCTGAGGGCTCACGGTGTTGCCGATAGATTTCGACATCTTGCGGCCGTTGCCATCCACGGTAAAGCCGTGGGTCAGAACCTGTTTGTACGGCGCACGGCCTTTCATCGCGGTAGAAATCATCAGTGATGACATGAACCAGCCGCGGTGCTGGTCGGAACCTTCCAGATACATGTCCGGCTCGTGACCGTGGAACTCTGGACGCGCGTCAACTACGGAGAAGCTGGTTGAACCGGAGTCGAACCATACGTCCAGCGTGTCTGGCACTTTCACGTAGTGGGCAGCGTCTGCACCCAGAATTTCTTCAGGGTTGAGATCCCACCAAGCCTGAATGCCGTCGTTCTCAACGCGTTTGGCCACTTCTTCCATCAGCTCAAGCGTGCGCGGATGCAGCTCTTCGGTGTCTTTGTGCACGAACAGAGACATTGGCACGCCCCAGGTACGCTGACGGGAGATACACCAGTCAGGACGGTTCGCGACCATGTTTTCGATACGCGCCTGGCCCCAGTCCGGGATCCACTGCACGCCTTTGATCTCTTTCAGAGACTGCGCGCGCAGACCCTGCTGATCCATGCTCACGAACCACTGCGGCGTGGCGCGGAAGATGATTGGCGTTTTGTGACGCCAGCAGCACGGATAGCTGTGGGTGAATTTCTCGAAATGCACCAGCGCGTCGTGCTCACGCAGGATTTCAACGATGATGTCGTTAGCCTTGAACACGAATTTGCCGTCCAGCGCCGGGAAGGTGCCTGGCAGGTAGCAGCCGTTTGGCCCTACCGGGTTAGCCACTTCCAGACCGTATTTCTGGCCGATAACGAAGTCGTCAGGACCGTGGCCCGGTGCGGTGTGTACGGCACCGGTACCGGCGTCGAGCGTCACGTGATCGCCGAGGATGGCCGGTACGTCGAACGCCAGGAACGGATGGCGGAAGCGCATCAGCTCAAGGTCAGCGCCCTTGCACTCGCCCAGCACGGTCCACTCGGTTGCACCGATACGCTTCATCACGCTGGCGACCAGGTCGGTAGCCAGGATCAGACAACGGTCTTCTACCTGCACCAGCTGATAGGAGAACTCGGCGTTCAGAGAGATAGCGCGGTTGGCCGGCATGGTCCACGGGGTCGTGGTCCAGATAACCAGAGAAACCGGGCCATGGAAAGCGGTGGCACCAAACTTGGCCGCCACGGCGGTCGGATCGACGGCGTTGAACGCTACGTCGATAGCCGGAGAGGTTTTGTCGTAGTATTCAACTTCGGCTTCGGCCAGCGAAGAACCACAGTCGGTACACCAGTGCACAGGCTTAGCGCCTTTCAGCAGGTGGCCGTTACTGATGATTTTGCCCAGCGCACGGATGATATTGGCTTCGGTTTTGAAGTCCATGGTGCGGTATGGGTGATCCCAGTCCCCCAGCACGCCCAGACGGATGAAGTCAGCTTTCTGACCTTCAATCTGTTCGGCAGCGTAGGAACGGCAGGCAGCACGGAATTCGGCAGGCGTGACCTTCTCGCCCGGCTTGCCGATCAGCTGCTCAACCTTCAGTTCGATAGGCAGACCGTGGCAGTCCCAACCTGGAACGTACGGCGAGTCGTAACCGGCCATCCCTTTAGACTTGACGATAATGTCTTTGAGAATCTTGTTAACCGAGTGACCAATATGAATGCTGCCGTTCGCATACGGAGGGCCATCATGCAAAATAAAGGTTTTTTTGCCCTTTTTGGCCGCGCGGATAATCCCGTACAGATCCTGCTTGTACCAGTTATCCAGCATCGCAGGTTCACGCTTGGCTAAGTCGCCGCGCATCGGGAACCCTGTTTCCGGCAAGTTCAGGGTATTCTTAAAGTCACTCATAAGATTCTCGGTTCCGTTTTTCGGCTAGAAGCCGGGCTACTAAATGGGTTATCGCTCAAGAAAGTTTCAGCCCGAAAAACTCGCGGGCTGTTTGCTCGTCGTTGGCAATTTGCTGCTTCAACGCATCAAGCGATGCAAAACGCTGTTCATTGCGCAATTTTGCGCGGAGTACCACGTCAATGTGGCGCCCATATAAATCTATCGTGGTGTCGAGCAGGTGAACTTCCAACTGCTTGCGGACACCGTTGACCGTAGGTCGGGTACCAATGTTTGCCACGCCGGGGACCGGGTCAGGACCCAGGCCCATGACCTCAACCGCATAGACGCCCTTAACCGGGCTAACCAGGCGTTTGAGCGGGACGTTGGCGGTCGGGAAGCCAATCGTGCGGCCCAGCTTGTCACCGTGCACCACCCTGCCAGAAATGCTGAAAGGATGGCCGAGCAGGTTCTCTGCCAGCGCCAGCTCGTCATCACGCAGCGCGTCGCGTATGGCGGTGCTGCTGATGCGATGACCGTCCTCGCGGAAGGTCTGGGTGCTGACGATGTCAAAACCGTATTCGGCACCGGCCTTTAGCAGCAGCGTGAAATCGCCGAGTCTGGCAGCGCCGAAGCGGAAGTCATCACCGACGGTCAGGAATTTGACGCCCAGTTTTTCGACCAACAGCTGAGACACGAAGGCCTGAGCGCTGTTCGCGGCAAAACGCGGGTCAAATTTCACGCACAACAAATAGTCTATCCCGCATTCGGCGAGATACTTTGCCTTGTCACGCAGGTTGGTCAAGCGTGCCGGGGCTTTCTCTGCGGCGAAAAGCTCCAGAGGTTGAGGTTCAAAAATCATTACCATGACCGGTAAACCCAGGCGGCGACCTTCCAGTTTCAGCTGTTCGATCAAGGCCTGATGGCCACGGTGTACACCGTCAAAATTACCAATAGTGAGTACGCACCCATGGTGGCGCGCTCGAATATTGTGTATCCCGCGAATTAGCTCCATAACAGGCTCAAATCCATAGCTGGCTCAAAACAGAGGAAATCGGCGGATTATACCTTGTACAGCCCATAAGGTTAACCAGCGATTCGTGGGATCGCAGGATTCTCTCATCGATACCGCATTTTTTTTGGTATCAGGGCGACTTGGCCGGAGATTGTCTCTATACTCGACGCTTGTAAAACAGTGAGGCTTCATTGAAACCCCGTTTTCGCCAATCCTTTCTGTTTTCTCAAAAAAACTCAGCATTAACAATCTCTGTTGGAAGAATAATCACTTCTCAACTGAATTTTATTGCGATGGGCTGTATTCTGCGGCTGATAGCTGTTAAAATCCTGCGCCATCACAACGTAACAAGCGTCGCTTGAAGTTCGGATGAAGTTCGAGCAAAGAAACGGCGCTTATTTGCACAAATCCGTTGACAAAAGAAGTCCGAAAAGGCATATTCCTCGGCCTTCGAATTGTCCTCAATAGAAAAATATTTGGGAGTTGGACCTTGGCTAACATCAAATCAGCTAAGAAACGCGCCGTACAATCAGAAAAACGCCGTCAGCATAACGCTAGCCGTCGTTCAATGATGCGTACCTTTATCAAGAAGGTACACGCGGCTATTGCAGCTGGTGACAAAGAAGCTGCACAAAATGCATTCAACGCAATGCAACCAATTGTGGACCGTCAGTCCTGTAAAGGTCTGATCCACAAAAACAAAGCTGCGCGTCATAAGTCAAACCTGACTGCGCAAATCAACGCAATGCAATAATCGCATTTTGTTGAGAGCTTGATAAAAAAACCGGCATATGCCGGTTTTTTTATTGCTGTTATTTGGCGGGTGCCGATCACACTTTCTTCGGCAACGCGCGACTCAGCAGCAGGTATCCCATCACCGCAGACAGTACCGAACCCAACAAAATCCCAATCTTGGCATAGATCATCATCGACGCATCCGCATCGCCAAACGCCAGCGACGCCAGGAATATCGACATGGTGAAGCCTATCCCGCACAGCACCGATACGGCAGCAATCTGACTAAAACGCACGCCCGGCGGCAGACGCGTAATCTTCAGCTTCATCGACACCCAGCAGAACAGCATAATGCCGATCGGCTTACCAAACAGCAGCCCGGCGGCAATCCCCATTGGCAGCAGCGACATCACGCCTTCACCAGACACGCCCTGTAGCGACACACCCGCGTTGGTAAACGCAAACAGTGGCAGAATCAGCCAGGCGACCCACGGGTGAATACCGTGCTCTACGCAACGCGCAGGCGACGTCTTGCCTTCGGTACGCAGCGGGATTAAGAAGCCCAGAATGACCCCGGCCAGCGTGGCGTGAATGCCTGACTTGAGGATACACACCCACAGGAAAATCCCGAGGATAACGTAAGGGGTCAGCCTGGTGACCCCACGCCAGTTAAGCCACGCCAGCGCCGCAATCGCCAGCACCGACAGCATCAGCGCGGTAACGGAAACATCGTGGCTGAAGAAGGCTGCGATAATAACGATAGCGCCCAGGTCATCGATGATGGCAAGCGCCAACAGGAACACCTTGAGGCTAGTCGGCACACGAGAACCCAGCAACGCCATCACGCCAAGCGCAAAGGCGATGTCGGTCGCAGCCGGAATCGCCCACCCCTGACGGGCCACTTCATCGGCACCGTTAAACGACAGATAGATAAGCGCGGGCACTATCATGCCGCCCAGTGCGGCAATCGCAGGAAACAGCGCCTGCTCACGGCTTGAAAGCGCACCTTCCAGCAGTTCACGCTTCACCTCGAGACCGACCATCAGGAAGAAAATTGCCATCAGCCCGTCGTTCACCCACAGCAGCAGGGGCTTGTCTAGCCCGACGCCGCCGACGCTGAAGGATACTGGAGAGTTGAGGAAATTGAGGTAAAGGTCGCTGAGTGAGGTGTTTGCCATTAAAAGTGCGACGACCGCCGCCGCAATCAATACAATTCCGCCCGACGCTTCCATACGCAGGAACTGACGAATCAGGTTGGTCACTTTATATACTCCTTTTGAAACACTGTCCGCGCGATGATAACGGCGCGAAATAAGTATTGGAGTGTACTCAGGTTAGCGGCAAATAAAAATCCCCGACTCTGCAGCCGGGGATTTAAAAGGCGTTAAAAACCTTAAAAGAACTTAACGGGTCAAATCGTCAAAAAACTTTTTAACCCCGTCAAGGAAGCTTTTTGAACGCGGGCTGTTTTTCTCACCCGATGCGCCACCGAAGCTCTCTTCCAGATCGCGAAGCAGCTGTTTTTGCTTTTCGTTCAGGTTGACCGGTGTCTCAACGACCACGCGACAAAGCAGGTCACCCTGCGCGCCGCCGCGAACGGATTTAACACCGCGTCCGCGCATGCGGAACAGCTTGCCGGTCTGTGTTTCGGACGGAATCTTAAGCTTCACACGGCCGTCGAGGGTTGGGACTTCAATCTCGCCGCCCAGTGCTGCCATCGCGAAGTTGATCGGCACTTCACAGTACAGGTTGTTGCCTTCACGCTCGAAAATCTTGTGCGCCTTGACCTGAACCTGAACGTAAAGATCGCCTGCTGGTGCTCCCTGCTCGCCGGCTTCGCCTTCGCCTTCAAGACGGATGCGGTCGCCAGTATCTACGCCCGCTGGGATCTTCACTGACAGAGTCTTAGCACGCTCTACGCGGCCATGACCGTGACATTTGGTGCACGGATCTTTAATGATGTTGCCGCGGCCGTGACAGGTCGGACACGCCTGCTGTACGGTAAAGAAGCCCTGACGCATCTGCACCTGGCCCTGCCCGTGACAGGTTGGACAGCTGACAGGTTTGCTGCCCGCTTTCGCCCCGCTGCCGTGGCAAACGTCACACTCTTCGAGCGTTGGAATACGAATTTCTTTGGTTACGCCACGCACCGCCTCTTCGAGAGTCAGGTCCATGTTATAGCGCAGGTCTGAGCCACGGCTGGCGCGTTGACGACGGCCGCCACCAAAGATATCGCCAAAGACGTCACCAAAGATGTCGCTGAAGTCCGCACCGCCACCGCCGCCGTAACCACCACCGCCACCCATGCCGCCTTGTTCAAAGGCTGCGTGACCGTATTGATCGTAGGCCGCACGCTTTTGCGCATCGGTCAGGATTTCATAAGCTTCTTTAATTTCTTTAAATTTGCTTTCGGAATCTTTATCGCCCTGATTACGGTCAGGGTGATGTTTCATCGCCAGGCGCTTATAAGCCTTTTTGATTTCGCGCTCGTCCGCTGTTTTGGAGACGCCCAAAATCTCATAATAGTCTTGCTTCGCCATGCCTTTGCTACCCTCAACATGCGTGCACGGGCGCAGAGTTACCTCGACGCCCGTGCTGGTTATCAATATCCCCCTCATCCTTCGAAATATAGGGATGTTGGCTGTGCTCACTCACTCCAGTCACTTACCGATGTAAGCTCCTGAAGTGAGTTCACTTGCCGCCTACCTGTATCTCAAAGACTTTCGGGAACGTATCGATTACTTTGCCTCAAGGGCATTATTTTTTATCTTTTACTTCTTCGAATTCAGCGTCGACTACGTCGTCGTCTTTCTTCGCGCTCGCGTCGCCGCCTTCAGCCTGAGACTGCTGCTGAGCCAGTTCCATCAGCTTACCGGAAACCTGAACCAGAGCCTGGGTCTTGGCTTCGATTTCAGCTTTGTCTTCGCCTTTGGCTGCAACTTCCAGCGCTTTCAACGCGTCTTCGATAGCAGTTTTGTCTTCGGCTGGCAGTTTGTCACCGGCTTCTTCCAGCTGCTTACGAGTCCCGTGGATCAGGTGGTCCGCCTGGTTGCGAGTCTGAACCAGCTCTTCAAACTTACGGTCTGACTCGGCGTTAGCTTCCGCGTCGTTAACCATTTTCTGGATTTCTTCTTCGCTCAGACCAGAAGATGCCTTGATGGTTATCTTCTGCTCACGGCCGGTATTTTTGTCTTTAGCAGACACGTGCAGGATACCGTCGGCGTCCAGGTCGAAGGTCACTTCGATCTGAGCCATACCGCGTGGCGCTGCCTGAATACCGTCCAGGTTGAATTGACCCAGAGATTTGTTGTCGGCTGAACGCTTACGCTCACCCTGAACCACGTGAATGGTTACCGCAGACTGATTGTCTTCAGCGGTAGAGAACACCTGGCTGTGCTTGGTCGGGATAGTGGTGTTCTTGGTGATCAGTGGCGTCATCACGCCGCCCATGGTTTCGATACCCAAGGACAGTGGAGTCACGTCCAGCAGCAGAACGTCTTTAACATCACCAGACAACACGCCGCCCTGAACAGCAGCACCGATAGCAACCGCTTCGTCCGGGTTAACGTCTTTACGTGGTTCTTTACCGAAGAAGTCAGCCACTTTCTTCTGAACCATAGGCATACGAGTCTGACCACCGACCAGGATAACGTCCTGGATGTCGGAAACAGACAGGCCTGCGTCTTTCAGAGCGACTTTAAGAGGCTCGATAGAACGGGTAACCAGGTCTTCAACCAGAGATTCCAGTTTTGCACGGGTTACTTTGATGTTCATGTGTTTCGGGCCGCTGCCATCAGCAGTGATGTACGGCAGGTTAACGTCAGTCTGTTGTGCAGAAGACAGCTCGATTTTAGCCTTCTCTGCCGCTTCTTTCAGACGCTGCATTGCCAGCGGATCGTTACGCAGATCCATACCTTGATCTTTCTTGAATTCTTCAACCAGGTAGTTGATCAGACGGCTATCGAAGTCTTCACCACCGAGGTGGGTGTCACCGTTGGTAGACAGAACTTCAAAGGTTTTCTCGCCATCAACTTCATCGATTTCGATGATAGAGATATCGAAAGTACCACCACCCAGGTCGTATACCGCGATGGTGCGGTTACCGACTTCGCGATCCAGGCCGTAAGCCAGTGCCGCCGCAGTCGGTTCGTTGATGATACGTTTTACTTCCAGACCTGCGATACGGCCGGCGTCTTTAGTTGCCTGACGCTGAGCATCGTTGAAGTATGCAGGTACAGTGATAACCGCTTCAGTTACTGGCTCACCCAGGTAATCTTCAGCCGTTTTCTTCATTTTCTTCAACACTTCTGCAGAGATCTGCGGAGGTGCGATTTTTTGGCCTTTAACGTCAATCCAGGCGTCACCGTTGTCAGCACCAACGATGCTGTAAGGCATGATGCCTTTATCGCGCTGAACTTCTTCGTCCTGGAAGCGACGACCGATCAGACGCTTGATAGCAAACAGCGTGTTCTGCGGGTTAGTGACGGCCTGACGCTTAGCAGGTTGGCCAACCAGGATCTCACCGTCCTGCGCATAAGCAATGATTGAAGGTGTGGTACGATCCCCTTCGGCGTTTTCAAGCACACGTGCAGTAGTGCCATCCATGATCGCTACACAAGAGTTGGTGGTACCCAAGTCGATTCCAATAATTCTACCCATCTAAAACGTCTCCACTAAAATTCATTATTCGTTGAGGTTGTTACTCTATATGCGGACGGTTTTTTGCTTTTCAACTGTCCGATATTGCTTAAGACCGGCGGTAACAACTGCGGTTGAGAATAAGATGGGGTCATGTCTCTCAGCATCAAGGGCAACAACAAAAAAAATTTCGTCTTAATTGCCCTGTAAGATCAATATTTATCCAACAACCCCTCTTTATGATGCCCGTCGCTCAGGTCATGGCGGAATAATCACCGCAATTTTTCGCTGAGATAGCGCACCTTCTTTTTCCACAGACTTCACCTATGTGGGGATCATTTATTTCAGAACAACGATTATTTCAGGACATCTATGCAAAATTGCAAACTTGCCAATCCCGGTCCCCTTGGGCTGATGGGCTTTGGCATGACCACCATTCTACTGAATCTGCATAACGCCGGGGTTTTCCCGATGACCGCAGTGATTATCAGCATGGGGATTTTCTTTGGCGGGATGGCGCAGCTCCTTGCCGGTCTGCTGGAATACCGCAAAGGCAACACCTTCGGGATGACCGCTTTCCTCTCCTATGGTGCGTTCTGGCTCAGCCTGATTGGCATTTTGCTGCTGCCAAAAATGGGGCTTGCCGACGCCTGTAGCCCGGAGCAGCTCGGCGTTTATCTGGCGCTGTGGGGCTGTTTCACGCTGCTGATGTTTATCGGCTCGCTAAAGCACAATCGCGCGCTGCAAATTGTGTTTGGCAGTTTGACGTTGCTCTTTATTCTGCTGGCCGCGGGCAATTTGAGCGGCAGCGTGATGCTGCTGCGCATCGCGGGGATTGAAGGGATTTTCTGCGGAGCCAGCGCTATTTATCTGGCGATGGCCGAGGTCATTAACGAGCAGTACGGTTACGCGCTGCTGCCGATCGGGGAATAACAAGATGCGCAGTGGATCGACAAGGATTCACTGCGCACTCGGTGGCTTATTGACCCGCCTCGGCCAGTCGGGCCTCAATCTTCGATTCATTATTCAAATCGCGATTTAGATAAACGCCTAATCCAAGGCCGATAACCGCCAGTGTCAGCACGTAATAGGCCGGGGCCATCGGCGTTATGCGCATAATCAGCGTGACAAAAATCGGCGTCAGGCCGCCAAAGATGGCGTAAGACAGGTTGTAGGAGAAGGAGATCCCGGTGAATCGCACTTCGGCCGGGAAGGCCCGCACCATAACGAACGGCACCGCCCCCACCACACCAATGCTAAAGCCGACCAGCGTATACATCGGCTTGAGCCAGGTGCTGTCTAGCGCGACCAGGTGATAGAACGCCCAGCTGCAAATACCGAAGAACAGGCTGCCGACGATAAAGGTTTTGCTCGCCCCCACGCGGTCCACCACCCACCCCGCACAGATACAGCCGAACAGTAGCGCAATCGTCGCCATGCTGTTGGCCTGCAAAGTCAGCGCAGCCGGAATCCCCAACTGTTTTTGCAGATAGGTTGGCGTCATCAGGATAACCACCACAATGCACGCCGACAGCAGCCAGGTCATCAGCATCGACACCACAATCTCTTTCTTGTGATTGGCGATGACTGATTTGATTGGCAGCCCTTCAGAGAGCACCTTGTGCGATTTCATCTCGACGAAGACAGGCGTCTCCTGTAGCCAGCGGCGCAGATACAGCGCGATAAACCCGAAGATACCGCCAATAAAGAACGGAATTCGCCAACCGCCGTGCGCGATGGCAGCGGCAGGCAGCAGCGTGGTAATCAAGGTGGCGACCAGCGATCCCAGCAGGATCCCCAAGGTCAGACCGGCCGTCAGCGTTCCGCAGGCAAAGCCAATGCGTTTACGCGGCACGTGTTCGGCGACAAAGACCCATGCACCCGGCACTTCTCCGCCAATAGCCGCGCCTTGCAACAGTCGCATAAGGAGAAGCAACAGAGGTGCCGCAATGCCGATAGAGGAATAGGTCGGCAACAGGCCAATTGCCAGAGTCGGGAGCGCCATCAGCAGAATACTCAGGCTGAACATACGCTTGCGGCCGACCAAATCACCGAAGTGAGCCATCACAATGCCGCCGAGCGGACGCGCCAGATACCCTGCCGCAAAGATGCCAAAGGTCTGCACCTGACGCAGCCAGTCGGGCATAGACGACGGAAAGAACAGGTCACCGATAACTGCCGCGAAGAAGACGAAAATGATGAAGTCGTAGAATTCCAGAGCGCCGCCGAGGGCCGCGAGAGAAAGTGTTTTGTAGTCCTGCCGGTTAAGCCGACGATTGTTATCGTGTTGCATAAGATACCTGACGCATCGAGTTGGGGTAAAAAATCTTGCCGCACTATGTAAAGTAAACATTACTATATGCGGCAATTAATTTTCACACCACTGACACTGAATCTTATAGCAGAAATAGCCTAACTTCAGTTTTTTGTATCGCGAATTGCACTCTTGGGGCGGAAAGCTGCTACGACGTCCGGGTGGGTTTCGATATAAGGCCCCTCCAGCAGCTGTATACAATAAGGTACACTGGCAAATATTCCTGACACGATAACGTTACCGTCGTCACCCTTGAGTCCTTCCAGCGTTTCCTTAATCGACTTCGGCTGCCCCGGTAAATTGAGGATCAGCGCCTGTTTGCGAATGGCGCCAACCTGGCGCGACAAAATGGCCGTCGGCACAAAATGCAGGCTAATTTGGCGCATTTGCTCACCGAAGCCCGGCATCAGGCGATCGGCCACGGCCATAGTCGCATCCGGCGTCACGTCGCGGCGCGCTGGACCCGTACCGCCAGTGGTCAGCACCAGATGGCATCCCGCTTCGTCAACCAGCTCGCAAATTGCCTGCTCAATCAGAGGCTGCTCATCGGGAATGAGGCGTTTCTCAAGGCTAAACGGGGTGATTAACGCCTCTCCCAGCCAGGCTTCCAGTGCCGGAATGCCCTTATCCTGATAAATACCGCTCGACGCGCGATCGGAAACTGACACCAGACCAATTCGTAATTTATCCATTTCGCTCCTCCTGGATCTCTGTGAAACATGCCGCTCGCGGCGGCCACAGTAAAAGACAAGTATATCGGCAACCTAAGCCAGAACCACAGGGCACAAGAGGTTTTTTAAGCAAGACAGGTATAAAAAAAGGTGGCCTAAGCCACCTCTTTATTCAGGTTTGTCACCAGACGGGCGATTACAGCAGGTCGGCGATCATTTTTTCGAGTTTGCCCTGGTCTACGGCAAACTTACGGATACCGTCGGCCAGCTTGTCGATAGCCATAGGATCCTGATTGTGGTCCCAGTAGAACTGCGCTTCGGTCAGCGGCGCCGGACGCGCTTTGATTTCGCCAGTGTAAGACAGTTTACGCTCCAGCGTACCTTCGCTTTCTTTCAGTTCTTTAAGCAGCGCAGGTCCGATGGTCAGACGATCACAACCCGCCAGCTCGATGATTTCGTCGGTATTACGGAAGCTTGCGCCCATAACGACGGTTTCATAGCCATGCTGTTTGTAGTATTCGTAAATTTCGGTCACGGACACCACGCCCGGATCTTCGCTTGGTGCGAACTCTTTCTTGTCGCCGTTAGCTTTGTACCAGTCGAGGATACGGCCCACGAACGGAGAAATCAGGAAAGCACCCGCTTCGGCACAGGCACGCGCCTGAGCGAAGGAGAACAGCAGGGTCAGGTTACAGTTGATGCCTTCTTTTTCCAGCTGCTCGGCGGCACGGATGCCCTGCCAGGTAGAAGCCAGTTTAATCAGGATACGGTCGTTGCTGATGCCTGCATCGTTGTAGAGTTTGATCAAACGATGAGCTTTCGCGATGCTAGCTTCGGTGTCGTAAGACAGGCGAGCATCAACTTCGGTAGAAATACGGCCCGGCACCAGTTTCAGAATTTCAAGACCGATATTTACTGCAAGCTTGTCGGCAGTATCAATGATCTGCTGGTCACGATCGCTGCTCTGGTCGCGCGCCCATGCAATGGCTTCGTCGATCAGTTTGCGGTATTCAGGGATCTGGGCAGCGTTAAGGATCAAAGAAGGGTTAGTGGTGGCATCCTGAGGCTGATACAACTTTATTGCCGCGATATCACCAGTATCTGCAACTACCTTGGTCAGTTCGCGTAGGGAAGTCAATTTATCGGTCATTGTGGCATATCTCATCGTTTGTAGATTATCGTTGAGGCATTTTCATGCCTTGCCTTCTCTTGATGATAACATGCGCCAAGACATCCGCAAGGCAGTTATAGTGCTCATTGTTTTATGCAATAAAAGTTGATTATTAATGCAATAAATGGTTAAAAAACGGGCGAAGAATAAAGGATTAGCCATATATTTTTTAAGGAATAAGGACTCTGATGGCCAGCTTGCTTAACTTTCTCGACGACATTCTGTGGGAATCAATACTGATCTATTTCCTTTTAGGATTCGGTATTTACCTCACGTTGCGCACGCGATTCATCCAGTTTCGACGCTGGCGAGAAATGTTTCTTTGCCTGCGACGCAATAAATCCGCCGATGCACGCGGCGTTTCGTCGTTCCAGTCACTGGCCGTGACCCTTTCCGGCCGCATCGGCGTAGGCAGTCTGACCGGGGTGGCGATGGCCATCACCACCGGCGGTCCGGGGGCGATATTCTGGATGTGGATAATCACCCTGCTCGGTATGCCGATCGCACTGATAGAAAACACCCTCGCGCAGGTGTTTAAGACCACCGATAACAAGATGCAGTTTCGCGGTGGACCTTCCGAATACATGAGCCGTGGCCTCGGCATGCGCTGGATGGGGGTGCTATTCTCGGTATTGATGATCCTCATCGTCGGCTTCGTGTTCAACGTTCTACAGGCCAAAGCCGTCACCCAGGCGGTGGCGGTGGCCTTTAATTTGACGCCTTGGCACATCAGCATTGCGCTGGGCATTCTTTTCGCGCTAACGCTCGCGGGCGGGCTGCGCACGCTGGTGAAGGTTTCCGTATGGCTGGCGCCGATTATGTGCCTTAGCTATATGCTACTGGCCTTCTGGGTGATGGCGGTCAACGTCGACAGGCTGCCGGAAGTGTTTCTGCTCATTTTTAAAAGCGCCTTTGGCTTTCAGGAATTTGCCGCCGGTGCGCTCGGCTATGGCGTGACCATTGCCATGACTCAGGGTATTCAGCAGGGCCTGTTCTCCAACGAGGCGGGGTCAGGTTCAACGCCGCACATTGCCGCCATGGCCGCGTCACGTCATCCGGCCAATCAAGGCTTCACTCAGATGCTGGGCGTACTGGTTGACACCTTCGTGGTATGCAGCGCGACCGCCATGATAATACTCTCGTCGGGCATGCTCACTGCGCCGACCGACAAAATCAGCGGTATCACCCTCCTCACGCAGGCCGTGAGCGGAAGCATAGGTTCGTTCGGTCCACAGTTGCTGGCGATATTCATGTTGATATTTGGCTTTACGACCATGATGACCAACTGCATGTATGCCGAAAATAACCTGCTGTTTTTGCAGCGTGGCAAAACCGGCTCTCTCTACCTGCTGCGGCTGGCGATGCTGGTGATGCTGCTGGTGGGATCCTTTATTGGAACGCCGTTGCTGATGCAGACGGCCAGCATCTCTCTGGCGGTGATCACCATGATCAACCTGACCGCCCTGCTTTTGCTCTCAGGGCTGGCGCTGAAGGTGGTGAGAGACTTCGAACGCCAGCGAGTCATGGGCCGCGAACCGGTGTTTAACTCCGGCAGTTTTCCTGAGCTGAAGGGGCAATTGCAGGACGGCATCTGGAAATAATCAGGCTCAAGGCGGAGCCTATTGCTGCGATTTTTTTAAAGCAGCGGTTTTTTGGTAAAATAACTAAAGACTGTATTATTCACTTTCCTGCTCAACACTGCGCAGACTAACCGGACGCCGCTATGCTGACTATTATTTCACCCGCCAAAACGCTGGACTACGAAAGTAAACTTGCGACCAAACGCTTCACTCAGCCAGAGCTGCTCGATAAATCCAGCCAGCTGATTGAGATTGCCAGAAAGCTTTCTCCGGCGGAGATTTCCAGCCTGATGGGAATCAGCGACAAGCTGGCACACCTTAACGCCGAGCGTTTTAACGACTGGCAGCCGGACTTTACGCCGGACAATGCGCGTCAGGCTATCCTGGCATTTAAGGGTGACGTTTATACCGGCCTACAGGCGGAAGACTTCAGCGAGAAAGATTTCGATTTTGCACAGAAGCATTTGCGTATGCTCTCCGGCCTGTACGGTATTCTGCGTCCTCTGGACCTGATGCAGCCTTACCGTCTTGAGATGGGTATTCGCCTCAACAATCCGCAGGGGACTAATCTTTATGCTTTCTGGGGTGACCTGCTGACCGATAAACTGAATACTATCCTTAAAGAACAAGGAGATAAAATTTTGGTGAATCTTGCGTCGGACGAGTACTTCAAGGCGGTGAAAACGGCGAAGCTGGACGGTGAGATAATCAAACCAGTGTTCCTCGACGAGAAGAACGGCAAGTATAAAGTGATCAGCTTCTATGCCAAAAAAGCGCGCGGGCTGATGAGCCGCTTTATCATCAAGGAGCGTTTGACCCAGCGTAAGCAGCTACAGGCGTTCTCGCTCGAGGGTTATCGGTTCGACGCCGCGCGCTCCGAAGGCAACGAGCTGGTATTTACGCGAGCAGAGCAGAAGTAACGCTTTACCCTCCAACTCGTTTTATAAAATGACGGGAGCGTAGCTTGACCTGCTTCAGCGCAGTAAAAAGGCCATCAAATGATGGCCTTTTCGTTTTTTGCATTCCGTTTATTCAGGCAAAGCCATCAGAAACTTACGCATTTCGCTGAAGTCCGCAGGCAAGTTGTGCGACAGCAGCGGCAGGTCGGCGCGGTCGGCCAACTCTTTCGGCAACGGCAGCTCCTGACCGAGGATGGCATCAACGCTTTCCTTAAATTTCGCCGGGTGTGCCGTACCGATAAACAGACCGAACTCCCCCTCTTTCAGCTGGTCACGCAGTGCACGATAAGCAATCGCCGCATGCGGCTCGGAGATGTAACCGATGTCTGCCAGCTCGCGCATGGCGTCTTCGGTCGTCTCGTCGCTCACTGCCGCGTAGCCCAGATCCTTCAACTGCCAGATCTTGCGACGATACAGTTCTTCGACTCGTGGCCAGTTGTTAGGCTGGCTAACGTCCATCGCGTTCGACAATGTTGCCACCGTCTTGTTCGGTGCCCACTCGCCGTTGACCAGGAAGCGTGGCACGGTGTCGTTGGCGTTGGTCGCCGCGATAAAGCGTTTGATTGGCAGACCCAGTGCCTTCGCCAGCAGTCCCGCCGTCAGGTCACCGAAGTTACCGCTGGGTACGGAAACGACCAGCTGGTTGCGTGCTTCCTGCGGCAGCTGCGCCACAGCTTCAAAGTAGTAGCAGATCTGCGCCAGCAGACGGCTGATGTTGATGGAGTTCGCGGAGTTAAGGTGCAGCGCAACCTTCAGTTCTTCATCATCGAACGCCTGCTTGACCAGCGCCTGACAGGCGTCGAAATCGCCGTCGATAGCCACGGTGTGGATGTTGTCACCCAGCGTACAGAACAGTTTTTCCTGCAGCGGGCTGATTTTACCGCGCGGATATAGGATAACGACGCGCACGTTTTTCAGGCCATGGAAGGCGTGAGCCACTGCCGCACCGGTATCACCGGAGGTTGCGGTCAGAATGGTCACCGGCTGATCGCCTGACACTTGAGTCAGGATCTGCGCCATAAAGCGGCCGCCGAAGTCTTTAAATGCCAGCGTCGGGCCGTGGAAAAGTTCCAGGCAGGCTACGTCGTCTGCGACCGCAGCAACCGGTGCAGGGAAGGCGAAGGCATTTTTCACGCGTTGATACAGCGCTTCTTCAGGAATTTCGTCGCCAATGAATGCAGAAAGAATGCGGCTGCTGCGCGTTACGAAATCCAGCTCGAGCAGGCGGTCAATTTCGGTCAGCTCAAACTCAGGCAGATCCAGCGGGAAGAACAGCCCTTGTTGCTTGCCTAAGCCTTGCTTCACTGCTTGTGCAAAGCTGACCTGCTCGTTGTGATCCTTCAGGTTGTACAGTTTCATCGATTATCCCAATAGTCTCGCGCCTGCGGTATCCAGGCGACAAATATGAACAAAACCTTCGTCATTTTGCAGATAGTGATTCTGCAGCCAATCAGCCATGCGTTGCGCCGTCTCGCTGTCGTTACAGATAGCAAACAGCGTTGGACCGGATCCCGAGATCCCGCAGGCCAGAGCCCCTATTTCTTCAGCAGCGGTTCGCGCCTGAGCAAAGCCCGGCAGCAAACGGGTGCGATAAGGTTCGGCAATGACGTCTTTCATCAGTTTAACTGCCAGCTGCGGCTGCTGAGTATGGCAGGCGTGAATGAAACCGGACAAATAACGACCGTGGCTGATGCAGTCCTGACGGCGATACTGGGCCGGCAAAATCGCGCGCGCCTCGGCGGTAGACACCTTGATGCCCGGATACGCCATCACCCACAGCCAGTCGTCGAAGCAAGGCACGTCCTGAGACACAATGCCCAGCTCTTCAATGATCAACTGCAGGCCGCCGAGATAGCATGGCGCAACGTTGTCGAAGTGCACGCCACCGGAGATGCGGCCTTCCAGCTCGCCCATGAGCTCCAGCATGCGGGTATCGCTCACCTGGTTGCCGTTGAACTCGTTCATCGCCATCAAACCCGCTACCACGGAACAGGCGCTGGAACCCAGCCCTGAGCCGATGGGCATGTTTTTCTCAAGCGTCATGGCGACCGGGATTTCTTTGCCCACTTCCTGGCAGTAGCGTTCCCAGCACTGGTAAACAATGTTGTCTTCCATCTTGTCCGGCAGCTTGGACACGAAGCGCCCTTCATTCTTGAGGCTGAATTGCGAGGCCGCTTCCACGCTCACGCAGTCGCCCAGTAGCGAACCGTCTACCGGTGAAACTGCCGCACCCAGCACGTCAAAACCGACGCTAACGTTACCAATTGATGCCGGGGCATATACCTTAACCATATTAAACTCCTAACTTCCATGACAGCGTTCGCAAAAGGTCGGCGAAGACGCCAGCGGCAGTAACATCGTTACCCGCACCGTAGCCGCGCAAAACTAGAGGAATCGGTTGATAATAACGGCTGTAGAACGCCAGCGCATTCTCGCCATTTTTCACTTTATACAGTGGACTGTTACCGTCGACGGCTTCGATCCTGACGCTACAGCGCCCTTCATCTATGGCGCCGACGTAACGCAGCACCTTGCCTTCTGCGGCCGCATCGGCCACGCGTTTTTTGAACTCGGCGTCGAGCTCAGGCAGGCGTGCAAGGAACGCGCTGACGTCACCGGTCGCGTCAAAGGATACCGGCAGAACTGGCTCGACTTCAATGTCAGACAGCTCAAGTTTGTAACCGGCCTCACGCGCCAGGATCAACAGTTTACGCGCGACGTCCATACCCGAGAGATCGTCACGCGGATCCGGCTCAGTAAAACCACTTTCACGCGCCGCCAGCGTCGCCTCAGACAGCGACACGCCCTCGTCCAGCTTGCCGAAGATCTGCGACAGCGATCCGGAGAGGATCCCGCTGAAGCGCACCATCTCGTCACCGGCATTAAGCAGGTTTTGCAAGTTTTCGATAACCGGCAGGCCCGCACCGACGTTAGTGTCGTACAGGAACTTGCGACGAGAGCTCGCCGCCGCCTTACGCAGCTGATGGTAGTAGTTCATCGACGCAGTATTGGCGCGCTTGTTCGGCGTAACCACGTGGAAACCGTCGGACAGCAGATCGGCGTACTGGTTAGCAATGGCCTCGCTTGAAGTACAGTCAACCACCACCGGATTGAGCAGGTGGTACTCTTTGACCAGACGAATCAGACGACCGATGTTGAACGGCTCTTTGGCCGCGCCCAGCTCGTCGCGCCAGTTTTCCAGCGGAATGCCGTGCACGTTGGTCAGCATCGCGCGCGAGTTGGCGATACCGCACACGCGCAGATCGATGTGCTTGGCCTTCAGCCACGCCTGCTGACGACGGATTTGTTCGATCAATGCACCGCCGACGCCGCCGACGCCAATCAGGAACACTTCGATGACCTGATCGGTATTGAACAGCATCTGGTGACTGACGCGTACGCCCATGGTCGCATCGTCATTGCTGACGACCACGGAAATAGAACGCTCTGACGAGCCCTGCGCGATGGCTACGATATTGATATTGGCACGCGCCAGCGCCGAGAAGAACTTGGCGGAGATACCGCGCAGCGTGCGCATACCGTCGCCTACCACCGAGATGACGGCCAGCTTTTCGGTCACGTCGAGCGGCTCAAGCAGGCCGTCTTTCAGCTCCAGGTAAAACTCGTCTTCCAGCGCCTTACGGGCACGAACCAGCTCTCCCTGCGGCACGCAAAAGCTGATGCTGTATTCGGAAGAAGATTGGGTAATCAACACCACCGAGATACCCGAACGCGACATCACCGCGAACACGCGGGCGGCCATGCCAATCATGCCTTTCATCCCCGGACCGGAGACGTTGATCATCGCCATATTGTTCAGGTTGGTGATGCCTTTGACCGGGGTATTTTTGTCTTCAAATTCGCTGCCCGCACTGTGGCTGCCGATGAGCGTACCCGGTGCTTGCGGATTGGCGGTGTTTTTGATGAGACATGGGATCTGGAACTGGGCGATAGGTGTGATAGTGCGCGGGTGCAGGACCTTGGCACCAAAGTACGAGAGCTCCATCGCCTCCTGGTAAGACATCGACTTCAACAGGCGAGCGTCCGGCACAGTGCGCGGATCGCAGGTGTAAACGCCGTCGACGTCGGTCCAGATCTCGCAGCAGTCTGCGCGCAGGCAGGCGGCCAGCACGGCAGCGGAGTAGTCGGAGCCGTTACGTCCCAGCACCACCAGCTCGCCCTTGTCATTACCGGCGGTGAAACCGGCCATCAGCACGATATCGCTGGCAGGAATGTTGCTCGCAGCAATACGGGCGGTAGACTCGTTGATATCGACGGTAGATTCGAGGTAGTGGCCCACGGCCAGCAGTTTCTCGACCGGATTAATCACGGTCACACCGAAACCTTTGGCTTTGAATACGGCTTCCATAATGGCAATCGACAGCTTTTCACCCCGGCAGATGATGCTGGCGTTGACGCTGTCCGGGCACTGTCCCAACAGGCCGATACCGTGCAGCAGCTGTTTGAGCTGACCAAATTCCTGCTCGACAAAACGTTTGATGCCGACCAGGTCAAAGGCAGGGAGCGCCTCGGCAAGGCCGTTAATCAGGTCGGAAAAAATGCGTTCTGCATCGCTTACGATCGGCAGGATGTCCTGCCCGGCAACGGTTTTTTCGATCATCGCGACCAGATGATTGGTAATTTTGGCCGGGGCTGACAATACCGTAGCGACCTGTCCCTGGCTTGCATTGCTCTCCATGATTTCCGCTACCCGCAGGAAGCGCTCGGCATTTGCTACTGACGTCCCGCCAAATTTCAACACTCGCATTTCTGGTTTCTCCTACTCTCTTGTCGAGAAATTTTACTAGGGAATGTAGCCGTAAAAAAAAAGCCCGCACTGGTTAGGTGCGGGCTTTTTCTGTTTTTCCTGTACGCGTCAGCCCGCCCCGTTACCGATGGTAATGGTGGTGGTTGTAATAATTGTGGTGTTCAGGCTGATGTGTCGCATTGGTTTTTGTTGTCTTTATTTAGTTAGTTTTTACTCTGTCTGCCCTATTAGCTAAAGCATAAGCCTCGGTAAGTCAATTTTTTTCTATTTTTCGCCTAAAAAATGCACACAGTGAATGCAGCGGATTAAACCAGTCTTTTAGGCAATTTTTAGATAAAAAAACCAGCATTCTGCATAAAGGATAGACATTCCACTTGCTGTTCTTTAAAAAGCGTCCGACCTCAGTGGCCGAATTTTTTTTCGATATCGTGCAGCAACGTGTGCAGCATGGCGGCATCGCGTTGCTCCAGAACGCCGAGTCTCTGGTGCAGCCAATCCGTCAATTTCTGGTCATCCTGAGAGCCCAAATTAACTAACAAACGCGAGACGCGATCGCGCAGCGCATTCAGTTGCCCCGCCTCGGCCTGAATCGCCTGCTTTTGTGCTATTTGGTTTAACGAAGAGAGCTGATAACAGAATACCATCACCGCCTGCCCGAGGTTGAGCGACGGATAATCGGCAACCATCGGAACGCCGGTCAGCAGATCGGCCAACTCGAGCTCTTCATTAGTTAGGCCCGAATCCTCGCGACCAAACACCAGCGCAACGTTATTGACCCAGTTCTGGCGTTCGGCCAGTTGGGTCTCAAGTTCCTGCGGCGTGCAGTAATAGTGGAATTTTGCCCGGCTGCGCGCAGTGGTCGCAATCGTGAAATCAACGTCGGCCAGTGCCGCTTCGAGGGTGGCAAAGTGCTGTGCATTTTGCAGAATTTCAGCGGAACCATGGGCCACCCAGCCCGCCTCCGGCTGCAAATGAGCCTGACTGTCGACGATACGCAGCGAGGCGAAGCCCATGGTTTTCATTGCCCGCGCCGCTGCGCCCACATTTTCGGGCCGAGCCGGGGAAACGAGAATAATATGAAGTTGCATGAGCTACCTCTGAAAAATGACGATTAAAGAAGATCAGTAGGTCGCCGTTCGAGTTTATTTAAGGCAACAGACAATCGGAATAGGCACAATTATAATTCACATCCGTTTAACAGTCTTCGAATATGTCTTGGTGTTGGCTAAGGAAAAAAGCCTTCGGCGTGCTCGGCTGACATTGAATAGCCATGCCGCGCAAACGACTGATTAATTACCATTAAAAATCATAATGATAAGCAAAGTGAGACTAGTTGTTAAATTTTTTGAAACTTAACGTTATTTATCTATCAAATATTTTTTAATAAACGCCGAAATGTAAGTGCTGGGTGCCGGATTTTAAGTATTTTTCACCTTTCTGTTACCGTGCTACAATTGAAATTGATATATGTCAACAAAGCGTAGTTTTGTTGAGTGGCAGTTTCGGTACTCGCTGTTATATTGCTGTTAATAGGGTTAGGATATGCGCCGCTCAAGGTACCAACGGGACTGCAGGAAGTGGTATCCCAACTGAGCAGGCGATGTTGTTGCCGTTGATGGAAAGTGTACCAAGAACGCGTTTACGTACTTTAGTCATGTCACGAGTGAAACCCGACAAGAAACTGTCAAATTCATCTGTATAACAAGGACTTCTGTACTCCTATTTTCTATTTGTTGGCAATCTTAGGTAGCAAAAATGCAGACCCCCCAAATTCTTATCGTCGAAGACGAATTAGTAACACGTAATACGCTAAAAAGTATTTTTGAAGCAGAAGGCTACGAAGTTTTTGAAGCCAACGATGGTGCCGAGATGCATCACGTACTGTCCGAAAACAATATCAACCTGGTGGTGATGGATATCAACCTGCCGGGAAAAAATGGCCTGTTGCTGGCGCGTGAACTGCGTGAACAGGCTAACGTCGCGCTGATGTTCCTGACCGGCCGCGATAACGAAGTCGATAAAATCCTTGGCCTGGAAATTGGTGCCGATGATTACATGACCAAGCCGTTCAACCCACGTGAATTGACCATCCGTGCGCGTAACCTGTTGACCCGTACCATGAATCTGAGCCCGGTGGGTGAAGAGCGTCGTCTGGTTGAGAGCTATCGTTTTAACGGTTGGGAGCTGGACATCAACAGCCGTTCACTGGTTAGCCCGGCGGGCGAACAGTACAAGCTGCCGCGCAGTGAATTCCGCGCGATGCTGCACTTCTGCGAAAATCCGGGCAAGATCCAGACCCGTGGCGATTTGCTGAAGAAAATGACCGGCCGTGAGCTGAAGCCTCATGACCGTACCGTTGACGTCACAATCCGTCGCATCCGTAAGCATTTCGAAGCGACGCCGGATACCCCAGAGATCATCGCCACTATTCACGGTGAAGGTTATCGCTTCTGCGGCGACCTGGAAGAGTGATCGTTGCCCCAGCCGCATCGTCGCGTTGGGATATAGATTATCTATCAATGAGTTGAATCGTTAACACTCGGGTTGCCAACCGGTCTGTAACAGTTAAAAAGGCCAGCGAAAGCTGGCCTTTTCTTTTACGTAGCGTGAGCGACAGTCGCTTAGCGATTACCCCATGGGATAATCGGCACTGCGCTGATGGCGTTCTTCGGCGAACCGTCGACCACTTTGTCGGAATAGCTCAGATAAACCAGCGCATTTCGTTTTGGATCATAGAAACGCACGACCTGCAGCTTTTTGAATATCAAAGACGTTCTCTGTTTGAAAACCACGGTTCCCTTGTCACCGCCCTTCTTGATGTCGTCAGACACCTCGACCGGACCAATCTGCTGACAGGAGATGGCTGCGTCAGAGGTATCTTCAGCTAATCCAAGGCCGCCTTTAATGCCGCCCGTCTTGGCACGACTGATATAACAGGTTACATTTTTAACATCCGGATCGTCGAAAGCTTCGACCACAATTTTATGGTCCGGTCCAAAGAGTTTAAACACGGTATCCACAGAGCCAATCTGCTCCGCCTGTGCCGCTGCGGAACATAGCGACAACACTCCAAGTACAAAAATTAAACAATTTTTCATCGAGTTACCCCAAGTCATTTAGTTGACTGATAAACTAATCCTACCACTGTAACATCTTGCGCTGGCTCACAAAGTGAAAATGATTAAGCCATAATTTCTCCAAAATCGCACAGTATGCTAAAAAATATCTGCGAGTTTTAACGTTAAAAAATTGCTATCATGCACGGGTTAAATTACTACGCGCCTATATAAGTTCAACGAGGATGATCTATGGATCAAGCAGGAATCATTCGTGATCTTCTCAGCTGGTTAGAAACACACCTTGACCAGCCGTTATCACTCGACAACGTTGCAGCAAAAGCAGGCTACTCTAAATGGCACCTGCAGCGTATGTTCAAGGATGTCACGAATAATGCTATTGGTGCTTACATTCGGGCTCGCAGGCTTTCTAAAGCTGCAGTAGCACTGCGTCTGACCAGTCGGCCAATTCTCGATATTGCCCTGCAATACCGTTTTGACTCTCAGCAGACTTTCACCCGGGCTTTCAAAAAACAATTTGCACAAACACCTGCACTGTATCGTCGCTCTGAAGATTGGCACTCTTTCGGAATTTGTCCACCCATCCGTTTAGGTGCTTTCATTCTTCCGCAGCCGGAGTTTATCTCTATGCCGGAAAAACATCTGATTGGCGTGACGCAGAGCTATTCCTGTACGCTGGAACAAATTACAACCTACCGTAATGAAATGCGGGATCATTTCTGGCGTCAGTACATTGGTGAAACAACAGAATTACCGCCACTTCTTTATGGTCTTCATCATTCAAGACCAAGCCAGGAAAAAGATGACGAGCAGGAAGTGATGTATACCACCGCCATTGAGCCAAGCCATCTGACCGACAATATGCCGGAAGGAAAAGAAATTGTGCTCAACGAAGGTGAATACGCCATGTTCCGCTTCAAAGGTTCACCGGAAGGGCTTCAGGAGTTTATCCTGACGCTGTACACCACCTGCCTGCCGACGCTGAAACTTACCCGTCGTAAAGGTCAGGACATCGAGCGTTTCCATCCAATGCGTAAAACCATGGGAACCGAGCCGCCGAAAGAAATGGATTGTGATTACCTCATCCCTATCCGCCGCTAAAAGTAATCAGACGCGACAGGATTCATCCTCCTGCCTGCGCCTGTTTATTCGCTATACCAGCTCGTTATGAGATTAACGCTGTAATTCGTCTAACGCGGGCTGATCCAGATGCGCAATATCGCCTGCCGTTTCAACAATCCATCCTGACGCCAACCACGCACTTTGCTGATGATCGACGCGTGAGATAGAACAGTTACGCAAACGCAAACGACGCTCGGCGTACGGCGGCAGTCCCAGAATGGTGCTGATAAGACAGCCCAACGCAATACCGTGACTCACCAGCAACGGCTTGCTGCCTTCCGGCAGATTCAGGCAGTCGTCGAGTGCCTGACGCATACGCGACGCCAGCTCGTTCATGGTCTCGCCTTGCGGAATACGTCCCTCCGGCGTGCCATCGACCATCTGCTTGCGCCATGTCTCTTCCTGCGGCGTCAGGCCGTCGAGATGACGAGTTTCCAGCACGCCCATATGCAGTTCACGCAGGCGCGGGTCCGTAATGACTTCACAACCACAGGCATCGGCGATAATTTCTGCTGTACGTTTCGTGCGTCCTAGATCGCTGGCAATCACATGTGTGATACCCTCATTGCGCACCCTTTCGGCGACTTGCTGTGCCTGAAAGACCCCTTTTTCGGTCAACGGGCTGTCAGACTGTCCCTGAATACGGCGTGCTGCATTCCATTCGGTTTCGCCATGACGGACGAGATATACCTGTAACATGAGTTTTTTCCGTTATACTGCGTGAAATAAGCTAAGGACAATGAAATCTATGTATCACGTTATCGCTGCTACGACCAACCCAGCAAAAATTAACGCAATTGCCATGGCTTTTGAGGACATTTTCGGTGCCGATTCTTTCCGCATTGAAGGCATCGACGTCGACAGCGGCGTTCCCGAACAGCCTATTGGCAGTCTCGAAACCCGTACGGGTGCACGACATCGCGTCATCAGCGCACGCCAAATCCGCCCCGAGGCGGATTTCTGGGTCGGGATAGAAGCTGGAATCGAAGACAACATGACTTTCGCGTGGATGGTGATTGAAAACATGCATCAACGCGGCGAATCGCGCTCTGCCAGCCTGATGTTGCCTGAAATTATATTACAGGAGATAGGTCAGGGGAGTGAATTGGGCGACGAAATGGAAAAACTCTCGGGCATTGCCGAAGTTAAACGCAAGGGGGGAGCGATTGGTATCTTTACCGCCGGGAAGCTAACGCGTACCAGCGTGTATCATCAGGCGCTGGTGTTGGCCCTTGCGCCCTTCCATAATGCGATTTACCAGACACGTTCACAGACGCACTAACGTCTGCCTGCGCAGGCTACGACTGCGTTGTGTCGTCGTCCGCTGATTCTAGTAAACGCGCCGCCAGCCAGGCCTTGAGCTCAGGCGGTGCGGATTTCAGCCCATTTGAGCCTCGCGTAATCGTTGCAATACCCGCACCCAGCTGGTTTTTGAGTTCGCGCTGACTCAACTCTCCCCTCATCAATTCTTCAATGATCCTCAAACGCGTTCCCAGCGCAGTGCGCTCGTCGGGCGTAAGAAAAAGCTGAAGCAGGGAATTTTGCAGATTTTCAGCAAAAGATTGCTGTAGCAATGCCAGAAAGCATTGCCAGTCCTCATTGCCTTGTTGGGAAAGAGCCGGGTCATTCAAAGAAATTTGTGCCATGGATACGCTGCCACACTATTAAACTAGTACAGCAGCATACCATAGTGGCGCAAAGATCAATAACGCCTCTGCCACTCCGCGTCGGTTAAGACTTTGGCTGGCTGATGTAAAAAGTAGCGATAAAACGCATCATACGCTAACACATTTTTAACATATCGGCGAGTTTCAGAGAAAGGAATACTTTCTATAAATGCGACGGCGTCCACGCGTCCTTCGGTATTGCCCAGCCAGGTATTCACTCGGCCCGGACCCGCATTATAGGCGGCACTCGACAAGATACGGTTGCGGCCAAACATCTGATAGACATATTCCAAATACCCGGTACCAATGGTGATATTGGTTTGCGGATCAAGCAGCTGGCTGCTGTTGGTATAGCCAGGAATACCGCTCATCTGCACCGTATGCTCCGCCGTGGCAGGCATTAATTGCATCAGGCCTGCGGCACCGACCGGCGAACGTGCCGCCGGATTCCAGGCGCTTTCCTGACGGGCAATCGCCATCGCGTAGCTCTGAGTAATGCCTTTATTTTCAGTTGCCTGGCGGAATTCCGGTGACCAGGCCAGTGGGAAGCGCTCCTGCAAATAATCCCACAGTTTACCGGCGATAGTGGCCTGCACACTCAGCTCGGGCCAGCCTTTCTCGTAGGCGTAACGGGCCAGTGCCTCCTGCTGTGTTTTACTGCGGCTCTGCACCAGATACGTCCATTCAGTGCGCGCCAGATTATCCATATTCCAATAGAGTAGCTCGCGCACGCGGGCTATCTCCGGCGACTTATCCAGGCTAGCGTCAGGCCTTGCGGCCACGGAAATGGTCATGGGATAAGCGACATTGAGCTTTTGTGCCGCCGCCATCGGATAGAAACCACGGCCCTGCATCAGGGTGCGTAGAATGCTTTCACCCTCGGTACGACGGCCTTGATCGATGAGCAGCGCGGCGTGCCAGTAGCGCCATTCATCTTCCTGCATCGCGTCCGCTGGAAGCTGCTGCATCCAGCGCGCCAGCCCCTGACGGTCACCGGCAGCCAGAGACATACGAATGCGGCGTTCAACCAGCGAGGTGGAGTGACTGCGAAGGATGACGTTGTCGCGCCACGCGGCCTGTTCTGGCGTCGCATCGCTGCCCATATACTGCCAGGCAACGGTCTCTTCCAGACCGAGGCGATCGCCATCGTCCATTTTTTGCAGCCGCGCCAGGATAGGCAGCATCGAGCGTGCATTATCGGCGTTGTCACGCGCAACGCGGGCAAAGGCGATGCTCACGGCATTGCGGGTAAAGTCGGTCGGTCCAACGGTACGCGCAAAGCTTTCGACGGTATTGGGATCGTTTTGCAGTGCCACCAGCGCGTCACTCATCGTCTGGTAGTCCGACGGCAGCTGTTTGGCGAGATAGGTCACTAGGCTGCTATTACCCGCCTTCATCGCCAGAGCGATGCGCTGTAGCGTCGTCAGCGCGGTCTGATTACCGGCTTGTTGCCATACGGTGAAAAGCTTATCGCAGGTGCCCGGCAGCGAGGTGCCGGTCAACCAGATATCTTTAGCGCCATCGAATGCGACCTGCTGTTGGCCGGTAGACCACTTGGCGAAATAGTAGTTGCAGCGTGCGGCAACCGGCCGCGGCGCCTGCGGGCTGAAGGAGAGCAGCCCCTGCCAGTCCTGACGCCTCGCCAGTTCGTTGACAAAGCGCGCAGGCAGCGAACGCGCAGGCGGCAGTGTGGGGTTGGCCTTGACGAAGGCCGTAATCTGCTGCGGCGTCACCAGGGCAATATCCTGCGTTAGCTGGCGGTATTCCAGATAAGGATATAAAGGATAATCTGTCAGAGTGGGCATCAGCTGGCTCACAACGTCGAGCTGATTGGCATCCCAGGCCTGCTTGATCTGCATGTAACGCTGGCGTTGTGCATCCAGAGAGTCAGCGTGGGCTGCGCCCGCTGCCGACACTAACAACAGTCCCACCGTCAAAAATCGCCACTTGTCCGCCTTGACCATACTTACCTTTATCCTCGCTGGTTGTGTTGCTGACTGCTTGCCCATAAAAAATAGGCCCTGATGACAAAAATGCACAGTCGTCATTGATAGACATTGTATACGCTAATCTATTCGCCCCAAGAAATGAAGAAATGCCCTTCCCACGCCGCAAACTTTACACAGTTTGAAGAACACCCCGATATCTCGCCACCTTACTCAGGCCGACTCTCAGGGTGGCCTGCCCTAAAACCTGATTAATTCCTGAAATAAGGAGAATTAAGTTCTCGGATACAGGCCAAAAGTTATCATCGCCGAGTGATTAAAAAATAGCCGGATTAACATATTGAATATGATGAAAAAAGCGAGCAACAGGCCGTTAAAAACCTTGCTCATTTTAATGCTTTTATCGGCTGCGGCCCTCGGCATTTATGGGGTGAGCGGGGGATTGAAGGCCACCGAACCTGAGTATGTTACCGCTAAGGTGAAGCGCGGCGACATCGAGAACGCCGTGCTCGCCACCGGCAAGCTCGACGCGTTCGAGCGCGTTGACGTCGGTGCACAGGTCACCGGTGAGGTCACCTCTCTAAAGGTCAAAATGGGAGACGCCGTCGTCAAGGGCCAGTTGCTGGCCGAAATCGACTCCCTGCAACAGCGTAACAACTTACGCAACGCCGAAGCCGCGCTCAACGTCATCCGCGCGAACAAAAAAGCCAAGCAGGCACAGCTTGCTCAGGCCAACGCCCAGTTTATTCGTCAAAAACGCATGCTGAGCCAGCAGGCCAGCTCGCGTGAAGAACTGGAGAACGCCGACATGGCTCTCAAGATGACCCGCGCAGAGCGGGTAGCGATTGAGTCCCAATTAGTGCAGGCGCAAATCGAGGTCGACAAAAAGAAGCTGGATCTGAGCTACACCAAAGTACTGGCGCCGAAAAAAGGCATCGTCATCGCCATTGTCGCGCAGCAGGGCCAGACCCTGAACGCCAGCCAGAATGCGCCGACCGTCGTGAAACTCGCCCAACTCGACGTGATGACCATCAAGGTGCAGATCTCAGAGGCAGATATCACCCGTGTCCGTCAAGGGCAGAAGGCCTATTTCTCGACCTTCGCCGAGCCTGGCAAACGTTACCATGCCCAGCTGCGCGTGATTGAGCTTGCGCCAGAATCCATTATGAAACAAGAGAGTAGCGGACAGGCAAGCCCGGTATCCGCTGCGGCCAACGGTTCGGTGTATTACAACGCACTGCTCGACGTGCCCAATCCCGAGAATCGGCTGCGCATCGCCATGACTGCGCAGGTCACGCTGCCCTTGCAGGAGGCGAAGAATGTGCTGCTGATCCCCGCGCGAGCGGTTACCAGGGTCAACGATAAGCTGCAACAGGTCGAGGTGCTCAACAAAAATGGCCAAAAAGAACGGCGCGACGTGCAGACCGGCATCACCAACAGCGTGGATATCGAAATCACTCAGGGGCTTAAAATAGGTGAGGTAGTGGTACTAAACGCCGGGCTAGTGAGACAGACGTCCGAAGACGACGCGGTAATTTACCAGTGACAACCTCTGAGCAAGCCCTCATCGCGCTTAAAGGCGTCTCTCGCGTCTTCGCCAGCGGGACCTCTTCAATCACCGTGCTTAACAACATCACGCTCGAGGTCACCGCCGGTGAAATGGTGGCTATCATGGGCACCTCGGGTTCCGGCAAATCCACGCTGATGAACATCATCGGCTGTCTGGATGTCGCCACGTCTGGCGAGCTTTACATCGACGGGCAAAACACCGCCCAACTCTCCGCTGATGCACTCGCCGCCCTGCGCCGCGAGCACATAGGTTTTATCTTCCAGCGCTATCACCTGATGCCGGATATCAGCGCGCTCGCCAACGTCGAGATCCCGGCAATTTATGCCAACGTCTCACGCATTAACCGCCGTGAGCGCGCCAGTGCCCTGCTGTCACGTCTTGGTCTGGCAGGACGCGAGCATCACCGCCCGGGTCAGCTCTCGGGTGGGCAACAGCAGCGGGTCAGCATTTGCCGGGCGCTTATCAACGGCGGAGAAATTATTCTGGCCGATGAACCGACCGGCGCGCTCGACTCGACCTCTGGGCAGGAAGTACTCCAGATCCTTAACGAGCTGCACCAACTCGGCCATACGGTCATTATCGTTACCCACGACATCAACGTGGCGCGTCAGGCACAGCGGGTTATCACCCTGCGCGACGGAGAGGTGGTGTCTGATACCGGCAAACATGCGCCGAATCCGGCCACCCTGCCGAAAAAAACCTCTGAACGGCAAAGCCATTGGCAGAGAGGCCTCGAACGAGCGCAGAACGCCCTGCTGATGGCCCTAAAAGCCATGAATGCGCATCGACTGCGAACCCTGCTGACCATGGCGGGCATCATTTTCGGCATTGCCGCCGTGGTGACCGTCGCCGCACTGGGCGAAGGCGCTAAACAGAAAACGCTGGAAGAAATTGAGGGGCTTGGCGCAAACGTCATTACTCTCTTTCCGGGCGACAACTTTTATCGCACTGGGCCGCTGGTAAATCCTGTTCTCAGGGTGACGGATGCCGAAGCCATCGCCGCCCTCAACGAGGTCGACGGCGTCAGCCCCGAAATTTCCGACACCAAACAGGTTGTTTTCCGCCAGCAAACGGCCTCAAGCACGGTGACCGGCGTGGGGCGCGATTATTTTCGTATCAACGGAATAGAAATTTTACAGGGCACCGTTTTTCAAAACGATCGCAGCGCGTTACAGGAAGGCGTTATTGACGAAAACCTGCGTAATATCCTGTTCCCGAAGGACCGTCAGGACCCGTTGGGACAGGTTATTTATCTCGGCGTCCTGCCGGTGAGAATAGTCGGCGTCGCGTCGAGCTATAAACACGCGCCGCCGAACGCCAGCTACGTCTGGATCCCCTATTCCACGGTATTTCAGCGCATGTCCGCGCAGCAGACCCTCGGCAGTATCAGCGTAAAACTTAAAGACAGCGCCGACAGCGTGGCGGCAGTAGAGGCCATAAAACGGCTGCTTGTCCAGCGCCACGGGGCCAAGGACTTCATGATTTTCAATCAGGACCAATACCGTAAATCACGAGAACGCACCTCGACAATATTCAGCCTGCTTATCCTGATGGTTGCCGCCATCTCGCTGACCATCGGCAGCCTCGGGGTCATGAATATCATGTTAGTCTCCGTCACCGAACGCACTCATGAGATTGGCGTGCGGATGGCCGTTGGCGCACGTCGCAGTGACATCATGCAGCAGTTTATTGTCGAGGCGGTGCTGGTTTGCATCACCGGTGGGGTGTTGGGCATTGCGCTGTCGCTGGCGGTTGGCCCGCTGTTTAATACCTTGGGCAACGGCGCGTTGAACGCGATTTTCTCATGGCAGACAGCGGCGATTGCCTTCTGCTGCTCGACCCTTATTGGAATGATTTTCGGCTATCTGCCGGCTCACAAAGCCGCACGGATGGATCCAGTCATTTCGCTGGCAAGCGAATAAATGATGAAACTGTCCCTTCGAGTCTGTTTCCTGTCGATAGCCTGCCTGCTCGTCGGCTGCGGCACGTGGGTCAAAAGCGAGTTCACACCTCCGGTCGTGCACTACCCTCCTCAGTGGCAATCGGTTGAGTCAGGTCAGGCTTTACCCGCTATTTTTGCCTGGCATGATTTTCACGATCCTCGCCTTGAGCGCTGGATTGCGCGGGTGCAGAAAAGTAATCCCGATCTCGCATTAGCCGCGCTGCGGCTTTATCAAGCCAGACTGGCGGCGCAGGAGACCGGTATTTCTCAGGTAGAGAAACTGCAGCTTGGCCTCACGACCGGAACGACGCGGGCACTTTCTCGGTCCGAAAGTACCGCTAAAAGCAGCAGCGCCCGCCTGGCGACCGGCTATGAACTGGACCTGTGGGGAAAAATCGCGCGCCAAAAAGACGCTACAGAATGGGAGAAACAGGCCAGCGAGCAGGACCTGCGGGCCGCGCGCCTGTCTCTTCTTGCCACCGCCAGCCAATATTACTGGCAGCGCGCTTCTCTGAATAGGCGCCTGAGCATTGCGCATCAAGAGATTGAATATGCGGAGAAAACCCTACAGCTGGCGAATGTACGCTTTGCCGCAGGCAAAACCGCTCAGCTCGACACACTCGACGCGCAGCGGGGATTGCTGGAGCAGCAAAACGTCCTGGTACAGTTGCAGAATGAACGCGACCAGGTCGTCAATCTGCAGACGTTACTGCTCGGTGCACCGCCCGGCACCGTCATTGAAGAACCCACACCGCTGGCTTATCGCTATCTCCCTACGGTGAATTCAGGCATCTCCGCCGCCGTGCTGCAAAACCGCCCCGACGTAAAGGCACAGGAGCTTCGCTTGCGTAACACATTGAACCAGAAAGACATTAAACGGCTCGACTATTACCCTTCGCTCAGCTTGACCGCCACGCTCGGCACCAGCAGCGCGCTGTTGGGCAAATTACTGAGCAACCCAATGGGTGCCTTGGGCGCAGGCCTCTCCCTGCCGTTCGTTGAATGGCGAAAAATGAATCTGCAAATAGAGACGGCACAGAATGTCTTCGAGCAAAAAAGCCTGCTGTTTAGCCAGACGCTGTACCAGGCAATGCGCGAAGTTGACGACAGCCTTTCCAGGCACGAAACCTTAAAGGCAGAACAGCAAACGCGGCAACGTATACTTGCGCTGAGCCGCCAATCGGAATATCTGTATGAAGTACGCTACCGCGAAGGCGCGGGCAAGCTTGCTGACCTGCTCGATGCCCGACAGCGTAGACGCCTGGCCGAATTGGCCGTGGAGGCAAACCTGCTGAGCCAGTACCAAAATCTTGCGCAGATCTATTTGGCTCTGGGGGGTGAGAGTTAGGCTGAAACAGGCTAAACTTCGCAGTCAGAACAACTATCAGTCTTGCCGCAGTCAGGCGCGGCTGAATTCAATCTGCCGGAGTGCGCACAGCGTCAACCTGACCTGTTTACAGCAACCGGCCTGCAAGCAAGAGGCTCAAAACAACGTGGCTCAATACGTATACAGCATGCATCGCCTTGGCAAAGTCGTCCCGCCAAAGCGTCATATCCTTAAGAACATCTCCCTGAGTTTCTTCCCGGGTGCAAAAATCGGCGTTCTCGGCCTTAACGGTGCAGGTAAGTCAACGCTGCTGCGCATCATGGCCGGTATTGATACCGACATCGAAGGTGAAGCGCGCCCACAGCCAGGCCTGAAAATCGGTTATCTGCCGCAGGAACCTAAGCTTAATCTGGAGCAGACCGTTCGCGAATCGGTTGAAGAAGCCGTCGCTGAAGTGGTTGGCGCACTGAAACGTCTGGACGAAGTGTACGCGCTGTATGCAGACCCAGACGCCGACTTCGACAAGCTGGCCGCTGAACAGGGTAAGCTGGAAGAGATTATTCAAGCGCACGATGGCCATAACCTGAACGCACAGCTCGAGCGTGCCGCCGATGCACTGCGCCTGCCGGACTGGGACGCAAAAATTGCCAACCTGTCGGGTGGTGAGCGTCGCCGCGTGGCCCTGTGCCGCCTTCTGCTCGAAAAGCCGGAAATGCTGCTGCTCGACGAACCTACCAACCACCTGGATGCCGAATCCGTAGCCTGGCTGGAACGCTTCCTCCACGACTTCGAAGGTACCGTAGTGGCTATCACCCACGACCGTTACTTCCTCGATAACGTCGCGGGCTGGATCCTTGAACTTGACCGTGGTGAAGGTATTCCATGGGAAGGCAACTACTCTTCCTGGCTTGAGCAGAAAGACGAACGTCTGGCACAGGAAGCCTCTTCCGAAGCCGCGCGTCGCAAGTCTATCGAGAAAGAGCTGGAGTGGGTGCGCAAAGGTGCCAAAGGCCAACAGTCTAAAGGCAAGGCGCGTCTGGCACGCTTCGAAGAGCTGAACAACACCGAATACCAGAAACGTAACGAAACCAACGAACTGTTCATTCCACCAGGTCCGCGCCTGGGTGACAAAGTTGTTGAAGTCACTAACCTGAGCAAGGCTTACGGTGACCGCATTCTGATTGACGATCTGTCCTTCTCGGTACCGAAAGGCGCCATCGTCGGCATCATCGGCCCTAACGGTGCGGGTAAATCGACCCTGTTCCGTATGATGTCAGGTCAGGAACAGCCGACCGGCGGTAACATCGAGCTGGGCGAAACCGTCAAGCTGGCCTCTGTCGATCAGTTCCGTGATGCAATGGACAACAGCAAAACCGTGTGGGAAGAAGTTTCCGGCGGTCAGGACATCATGCGTATCGGTACTACCGAAATGCCAAGCCGCGCCTACGTTGGCCGCTTTAACTTTAAAGGCGTCGATCAGGGCAAACGCGTTGGCGAACTGTCCGGTGGTGAGCGCGGTCGTCTGCACCTGGCCAAGCTGCTACAGGTTGGAGGCAACATGCTGCTGCTCGATGAACCGACCAACGACCTGGATATCGAAACCCTGCGCGCGCTGGAAAACGCCCTGCTGGAGTTCCCGGGCTGTGCGATGGTTATTTCCCACGACCGTTGGTTCCTCGACCGTATCGCGACCCACATCCTCGACTATCAGGATGAAGGCAAAGTTGAATTCTTCGAAGGTAACTTTACCGAATACGAAGAATACAAGAAGCGTACCCTGGGCGCCGATGCCCTGGAACCACGCCGTATCAAGTACAAGAAGATCGCTAAATAATCTTTATGTAATCAGATGCCTAGATACAAAACCCGGACGCAGTCAGTCCGGGTTTTTTATTGCCTACAGCGGCGTCTGGTAGTGTTCTGCAAAGGCGTAGTCGTTGAGCATAAAATCGATAAAACAGGCCAACGCAGGCGAATTGAGCTTACGGCTCGGATAGACCAGATACAGCGAATTGCTCTCCGCCTCCCACTCGGGCAGCACTCTCACCAACAGCCCCTTACGCACTTCTTCGCGGCACATAAAGGCAGGCAGCAGCGTGATCCCTGCCCCGGCAATCGCACATTCCCGTGCATACAGCAGGTTATCGGTGTGATGTGCGGGCGGCAGCACCCAGCGGTGATAGCTGTCACCGCGGCGTAGGATCCACTCCTTCCACGCCTGATGGCCGATACAGCTGTGCGTCTCCAACTGCTGAGGCAAGGTGAGAGGCGGATGCTGAGCGAGATAGTCTGGTGCGGCAAGCAGGTAGCGCGGCCCTTCACCGAGCGAGCGACCAATCAACGATGAGTCCTGCGGTTTACCGCTCCTGAGCGCAACGTCGAAGCCTTCCTGTACCAAATCAATCAACTGATCCGACACCGAGACCTCAAGCGAGACGTCGGGATAACGTTTCGAAAACTCGGCGTTCATCCTCGCTAGCAGCGTGGCACCTAACCCGGCCGGGCTGGTAATGCGCAGGCGTCCACTGGGGTTATCCTTGAGGCGCAGAATCGCCAGCTCGGCGCGCTCGCTGGCCAACAGCATCTCCTGACAGTGCACCAGATAACGTTCTCCGGCAAAGGTCAGGTTCAATTGCCGCGTGGTGCGATTCAACAGCCGCATCCCCAGTCCCTGCTCAAGCTGGCTAACGCGCTGACTCACGCTCGACTTAGGCAAACCGGCCCTTTTCGCCGCCAGCGTGAAGCTGCCGGTTTCGGCCACCAGCGCAAACAGCGCCATATCCTGCAGTTGCTTAAACACAATTGTTCACCTCAGACGAACACTTTGTTAATTATTGTCCATCTTATCAGCTTGGCTCTCGGCCGCTACACTGGTGTTATTGAAGAAAACCCAGACACCTTATTGGAGTGACATCATGACTATTAAAGCGATTGCCGTTGACCCTAAAAATCCCCAGCAGTTTATTGCCCTCGAGCTACCGCAGCCAGAAGTGGGTGAAAATGACCTACTGGTTGAGATTAAAGCCGTCTCCATCAACCCGGTAGATACCAAAGTTCACAAAGGGGCGGTTAAAAACGGCCTCGAAGCCCCCAAAGTATTGGGCTGGGATGCAAGCGGCGTCGTGAAGGCCGTGGGCAAAAGCGCGAGCGGATTCAGCATTGGCGACGAAGTTTGGTATGCGGGCGATATTACCCGTTCGGGCAGCAACGCCAGCGAGCAGCTGATCGACTACCGCATCGTGGCGAAAAAGCCGACCTCGTTAAACTGGGCGGAAGCAGCAGCGATGCCGTTGACCGCGCTGACTGCCTGGGAAGGTCTGTTCGAGCATCTGCACATTCAGGACGCCGATGCCGATAAAACCCTACTGATCGTTGGCGGTGCCGGTGGCGTAGGTTCGCTGGCTATCCCCTTCGCCGCCCAACGTAGCAAAGTCAAAGTGATCGCGACCGCCTCTCGCCCAGAGTCAGCGGCCTGGTGCATCGAGCGCGGTGCGGACCTGACCGTGAACTACCAGGATTTAGTCGGAGAACTTGCAAAACATGATATCAAACAGGTCGATTACATCTTCTGCCTGAATGATACCGACGGCCACTGGGAAGCGATTGGCAAGCTTATCGCCCCGCTCGGCAAAATCTGCACTATCGTCGAGAACAGCAAGCCGCTTGATCAAAACCAGCTCAAGCTGAAAAGCGCCTCGCTGCACTGGGAATTCATGTTCACCCGCAGCATGTACATCACGCCGGACATCGGCGAGCAGGGCAAAATCCTGCAGCAGGTGGCCGATTTGGTTGACGCCGGCAAGGTAAAAACCACCCTGACCGATACGCTGACGGGTCTTTCTGTCGCAAGCATTCAGGCGGCGCATGACAAGGTGCTCGACGGCCATATGCAGGGCAAAGTTGTGGTGGCTTTCTAAATCGTGACGTTCTAAATAGTGACTGTGCATTTTCCCCAAGGCTGCCCTCGTGCGGCCTTTTTTTGCGACGGCGTTTTATCTGCCCCGCAAAGTGACCCTCTTCACAAAGCGCAGGGTTTTAAATTAAATAAAACCGACATCCTTAATACAGATCACAAAGGGGCCATTATTTTTGAACAAAAATAAAATTCTCAGCACATTGATAAAAAGAGGGACTGTTGATGAATGGCAAAAAAGTAGCGGTTATTCTTTCCGGCTGCGGCGTATATGACGGTGCCGATGTCAATGAAGTCGTGCTGACCCTTCTGGCGCTCGAGAGCAGTCAGGTGACTTATCAATGCTTTGCGCCCGATATGCTGCATCACCATATAATTAATCACATTACCGGTGAAGTGTCGCATCAGGAAAGAAACGTGCTGGTTGAGGCGGCAAGGATGGTTCGCGGCGAAATTAAAGCCGTTGCCGAATGCCACAGTCGCGAATTCAGCGCCGTTATCGTACTGGGCGGTGCCGGTGTTGCCATCAACCTCTCTGACTTTGCGTTCAAAGGTCCCGACTGCGATATCCACAGCGAGACGTTAGAGGTTCTCAACAGTTTCAAAGATGAGAACAAGCCGGCTGGATACCTTTCGATTGCGCCAGTACTGGCCCCGCTGATTTATGGTGAAGGCGTAGAACTGACCATAGGCAATGACCGCGACACTATCGAAATTCTCGAGAGCATGGGCGCTGTACATAAACGCACGTCGTATGATGAAACGGTAGTGGACGTGAAAAACAGTCTGGTGACCACGCCCGCTTATATGGTGGCAACCAGCCTTATTGAAGCGAAGGCCGGTATCGACAAGCTGGTGAAAGAAGTGCTCTCTATGAGCATGAGCCCGCGATCCTACTTCCTGCACGCCGTTGGCTGAGGCCGTCCGCTTTGCGGGCCAGGACGACAAAAAGCCACCAACGACGTCGATCGTTGATGGCTTTTTTATTCGCTGGATTTACCGTAACGCTTTCCATGCAAGATACGCCGCTACGCCCTTACCGGGTTCGTAGGCCGCGCTTTTGTAACCGCAGTAAGCGGTATAGGGGAAGCCTTTACACTGATAAAGTTTGCCGTTTCTCGCCGTCACAATATCACCCGCTTTATAAGCATGTCCGCGCTGGTAATTTGGATATTCAGGCTCAGGATTAGACGTTTCCTCATCAGTAATCCTGATATCCGCGTGAAGCGTCAAGGTGTTGGTATAAGCTTTGTCATTCCAGCCTTGCGCCGAGACAGTGAATACGCCTTGATAGTGCCCGGCTGGCAGAGATTCATTGTCCTCACTCATAAATTTCAGCACCAGCGAACTCTGATTCTGACCGCAGCTCACCGCACTGTTCATCGGCGCTTTGGCACAGCCAACGTCGCGCCAGGCGCGGATATTGACCTGATGATAATAACCTTGGTTCACATCGCGCAGGTTAAGTTGAATAATGCTATGACCCTGACCTAAATCCCAGTCTGCGTCCGTCGGACCGGTCGCCGCCGACTGCTTCGGAACGGTATAACTCACGGAGCTGTCCTTCGCCTCATGCGACAGGTCAGGCAATTTCAGCTCATGCGTAGCATCGACAGTGGTCATGCTGGTAAAGGTGCGAACCTGCGGATATACGCTCTTAATCCACTGCGCATATTTAGCGACGCGAACGGCGTGAGAAGAGGTCATTGAGCCGCCCTTAGTGACACCGACGATGCTCCAGAATCCACGGTGATGCTGCCACCAGGCGCTGCCGCTGTCGCCCGGCGCGAGGCGTGCCCAGGCTTTGGAGTCTTGATTCGGATGGTAAGGCGCACTCAGGGCGTAATCCATCGCAAAGAGTTCATCGATAACGCTTTCGCCAGCAGCGCGTTTGGAGCCTTCCTGCGGCGCGAAGTCGTCCTGCGGTGACTGACCGTTTGCGGACACATCGCCGGTACCCCAGTTGCCATAGCCCAGGAAATTGACGGTATTATTTATTTCTTCACTGCCGTCATAGATCCACGGCTGACTCACAGGTTGCCCTTTGCTATCAAGCATGTCGGCTTTTTTGTTCAGTACCAGCATAGCGATATCGCTGCCGTTGCCGCCCATTTCTTCCGGCGGATTTATACGGTATGGCCCGGAATAATACACCCCATCCTCGGCGATAACCTTGCCGTTTTTATCCTTGAATTGACCCACGTAAGGCCCCTTCGCGGCGGTGGGTTCTTTCCAGTCGGCACAGTGGGCACCCGTTAAAATATAGCTCTTCTTGCCGTCTTTGCTGTCGCCCAACCAGGTAGCCGTACAGGCATAAATTTTACCTACCGCGTCAAAACGTGCGGATAACGCTTTTTCTCGCAGGGGGCCGTAAGCCATTTCAAGAGTATTAGGAATATTATTAACATCGCCGCCGTTTTTAATAAAAGTCGGGTGATTCATGACTACCGCATGGGAATATAAGGAGGTAAATGATGCAGTTAATAACAACATCACTTGTAATACAGGATTGAATTTCATATTGCTACCAGAGGATAATAAAATAAAATAACACTTTGAATTAAAAATAATTAAATACAAAGGCGTTTGATATGAAATAAGGTAGCATTATTAAAAGGTGAATAATATGAAGGCTATTTAAAATAGAAATATCTACTGCGGATAGAGAATATTCTCGACTAAGAGAAACAGTATATTCACTCTGTAAATAACAAAGGAATATTATTATCTATTCCTTTGTTACGAAAGAAATTACGAACCGATAGTTGAGCCTTCATCGCCCAGCATCTTCTGAACCAGCTCGACGCAGTCCAGAAAACGTTGATCGTAATCAGACGACGTGACATGGGTGAAGGCGATATTATTTTTCTCCATCATCTCAATCAGCATGGTTTGAAACTCGGCGCGATCCAGCGAGCTACCGAGACTGCGCAGGCCGTCGGCGACCCAGGGCGTATTATTCTCGAGCAGAATAACCAGGTCGAAACGGTATTCGTCCACCAGCGCCTGTACAAACGGATGCTCGCGGCCCTCGTATTTTTTGCAGAACGCCTGCGTGGTCAAAAAGTCAGTATCGATGAAGGCCACTTTATTGGCATATTTAACGGCAAAGTCAATATACTGTGCCTGACCCAACGCAATTTTGTCATAGTCGGAATACTGTAGCGCCATCTCGTCACCGCCAAGATGCGAGAAAATATATTCGCGACCGTATTCCCAGGCACTGGTAGTGTTAAAGATGTTGGCAAGCTTATTGACCAACGTCGACTTGCCGCTCGACTCCCCGCCCAGCACCGCCACGGTGCGCACGAAAAACGGCTTCACCTCAGTCGGGATATAGTCCCAGTAACGGAACGGGTCACGGCGAATCTGCGATCCGCTGATCTTCATAAACGAACGTTTCGGATCGATAAGCACCGTATCAATGCCCAGATGCTCGCGATAACGCGGTGCATCGTTCTCTTCGCTGGAATAGATGGTGTTGGGGTGAATGCCTTTTTGCAGCATAAAGGCCGTAATCCCCTGACTCCACACGTCCCAGCCGTGCGGGTATGGCTCCATGCCTTCTTCGTTAAATGCATGAATATGAATATTTTTCTGATACTTGAAGGTTTGCAGCAGCCAGCGCAGACGATCGCTGAGCGTCGGCTGCTGTGACATTGAACTGTTCTCAAACAGCTCACGGTCACGCGGCTCATCATAGCCGAGGATGATGTGCAACTCATCGACCTGACTACAGGCACGCTGAATCAAATAAATATGGCCGGTATGCAGCGGATAAAACTTGCCGAACACTACGCCAATCTTCTTCTCGCGACGAGGAAATTCCAGATCCAGAAAACGGTGCAACGCCTCCAGCTTTTGAGCACTGGGGCTTTTAATCTTGTCATTCAACAACTGGCTGAGATAACCCTTGGTCATTCCGCTGGCTTCAGCCACCTGCTGCAGCGTACATCCCTGTTGCTTAATCGCTGCCTTAAGATAATCAAACTGCGGCATAGCGGGTCCTTGTGTTGATTAGAGGTCGTCCAGAATTGCCAGAGCGTCGGCCAGTTTTTTAACGCCAAATACTTTCATTCCCTCAGGCACCTTCTTCGGCACGTTGGCGTGTGGCACGATAGCGCGCTTGAATCCGTGCTTCGCGGCCTCGGTAATGCGCTCCTGACCGCTTGGCACCGGACGGATTTCTCCCGCCAGTCCCACCTCGCCAAACACCACCAGGTCCTGCGGCAAAGGCCTATCTCGCAGGCTCGATACCAGAGAGAGCAGCAGCGCAAGGTCGGCACTGGTCTCGGTGACTTTCACACCGCCCACCACGTTGACAAATACGTCCTGATCCGCCATCTGCAGGCCACCGTGACGATGCAGCACCGCCAGCAGAATCGCCAGTCGGTTCTGCTCAAGCCCCACCGCCACGCGCCGTGGATTGCCCATCATCGAATGGTCCACCAGCGCCTGAATCTCAACCAGCAGCGGTCGGGTTCCTTCCCACAGCACCATCACCGAGCTGCCCGAGGTTATCTCGTCACCGCGACTGAGGAAGATGGCCGATGGGTTATTCACTTCACGCAGCCCCTGTTCGGTCATAGCGAAAACGCCAAGCTCGTTGACCGCGCCAAAGCGGTTCTTGTGGCTGCGTAGGGTGCGGAATCGCGAATCGGCGTCACCGTCGAGCAGCACCGAACAGTCGATGCAGTGCTCAAGCACTTTCGGGCCGGCCAGCGAGCCGTCTTTAGTGACGTGGCCGACCATCACGATCGCCACGCCACGCGTTTTGGCATAGCGGGTCAGATAGGCCGCGCTTTCACGCACCTGCGCTACGGTCCCCGGTGAAGACTGGATATCCGCCATGTGCATCACCTGAATGGAGTCGATCACCATCAACTTCGGCTGCTCCTGATCGGCAATCAGGCAGATTTGCTCGATGCTGGTTTCTGACAGCATGTTCATGCTGGCGGTCGGCAGGCCGAGACGGTGCGCGCGCATCGCCACCTGCTGGAGCGACTCCTCGCCGGTGACGTACAGCGTCTTCATGTTTTCGCCAAGCTTGCAGAGAATTTGCAGCAGCAGCGTACTTTTACCGGCTCCGGGATTACCGCCGATAAGGATAGCACTGCCCGGCACCACGCCGCCCCCCAGTACGCGGTCAAACTCTTTGAAACCGGTGCTAAAGCGTGGGGTCTCGTCGAGGCTGATTTCCGACAGTTTCTGCACGCGGCTAACGCCCGCATCACCGGCATAGCCCGTGAGACGTTCGTTGCGTGCGACGGTAGGAGAAGCAGCCAAACGGACTTCGGTAATGGAGTTCCAGGCCTGACAGGCACTGCATTGCCCCTGCCAGCGCGGATAATCTGCGCCGCATTCATTACACACAAACGCGCGTTTTGCTGCTTTTGCCACAACATACCTCTTTTTTGGGGCGCAAACGCCCCGTTGTTCAAATTACGCTACGCTGCCGCTGAGAATGCAAAGCAGGCCAATCAGGTCGGCATGACGGATGCAGACTTCGGCCTGTTCGTAGACTTTCGGCTTGGCGTGGTAGGCGATACCCAACCCTGCGACCGACATCATCTTCAGATCATTAGCGCCGTCACCGATAGCCACGGTTTGCTCTTTCGGAATGCCGAGTTTTTCGGCCAGCGCCAGCAGCGTGTCGGCTTTATGCTGTGCGTCGACGATAGGGCCAATCACTTCACCGGTCAGCTTGCCGTCATAGATTTCCAGCTCGTTGGCCACGGCGGCAACCAGGTCCAGCTCGTCGCGAAGGTAGTTGGCGTAGTAGGTGAAGCCGCCGGAGGCGATGGCGACGTGCCAACCCAGTTCCTGCAGGCGGGCAACCATAACCCTGAGACCCGGCATGAAAGGCAGCGTTTCGCGCACTTTCAGCAGAATATTGGCATCGGCATCTTTCAGCGTGCCGACGCGCTGACGCAGACTGGCGGAAAAATCCAGCTCGCCGCGCATGGCGCGTTCGGTGACTTCAGCCACCTGCTCGCCGACGCCGGCCAGTTTGGCAATTTCATCGATGCATTCGATCTCGATTGCAGTAGAATCCATGTCCATGACCAGCAGGCCCGGGGTACGCATGTGCGGAACCTTACGCAGCGGAGTAATGTCGAATTCAAAGTTTTCAGCCAGCTCGAAAACGTCCGGCGTTAACGGACCGGCCAGGCGCACGACCTGATAGTCCTCGACCATCCAGGCACTGACGACCACTAACGCACGACCAAGGCGGCTCTGAAACTGACTGATGCTGATTTTATTGAGCTTTCTACTGTACAGGAGCCAGCCTGTGTGCCCTGCCCGGTAATCGAGCGGCATCACTTCGTCACCGCTGAGTGAAAGTGGAAGTCCCGGCCATTGGTGGATCTCGGAAGGAAGATCGCAATAGGTCAGACGGTTTGGCATGATTTCTCCTGTAAGAGCAAATAGCAGAGGGGCCGCGATAAAACGACGCATCAAGCTACCCTATCGCTAACGCTTCTGGCAACATTAAAGTCGTCGAATACCTTAAGGAAACAGAATGGCAGAGGCCAAACTGAAACTTCGCAGACACCGCACGGTTATTGTGCTGATTTGCTTAGCTTTATTAGTTCTATTGATGCAAGGTGCGTCCTATTTTAGCCTAGGCCACCAGTTAGCGCGATCTCAACAGGTCGAGCAGCTGACACAAACGCTCGCTCGCCAGGTGGCATTCTCTCTGGCTCCCCTGATGGACAGTCAGAATGATGGCGCGGATATCGCGCAGATTACCACCATTTTAAATCAACTTACCGATCACAGTCGCATACTTGATGCCAGCGTTTACCAACTCGATGGTTCGTTGATAGCCCATTCAGGTGAGACAGTGCCGGTGCGCGACAGGCTGGCGCTCGACGGTAAGCGCGCAGGCAGCTATTTCAACCACCAGATTGTACAACCTATTGGTGATAAGGACGGCCCGAGCGGGTTTCTGCGCATGACGCTCGACACCCACGTGCTGGCAACCGAGGCCAAGCAGGTCGATAACACCACCAACTTGCTGCGCCTGATGATGCTGCTAGCGCTGGCTATCGGCATTATTCTGGCCCGTACGCTGTTGCAGGGTCGACGCAGCCGCTGGGAACAGTCGCCGTTCCTGTTGACCGCCAGTACGCGCCTGAAGGAGCGCGATGAAGACGATGACCTGCCGGAGCATAACAATGAGCCGCTGGTGATTGCCATCGCCGAGGAGCGCATAGAGGATAAGCCGACCTTAACGCCGGAAGAAGAAGCCGAACTCGAGGCCGTACAGGCCGCCTACCGAAATTTGCAGCGCAGCCGCGAGCAGAAAGAAGAAGATAAGGACAAAGAGTAAGACGCAGGCAAGACAGTTAATCAATAGAAGCGGCAAGAGACAATCGCAGGATTATCAATGAAAACGGAGGCTCTTGGGCCTCCGTTTTTTTATGCCTTCAATCCGCTGAAAGCTTAGGCTTTATCGCCCAGCAGTACGGATTCCAGCGCTATCTCAATCATGTCGTTGAAGGTTGTCTGACGCTCGGCCGCCGTGGTCTGCTCGCCGCTGCGAATGTGGTCAGAAACAGTACATATAGCCAGCGCCTTGGCACCAAACTCGGCAGCAACGCCGTAGATACCTGCTGCTTCCATCTCAACGCCCAGAATGCCGTATTTTTCCATCACGTCGAACATCTGCGGATCTGGGGTGTAGAACAGGTCAGCGGAGAAGATGTTGCCAACGCGAGCATTGATGCCTTTTGCCGCCGCCGCGTCTGCCGCATTGCGCACCATGTCGTAGTCGGCAATTGCCGCGTAGTCATGGTCTTTGAAACGCATACGGTTAACTTTAGAGTCGGTGCAGGCACCCATGCCGATCACCACGTCGCGCAGTTTTACGTCTTCACGCACTGCGCCACAGGAGCCTACACGGATGATTTTCTTCACGCCGAACTCGGTAATCAGCTCTTTGGCATAAATCGAGCAGGATGGGATGCCCATACCGTGGCCCATTACTGAAATTTTGCGGCCTTTGTAGGTGCCGGTAAAGCCCAGCATGCCGCGAACGTCGTTGACCTGCTTGATATCTTCCAGGAACGTTTCGGCAATATGTTTAGCGCGCAGCGGATCGCCAGGCATCAGGACTACGTCTGCGAAATCGCCCATTTCTGCATTAATGTGTGGCGTTGCCATAAATAACATTCCTTATAATCATGGGATATAAAATAGAAGTTTCGCAAAAAATCCGCCTTAAAGCATGGATTTTCCGTATTCCATTGGTGACAGGTCAAAGTAGCTGGCAACAGTTTGTCCGATATCGGCAAAGGTATCACGCGCGCCAAGGAAGCCGGGCTTCACTTTTGGACCATAGATCAATACCGGGATGTGCTCGCGAGTATGATCGGTGCCGCGCCAGGTAGGGTCACAGCCATGGTCAGCGGTCAGAATAATGATGTCATCTTCTTTGACCAGCTCCAGCAGTTCAGGCAGGCGGCGGTCAAAAAGCTCCAATGCAGCCGCATAACCCGGTACGTCGCGACGGTGGCCATAGGCTGAGTCAAAATCAACGAAGTTGGTGAAGACGATAGTCCGATCGCCAGCAGCCTTCATCTCTTTAACCGTAGCATCAAACAGTGCGTCCAGACCGGTGGCTTTGACTTTTTTGGTAATGCCGACGTGGGCATAAATATCGGCAATCTTACCGACGGAAACCACCTCGCCCTGCTTCTCGTCGACCAGCTTTTTCAGGATGGTCGGCGCAGGCGGTTCTACCGCGAGGTCGTGGCGGTTACCGGTACGCTCGAAGTGCCCGGCCTTGTCACCCACAAACGGACGCGCAATGACGCGGCCAATGTTGTAGCCGCCTTCGGTCAGCTCTTCACGAGCGATTTCACACAGCTCATACAGGCGGTCGAGGCCAAAAGTCTCTTCGTGACAGGCAATCTGGAATACCGAGTCAGCGGAGGTGTAGAAAATCGGCTTGCCGGTTTTCATGTGTTCTTCGCCCAGTGCGTCCAGCACAACGGTACCGGAAGAGTGGCAGTTACCGAGATACCCCGGTAGATTAGCGCGCTCAACCAGCTTGTCGAGCAGCTCCTGCGGGAAGCTGTTGGTCTCCTCTGAGAAGTAGCCCCAGTCAAACAATACCGGCACACCGGCGATTTCCCAGTGGCCTGACGGCGTATCTTTGCCGGAAGACAGTTCTTTGGCGTAGGCATACGCGCCGATTATCTCGGCATTAGCGTCCAACCCAGCCGGGAAATGGCCGCTTGAGGCTTCGGCGGCTTTCGCCAGACCTAACGCAGTCAGATTGGGTAAATGCAGCGGACCTTTACGGCCTACATTGGCTTTGCCGCTGGCACAGGCCTCGGCGATGTGGCCCAGCGTGTCCGAACCCACGTCACCAAAGCGTTCGGCGTCTTCACTGGCGCCTATTCCAAATGAGTCCAACACCATGATAAATGTACGTTTCATTTTGCTCTCCTGCGCATTAATACGCGTTGCAAGCGGCAGCACGGCCGCCGCTTTTGGTGAATGGGTTAACCGGGCCAACGCCGTCAGCTAATACGGCGATAAACCACCGGCAGCGTCTCTGGCGCCTCGTCGCTCAACACGATGGCCGAACGTACCGCATCGGCAGCCTGTTGCCAGGCTTCTTCACTGTTGGCGTGGATCATTGCCAGAGGCTGCTGAGTATCAACCTGCTGGCCGAGGCGCGCCATATGGGTTAACCCAACGCTGTAATCGATAGCGTCGCTGGCACGGCGACGTCCGCCGCCAAGTGCCACAACGCTCATACCCAGGGCGCGGGTATCCATTGAGGTAACAATCCCGGTCCTTTCTGAATACACCCTCTTGCTCAGGGTCGCCTGAGGCAGATAGCGGTCATAATTTTCTACAAAGTCTGTCGGACCTTTCTGCGCCGCCACCATTTTACCAAAGACTTCCGCCGCACGGCCGTTGTCGAGCACCGCCTGCAGTTTACGGCGAGCATCCGCGTCGTCCTGCGCTAATCCCGAGGAAAGCAGCATCTCGACGCTCAGCGCCATGGTCACCTCGAATAGACGCGGGCTACGGTATTCACCGGTCAGGAAGCGGACCGCTTCACGCACTTCTACCGCGTTGCCTGCGCTGGAGGCCAGCACCTGATTCATGTCGGTCAGCAGAGCGGTGGTTTTGCAACCTGCGCCGTTGGCGACGTCAACAATCGCCTGCGCCAGATCCTGCGACAGTTCGAAGGTCGGCATAAACGCGCCGGAGCCAACTTTAACGTCCATGACCAGCGCATCCAACCCCTCAGCCAGTTTCTTCGCCAGAATAGAGGCGGTGATCAGCGGAATCGAATCTACCGTCGCGGTGATATCGCGGGTCGCATAGAAGCGTTTGTCGGCAGGCGCCAGCGAGCTGGTCTGTCCTATAATCGCGATACCGACGTCCTGAATAATCTTTCTGAAGCGCTCATCGTCGGGGAAAATGTCGAATCCTGGAATACTCTCGAGTTTGTCGAGCGTACCGCCGGTGTGGCCCAGACCACGACCCGAAATCATCGGCACATAGCCACCGCAGGCGGCAACCATCGGCCCGAGCATCAGCGAGGTAACATCACCCACGCCGCCGGTAGAGTGCTTATCGACAATCGGCCCGTTAAGCGCCAGAGGCTTCCAGTTCAACACTGTGCCGGAATCGCGCATCGCCATAGTTAGCGCTACGCGTTCATCCATGTTCATATCATTGAAATAGATAGTCATTGCCAGCGCGGCAATTTGACCTTCAGAAACCTTGCTGTCGCGAACACCATTAATAAAGAAACGAATTTCTTCTTCACTTAACGGTTGTCCGTCACGTTTCTTGCGAATAATTTCCTGAGCCAGAAAGGTTTTTTGTACAGAAGCCACGTTCACACCCCAGTTTGGATACAGAGAGGACAGCACAATATCAGCAGTAAAAAACGAGGCATGCAGCAACGCGCCGCCGCCTCGCAGGGGTTATCAGTAGCCGCTGCCGGACTTCTGTCCCTGATGGCCAAGCGTGGTCAGCAGGCTCGCCAACAGGCTGGAGGCGCCAAAGCGGAAGTGGCGGGCATCGGCCCATTCACGGCCCAAAATATTGTCAGCCAGCGCCAGATACTGCGCGGCGTCTTCTGCGGTTTTCACGCCGCCGGCAGGTTTAAAACCAACGGACTCGGCAACGTTCATGTCTTTGATGACGTTCAGCATCAGCTCAGCGCTGCGCAGGGTCGCATTTTCAGGCACCTTGCCGGTTGAGGTCTTGATAAAGTCTGCCCCCGCCTTGATGGCAATCTCGGAAGCTTTGCGGATCAGTGATTCCTGCTTGAGCTCACCGGTTTCGACGATCACTTTCAGCAGAATGTTGGCGTCATGACAGGCCTCTGCGCACACTTTTACCAGCTCTGCACCCACCTGCTCGTTACCGGCTATCAAGGCACGGTAAGGGAAGACCACGTCGACTTCGTCTGCGCCGTAGGCAATCGCCGCGCGTGTCTCGGCCAGCGCAATCTCGATATCGTCATTGCCGTGCGGGAAGTTGGTCACGGTCGCAATGCGTACGTCCGGCGTGCCTTGCTCGCGCAGCGCTTTGCGCGCAACGGGAATAAACCGTGGATAGATACAGATAGCCGCCGTATTGCCCGCCGGGCTTTTAGCCTGCTGACACAGAGCAATCACCTTCGCGTCGGTATCGTCTTCGTTCAGGGTGGTTAAATCCATCAGATTCAGTGCGCGCTGCGCCGCTGCGAGTAAATCAGTCATAACACTCTCCAACAATTTTCAATTCTGACAGGCCGTCAAAACTGGGCACACAGCCGGGACAATCCGTCACCTGTTGGGATAATTTGAACAGGTTTACGCCATTTATGGTGTGCAGTATTTCACACAAAATGAAATTTGATTGCAACGTTACTCAAAAAAATGAGATTCACATCACGTTATAGCCGTATACCCACCTTCGGGCATAGAGTAAAAGTGTATACCCGAATCATGACAATCGCTGATGCGGGTAACGCGCTTCATGAGAGGATTTTACCCCACCGCGACATGTTATTTAAATAACATTTTTAGGAGAGACTACGGCAAAAATCACAAATTAGAGTTATAAAAGGCCAATATTGCCGAGTGTAAATGTTATTTAAATAACATCACATCATTGAGGGGGGACATTGAGATTAAAGAGACGACGGGTATTTTCGCGCAGCGCCTGAGCAATCTCTTCTGGCGATTCATTACGAAGTTCGCACAGCACGGTAAAGACTCTGGCCGCCCGCTCGGGTCGGTTCGGCTCTCCCTGAAAGCCCTGTAACGGCATATCCGGTGCATCGGTCTCCAGCAACAGCGAAGAAAGCGGTAGCCTGGCCATCACCTGACGGGTTTTATGCGCCCGCTCATAGGTGATAGTCCCACCGACGCCTATCGAGAAACCAAGGCGCACGAAGGCTTCGGCCTGCGACAGGCTGCCGGCAAAACCATGCACCACGCCCGTTGCCGGGAGTGCGGCTTTACGCAGCATGGCGGCAAGGGGGTCATGGGTGCGCCGCGAATGAAGGATAATCGGCAGGTTGTACTGCTTCGCCAGCTTGAACTGCGCCCGCAGGAAACGCTGCTGTTTATCAAACATCGGCGTTTCCATATAAAGGTCTAATCCGGTTTCGCCCAGGGCGACGACCTTTTCATTCTGTGCAGATAAACGTTGGTCCAGCTTCTCAAGGCAGGCTTCGCTGTGCGAGGCGATACAGATAGGGTGCAACCCCAATGCGGCAAAAACCTGAGGATGTTTTTCGGCTAGCGCCTCGATGCGGGCAAAATGTGCTGACTCGACCGCCGGCACAATCAATTGGTTAACGCCCGCTTCGGCAGCCATTTGCAGACTCTGAACTTCGTTACCGCTGAAGGGAGGGAAATCAAAATGGCAGTGAGTGTCTATCAATCCCGGCTTCACAGCTTGTCTCCTTCTCCCTCAGTCTTTGGCCGCTCGACGGAAATCTCAGAAGCTGATTTTCTGACTGCGAGCGCGCTGATGGCGGTTGAAATATCGTCCTTAAAGGCATTAACCGCTTGCAGGAAAGGACTCTCGCTACCGCTATCAGACAGCGCAATCGGGTCAGCAAGGCGGGCATCGGCCACGGCAGTATCAGGAATAATCAGGTCAGACTGATTTGCAGCCGCCACCGGGCTAACCGGCAATTCAATCTCAGGCGAGACAATCGGTGGCACGACTATCTGCGGTCTTCTCGGACGCGGAGTCATGATCGGCAGCGGCTGGTCATTTTCACGCTGCATGAGCCAGTGCGAGGCAATCGACAAGAAATAGCGCGCGCAGCGGCGTCCGAGGTGATAATCCTGGTTCAGAGCCGGTAAGCGACTGCCCAGCGCATGACTGGCCAACGGCTTCGGCGGGAAGATTTCAAAGATACGCAGGTTGCCAGGGGGGTTCTCGATAAACTGCTGAATACGGTGATAGCTCTTTTCATGATGCTGCACCATGTGCACCAGCTGTTGCAGGCTGCTCTCGCTCAGCCACTGCTCCATACGTTTCATCCACTGCGGCGTATAGAACATCGCGGAAGGCACGGTGCGGATAACCACAATCGTGTCGGCGCCGCGACGGTAGGCTTCCTCAACGGGAATCGCATCGCTAATGCCGCCATCCTGATAGCTGATACCGTCGAGGTCCACGCCCATGCGGTAGAAACCCGGAATCGCGCTCGAGGCCTTAATCACCGGCAGCCAGCTGTCGCGGGTGGGGGCAAAATAGTTGGGCTCATAGTCGTCACTGCGACAGGCACACATCAGGAATTCCCGGCCATCAATCAGCAGCTTTTCGGCGGTGTCTATCGCCAGCGGCATGGTTTTAGAAATAGTATCAATGTACCAATCGAGATCGATAAGGTGTCCACCGCGCACAAATCGCAGAGGATTGAAGAAATTAGGGCTGGTGGTGTAGCGCGTGATGACTCGCCGGGCGTAGCCTGGCTGACCGCATATATACGCTGAAAGGTTTTGAGCACCGGCAGAACTGCCGATCAGGAGATCAAATGGATTGAAGCCTGCACGCTGAAATTCATCCAGCACACCCGCTGTGAAGATGCCTCGTTGCCCGCCGCCTTCACAAACCAACGCGATTTTACCCGGCATGTAGGGTTTATAGGCCAGGGGCTCAATGTTACCCAGCGTGACCGGTATTCTGTATCCCAACGAAGACTCCTCAAAAATCACTTCTTTGTGATGAGCATACTCCGTCTTTTACCGATCCGTCACTTTCTTGCAAAATCCCGGAGATTAAATCGTTACTTCCTGTAAATCAGGTGCAGTTTCCATCATGGATACGGCATGGGAAATAACGCTTATGAATAACATCAGGCTCTTCCATTACGTCCCTGCGCCTTACGAGGTTATTCCTTTTAATCTCCGGGAAATATCAGATAAATATCAGTTTATCCTTTAGTCTTCACAGCGTCATAAACGCTTACGACCGGTAAACAGGCTCACCAGGAACAGGATGATACCGACTACGAAGACCACTTTTGCAGCCCAGGCCGCTGTACCTGCCAGTCCACCGAAACCAAGAGCTGCCGCGATTAACGCGATGATAAGAAATATAATACCCCAACGAAACATAAGCTTCTCCTTACCCTATTTAAAATATTCGTACGTCACTCGGTTAACAAATGCGTCCTGAATAACGGCTATTACTGTAGATACTTAATAAGATGTACAGTATTAAAGATAGCTTGAAAAAAACAAAACGGATGAAAACTCAGTGATTTTTCAGGTAAAAAAATCGTTAATCGTTCTATTTTATTCAGTACTCGTGGTTCCAAAAATTTCTACTAATAAGCCGCTGACCTTTCTAATTAACAATAAGAACTGTCAGGGTTGTTGCCCACCGTGGGGCAGGCAACGCGTTCAGAGGGATTAAGGCTGAACTTTCAGGTCGTTTTTGACGCTCTTCACGCCGCTAACGGTCTTGGCAACGCTTTCAGCGCGGTCAGACTGAGCCTGATCTTTTACCGTACCTGACAGTTGAACGACGCCATCGGTAGTCTCAACTTTAACCATGCGTGATGGCACGATGTCATCGGCCAGCAGTTTGGCTTTTACGGAGGTCGTGGTGGCGGTGTCGCCCGCATAGCCTTTCACTGACTGAGTCTTGCTGTCTTTAGTATGCAATTTGTCGCTGACGGATTTAACGCCTTCAACTTTGGTGGCTACCGCGACAGCTTGTTCCGCTTCTGCCTGAGAGCCGACGAAACCGCTCAGTGTCACGACGCCATTGTCTGTTTTAACTGAAATGTCGGTGCTTTTGATTGCTTTATCGTCTACCAAAGCGCTTTTAACTTTTGCTGTGGTGGCGCTATCGCCCATGTAGCCATCAACTTTCTTCATGGAGCTATCGATTTTTGCACCCGCAGAATTCATCGTGCTTTCAGCGGTTGCAGCCAGTGCACTACCGCTCATCAGGGCGGTACCCAGAACAACGGCCATCATTGAGTATGCAAAATTAGACTTTTTCATCGATTTCTTCCTTAACAGTTTGGGAGCCCAAAAATTTAGGACTCTGTACACCACATGGTCGTGGCGACTTAAATTCATTACTGTGACACTTCACTGTGAATTCTAATAAATCAGCACAAGTCTCTACTTAGAATCCCGAGGCCAGCGTTTAAACCTGCCTTTCGTTGTGCGTTTATTTAATATAGCCGACCATGAACAAAACTGTAGTAAGAATGGCTAATTAACCTGTAATACAGATAAGTCCGAGCATTTTAGGCCATTATAGGCGAAAAAACCGACAAAAATGTGCAAAGTAATTTCACAATGAAACTAATATTCAGAAAAAAATCATAAAAAAAGACGGCTCTTGCGCCGTCTTTTAGGAGAAATTTGAAACGCTGAAAACGCGTGCGGCAGATTAATGCTCGCGCGTTTTGCGGAAATCAACCTCAGGATAACGCTCTTTGGTGATATTGAGGTTAACCATCGTAGGTGCGATATAAGTCAGGTTGTCCCCACCGTCCAGCGCCAGGTTAAACTCACACTTACGCTTAAAGTCTTCGAATTTCTTCACGTCTGAGCATTCAACCCAACGTGCGGTAGAAACGTTGACCGACTCGTAAATCGCCTCAACGTTGTATTCGCTCTTCAGACGCGCCACGACAACTTCAAACTGCAGCACACCCACCGCTCCCACGATCAGGTCGTTGTTGATAAGCGGACGGAACACCTGCACCGCACCCTCTTCCGACAGCTGAACCAGACCTTTAAGCAACTGCTTTTGCTTCAACGGGTCACGCAGACGGATACGGCGGAACAGCTCTGGCGCAAAGTTAGGGATACCGGTGAACTTCATGTTTTCACCCTGAGTAAAGGTATCGCCAATCTGAATCGTGCCGTGGTTGTGCAGACCGATGATATCGCCCGGGTAAGCTTCCTCAACGTGAGAACGGTCGCCGGCCATAAAGGTCAGCGCGTCGGAAATCACCACGTCTTTACCGGTACGAACCTGGCGCAGCTTCATGCCTTTTTCGTATTTACCGGACACCACGCGCATAAAGGCTACGCGGTCGCGGTGTTTCGGGTCCATGTTGGCCTGAATCTTGAACACAAAACCAGTGAACTTCTCGTCAGCGGCAACGACTTCGCGCACGTCGGTTTTGCGCGGCATTGGCGCAGGCGCCCACTCGACCAGACCGTCGAGCATATGGTCTACGCCGAAGTTACCCAGCGCGGTACCGAAGAACACCGGCGTCAGGTCACCGCTCAGGAAGGCTTCATGGTCGAACTCGTGAGAAGCGCCCTGCACCAGGTCTAGCTCGTCACGCAGCTGCGCTGCCAGCTCTTCGCCGATAGCCGCATCGAGGTCGGGATTGTTCAATCCTTTAACGATACGAACTTCCTGAATGGTGTGGCCTTTACCGGTCTGATAAAGATAGGTTTCATCTTTATAGAGGTGGTAAACCCCTTTAAACAGTTTGCCGCAGCCGATAGGCCAGGTAATTGGCGAACAGGCGATTTTAAGCTCGCGCTCCACTTCGTCCATGACTTCCATCGGGTCACGGATGTCGCGGTCAAGCTTGTTCATAAAGGTCAGGATCGGCGTATCGCGCAGACGGGTCACTTCCATCAGCTTACGGGTACGATCCTCAACGCCCTTCGCGGCGTCGATTACCATCAGGCAGCAGTCAACCGCGGTCAGCGTACGGTAGGTATCTTCGGAGAAGTCCTCGTGCCCCGGGGTATCGAGCAGGTTAACCAGCGCATTACGGTAAGGGAACTGCATCACGGAAGTGGTAATCGAGATACCACGCTGTTTTTCCATCTCCATCCAGTCGGACTTGGCGTGGTTGTTAGAGCCACGGCCTTTTACCGTACCGGCGGTCTGAATAGCCTGTCCGAATAACAGTACTTTTTCAGTGATGGTAGTTTTACCCGCATCGGGGTGCGAGATAATGGCGAAGGTGCGACGTTTGGCGACTTCGAGGGCGTATTCACTAGGAGACATGTTTTTCCACGTTTCTGCGGTTGTCCGCCCTGCATCGGTATTGATTTTAGCCAGAACGGCATCAGGCAAAGCGGTAATAAAAGTTATAGCCGGCTATTTTCTATGATTTGGCAGGGATAGACAATCAATGCTTTTACATTCGCTGCCGTAACAGCGAAAAAGGAGATTGAGGGAGGCGGCTTAAATGGGCGAAAATTGGCCTTATTTCTCGCAATTTTCAATAAAACGTGACCTGAATCACATATTAATTTTGCATAACTTTACGGCTTGCATTAAAAATACCCGTCCCATCACAAAACTGGTCCGTTCCTTTCTGGATAATCGGCCAATAAAAGTTGTACGGCATGACTCGGCAGCCTGTGCTGCTGTTATCTGAACTCTTTTTTTGCGTTTTTTTAACCTCTTATACATCACAAGGATGTATCTTAATGACTAAAAGTAATCGATTGCTTCTCACCTGGATCAGCTTTTTCTCTTACGGCCTGACCGGCGCACTGGTCATTGTTACCGGCATGGTTATGGGCAATATCGCCGAATATTTCGGCCTGCCGGTTTCCAGCATGAGCAACACCTTTACCTTCCTGAACGCCGGGATCCTGATAGCTATCTTCCTTAATGCCTGGTTGATGGAAGTTATCCCACTGAAACGTCAGCTCATTTTCGGCTTCGTGCTGATGGTGCTGGCGGTCGCGGGCCTGATGTTCAGTAAAAGTATCAGCGTCTTCTCACTGTGCATGTTCATACTCGGGGTGGTCAGCGGCATCACAATGTCGATCGGTACCTTCCTGATAACCCATATTTATGAAGGCCGCCAGCGCGGATCGCGCCTGCTGTTTACCGACTCCTTCTTCAGCATGGCCGGCATGATTTTCCCAATAATTGCGGGCGTACTGCTGGCGCGCAGCGTGGGCTGGTACTGGGTCTATGCCTGCATCGGCGTTATCTATCTGGCGATTTTTGTGCTGACGCTGATGGCCGAATTCCCGGTCCTGGGCAATAAAGGCGACACCAACGCACAGCCGGTCGCGAAAGAGAAATGGGGGATTGGCGTACTGTTCCTGTCGATTGCGGCGCTGTGCTACATCCTCGGCCAGCTGGGCTTCATTCAGTGGGTGCCGGAGTATGTGACCAAAACCTTCAACCTGGACATCAATCAGGCCGGTAAGCTGGTCAGTGATTTCTGGACCTCGTACATGATTGGTATGTGGGTGTTCAGCGTGGTGCTGCGTTTCTTCGACCTACAGCGCATCGTAACCCTGCTGACCGCACTGGCGACCGTGGCGATGTATCTGTTCATCTCCACCGCTAATCCGGCGCATCTGACCTACGCGATTCTCGGCCTTGGCTTCGTTTCCAGCGCCATTTATACCACCATCATTACCCTCGGCTCGCTGCAAACCAAAGTCTCCTCACCGAAGCTGGTGAACTTTATTCTGACCTGCGGCACCGTCGGCACGATGCTGACCTTCGTTGTTACTGGCCCTATCGTCGCCCACAGCGGTGCACACGCAGCGCTGGCAACGGCGAACGGACTTTACTTCGTGGTGTTCGTGATGTGTGTGATTCTCGGTTTTGTGACCAAGCACAGAACGCACGGCCATCAATAACCCCAGTGTCGAAATGTAAAAAGCGGGCCAAAAGCCCGCTTTTTTTATCCTAAAGGCAGCGCCATGATGATGGCATCTTCCCGCCCCGCCGCCGCAGGATAGTAATTACGGCGAATCGAGACCTCATTGAACCCCATGCTTTCATACAGCGAGATAGCGCCACGATTCGACGCCCGCACCTCAAGCCACAGGGTAAAGATGTCGCGCGGCTCAAGCTGCGCCAGCACTTCTTCCAGCAGTAAACGGCCTAATCCCTGACGCTGATACGCCGGGTCGATAGCGATGTTAAACAGCGTGGCCTCGTCGAGTACCGTCTGCACGATAGCAAACCCCACCATCTTGCCCTGCCGTTCGAGCTTAAGATTGAGATAACGCTCCCCCTGATTGGTGGCAAAGGTTTTTTCACTCCAGGGAAAGGCGTGACTGGCTTGTTCAATCTCAAAGGCGCGCGTCAGATCCGCGGCTGTCAGGGTAGAAATGTTGTTCATTTTCACAAATCTGCTGCCAGAGCGCGCGTTTCGCCCCAGCGTCTTGAGAAAGCTCGGCCAGCGCCGGGCTGTATAACTGCGCACCGGCGACCGTCAAAGGTTCGCTGATGCCCAGTCGCCAGGTATTGCAGTGCGTGTCTTCAGGCAGCATCGCAACCTGATCCGTTTGCAGGCAGTAAACCTGCGAGGGATGCAGGCTTAGGCTGCGAATCACGTCATTAACCAGTGAGTTACCTTCAGGCGGCAGCACGTCGGCAACAATTAACAGCTGCGTGTGCTCAGGCAAACTGACGGCGACCTCACCCTGTAAAACCGTGGGGCGTCGCAGCGCCCACTGGGTAATTCCCAGCTGCTGTAATAGCCAGTCTCGTCTTGTTGCCATGCTTTTTTCCTGCCCGTCGGCGACTCTTATAGCGCGCTATGCTAGCAAACACATCGAACCTGCGCCAATAAACCTCTATAATGCGCCCCATATTCCTGAGGAGCCTTATCTGATGTCAGCATTAACCCCGGCCAGTGAAGTCATACTGCGCCATAGCGATGATTTTATTGGCCGCCGCGTCCTGTTCGCCGGTGATTTACAAGATGACCTGCCGGCCGATTTCGACGCCGAAAGTGTGCGAGTCCACACCAACCAATACCACCACTGGCAGATGCTCAACGCCTCGATGAAAGAGGACGTGCAGTTTGGTCTGGTCGCGGATGCCGAGTTTATCGCGTCGAGCGATATGCTTGTCTACTACTGGCCAAAGAGCAAACAGGAAGCCAAGTTCCAGCTTTTCAACCTGCTTTCCCAACTACCTGTCGGCATTGACGTCTTCGTGGTGGGTGAAAACCGCAGCGGAGTCCGCAGCGCAGAAGAGATCCTGGGAGAGATTTGCCAGCTCGATAAAGTCGACAGCGCCCGCCGCTGTGGCCTGTATCACGGCCGTCTTGAAAAACAGCCAGAGTTTGATGCAGAAGACTGGTGGCAGACCTACATGGTTGAAGAAGTCACCATCAAGACCCTGCCGGGCGTGTTTAGCCGTGAAGGCCTGGACAGCGGCAGCCTGTTGCTGATCAACAGCTTCGAAGAGCCAATCAAAGGTAAAGTGCTGGATATCGCCAGTGGTTCAGGCGTTCTGGCGTCGGTGCTGGCGACCTACTCACCGAAGATGAAAGTTACCCTGAGTGACGTGAGTGCCCCTGCGCTGGCAGCCAGTAAGGCAACGCTCGAGGCGAACGGGCTTACGGGTGAGGTGATAGCCAGTAACGTCTATTCCGACATTACCGGGCGTTTCGACATGATTATCTCCAACCCGCCGTTCCACGAGGGCTTACAGACCAGCCTTCACGCGGCCGAGCAGCTGATCCGCGGGGCCGTAAACCACCTGAACATCGGCGGCAAACTGCGCATCGTGGCTAACGCCTTCCTGCCTTACGCCGCCCTGCTGGATGCCACCTTCGGCAGCCATGAAGTGCTGGCGCAGAATGGTCGTTTCAAGGTGTACGAAGCCACTCGTGGCCGCCCACCGCGCGACGTGAAGAAGAAAAAGCGTTAATTCCCCCGTAATAGCTTAACGCGACAGAGAGGCGGCAACGGGAGCAATCTCCAGGCGCTGACATAAGTCAGCCACTGGGATAACCGAAAGCCGCCAACCTGCTGTAGTTTGAAAGATTCAGCTATTAATCAGTTGCATGACGTCGTGAGCGTATCTTTCCCCCACGGCGGCATTCTGCGGGAAGGCCGCATCGATCGCCGCGAGTTCGGCTTCATTCAGGATGACATCAAGCGCGGCGATGTTCTCTTCTAAATAAGTGCGACGCTTAGTTCCCGGGATGGGCACAACGTTTTCTCCCTGTGCCAATACCCACGCCAATGCCAGCTGGGAAGGCTTAACGCCTTTCTCTCTGGCAATTTCCACTATCTTGTCAACCAGATGCAGGTTTTTGGCAAAATTCTCCCCCTGAAAACGCGGATTGCCTTTGCGGAAGTCGTTGTCGGCAAAATCGTCCGGCGTGCGAATAGCGCCAGTCAAAAATCCACGACCTAACGGGCTGTAGGGCACAAAGGCGATGCCCAGACGTGCACAGGCAGGCAGAACACTTTCTTCGACCTCACGACTCCACAGCGAATACTCAGTCTGCAAGGCGCTAATCGGATGCACTTTGTGCGCTCGTTCAAGCGTGGCCGCCGAGACTTCACTCAACCCGAGGTAACGAATCTTGCCCTCACGCACCAGATCCGCCATCGCACCAACGCTGTCTTCAACCGGTACGCTCGGATCGGCACGATGCTGATAATAGAGGTCAATCACGTCGGTATTAAGGCGCTTGAGGCTGCCCTCGACCGATTTTCGGATGTAGTCAGGATGCCCGTTGGAGCCTCGTGCCAACGGGTTGGCCGAGTCACGAACGATGCCGAATTTAGTCGCCAGAAAGACCTGATTACGACGCCCTTGCAATGCCCTGCCGAGCAGCTCCTCATTGGTATGCGGACCATAAACGTCGGCGGTATCAAACAAAGTAACCCCAAGCTCAATGGCGCGGTCCAGCGTCGCCAGCGACTCTTTTTCGTCCATGCCCTGAGTGTAAAACTCGCTCATTCCCATGCAACCGAGCCCTAAAGCTGAAACCATCGGACCGTTTTTACCTAATTGACGTTGTTTCATTATGCTTTCCTTAACCCTGTTTCAGAAGATGGAAAGAAGTTTGGTTGTTTAAGCCATAAAGATAAATACGCCGATTTGTGCAACACTGTTCATAAATCGCAACCAATTAAAAAGGCTCTTCGTGGATCAGATTCAGGCTATGCGGATCTTTATTCGCATCACCGAGTTAGGCAGTTTTAGTCGCGCAGCAGAAGATCTTGAGCTGCCGCGCGCAACGGTCAGCACGACGCTCAAAAACCTCGAGCAACGCCTCGGTGTGCGACTTTTCCTGCGCACCACGCGGCAGGTAAAAATCACCGAAGAGGGCGAACTGTATTATCAGCGCTGCCTCCAGTTAATCTCGGCGTTTGACGAGGCCGATAACCTGTTTGCCCATCGAAAACTTCAGCCTGAAGGCAATGTGCGCATCGACATGCCGCATTCCGTGGCGCGTGAAATTGTGTTACCTGCACTGCCGGACTTTTCTGCACGGTATCCCCACATTAATCTGACCTTGAGCGCCAACGACAACGCCGTCGATATGCTGCATCAGGGCGTTGACTGCGTGATCCGCGCCTGGCCGGGCGAGAGTGAGAACCTGCAGTCGCGCCCAATTGCCATGCTGGCCCAGACGACCTGTGCGTCGAGAGACTATCTTGCGCGCTGTGGCCAGCCTCAGACACTGATGGAACTCGGCAAGCATCAGGCCGTGGGCTATTTCTTTGCCCACCAGCGCCCAGAGTCACAGCTGGAATTTGTGGTTAACAAGAAGACGCAGACAGTGCAGATGGCGAACAGTCTGGTGGTCAGCGGGGCAGATGCCTATATCGCGGCCGCAAAAGCGGGCTATGGGCTGATACAGACCTCGAGGCAGGTCGTCAGTCAGAGTCTGGCGAGAGGAGAGTTGGTCGAGGTGCTACCTGAATTTATACCGCCCCCGATGCCATTGTACATTATGTATCCACCGGGGCGTTTTCTCGCCCCCCGCGTTCGGGTGCTGCTTGACTGGCTCATCGAACTCTTTTCGAGGCTGTAGCAAAAAATAAACGTTCATAAAACCAACGATAAACGCGCTATCTCGTCTCGAAATGGCTAATTCGGCTCTGATTTGCTGTTTTTTACAACAATCACCGCTAATAGAAGAAATAAGTATTGACGCCCTCGCGAAAATCTCTAGAATTCGGCCCCGTGGTTGTCTTAGTCGTATAGACGAAATCTATGTGACAAGAAACGGATCGCGAAGGTGGCGGAATTGGTAGACGCGCTAGCTTCAGGTGTTAGTGTTCTTACGGACGTGAGGGTTCAAGTCCCTCTCTTCGCACCACTGTGATGTATGAACGATGTTAATAAGCAGTAAGAGTAATCATTTGTGCGAAGGTGGCGGAATTGGTAGACGCGCTAGCTTCAGGTGTTAGTGTCCTTACGGACGTGAGGGTTCAAGTCCCTCTCTTCGCACCAGATGACTCCTGTAATCCCTCCCTGATATTCCCTTGTTGTAAAACTCCCTCAGTACAATCCTTTGTTCGATAAGCCAATCTTTTTAGATAATCCCAAAAAGCTCTATATTCTGCATTGTTACATCAAATTAAAGTTCACCGATATCGCCGCCAGTCCACCCGCCAGCGCCACGAATGATGGCAGCAGGACGTAGTGACGCCACGTTCCGTTAAGCAACATCACCAGCGTTGCCAGCATCGCGATAATCACCAGATACCTGAGCTGTTCCAGCGTCATATTGGCCAGCGCCAGAATGGGCAGCAGCGCGCAGGGCAATAGAACGCCCCAGGCGCTAGAAAGACGTTTTCCGAGACACCAACTGACTCCCCACAATCCGCACGCCGTAACTATCGCTGCAATCATGATGCTGCCCTCAGTTAACTGATAATGATAACTAGTAGCATATAGCAATTTTTCTCATCGCGCACCACTTTGCAGAGCATTTAATGTCCGGTTTTGGTTTCGTTTTGCAAAGAACTGTAATTTTCATCAGAAAATAAGTTAAGCCAAATTGATGGATAATCTTTGTTCAAGGCCTGAAATCACAGAGATTAGCGCGAATACATTCACAAATTTTATCTAATTGCTGCGAGGGGGATCCAAAACAGGGGATTGTCCTAAGGCATTGATGCCGTCTAATCTGTTAAAAAATGTATCAAGAAGCTTCCAGTCGTAATTAAAGGTAGTAAATCTTTAAACGTTGATAGCCACCGGACGAGCGGCCCATTGCCGTCTTTTCCCCTGACAGAGAGAAGCACATCGTGACAACCTTAAAACCCCTGCTGGCTCGCAATCGAAGTTGGGCGCTGATGCAGCGCCAATGCAGTCCCAAGTACTTTGAACAAACGGCCCAGCCGCAGCAGCCTCATTCGCTATGGATAGGCTGTTCAGATAGCCGAGTCCCTGCCGAAGTGCTCACCGGTTCCCACCCGGGCGAGCTGTTCGTGCATCGCAATATCGCCAATATGGTGGTCAGCGATGACGATAACCTGCTTAGCGTGCTGCAATATGCGCTCGAATACCTCAAAATCTCCGCAATTATCCTGTGCGGCCATTACGGCTGCGGCGGCGTGCAAGCTGCCAGCGCACTCCCCGATATGCCGCTGGCTGCACAGGATAACGCCCTCTCCCGACGTATTGGTCTGCTTCGCCAGGCATTGAGCGAGAGCCTGAACCCTTCGCCAGACCCCACACAGGACGAAAGCACGCGGCAGGATCGCCTGGTGGAAGCCAACGTGCTAACCCAGTTTGCCAACCTGACGGCCACCGCACCGGTGCAACAACGCTGGGCTCAGGGCCATACTCTCAACATATTTGGCTGTGTGTATGATCTGCACAGCGGACATCTCAAAGAGCTGGTGCATCAAAGCACAGCAGAGGGCGCATCATGAATCTGAACGCACTTCGTCACGATATTCCCGCAGGTATCGTCGTTTTCCTTGTCGCCCTGCCGCTGAGTCTGGGCATTGCTCAGGCCAGCGGCATGCCCCCTTTCGTGGGCCTGCTAACCGGCGTGATAGGCGGCGTGGTGGTCACGCTGTTGAGCCCGTCGCGTTTTGCGGTGAGCGGACCCGCAGCCGGGCTGGTCACCATCGTCATTGGAGCCATGGAAACCCTCGGCTCCTTCTCCTCCCTGCTGCTGGCCTTGATCCTGGCCGGGGCGTTGCAGATTGTCTTCGGGATAATCAAGGCCGGGCGGTTTGCCCGACTGATCCCCGGCAGCGTGATTCAGGGGATGCTGGCGGCGATTGGCCTGCTGCTCATCACCCAGCAGATCCCCGTTGCACTGGGCTATGAAGGAAACAGAGGGCTACGGGGCATCTTCGGCGATCCTTCTTTTCATCTCTCACCGGTAGTCGCGGGCGTGGCACTTGTCTCGCTGTTTATCCTCTGGCTTTGGGCAACGCCTGCCTTCAAGAAGAACAAATTTTTGACCTACGTACCTGGCCCATTGGTGGCGGTGCTGTGGGGAAGTCTTGCCGTGGTGTTTGGCGGAAACCTTTTCCCCGAGAGTATTCAGGGCATGCCGCGTATTTTGCTTCCCTCATTCGACAGCTTCGGCGAACTGACCGCGCAGCTTGAAGGCCCAAACTGGAGTGCGTGGACCAATCCCTCCGTTTACGTCGTCGCGATTACGCTGGCGCTGGTCGCCAGCCTGGAGACGCTGCTGAGCCAGGAAGCGCTAAAAAAACTGAAGCAGCAAACGCCCGCGCCCTGCTCGGATAAAGAGATGCGGGCGCAGGGCATTGGCAATATGCTCAGCGGTCTGCTCGGCGGCTTACCGATTACCGCAGTCATCGTGCGCAGTTCGGTTAACGTCAACGCTGGGGCGCGCAGTAAGACCTCCATCCTGCTGCACGGCATTCTGCTCCTGCTGAGCGGCATATTCTTTAGCGAGATGCTTAATACCATTCCGCTGGCCTGTCTGGCGACGGTGCTGCTGTATACCGGCTACAAACTGGCCTCACCCGAGTTGTTTAAAGCACAGTGGAAGCTTGGCCTGGCGCAGTTTGTGCCTTTCATCGCAACCATTGTCGGCATCATGGTGTTCGGCATGCTAGTCGGTATCGGGATGGGTTTGCTGGCGCAGCTGCTGACCAGCACTTACAAGAGTCACAGCAATGCGCTACAGCTGACGCGCTACGATAATCATTACGTGATGCGCTTTCAGCAGAACCTGACGTTCCTGCACAGTCCGCGCCTGCAAAGCCTGCTGGCAGAAATCCCGGACAACAGCGTGGTCAGGGTCGAGCATGACAATGCGGGGTATATGGACCCCGACGTCAAAGCGCTGCTTGCGGAGTTTGGCTCGAGGGCCGAGCATAGAGGAATCGTTCTCGACCGTTGGCCGAGCTAGAAAAGGTAAAGCCCCGAGTTGCATCGGGGCTTTTTGGGTTTATCCTTTTATTTCCAACAGTGCGGCAAAGACTTTTTCTACCGCCACCGCGCCGGGATCTTTAACCCCTTTCAGGCTGTTGCTGTTCAGATAAGACGACCGACCGGCATTGGCCTTTTTCATACTGGCGGTATCTTTGGCCCCTTTTGCCGCAGCCTTAGAGGCTCCCTTCACGTCTCCCGCCTTCTTGTCGAGCGCCTCGAGCGCGGGCTGGAGAGCGTCAATCAAGGTTCTGTCGCCCAAATCAGCCCCGCCGTAGTGCTTCATTCTTTCCAGTCCAAACAGCAGCGACTGGGCCAGATTGCCGCCTTCCGCCACCTTTTGCCCTGCGGCAGTGAAGAAGATAGACATCAGCACGCCGCTTGACCCGCCCATCACGGTAGCCAACCGGTCACCCACCACGGTGAAGAGCGCAGACAGGTCATTCAACGGCAGCTTGTTGCCTTCATTCTGTTGCTGAATATCTTTGGCGCCTGAAGCAAAGGTCGATCCTGTGTCACCGTCACCCACTTTGGCATCGAGCTTGTTCAGCTCACTTTCCAGCGAAACCAGCGTCTCGGTGATGATCTTGACCACCTTGCCTACCTCGGCGTTGGCAGAGGATTTAACTTTCACCTTCTGAGTGATTTTTTTCGCCTTCTGCAGCGGCACTTTTTCAAACTTCACCGGCGGATGCCAGCCGGCTGCCTCGACCTCGGCCAGCAGTGCCTCTTCAATGGTGCTGTCGAGCACGATGGCCGACAGTGAGAAGCCTTTCATGTCCAGCGCACTGACCAGCGCCGCAGGACCGATGAGATAAGTTATGGCATTTTTCAGCCCAGAATGCGCCAGCTCTTTGGTTATCTGGTTCATCTCCAGCGGAGATACACCGCCCAGGTTATTGATAAGCAACGCCAGTTTGTCCTTTTTCTTCAGGCCCTTTTGCAGCGCCTCAACCAGCGTATTGACTATCTTTTGGCTATTGTGGGTTTTCAGCACCGACACTCCCGGCTCGCCGTGAATGCCCAGCCCCAGCTCCACGTGCCCCGCAGCGATACGGTCGTTCTCCTCTTCATCACCGTCGCCCGGCAGATTACAGCCATGCATCGCGACGCCGATGCTCGAGGTCGCGTCGATGGCCTGCTGAGCAAGTTGGGTCACCTCTTTAAGTGATTTTCCCTGTTCGGCCGCATAGCCTGCCACTTTGTGCACCAGCGCCGTACCGGCGATGCCGCGCGGCTGTTTGTTGTCAGGGAGCGCGATGTCGTCTGAAACCATGACTAAATCAACGTCATAGCCCAGATTTTTGGCTTTCTCGGCGGCCAGGCCAAAGTTGAGACGGTCGCCGGTATAGTTCTTCACGATCAGCAAACAGCCTGCTTTACCGGTGACAGCGACGATAGCGTTAAGCACCGCGTCTACGCTCGGGGAGGCGAAAACATCGCCGCAGACGGCAGCGGTCAGCATACCTTTGCCGACAAACCCAACGTGTGCGGGCTCGTGGCCTGAACCACCGCCGGATATCAGGGCGACCTTGTTCTTGTCCCAGTCGTTTCTCACCACGACACGTATCGCCGAATCGACGTCAAGTCTGGCCAGATTCTTGTAAGGGGTGGTGAGGATAGCGCCTTCGATAACGTCATTAATCAGCGACTTGCGGTCGTTCATAAAAAAGTTAGACATACCCGGTGAACTCCTTGTTGTTTTGATAGCATGGGATGAGGTGAAACAAAAGGCATCTCCAAGCATAGTGAAAAATCAACCGGCCTGTACCGAGCACTCTCTCATTTTGAATCATTGATATTATTGAGGTTTATGCATCGCGGGATTAAAAAAATACTAAATCATAAATATTTTATATTATTTGGCAGTTAACCATTGGTGTTGGT
>NZ_MRWE01000029.1 GCF_002093665.1 Rouxiella badensis | reverse complement strand
CAAGAGAAAGAGTATGCGTCACAATTTTAGTTTTAAAATTTCATTTTAACTTTAAATGAAATTTTTGGGATTTTCGAAGAGTCATGATGACCTGAGAACAACCCGTTTACCTTGCCCCGGCCGCGGGGCAAGGTTACCTGTTAACCGTGGGCGATTTGGGTTTTGCTTTTAAAGCCCACCATGAACAGCATGATAGCCCCGACCATCAGCACCATATCGGCCACATTAAACACGCCAGTATGCACAATGCCTGCACTCACGTTCATGAAATCAACGACATAACCGCCATAGACGATTCGATCGAGCAGGTTACTGATCCCTCCCGAGAAGATCATTGTCAGTGAGATCACGGTGATCGCGTCGGCTCGTTTATTCAATAAGGTATAGACCAACAGCGCCAGCAGGAAAGCCCCTAGGCCAATAATCATCAACGCATAGCGCACATTGGCGGGCAAAGTGCCGCCCAACCCCAAAAAGGTGCCCGTATTGTGGGTCAGCAACAGTCGAATACTGCCCCCTAAATACTCACGGACAGACTCCATAGACAGCGTTGCCTTTGCAATTGCTTTAGTGATTTGATCAATGCCAACACACAGGGCGAATACGACGACTATCAGACCGAGCCGTTTAGTGAATTTCATGAAGTTCTTCCAGAACAAGAAAAGGATAGCCCCAGTATAGCCACCCGACGCATCACCTTCCATACCGCAGCACCGCTGGCAATAGGCCGTAACCTTTTACCGAAAAACAACGACACAGGCTGACAAAAACTGAAAAAGGTCCAGCAAGAGTGTGGGGGAGATCAAGAAATTAAATATTTCGAATAAATAATATTTGAAATTTAAATTTCGAATGGTTAAATTGAAATCAACGGTGAGGCCTGCTTCCCCATGAAGGAAAAGGGCCAAGCCGTTTCACGGAGGGCGTGAAGATAAAACCATTCTGTGCGGTGATACGTTCATCGTCTCGGCAGCGGCGGCGCTCACTGCCGATACCGAGATTACACCGAAGAACGTTAACGGCGCAGGGTATGACCCTTTACAACAAGGATGTTGTAAAGGTCCTCATTTTTTCGTCGCTGAACCGGCAATATTACCTGCACCTTTCAACGCGAGAGACATCATCAGGGTTTGTGCCAGACACATCGAGGCTATTTGCGAGCGGAAGCCGTCAACCTGGGCTTCGCGTACAATAAAGCAGACTTCGCTGAAGGCGGTGAGCGGACTGACCAGACTGTCGGTAATCGCTATCTGTTTTGCTCCTTGAGCGGCCCCCATCGAGACTAAATCAACCACTTCCTGCGCGTAAGGCGAATTGCTGATTGAAATCACCACGTCGGTTGGCCGCACCATGTTGAGTTGCTCGTTAAACATTCCGCCCAGACCGTCAATCAAAAATGTACGACGTTCCAGATGGCGGAAAGCATAGGTCAAATAGGCCGCAATGCTGAAGGAACGACGGAAACCGATGACGTAAATGTTCTCGGCTTCATCCAGCAGTTTAACCGCGCGCTCAAGATCTTCGGCCTTAATCTGGCTGCTCAACTGTTGCAACGCCTGTTCATTCACCATGCTAAAAACTTTCAGGATTTCAGCCGGTGTCTCAGGAGCGCCCACATCTTCACTGGCCGTTTGGCGGGACAGACTCGCACGTTCGGTGTAATTGACCGTGCCTTCCATCAGATGCTGACGGAAAACCTGTTTCATTTCGTTGAAGCCGTCAAAACCGTAGTTATTGGCAAAACGAATCAGCGTGGAAGGCGGAACGTCGGCTTTTTCGGCGATCGATGCGATAGTTTCAAAAGGGATGGTGTTGCCGTTATCCAGAATATAGCGGGCAACCTGTTTCAGCCTTTTGCTCAAAGAGTCGTAGCTTGAGCGAATTTGGTCTTGCAGTTGCGCGAGTTGTGAAGGAGTCGCCATAATTTTTAACTGTACCTTAAGTAAAACTATCGTGGCAGCAAGGGAGTCCCTCTCTGCGCCATACATATAACTTTCATAGGCTTATCTTAGCAAGTCACCCCGCATCAGAGAAATAAGTTTACCCTTTTCATATTGCAACAAATAGGACGTGGATCGGGAAATCGTAAAACAATCCATGTTTTACAATCAGTTGAAATCTTTCCTTTGCCAAATAAAGCCTATTTTAAGGCAGCATGCGCTTCAGCGTATCGTCTTTCATGAAGTAGTGATGGAACAGCGCCGCCAACGCGTGCAGTGCCACCAAATAGTAGCCTATGTTCGCGACCAGCTCGTGGGTGTTTCTTAGCCCTGAGCGCCACTCGGGATGCGCGGGCACCAGCTGCGGAAGCTCCCAACCGAGCAGATAAATACTGCGCCCAGCAAACTGAACGGTGAGAAAACCCAGCGTGGGTAACGCGAGAAACAACAGGTAAAGCAGCCAGTGCGTTAGCGTGGCCACGTGCGCCTGCCAACGTGGCAGCGGCGGCGTGATAGGCGGCGTACGAAAACGATGGCGCAGCAGGATGCGAATAAACACCAGCACCCACACGCTTAGCCCAAAGTTATAGTGCAACTGACGCACCAGCGCGCGATAGTCGTCGGGGAAATAGTCACGGCCCAGCATCGCGCCATAGGCAAGAACGATCATCAGTAACGTCAGCCAGTGCAGGCTGATTTGCAGCAAAGAGTAGCGATTTTTCATCGATTTATTCCCAACGTCCATAGGCATTAAAAAGTACGGCAATATGTTTAAAAATAATAGCGTGAAATTAAGGGGATGCGTGGAAGCGAGGATTAACGCCTTTGTGAAACAAAAAAAACCGGGCACTCAAGGCCCGGTTTCTATCATTCGGTCAAACGTGACGCTATTTCGCGATGGATTATGCTTCGCCGCTTAGTGATTTCTTTTCCAATGCCGCAGCATCGCTGCTGCTTTTCTTCTGCGGGATCAGGCCATCTGCTCGGAACATCGCTTTTATGCCTCGTACCGCCTGACGAATACGGTCTTGATTCTCGATCAACGCAAAGCGGACGTGGGTATCGCCGTAATCGCCGAAACCAATACCTGGCGAAACACAGACTTTAGCGTCGGCCAGCAGCCGTTTCGCAAACTCCAACGAACCAAGATGCGCGTAGGCTGGCGGGATTTTTGCCCAAACATACATCGATGCCTTAGGGTTTTCCACCATCCAGCCCGCCTCGTGCAGGCCACGCACCAGCACATTACGACGTTGACGATACTGTTCGGCGATATCTTTAACGCACTGCTGGTCCCCTTCGAGGGCCGCGATGGCCGCAACCTGCAGCGGGGTAAAGGTGCCGTAGTCGTGATAACTCTTGATGCGCGCCAGTGCATTCACCAGCTCTTCGTTACCGACCATGAAACCAATACGCCAGCCGGCCATGTTGTAGCTTTTTGACAGGGTAAAGAATTCGACCGCGATGTCTTTCGCGCCCGGCACCTGCATAATTGACGGTGCTTTCCAGCCGTCATAGACGATGTCAGCATACGCCAGGTCATGAATAACCATCACGTTGTACTGCTTGGCCAGCGCGACCACCCGTTCGAAGAAGTCCAGCTCCACGCACTGTGCCGTAGGGTTCGAAGGGAAGCCCAAAATCATCATTTTGGGACGGGGAATGCTCTCTTTTATCGCACGTTCAAGCTCGCCGAAGAAGTCAACGCCTTCGACCAGCGGCACGGAACGCACCTGCGCTCCGGCGATCACTGCGCCATAAATATGAATAGGATAACTAGGGTTCGGCACCAGCACCGTGTCGCCGTGGTCAAGAGTCGCCAGCATCAGGTGAGCCAGACCCTCTTTCGACCCAATGGTGACAATAGCTTCGCTTTCAGGGTCAATCTCAACCTGATAACGATCGGCATACCAGCGAGAAATAGCGCGACGAAGACGCGGAATACCGCGAGAGGTCGAATAGCCGTGGGTGTCTTCGCGCTGTGCGACGGTCACCAGTTTCTCGACAATGTGCGGCGGCGTAGGGCCATCAGGATTACCCATACTGAAATCGATAATATCTTCGCCGCGACGTCGCGCAGCCATTTTCAATTCAGCGGTAATGTTGAAAACATAAGGAGGAAGACGATCAATACGTGTGAAACGACGCTTTGGACTGGAGTCAGTCATGATTACCTCGAGTAACGTTAGCGCCCGGACCATCCGAGCGACGCTGTTCTGCTGCCTTGGCCCTAAGGGGGCGGCCGCAGAACGAGGAATCAACATATCGCAGTGTTTTAAAACTGTCGATAGATTAAACAAATATTTTTTCCAGCGCCTTACTGCGGCCTGCGATCGTTTTTGAGCAGCCCCAACAGCCAGTCATTATGCCACTCGCCGTGCAGACGATAACTTTCACGCAAGGTGCCTTCGAGGGCGAATCCGCAGCTTTCCAGCAGGCGTCGCGAAGCGATATTTCCTTCCAGAACGTTGGCCTGCAGCCGGTGAAAACCGCACTCATCGAAGGCGTAGTTCAGCACTTCGCGCAGCGACTCCTTGCCGTAGCCTTTGCCCTGCGCGTCTGGCAACAGCATAAAACCCACCTCCGCCTGCTGATAAGGCCGCCAGTCCGGGAAAAACCCTGTCAGGCCAACCGCCCTGCCGGTTTCACGTTCGCGGATCACCAGACACAGCCAGAAATCGGAATATTTATCCCATTTGCCCACCCGCTGTTCGAAACGGTGGCGGATTTGCGCGGTTGTTTCAATATCGCCGATGTATTTCATCACGCCCGGACTCTGATTGAGTTTCAGAAACAACGACCAGTCTTCAAACGCGATGGGTCTCATGGTCAGCCGCGGTGTAGTCAGCAAAATCATGCCTTTTCTCCCTGTGAATTACCTTGAACGGTTATCCGCAACACTTTCTCAAGTACGCCATAAAATCGCCATTCTAGAAAGAGACTGGCGCTTATTTTTGATAAACGACGCTCCGTATAGCGGGCGGTAGCACATTTCCCTATAATCAGCAGAATCCTACTGAGCGCGATGCCAAGGCATCCCACCGAGAGTCTGCTGTGCATAACGTTTTTGATATGACGCTGGCGGTGTTTGACCGCGCGGCGTTGATGCTGATCTGCCTGTTTTTCTTGACCCGCTCCCGCCAGTTTCGCCGGCTGCTGCAAAAAGACAGCGATGCGCATACCCCCCTCGAACTGGCCGCCGTTACTGCCATTTTTTCGCTGTTCGCCATCTTTGGCACGCTGTCGGGAATTAACGTCGAAGGCTCGCTGATTAACGTTCGCACCATTGCTATCGTCTCAGGCGGGATCCTCTTTGGCCCCTGGGTGGGCATCATTACCGGACTTATCTCGGGCACCCACCGTTTTCTGATAGATATTCATGGCGTTACCTCCATCCCCTGCCTGATAACCAGTATTATCGCCGGATTTCTCTCGGGCTATATCAATCTGCGGGTCAAAAAGCAGCACCACTGGAAAATGGGCATTGCCGCCGGCATGCTGTGTGAATCGTTGACCATGGTATTGATTTTGCTGATGTCACGCCCTTTCTCGCTCGGGCTGGATATCGTGATGATTATTTCTGCGCCGCTGATCCTCGGGGCCATTTCCATCGGCCCCATTGTGCTGCTGGTGCAAAGCGTGGCCGACGAAAAAGAGGCGATTGCCGCCCGACAGGCGAGGCTGGCGCTGGATATCGCCAACAAAACGCTGCCCTATTTCCGCAATATTAACGCCGAATCGATGGCGACTGTCTGCAATATCATTCGTGAAGACATTAATGCCGACGCCGTGGCAATTACCGACACCAAGAACATTCTCGCCTACGTGGGCACCGGTGCAGATCAATACAATATTGGCCATGAGATCATTAGCGAAAATACCAAAGAAGCGATCAGCAGCGGGCGGATCACTATCAAGAATAACGATGAAATGGATAGAACGCCGCAGATCCACTCACAAATGATCATTCCGCTGTGGGAAAAAGGCGTCATAACCGGCTCGCTTAAGATCTACTATTGCCACGCACACCGCATCACCTATTCGTTGAAGGTCATGGCGGTCGGTCTGTCGCAGATTATCTCCACGCAGATGGAAGTATCGCGCGCCGAACAACTGCGTGAAATGGCCAACAAAGCCGAGATGCGCGCCCTGCAAAGCAAGATAAACCCCCATTTCCTGTTTAACGCACTGAACGCGATTTCGTCGTCGATTCGCATCAATCCGGACACCTCGCGACAGCTGATCATTAATCTGTCGCGCTACCTGCGCTACAATCTCGAATTAAACGACGAGCTTATTGATTTGCGAAAAGAGCTGCATCAGGTGCAGGACTATATCGCGATCGAAAAGGCGCGATTTGGCAGCAAACTGACGGTAATTTACGACATTGACGACGATATCTCGGTGTCTATACCTAGCCTGCTTATTCAGCCGCTGGTAGAAAACGCCATCGTCCACGGCATTCAGCCTTGCAGCGGGAAAGGCGTGGTAGTGATTGCCGTTAAGCGCCTCGGTAGCAAAATTAAAGTGTCGGTTAAAGACACCGGGCAAGGCATTTTGCAGTCGGTAATTGACCGAGTGGCGAATAACGAGATGCCGGGGAATAAAATCGGTCTGCTCAACGTTCATCACCGCGTCAGTCTGCTTTACGGGCAAGGCCTGCAGATCCGTCGCCTCGAACCGGGGACGGAAATCTCATTTTTCATACACCAGGATGATAAACGCCCGTGAAAGCTATCATTGTCGAGGATGAATTCCTGGCTCAGGAAGAGCTCAGCTATCTGATAAAGACCCACAGCGGCATTGAGATCGTCGACAAGTTCGACGACGGGTTGGAAGTGCTGAAATATCTTCAGAATCATCAGGTTGATGCCATTTTTCTGGATATCAATATTCCTTCACTCGACGGCGTGCTACTGGCGCAGAACATCAGCAAGTTCGCGCACAAGCCGTACATTATCTTCATCACCGCTTATAAAGAACATGCCGCCGAAGCCTTTGAAATTGAAGCCTTTGACTACATACTCAAGCCCTATCACGAGTCGCGCATCGTCACCATGCTGCAAAAGCTCGAGACCCATTTCAAGCGCGACAGGCAGGCCGATACGCCTGCCGCTACTGGCAGCAACCGCGTCAGCCACAGCATTAATCTTATCAAAGACGAGCGGATTATCGTGACCGATATCAACGATATCTATTACGCGGCCGCGCAGGAAAAAGTGACCCAGGTGTACACCCGGCGAGAAGAATTCACCATGCCGATGAATATTTCGGAGCTGTGCAATCGCCTGCCGGCAGAGCATTTCTTCCGCTGCCATCGCTCTTACTGCGTGAATTTGTCGAAAATCCGCGAAATCGTGCCCTGGTTCAACAACACCTACATTCTGCGCCTGAGCGACCTCGACTTTGAGGTGCCGGTCAGCCGCAGCAGGGTTAAGGCCTTCCGCCAGCTCATGGGCCTATAAACAATTTCGCCTCCGCGGCCAGAGGGCTGAGGAGGCGAAATTGGAATCGGCTGGCGATTGCGGTCTTAGGCGACGAGCGTAATACCCATCGACTGGCGCAGGTAAGCCCCTGAACCCAACAGGCCAGGCTGATCGTGAGTAATCAGATATACTGGAATATCAACCAGATAGTCTTTAAAACGCCCTTTATCTTCGAAGGCGGCGCGGAAGCCGGAAGCCTTGAAGAACTCCAGGAAACGAGGCACGATGCCGCCCGCGATATAAACCCCACCGAAAGTGCCCATGGTCAGCGCCAGATTGCCCCCGAAGCGGCCCATAATGACGCAGAACAGTGACAGTGCGCGACGGCAGTCAAGGTTGTCTTCCAGCGCCAGCTTGGTAACGTCTTTTGGCGCGTAGTCTTCTGGCTCGCGGTTGTCAGACTTGACGATAGCGCGGTACAGATTGACCAGACCTGGACCCGAAAGAATACGCTCGGCAGAAACGTGGCCCATCTCGGTGCGTAGCTGCTCCAGAATGATATCTTCTTCTTCGCTGTTTGGTGCGAAATCGACGTGTCCGCCCTCACCCGGCAGACTTAACCAGCGATTGTCGACGTGAATAATGTGCGCCACGCCCAGACCGGTCCCCGCACCGTAGATAACAGCCGGTTTACCGTCCTGCGGTTTTTTACCGCCAAACTGCAACAGGTCCACTTCTTTCAGCATTGGGATAGCCATGGAAACAGCGGTGAAATCATTAATGACTTCAAGATGGTCCAGCCCCAGGTTTGCCTTCATCTCGGCAATCGAGAATTTCCAGGTGTGGTTGGTCATCGCAACCCAATCACCCACGATAGGACAGGCGATGGCAATACACGCATCTTTCACTTCCTGATGCTGCTGCAGCTCCAGATAATGACGAACTGCCGCTTCGAGACTGTCGTAATCCAGGCCGGAAAAAGTCTGGGCCTGAGAGATCTCACCGCTGTCCAGAGCGCAAAGCGCCAGACGGCAGTTAGTGCCTCCAACATCGCCCACCAGGGAGTACTTGGTCATTTTTATCTCCGCAAAAATTAAATTGCTTGCCCTGCTTCAGCTCGCATTCAGTGATGATACTCGGCCTTTTCAGACATGCCCGATTGTGGGCTGGAAAATCTAGGCCAGCAGGACTATAAGTGCTAAGTGCTTACATATTCGTGAGGGCAAAATAGCGGTAATTGCCCTATGCTGCAACGCCGATTTAACCTATTGATGATATAAGCAGCGGCATACCGCAAAATAAAGCGGTAAAAAACAAAAATTCGACGATCCTCTATACATTGGACAGAGCAGAATAATAAGGGAATTCTTGCATGTTGCATCCTCGTGCCAAGACCATGTTGACCTTCGGCGTTCCGGCCCTGCTGATTGGCGCTGCTTCCGGTATTATTCTGGTCGCCGTCATGCGTTTTGCCAATGCGCTGCAAAGCCTGTTTTGGCTGCATATTCCCGACGCGCTAAAGATTAACACGCTATCCGCAGGATGGGTGTTGTTTATACTCACATTAACCGGTATAGCCGTCGGCGCGCTGATTCGTTCGATGCCGGGCCATGCCGGGCCTGACCCCGCCACCGAGTCGCTGATTGGCATGCCGGTGCCGCTGGTCGCCATACCGGGCCTGCTGCTGGCATTGGTCATCGGCCTTGCGGGCGGCGTCAGCCTTGGGCCAGAAAACCCTATCATCGCAATAAACATAGCCGTCGCCGTGACAGTGGGCACGCACCTTTTCCCTCGCGTGCCGACTACAGACTGGATAATTCTCGCCGCCGCAGGCACGCTCGGTGCTTTGTTTGGTACCCCGATTGCCGCCGCGCTAATCTTCTCTCAGACCCTCAACGGCGGAAAAGACGTCTCGCTGTGGGACAGACTGTTCGCCCCCTTGCTCGCCGCCGGTGCCGGTGCGCTAACCAGCAATCTGTTTTATGAACCCGACTTTGCACTCAACCTGGCACCCTATGCCGAGACGCATTTCATCGACATTATCAGCGGTTCGGTAGTGGTGATGATAGCCATCGCACTGGGCATGTTGGCGGTATGGTGTTTCCCACACGTGCACCGCGCGTTCCATGCAATCCCTAATCCTGTTGTTATGCTCGGTATTGGCGGATTCGCGCTCGGCCTGCTGGCGCTGATTGGCGGGCAGATTACGCTGTTTCGCGGTTACGATGAGATGAAACTGCTGGCGATAAGCAGTGCCAGCCTGTCGCTGGGCCAACTGCTTGCTATCACGCTGAGCAAGCTGGCGGCGCTGGTCGTGGCGGCGGCCTGTGGATTCAGAGGAGGGAGGATTTTCCCGGCGGTGTTTATCGGCGTTTCATTGGGTGTTTTGCTGCATAATCACGTGGATTCGGTGCCGGCGGCGGTGACCGTGTCCTGTGCGGTAATGGGAATGGTGCTGGTGGTCACGCGCGACGGTTGGCTGAGCCTGTTTCTGGCGATTGCCGTGGTGCCGGACCTCAAGCTGCTGCCGGTGCTGTGCATCGTCATGCTGCCCGCGTGGCTAGTGCTGGCCGGAAAACCTTTGATGCTGGTTATCCGGCACGACAGAAGCTCAGAAACCGACCGCGAATAAGCTCGGGCGCTAGCTCAATGAGAACGCGACGGCGGCCTGCGCATGAATCGCGGTTGTATCAAAGACCGGCACGCGGGCGTCGTCGGCACCGACCAGAAGCGTAATCTCGGTACAACCGAGAATAATGCCCTCTGCGCCCCGCAGCTCCAGCGAACGAATAATGCGCCGGTATTCCTCACGCGAGGCCTCAAGAACCTTACCGAGGCACAGTTCTTCATAAATAATACGATGCACGACGGCGCGGTCGGCCTCATCAGGCGTGATAACCTCGATGCCCAGCGCCTCAAGCCGCCCGCGATAAAACGCCTGCTCCATAGTGAAACGGGTACCCAGCAGGCCAATGCGGCGCAGCTTTTGCGCCAGAATCGGCCGCGCGGTGGCATCGGCGATGTGCAGCAGCGGCAGTCCGCCGATATTCTCTATCGCCTCGGCAACCTTGTGCATGGTGTTGGTACAGAGCACAATCACCTCGGCACCGGCATTATTGAGCGCCAGCGCCGCTGCACCGAGCACTTCCCCGGCTTTCTCCCAGTTGCCCTGCGCCTGCAGTTGTTCAATTTCATAGAAATCAACGCTATATAGCACCAGCCTGGCGGAATGAAGGCCGCCCAACTGCTGCTTGATTTGCTCATTGATTGCTTTGTAATAAGGAACCGTCGATTCCCAACTCATGCCGCCAATCAGGCCCAGAGTTTTCATTTGGATCTCCTCGCATCCTTGTTGTTCATCGAAAATAGAGGAACATCAGGGCGATAACAAGACTCGGGCGTGCTGAAATTAACGTCTTAGCGGCTCTCTCGCCTGATTTCTCTTACGCGACATCACGCGCTGACGCAGCGTATCGTACAGCCAGTTATAGCCGATGGTATAAGGCAAGAAAAACAGGAAGAAACCCAGTTCCAGAACGAAGGCGTCTATCAGGCTGATTTGCAGCCACCAGGCCGCGATCGGCAGGCCTATAAGAATAAAGCCCCCCTCAAAACCCAGCGCGTGCCCTACGCGGAGCGGAAAAGTACGCTTCACGCTGCCCATAGGCCAGAAATAGTCGAAAACGCTGTTATACACCACGTTCCAGACCATCGCGGTGGTAGAGAGTAAAATCGACAATACGCCCATCTCGAGGACAGGTTTATTCATTATCCATGCCGCGACAGGGGCACAGATAAGCAGCGCCATCACCTCGAAGCCGACGGCGTGAATGAGCCGCTCAGTGAGACTTTTTTGCGCCTTCATTGATGCGTTTAACGATGACATAGTGTTTACCTTTAATAATCCTGATGGTGTCCGTGACCCTTCCTTGTCCTAAGGAGTAGGATTATCATCGCTAATAAAGATAGAATAAAGTTAGCTAGTATCGATAAAACCGATACATCACCGTTACCTCAGATTGGGAATGCATCAATGCGCTATTCACCCGAAGCGTTACTGGCTTTTGTCGAGACCGCCGCCAGCGGATCCTTTTCTGCCGCCGCGCGTAAACTGCATAAAAGTCAGTCAACGGTCAGCACCGCCGTGGCAAATCTTGAGGTTGATTTGGGCATTACGCTATTCAACCGCGAGGGCCGTCAACCGCAGCTGACGCCACAGGGTCAGAAGGTGCTGGCCCACGTACATGCCATTTTGTCGGCCAGCGAAAAACTCGATGAACTGGCGGTGCGGTTGTCGGCGCAAATCGAGCCGCGCCTGACCTTTGTGCTTTCGGATACCTATCAACCGACCCATTACGAGACGCTGCTGAGCCACTTCGAACAGCGCTATCCCGACATCGAGTTTGAATGCCTGATTGCCGAAGACCGCGACGTGATTGACCTGTTGCAGCTCGGGCGCGCGCATATCGGCATGCTTGAAGTACAGGAGAGTTATCCGCCGGATATTGGCTATGCGCGTCTGCCCGACCAGACCGAGATGGCGCTGTTTGTCGCCAAAAAACACCCGCTGGCCTCAATTGATGCGCTGCGCCATGAAGATTTGCCCGCCTATCGGCAGCTTTGCCTGCAAACCTACGGCAGGCAGACGCAGCAGAAAGCCCTTGGACAGACCTGGTCTGCGCCGAGCTATCTGATGCTGCTGGAGATGGCGGAACAGGGATTTGGCTGGTCGATACTGCCACGCTGGCTGGTGGCGCAGTTCGGCCACAACAAACTGGTAGAGCTCAGTCTCTCGGGATGGCCAAAGATGATTTCTATCGATGCGGTCTGGTCGCGCAACAATCAGCCGGGACCGGCAGGCCGCTGGTTTATCGACAGCCTGCTCGACCCGTTGCGTATCGAGGGGCAGTAACCGCCCCTCATGAGCGATGGGCGACGGCTATTCGCGTGAAGAATTATGCGCTTCGAGCGCACGGGTAACGGCGCTCAGTAGCGGCGGAACGTCCATTTTCGGCAGCACTACCTCAACCCAACACAGCTGAGGGCGGGCGTCTATCTTCGCCATCACCTGTCGCAGTTCACTCACGTCGGTTACACGTTCCACCAGCGTCGGTTCTGTCGCGCCAAACGCCTGCGGCAGTAGAGTCCACTGCCATTGGGCAATATCGTTGTAGCGTTGTTCAGCGCCATGAATTGCCCGCTCAACCGTGTAGCCATCGTTGTTAATAATGAAGATGACGGAATTGAGCCGATAACGGATAGCCGCACCTAGCGCCTGCACGGTAAGTTGCGCTGAGCCATCACCGATTATCAATACGACGCGCCTGTCGGGATTGGCTATCTGCGCGCCCAACGCCGCAGGCAGCGTAAAGCCTATCGAGCCCCACAGCGGCTGGGCAATAAAGTCACAGCCTTCAGGCAAGTTCAGCTGCGCCGCACCGAAACAGGCGGTTCCCTGCTCGACCACCAGAATATCACCGGGTTGCAGGAAGGTCTGAATCTCTTGCCAGAAGGCCTGCTGACACAAGCCCGTTTCGGTTGGCGCAGGCAGGGTTTTGTCAGGAATAGCCGCGGGCTTCCAGAATCCGGCCAGTTCGGCGGTCAGGCGATGCAGAATATCGACGCTTACCGACAGCGGGACGTGGCTAAATACCTGCTCCCCTACCTGGGCGCTGAACGGCTGGAGATCGATACGTTTATGCTGCGCAATATTTTGCGTAAAGCCGCTGGTCACCGTGTCAGAGAAGCACACGCCGAGAGTAATGACGGCATCGGCATCCTCAATGACGCTGCGCAGCGGCTCGCCGCTGGCCTTCCCTGCGTAGGTGCCACAAAAGGTCGCACGGCGCTCGTTCAATAATCCTTTCCCGAGCAGCAGCGTGGCGTGCGGCAGCGGAACGTCGTCCACCCATTGCTGTACCGCGTCACGCACCTCAAAACGATCGGCCAGAAAGTCGGCTAACAGACTCACGCTGTCGGCCGAGCGCAACAACGCAGTCGCCGCGCGGGTGAAAGCCTCGACAGAATTTTTGTCCACGGCAGGCAGGCGAGATTCAAGAGGCCGAGTGGGGGCGGAAACCTGATGAGAAGCTACGTCGGTTGGCAGTTGAATGTACACCGGACGCCGCGCATACAGCGCCTCGCCTAACACTCTGTCTATCTCCCGCGTGGCATTTTCGGGGGTAAGCAGTGCCTGCGCCACGGTTATCTGGGCGGACATACGGGGAAAATGGCTGAAATCGCCGTCGCCGAGCGAGTGGTGCAGCAGTTCATGGCGCTTCTGCGCGTTGAGGGCGGGTGCACCCACAATATGAATAACGGGAACATATTCCGCATAGCTGCCGGCAATACCATTCAACGCGCTGAGTTCGCCGACGCCAAAGGTGGTGAGCAGTGCGGCGGCAGGTTTGCTGCGCCCGTAACCGTCGGCCCCGTAGGCGGCATTAAGCTCGTTGGAGCAGCCGACCCATTTCAGCCTGGGATGAGCGATAACGCTGTCAAGGAACTGCAAATTATAGTCACCCGGCACACCAAATAATTCATCAATGCCCAACTCAGAAAGTCGCTCAACGAGATAGTCACCTACGCTGAAAATATGACTCATGATGATCTCCTATTAAATATTGAACTGCTAGTTAATAGTTCTAGCACAGTGTCCCCGAGTACAAATGAGTCAAAGAATTATTATTCAAATGGTGAATGGAAAGCGGCAAAGACAGTCGGCGTAAAAATGCCGTTTTTTAGTGCAATGCCTTCAATCTCCTAAGAGTTTTCCTTTGTTCTAAAAAAAGAGTAGCCGATGTGATCGCGACATCTGAATATAGAAGTGAAAACGCATACACTAAAACGCTATTTTACTAACGGTAACTTTTAAACAAGGATCCCTATGCCTTATCAAGCCAACCCCGCCCGATATGAAACGATGCTTTATCGTCGCTGTGGTCACAGCGGCCTAAAACTTCCCGCTGTCTCGCTAGGCCTGTGGCACAACTTTGGTGATACATCGCGCTTCGAAACTGGCCGCGAACTGGTTCGTCACGCCTTTGACCAAGGGATAACGCATTTCGATTTAGCAAATAACTATGGGCCTCCGCCGGGATCGGCCGAAGAGAATTTCGGGCGTATTCTGCGTGAAGATTTATTGCCATGGCGCGATGAGCTGATCATATCCTCCAAGGCAGGCTACACCATGTGGGACGGCCCTTACGGCGACTGGGGGTCGAAAAAATATCTGGTTGCCAGCCTCAATCAGAGCCTTAAACGCCTGGGCGTCGAGTACGTTGACATTTTTTATCATCACCGTCCCGATCCGCATACGCCGCTGGAAGAGACGATGTCCGCGCTGGATTTGATCGTGCGTCAGGGCAAGGCGTTGTACGTTGGGCTGTCGAACTACCCGGCGGATCTGGCGCAAAAGGCTTTTGATATTCTTAATAAACTGGGCACCCCCTGCCTCATTCATCAGCCAAAATATTCCATGTTTGAGCGCTGGGTAGAAGGCGGACTGCTGGATACCCTGCAACAAAACGGCGTAGGCTCGATTGCCTTCTCACCGCTGGCAGGCGGCGTGCTGACTGACCGTTATCTGGCGGGAATTCCCGAAGATTCGCGCGCCGCCAGCGGCAGCAAATTCTTGAATCCGGAGCAGATAACGCCTGAAAAACTGGAGAAGGTGCGCAAGCTGAATGAGATAGCTCAGGCTCGCGGACAGAAGCTTTCGCAGATGGCGCTCGCCTGGGTGCTGCGCGGCGACAGGGTGACCTCAGTGTTGATCGGGGCCAGTAAAACCAGCCAGATTGATGACGCAGTGAACAGTTTGAGCAATCTTGAATTGAGCGTACAGGAAATAGCGGCGATTGAAGACGTTCTAGTGTAACCGCTTACCTCAAACGGGAAAACTTTGTTAACAATGCTCTCAGGGACTTACTGTAAGTATATCGTTAAACTGGGTAAAAGAATCAAAACAGGATTGCAGACAATAGAAAGCCTGCCGTCCAGGCCTTATAACTGTCATTATTGAAAACGTTATCTAACGAATTAATGCAAACCCAATTATTTTATGTCGCGGCTTTATCGTTACAGCATGAAACAAGTGGGAATAAGGTTGAATGGAGAAACATGATGAAAAAATTACCCGTTGTAAAGATTGCTCTGGGTGCCCTGCTGTTCGGCCTGTTGCCAGCCACTATGCCTGCACACGCTGACGGTATCAGCATCAATGTTCCTGGCTTGTCTATCAGCATCGGCCAGCGTGATAACCGCGGTTATTACTGGGACGGTTATGATTGGCGTTCTCCGTACTGGTGGCAACACCGTAACGAATACTATGGTCACCGCAACGATCGCGGTTACTACTGGGACGGCGCTCGCTGGCGTGATGGCGGCTGGTGGAACCAGCACGGTCGCGGCCACGGCGGCCCGGGCCCTCGTCCTGAATTCCACGGCGGTCCTGACCACGGTCGCGGCGGTCCAGATCACGGCCATGACGGCGGCGGTCGCGGCGACCACGGTGGTGGCGATCACGGCCATGGTGGTGATCACGGCGGCGGCCAGCCTCGTCCTCCTATGGGCGGCCCAGGCGGCGACCACCATTAATCTCCCTGAACAAGGGGCACTGAAAAGTGCCCCTTTTTTTATCCGATCATTTTGGCTAAAAATGCTACTTTTTACCCAAAGGTTAAACCTTATTAATGCTTTAATAATTTTGTAAAAAATCAGAATTAGAGTCCCTCACTTTTATAAGCCCATAAAAATGAGGTAGAACATGAAGTTAAAGCTTGCCGTCGCTATTTCCCTACTCTGCACACCTGCCCTGAACGCCTATGCTTCCGATGTCACCATTACGACGCCGATACTCAGCTCGATGGATAACTTTCGTGATATTGCGGGCACCACCACGGCCTACAGCACCACTTACGGCGGCACCATGCGCAGCGGCGTCTTTTATCGTTCGAACGTCTTCACGCCGTCGGATGCCGATCTGGCTACTCTCGAAACGCTGGGCATCACCCATATTTACGACCTGCGCACCAGCAGCGAAATCGCCGCCACGCCGGATACTGTTCCGTCCAATATAACCTACACCAACATCAATATCCTTGGCGATAGCAGCTCGGCCGCGACGGCAAGCTCTTCCTCGACCTCTGCCGCCAGCCTGTTGACTAGCCTCGGCTCGGCCAGCGGAGCCGAACAATATATGGATGAAACTTATAAAGAGTTTGTTGATGACAAAAACGTCAGCAGCGAGTTTGGCGTGCTGCTCAATGACCTCGCCAGCACCAAAGGCGCGGCGCTGTTCCACTGCACGGCAGGCAAAGACCGCACCGGCTGGGCGACTGCCATATTGCAAAGCATTGCCGGCGTAAGCACCCGCGACATTTATCAAGATTATCTGGCGACCAACACCTATACCGCCGCCCGTATCAATGCGGAACTGGCCGCGATGCCCGCCGCCGAAGCCGCCATCTACGCGCCGCTTCTCACCGTAGAAGCCAGCTATCTCACCACGGCATTTGATGAAGTGATTGCAGAATACGGCTCAATGCAAAACTATTTGACCGAGGGCCTGGGTCTTTCGCAGGCCACGATTTATGTGCTGCGCGCCAAGATGGTGCTCTACTCAACGCTGCCGGGACAGGCGGGAATGCGTGGCAACGACGCCGAAGGTGCGGAGCTGCTTAACGAACTGCAAAACAGCAGTCTTTCTGGTGCTTACACTAACTATAACTACTATTTGCAGTCGGCAATCGATGCCGGAACGCTGGGCGGCGTGCAGTCGACCGTCGGCGGTCAGGTCTATGCCGATACTTCAGGCTACCTTCTTCGTCAAAACTCGCTGCTCGACGATGCGCTTGCGCCTTATACCGACAGTTCGCGCATGAAAGACGGCGAAAGCAACCTGTGGGCAACCGCGCTTTCCGGCTATCTCGGCACAGGAGGATCCGCACAGGCCTCCAGCAGCAACGAACACAGTACAGGCGTGATGATGGGGCTGGGTCAACGCTTCAACAGTCGCGTCAGCGGCTACGGTACCTTTGGCTATGACCGGGGATCGGTCGGCGCGGCGGGCGGTGAGGTGAAAACCAATCTAACCTTTGTGGGCGCGGGCGGACGACTGGCGTTCAACAACCTTGATGCCGGAGCCTTCTTAGCCGCGGACGTCAACGCCGGATGGGTCAATGACAACGGTAAACGCCAGCTGGGCGGCGGTCTGGGCACCGCATGGGGCGACACCGAAGGTCAGTTGGTCGGCGGCACGCTGCGTCTGGGCTATGCTAGTGACCTTGGGTGGGTCCGCGTGGAACCTTCCGTAGGAGGACGTGTGTCGTATCTCAAACTCGACGCCTTCCAGGAGCGCGGCAGCGAACTTGCGCTGGACATGAACCGCACAAGCGAAACCAGCACCCGCGGCGTCGCTAACCTCAAGTTCGCCTTCCGTCCTTCAGAGGCAGGCAACTGGGCTATCACCCCTGCGGTTAACCTCGGCTATGAGCACGACTTCAGTAATCCGACGGTCAGCAGCAGCGGTGAACTTTACGGCTACAGCGTGACACAGGATTCGTCTTATCACAGCCACAACTTCTACACTGCCGGATTGAACGTTATCGCCAGCCACGGCCCGGTCAGTCTTGGCGCACAGGTTGCCGCGCTGGGATCGGGCGACACCAAAGGGGTCAGCGGCAGTCTGAATCTCAGCTACATATTTTGATTATGGTTAAACAGCATGCAAAAAGGGGCACTTTTCAGTGCCCCTTTTTTAGTGTTTACCTGAATAATCGCCGCGCTACTTCAGCATGCCGATCAGCAAATAGAAGTTCAGACTCACTACCACCAGCACAATCACCCGCCCAGACCACTGCATCAGCCTTGAGTTGGTCATGTCTCCCATCAGCTCGCGATTGCCGGTAAAAGCCAGCAGCGGTAACAGCGCCAGCGCGATACCAAAACTCAGCAATACCTGACTCAAGACCAGAATCCTGGTCGCATCCATGCCAAGCAGAATCACGATAAACGATGGCGCCATGGTGACCGCGCGGCGCACCCACAGCGGAATGTAAAACTTCACGAAGCCCTGCATCACCACCTGCCCTGCCAGCGTACCGACGACCGTGGAGGACAACCCTGCAGCGACCAGACTCAGGCCAAACGTCGTTGCCGCCGCATGACCCAGCAGCGGCGTCAGCGTCAGGTAGGCTTCCTCCAGTTCGCTAATGCCCTTGTGACCACTAAAGTGGAAAGCCGCCGCTGCCGTCGCCATCATCGCCAGATTAACGAAACCGGCAATAGTCATGGCGATCGCCACGTCCAACTTAGTCGAAGAATAACGCTGCTCTTTCGAGTCTTTGGACGAACGCTGAGTCAGCGATGAGTGCAGATAAATTACGTGCGGCATAATGGTCGCGCCCAGTACCCCGGCAGCGAGGTAAACGGAATTACTGTCCGGCAGGCTCGGTGTCAGCATGCCCTTGCCGAGCGCCAGCATTTTAGGCTGCGAGAAGAACAGCTCGACGATATACGCCAGCGCCACAAACAGCAGCAGGCCGCCAATCATCAGCTCAAGCGGTTTTTGCCCGCGTTTTTGCAGGCCAAGAATAATAAAGGTCGCTATACCGGTGAGCACCGCCCCTTGCAGCAGGGAGACGCCTAAAAGCAGTTTGAAGCCGATTGCCGCACCGATAAACTCGGCCAAATCGGTAGCCATGGCGATAATTTCAGCCTGGACCCAATAGGCCCAGACCGCAGGACGTGGGAAGCGATCGCGAATGTGTTCTGCCAGGTTTTTACCGGTGGCAATACCCAGTTTGGCGGACATAAGCTGAATGAGCATAGCCATCACGTTTGCCCAGACAACAACCCAAAGCAGCTGGTAGCCGTAGGAGGCACCCGCCTGAATGTTGGTGGCGAAATTACCGGGATCGATGTAGCCAATGGCGGCGATGAAAGCAGGCCCCATTAACGAAAGCTTTATCTTCCTGGAAGAACGGCTGGAGGATTCAGCTCGGCTATTCAACATATCAGTTAACCCTTACAGTTTTTACGCTTTCTAATACTGATATAATAATCAATTGAGAATGATTATCAAGTGCATTTAGAAAGGTGTTGTTTATTGCTCTGACAGGAAGCAAGAAGCGTAAGAACCGGCAGGTTTTATGTGCTAGATGCCAAAAGACTCAATGATGGCTCGCTTTCCGAATACAGAATTTTTAGAATACTCTGGACTCAACCCCACGGAAACGCTGGGTGTATTACTGCCTGTATTAAAGCTAGCACAAAAAATCCAATAATGCGTAGTTTACTTAACATCTTGACTTTTCGTGTTATGTCGCTGGAAATGTTGCTTTTTTTTGGCTTAATTCCTATATTTGCAATACATATCACATTTTTTGTGTACGCGTTACATAAAATGACCGTCGAAATATTGCCTGCCTCAAATTTGGAGCAAACATGTCCCGAATACTGCACTTTGTTTTAGCGTTAGCCGTTGTCGCAGTACTGGCCTTACTGGTGAGCCGTGATCGCAAAAACATTCGTTTTCGCTTCATTGTTCAGCTATTGGTCATTGAAGTCTTATTAGCCTATTTCTTCCTTAATTCAGAAATTGGATTAGGTTTCGTAAAAGGCTTTTCAGACTTGTTTGAAACATTATTAAAATTCGCAGCAGAAGGGACGGGTTTCGTATTTGGAGGCATGAACGAAAAAGGATTGGCGTTCTTCTTCCTCAATGTGCTGTGCCCAATCGTGTTCATTTCGGCGCTGATTGGTATTTTGCAGCACGTGCGTATCCTGCCGGTGTTCATCCGCATCATCGGTACTATTTTGTCTAAAATCAACGGCATGGGAAAACTGGAATCCTTTAACGCCGTCAGCTCGCTTATCCTGGGGCAATCAGAAAACTTTATCGCGTATAAAGATATTCTGGGCAAAATGTCTGAAAAACGCATGTACACCATGGCAGCGACCGCCATGTCGACGGTTTCAATGTCGATCGTTGGCGCTTACATGACCATGCTGGAACCCAAGTACGTTGTTGCCGCGCTGATCCTCAATATGTTCAGCACCTTCATTGTACTGTCGCTAATCAACCCTTATAAGGTTGATGGCGAGGAAGATCTGCAGCTGACCAATACCCACGCAGGGCAGAGCTTTTTTGAAATGCTGGGTGAATACATTCTGGCAGGTTTCAAAGTAGCGATTATCGTTGCGGCGATGCTGATTGGCTTTATCGCGCTGATCTCCTGCCTCAATGCTCTGTTCAGCGCGGTGTTCCACATCAGCTTCCAGGGCGTGTTGGGTTACGTTTTCTATCCATTCGCATGGATTATGGGCGTGCCAAGCAGCGAAGCACTGCAGGTGGGAAGCATCATGGCGACCAAACTGGTTTCTAACGAGTTTGTTGCTATGCTCGATCTGCAGAAAGTCGCACACGACCTGTCGCCACGCGGTGTGGGTATCCTGTCGGTCTTCCTGGTGTCTTTTGCTAACTTCTCGTCAATCGGTATCGTGGCGGGGGCTATCAAAGGCCTGAACGAGCAACAGGGTAACGTGGTTTCACGCTTCGGCCTGAAGCTGCTGTACGGTTCAACGCTGGTGAGCGTACTGTCTGCATCTATCGCGGGTCTGGTACTGGCGTAACGTCGCAACAAAAGCGGTTTAAGAAGGCGCTTCGGCGCCTTTTTTTTGTGCCCGTCGTTCAGGCTACAAGGCGGGTTTTCTGGAAACAGAAAGCAAAAAACCCGCCGAAGCGGGTTCTTTTAATTTTGGTGGAGATAAGCGGGATCGAACCGCTGACCTCTTGCATGCCATGCAAGCGCTCTCCCAGCTGAGCTATACCCCCACGGGTGTTCTGATTTACTGTCTTATGCCTACATCTTGGGGAGATGTAAACGACCAACCTGCTCTGAGAAGAAGATTGGTGGAGATAAGCGGGATCGAACCGCTGACCTCTTGCATGCCATGCAAGCGCTCTCCCAGCTGAGCTATACCCCCACGGGTGTTCTGATTTACTGTCTTATGCCTACATCTTGGGGAGATGTAAACGACCAACCTGCTCTGAGAAGAAGATTGGTGGAGATAAGCGGGATCGAACCGCTGACCTCTTGCATGCCATGCAAGCGCTCTCCCAGCTGAGCTATACCCCCGTTCCAGACACATTAAATCTTGTGAACGGGGCGCATAATATGAAACCCCGCCAAGGCTGTCAACGGCTAAATGTGATTATGTAATCAAGCGCTGAAAAAGCCGCCAAATACCGGCCACGAAAGCGATTTTTAACCCTGAGCGGACACATTATGTTCGTTTCATGACCTTCTTATCTTCCCGTTGAAAAATAGGAAAAAGGCTGGGCCGCCGAGCGCGCGCGAAAAAATTTCCACAGGATTATTAATGCTTTCATTAACCAACCGTTAACAAGGTTAAAAACGCATCTTGTCCTCGGAGAATTCTCATAATAGACTTCTATTGCATTATCAGGTTTCTCTATCCTTAAGAATTTTTCTCTATAACCATTCTATTCGAGCAAACTCATGTCCTTGTATGCACCAAAAGAAATCGCTTCACTCGCCGTTGCGGCCGGAGTGAGCAAAAGCCGTGCGTCCGTCGCCAATTTATTAATCCTGGGTTTTCTTGCGGGTGCCTTTATTGCTATCGGCTTCCTGCTTGACCTGCATGTAGTAGGGACACTGCCTGCATCCTGGGGTTCTTTTGGCGGTCTGCTCGGCGCAGCGGTATTCCCGGTTGGGCTTATCCTGACCGTGCTGGCCGGCGGTGAACTGCTGACCGGTAATATGATGACCTTGCCAATGGCCTGGTTCGCCCGTCAAATCAGCCTGTTTGCCGTCGTGCGCAACTGGTTCTGGGTCACTATTGCCAACCTCATCGGCAGCATCGCGGTGGCCTACTTCTTTGGTCACGTGCTGGGCATGACGGAAGGCGTATTCCTGGCGAAAACCGTGGCGACTGCCCAGGCGAAGGTTAACGCAGACTTTATGCACTCCTTTATTTCCGGTATCGGCTGTAACTGGCTGGTATGTCTGGCGGTATGGCTGGCATTTGCCAGTAAAGAGATGGGCGGGAAAGTCATCGGAATGTGGTTCCCGGTAATGGCGTTCGTCGCTATCGGCTTCCAGCACGTCGTCGCCAACATGTTTATCATTCCGGCTGCCATCTTTGCGGGTGCGCTGAGCTGGTCGCAGTACTTCCCTAACTTCGTTGCCGTGTTCCTCGGTAACGCGGTCGGTGGCGCTGGCTTCGTAGGCCTGATGTACTATCTGGCGTATCGCCCAACGGCGGCGTCTGCCGAGTCGACCTCACAGTCTCGTTAATCCGTTTTAGCAGGCTATAGATAAAAGAAAGGCCAGTCGGAGCATCCGGCTGGCCTTTTTGTTATTCAACCCTCAGGTCTATTAACGCTTATTGCTGTGCTTCACGCTCGGCGATATAGGCCAGCGCTTGATCGATACGAGACAAAGTGCGGCTTTGACCAATAGCGTGCACGGTCACGTCCATGCCCGGAGACATGCCGGCACCGGTCACGGCAACGCGCAGTGGCATGCCCACTTTACCCATGCCAACGCCCAGCTCGTCGGCAGTGCCCTGAATGGCGTTGTGCACGTTCTCAGGCGTCCAGTCGGTGATGGCAGCCAGGTTGGCACGCACGGCTTCAAGCGGCTGACGCGCAACCGGACGCAGGTGTTTCTTCGCCGCTGCGTCGTCGAACTCACTGAAGTCCTGGTAGAAATAGTGGCAAGACTCGGCCATCTCTTTCAACGTTTTACAACGCTCACCCAGCAGTTTCACCAGCGCAGACAGCTCCGGGCCATTGCGGGTGTCGATGTTCTGCTGCTCGATGTGCCATTGCAGTTGCGTAGCCACATATTCTGGCGGCAGTGCGTTGATGTAATGGTGGTTCAGCCACAGCAGCTTTTCGGTATTAAAGGCGCTGGCAGACTTGCTGACGCTGTCCAGACTAAACAGCGCTTTCATTTCGTCAATGCTGAAGATTTCCTGATCGCCGTGAGACCAGCCCAGACGCACCAGATAGTTCAGCAGCGCTTCTGGCAGGTAGCCGTCGTCGCGATACTGCATCACGCCCACTGCGCCATGACGTTTTGACAACTTTTTACCGTCGTCGCCCAGAATCATGGAAACGTGCGCATAAACGGGTACCGGCGCACCCAGCGCTTTTAGAATGTTTATCTGACGTGGGGTATTATTGATATGGTCTTCACCACGAATAACGTGAGTGATTTCCATATCCCAGTCATCGACGACAACGCAGAAGTTATAGGTTGGGGCACCGTCGGTACGGCGGATGATCAGATCGTCAAGCTCAAGGTTGCTAAATTCGATCGGACCACGGATCTGGTCGTCGAAAATAACCGATCCTTCCTGCGGGTTGCGGAAACGCACAACGCAAGGCTCGTCTGCGGCGTGATGTTCATGACTGTCGCGGCAGCGCCCGTCGTAGCGAGGCTTCTCGTTGTTGGCCATTTGCTCTTCACGCAGCGCTTCCAGACGTTCTTTGGAGCAGTAGCATTTATAGGCCGTGCCATTTTCCAGCATTTCATCAATAACCGCATTGTAGCGATCGAAACGCTTGGTCTGGAAATATGGACCCTCATCCCAGTCCAGGTTCAGCCAGTTCATGCCATCCATAATCGCGTCAATGGCCGCCTGGGTTGAACGCTCCAGATCGGTATCCTCTATACGTAACACAAACTCGCCGCCCAGGTTACGAGCATAAAGCCAGGAGTAAAGTGCTGTACGAGCGCCGCCAACGTGCAGATAGCCAGTTGGGCTGGGAGCAAAACGGGTTTTGATTTTCATCAGGGAAGCAGCCTTAACTATGTTTCAAATAGATGTCGCGACTAAACGAGACTCTCATTTATACGACAACCAAAGTTGTTGATTAGAAAACTATGGTTGTAAAAGTGGCTGTCATTCTATCACTCTGCCTCGAATCCTCAACGTTGAACCCGGCAATTGAATGGGTAATTGAACGGATAGAGAAAGAAAAACGGTCATACCGCCCCTCTCTGCTTTATGTTTCAAGAAAAAATAGCGTTTCAGGAGGACGATTTCCTCAAAAAAGTGGATTCCACAAGGGGAGTTTCTTTAAAACAGAGCCTGGGGGTCTGGTAAAAAGCGGTTAACTCCCCAAAAACGTTAATGGCCTTTCGCAGGAAAAACGCTATTTTTAGCTCGTTGATGCATAAGAACTAGTCTGCACTGCATACTTTTTTGGCGTCTTGTCTAGTTTTGCGCCGAACAGTCATTTTTGTTTTTAAAAACCGTTGACTCAATTCGAACTATCCCTATAATGCGACTCCATCACGACGGGGGCGATTAGCTCAGTTGGTAGAGCATCTCCTTTACACGGAGGGGGTCGGCGGTTCGAGCCCGTCATCGCCCACCACTCTTTAAGAGTGACCGCGTTGTGATAAGCCATCTTATGATGGGCGATTAGCTCAGTTGGTAGAGCATCTCCTTTACACGGAGGGGGTCGGCGGTTCGAGCCCGTCATCGCCCACCACTCTTTAAGAGTGACCGCGTTGTGATAAGCCATCTTATGATGGGCGATTAGCTCAGTTGGTAGAGCATCTCCTTTACACGGAGGGGGTCGGCGGTTCGAGCCCGTCATCGCCCACCACTCTTTAAGAGTGACCGCGTTGTGATAAGCCATCTTATGATGGGCGATTAGCTCAGTTGGTAGAGCATCTCCTTTACACGGAGGGGGTCGGCGGTTCGAGCCCGTCATCGCCCACCACTCTTTAAGAGTGACCGCGTTGTGATAAGCCATCTTATGATGGGCGATTAGCTCAGTTGGTAGAGCATCTCCTTTACACGGAGGGGGTCGGCGGTTCGAGCCCGTCATCGCCCACCACTTTTGGCAAACTGAACAAGCAGTAAAGACAGTTACTAAACAGTGGGTCGTTAGCTCAGTTGGTAGAGCAGTTGACTTTTAATCAATTGGTCGCAGGTTCGAATCCCGCACGACCCACCACTTAGTAAGAAAAAAGCGCCTAACGGGCGTTTTTTGCGTTTTAGCGCCACTGAATAATTATACGTGTCGCCGCTCGTGTTTTAAGTGCTTTCCAGTGACACGAAGCGTGGCGTAGGCCGCGCCGCTCTGCGGTCCCTTCTCTTTGCTCGAAAGCCAAACGCGTCTTTCTCCCTCCGCTCAGCGCCGTCCTGGATCCGCCAATGTGAATCCGCCATAGAAAAGACATAAAATTTACCGTTGCTGATGCAGCAAAGAACAAACAAAAAAATCCCGCCGTTAGACCGAGCGTGGATTTGACCGCAAGGTTGCCGGTTTTTGTTTAGAAGCTGGTTGGCGGATTCGGCGCGGCGCGGGACCACGCCACGTGCGCAAGCATCTGGAACAAACTCATCGGCTGGCAAGACACATGCACCGATAACAAGGCGTGGGGTTCCAAGGGGCCTTGGCCTGGGAAGGCCCCTTGGCTGGTCTGGGCCAGCGCCCAGCGCGCAAGGCGCGTGCCCTTGACCTAAAAAACCCCCATTAGCGATTAAAGATCCACCACTATACCGCTTTACTAAACCGGTTTACTTTGTTATCAACCTAGTATCAGCCATTCATCCGGGGAAAGTAACATGAGCAAACGCGTGCTGTTGTTAGGTGAAAGCTGGGTCAGTTCGGCGACCCATTACAAAGGATTCGATCAGTTTGGCAGCGTGACATTTCATTTAGGTGCCGAACCACTGGTCAAAGCGCTCGAAAATACCGAATTTGAGCTCACCTATATGCCCGCCCATGAAGTCGTCGAGAAACTGCCGTTCGATCTCGAGGGACTAAAAGCCTTTGATGCGATTATTCTGTCAGATATTGGCGCTAATTCCCTGCTCCTGCCCCCAGCCGTGTGGATGCACAGCAGACCGATGCCCAATCGCCTCAAACTACTACGTCAGTGGACCGCAGAAGGCGGTGGCCTAATGATGATCGGCGGTTACTTCTCGTTTCAGGGGATCGACGGCAAGGCGCGCTGGCGCAATACGCCGGTCGAAGAAGCGTTGCCGGTCACCTGCCTGCCCTACGACGATCGTCTGGAGATCCCGGAAGGATTCTCGGCGAAGATCACTGCGCCAAAGGATCATCCTGTCCTGCAAGGCATCGACGGTAAATGGCCGCTGCTGCTCGGCGCTAATGAGGTTGTGCTCAAAGAAGGTGCTGAAGTGCTGGCTACCCTACCCGATGACGAAGGTGGGCACCCACTGCTCGTGAGCGGCACTTACGGCGAGGGCCGCTCACTGGTCTGGACCTCTGACATCGGCCCGCACTGGGTACCAGGTGAATTTATTCAGTGGCCGGGTTATGACCAGCTGTGGAAAAACTGTCTGGGCTGGCTTACCCGCCTCAAGTAACCCTCACAGTGAAGTAAGGGGGAAAGTCAGTTGATGAAAACGACTTTCCCCTGCAAAGCCGGATTATCGCTCTCATCTTTGAGATTCACTCCTGAAAGCTGACGGTGAAACGCCTGCTCCAATAACCACGCGAGTTTGAACGCAGCCTGCGGGTAGTCCAGCCCTTCGGGACGAACATTAGAGATGCAGTTTCTCTCCGACTCCCTCCGCCGCGTATGCGGTCCCCAGGTCATGTAAATACCCAGGCTGTCGGGCGACGACAGACCAGGACGTTCACCAATCAGAATCGCCACCGCCCTCGCCTTCATCACTTCCGCAATATCATCACCCAGCGCCACCCGTGACTGGTGCGCTAACACCACCGGCCCCAGGCTCAGCCCCAGCGGTGACAAATACGGTAACAGCGCTTTGATGAGGGGCACCGCCTGCCGATGTACCGCCTTAGACGACAGCCCATCGGCGACGACCAGCACCAGATCGGCGGGATTTTCCGGCAATGACTGCAAAAACTCGCGGCTGGCAGGCGAAAGCTTGCGGCCGAGATCGGGGCGACAAAGATAGGTGGTGCGATCCGACGCGGCGCTGTCGACACGTAATGTTTTAAGGCCCAACGCCTGCAATTCAGGCTCCAACTCCTCGCTGTTAAAAGGCTGATGCACAGCGTCACGCGCCTGCGCATGCGCCATGCCAAAACGCAGCACCTCATCGGTTGGCAGGCTCGCACCGGACCGCCCGAGCGCAATTCTTGCCGCCGTAAACTTGCGCAGCGCCTCCCAGGGATTCGGATGTACCAGCTGAAGCGCCTGTTTATCTTCTTTACTCATGGTCATCCTCCCAGCTGCGGCAGCTGGCTCAGCAATGGGTGCGATGCGCGGGTATCGCATAGCCTGCCGGCACCATCGATTATCTTCATTTTTTCCAGCCATACCGCGAATTCCGGGGCATGTTTAAGGCCTAGCAGTTCACGGATGTAGAGCGCATCGTGAAATGAGGTGCTCTGATAGTTGAGCATAATGTCGTCGGCGCCCGGCACGCCAATCAGAAAGGTTAATCCAGCGGTGCCAAGCAGAGTGAGCAGCGTGTCCATATCGTCCTGATCCGCTTCAGCATGGTTGGTATAGCACACGTCACAGCCAAGCGGTACGCCAAGCAGCTTGCCGCAGAAGTGGTCCTCCAGTCCGGCACGAATAATCTGCTTGCCGTCATAGAGATATTCTGGCCCGATAAAACCCACCACCGTGTTAACCAGCAGCGGTGAAAAGCGACGGGCAATGGCATAGGCGCGCGCCTCGCAGGTCTGCTGATCCACGCCAAAGTGCGCATTGGCCGACAGACAGCTGCCTTGCCCAGTCTCGAAGTACATCACGTTGTCGCCCAGCGTACCGCGTTTGAGGCTGAGCGCTGCCTGCTGGGCCTCTTCGAGTATGGCCAAATTGATGCCGAAGCCGCTGTTAGCCGCCTCGCTGCCCGCAATCGACTGGAATACCAAATCTACCGGTGCACCCCGCTCCACCAGCCTAATCGTGTTAGTGACGTGCGTGAGGATGCACGACTGAGTCGGGATCTCGAAACGACTAATGACGTCATCGAGCATGTAGTTGAGGTTCTCGAGCAGCGGCAGGCTGTCGCTGGCCGGATTAATGCCGATCACCGCATCGCCGGAGCCATAAAGCAGACCGTCGAGCATGCTGGCCGCGATGCCCTGTAAATTATCGGTCGGATGATTCGGTTGCAGGCGCACGCTCATGTGTCCCGGCAGGCCGATAGTATTGCGAAAACGGGTGATGACCCGACACTTTTTGGCGACCAGAATCAGGTCCTGATTGCGCATCAACTTGCTGACGGCGGCGGCCATTTCTGGCGTGATGCCTTTGGCAACCCGTGCCAGCACCACCGAGTCGGTCGTCTCACTCAGCAACCAGTCGCGAAAGTCGCCCACCGTCAGATGCGATATCTCGGCAAACGCGGCGGCGTCGTGGCTGTCGATGATTAGCCGCGTCACCTCATCGTCTTCGTAGGGAATCAGTACCTGCTGCAGAAATACTTTCAGCGGCAGCGCGGCCAGCGCCATTTTCGCCGCCATGCGCTCCTCGGCGCTTTCGGCGGCGACTTCGGCCAGATAGTCACCGGACCGCGCCGGTGAAGCCTTCGCCATCAGCTCACGCAAATCGCGGAACCGATAGCTTCGATGACTTAATGTCGTCTGGTACATAACACTCCCTGGAAAGACCGTTATTTACCGCTTTTCACCGGAGCCGGTTTCAGCCCTCTGAGCTGCGGGTCACTCTCTGCGTTACTGCGCGCCTGATGGGTGAGACGAAACCAGGCGTAGGCCAGCAACATCATGGCGGCAAAAATCAAAAACAGTAAGGTGTTGTAGTAGATCATAGCTGCCAGACAAACGATCGCCAGAACCAGCGCCAGCGCGGGTGCAAAGGGATAAAACGGCGCTCGGAACGGACGAATCAGCTTCGGCTCGCTGCGGCGCAGCTTGAACAGCGCGGCCATCGAAATGATGTACATCACGATAGCGCCAAACACCGACATGGTGACGATATTCGCCGTCAACGGTTGGCCGCCGATGACAATCAGCCGATCGGAGAAAATCGCCGCGATACCCACCACGCCACCGGCAATAATGCCCAGATGCGGCGTCTGAAAACGGGCATTGACCGAGGCCAGCCTTTTAGGCAAATACCCCGCACGGGCCAGCGCAAATATCTGTCGGGAATAGCCCATGATGATGCCATGGAAGGATGCGATCAGGCCGAATAATCCCAACCACACCAGCATATGCAGCCAGCCACTGTTATTACCCACGATGAGCTTCATCGCCTGCGGCAACGGATCGTTAATATTGGCGAGCTTGCTCCAGTCACCCACGCCACCGGCAAACAGCATCACGCCGAGCGCGAGAACGGTGAGCGTCAGAATGCCGCCAATAAAGGCCTTGGGAATGGTACGCTGCGGATCTTTGGCTTCTTCTGCCGCCATCGAGGCACCTTCAATCGCCAGAAAGAACCAGATGGCAAAAGGGATAGCCGCAAACATGCCTGAAAATGACACCGGGCTAAAACTGTCGCTTCCCGCCCATCCGCCGTGGGTAAAGTGAGAGATCTCAAAGCCTGGCGCGACCACGCCCATAAACACCAGCAGCTCGAAAATCGCCAGCAGCGTGACCAGCAGCTCAAAGGTCGCAGCGATGCTGACGCCGATAATGTTTAGCGCCATAAACACCAGATAAGCCCCTAACGCGACCCATTTAGGATCGATGGTCGGAAACTGCACGTTAAGATAAGCCCCGATCGCCATCGCGATAGCAGGCGGCGCGAAGACGAATTCAACCAGCGTAGCGAATCCGGCAATAAAGCCGCCCGTTGGACCAAACGCGCGATAGGCATAGGCAAAGGGTCCGCCAGCATGAGGAATAGAGGTGGTCAGCTCGGTAAAGCTGAAGATGAAAGCACAGTACATGGCGGCTATAACCAGTGCGGTAATCATAAAGCCCAGCGTTCCGGCCTGCGCCCAACCGTAGCTCCAGCCAAAGTATTCACCTGAAATGACCAGCCCGACGGCGATGCCCCAAAGATGGAAGCTGCCTAACGTGCGTTTTAAAACCGGTGCGACTTTTTTATTCTGCATGATAGGGTTCCCCAACGGTGTAGTGACCCTTGATGCTGCAAAGGTTATACCAACCTGAAAGGGCCTGATTTTTATAGGCATTAGTCGCCGACTTGTCGCCCTTTGCCTCATTTTGGCGCGGCATAAGAAAGGCTTCGTCCTAAAAGGTGCGTATAAATTTTTCGGCATAGCAAAGCCGCTAAACTTCATTAGCCTGAAGTCCGGCTCTGCTAAGATAAAATCAGGAAAAAATCAGGGAGAAACCGGATGTCAGAGCAGCAAATCATCGAATGGATAGCGCAAGACGATCAGCGCATGGCAGCGTTGCGTACAGCACGAACGCTAGCGCTAAACGACTGGTGCCTGGCGGCAGGGTTTGTGCGTAATCTGGTTTGGGATCGCCTGCATAAGCATCCGCAAAATACCCCGCTTAACGACATCGACGTTGTGTATTTCAACCCGCAAGAGCTTAGCGCCGAGGCGGATAAGTTTTACGAGCAACGCCTGGATGCACTTGCGCCCCACCTGCCGTGGTCGGTGAAAAATCAGGCCCGTATGCACGTGAAATATGGGCGTGAACCTTATCGCTCAAGCAGCGACGCCATCAGCTACTGGGTAGAAATCGAAACGGCGGTCGGCGTTCGCCTGAATGACAACGACAAGCTTGAGCTGGTTGCGCCGCTTGGCGTCGAAAGCCTGTTCGATTTCACCATCAGCGCTAACCCGAAACACGGCGCTCCCGCCGTTCTGCTGGAGCGCGCCAGGACGAAAAACTGGACCGGTATATGGCCGGGCTTAAGAATCAAGATTTAAGCCGTAAATCTTGCGTTTGTCGGTCAGCACCTGCGCCTGATGCTTGACGACCTCCCAGATTGCCCGTGCGGCGGGCGTCAGAGAGCGATTTTTACGTTTGACTAGCATCAGTGCGCGGTTCACCTCAGGCACCAGCGGCCTTACGGCCAGCCTGCTACCCGACGGCAGTGGCAGTGCCAGCGCCGGCAGCACGCTGATTCCAATCCCCGCCTCAACCATCGGAAACAGCGTCGCCGGATGACCTATTTCCTGTACCACCTGAGTTTTTACAGAGAAATCCGCCATCGCTTTATCGATCAGCTGACGGCTGCCTGAGGAGTAGTCCTGCAATACCAGACGCGCGTTGTTCAACGCTAACCAAGGTACCTCTTTCATCGCCGCAAAGGGGTTATCCTGATGACAAAGCAGCAGGAAAGGCTCATGGAGAATGACTTCCGTGTCGAGATCGGTGCTGTAACCGGGATCGATGACAATCCCGAAATCGACCTCCGCATTACGCACGCTGTTCAGCACCAACTGTTGGGTCTGATCCCTAAGTAAGATCTGAATATCTGGGAATTTCTCTTCACCGCTGGCGATACACTGCGGCATCAAATGTGCAGAGATGGTCTGGCTCGAGGCGATGCGCACCCGTCCATTCTGCTCGGTGCCAAAACTTCGGGTATCCAGCAGCATGGCGTGCAGTTCATCGAGCAACGGTTCAACGCGGTTTGCCAGACGGCGACCGGCGTCTGTCAGCGCAACCTCGCGCGTGGTGCGGTCGAGCAGTCGCACGCCCATCTCGCTTTCCAGCTCTTTAATGCTGTGGCTTATTGCCGACTGGCTGAGTCCGATGACCTCGCCGGTGCGACTAAAGCTGCCATAGCGCGCCACGGCGATAAAAATTTTGAGCTGCTTAAGGGAATAGTTCATGAATCGGATTCATTAATGGATTAAATAAATCAATTTTATAATTCTACGCGAAAAGCACAGAATAGCCGCATTACTTAACAAAATATTGAGACAGATATGAAAGCCCTTCGTTTTTTACCTGATACCTTTACCATGATGCTGGTTGCCACCGTTTTGCTGGCGACCGTACTCCCCGCCAAGGGCATTTATGTCACTGCGTTCAATGACCTGACTATCTTTGCCATCGGCCTGCTGTTCTTTATGCACGGTGCCAAGCTGTCGCGCGCCGCTATCCTCGAGGGCAGCAACAACTGGCGTCTGCACCTTTGGGTCATGTTTAGCACCTTTATCCTGTTTCCGATCCTCGGTCTGCTGTTCCAATGGTGGCACCCGGTTGACGTCAGCCCGCAGATTTATTCTGGTTTCCTGTACCTTTGCGTGCTGCCTGCGACCGTGCAGTCTGCGATTGCCTTCACGTCGATGGCAGGCGGTAATGTTGCGGCGGCGGTGTGTAGCGCCTCGGCTTCCAGCCTGCTCGGTATCTTCGTTTCCCCGCTGCTGGTTAGCGTGCTGATGCACGTGCAGGGTGACACCGGTAACGGGCTGGAGCAGATGTGGCACATCATACTGCAGCTCCTGGTACCCTTCGTGGCAGGCCACCTGCTGCGTCCGGTGATTGGCAAGTTTGTCGATAAGCACAAGAAGATGATCGGTAAGACCGACCGTACCTCGATTCTGCTGGTGGTTTATACCGCGTTCAGCGAGGCGGTAACGCAGGGTATCTGGCATAAAGTGGGTCTTGGGACCTTCGCATTTATCGTGGTGGTGTGCATCATTCTGGTGGCGCTGGTGATTATCTTTAACACCTACATGGCGCGCCTTCTGGGTTTCAATAAGGCAGATGAAATCACCATCGTGTTCTGTGGTTCCAAAAAGAGTCTGGCGAACGGCATTCCGCTGGCCAACATTCTGTTCCCAGTGAGCGCGATTGGGATGATGGTGCTACCGCTGATGATTTTCCACCAGGTACAGCTGATGATCTGCGCCGTGCTGGCAAAACGTTATCACAACAAGCAGCTGAAGCTTGAAGGCGAAAAATCGCAGCAGGCTGAGGGGAGTGCCAAAGTGCAGGCGAAATTGAATTAACTTGTCATGTGATAAATAAAAAGGCCGGTCACATTATTGACCGGCCTGTTCAGAAAATGATTCAGCGGAAAGATTTATTCGCTTTGCGGATTGTGTCCCCCGCGTCTGAGCGGGGTCAGTAAATCCTGCAAACCTTCGATTTTAATCGCCAGCGTCATCTCCATCAGCATGCCGAGCTTGCCTTCTGGGAACTCCCCCTTGCGCGCGAACCACAGTAAATACTCCTCGGGCAGATCAATCAACACTCTGCCCTGATACTTACCGAACGGCATTACGGTATTGGCGATTTCGATCAGATTCTCTTTTTCCATACGCGTTACGCCCCTTCACTTTCCGACAGCAGGCGGATCATTTCAGCTTCATCGATAACCGGAATGCCAAGTTCCTGCGCCTTCACCAGCTTGGATCCCGCGGCTTCTCCAGCAATCACCATATCGGTTTTCTTCGACACGCTGCCGGTCACTTTCGCCCCTAATGCCGTCAGGCGGTCTTTGGCCTCATCACGCGACAAAATCGACAGTGAACCCGTCAGCACCAGCACCTTGCCGGCGAACGGGCTGTTTATCTCTTCGGCGACAATCACCTTCGGCGCTGGCCAGTGCACGAGGGTTATCAGGTCATCAATCACCTCGCGGTTATGCTCTTCGCCGAGGAAGTTGACCACGTGTTTTGCCACCACATCACCGACGTCCTGCACCTGCTTTAGCGACTCGACGTCGGCGGCACGAAGGGCATCAATAGAACCATAGTGCGACGCCAGATTAGCCGCCGTGGCTTCACCTACCTCGCGAATGCCCAGCGCATACAGGAAACGGGCAAAGGTGGTTTCCTTCGCCTTCTCCAGTGCGGCAACCAGATTCTGCGCCGACTTTGGCCCCATGCGATCCAGACCGGTCATGATACCTGCACTGAGGCGGAACAGGTCGGCAGGCGTTTTAACGTACTCTTTCTCAACCAGCTGATCGATAATTTTGTCACCCATGCCGTCAACGTCAAGCGCGCGGCGTGAGACAAAGTGTTTTAGCGCTTCTTTACGCTGTGCTCCGCAGAACAAGCCGCCGGTACAGCGCGCAACGGCCTCGCCCTCAACTCGCTCCACGTCGGAATGACAGACCGGGCAATGGGTCGGGAACACCACCTCGCGTGCGTCCTCAGGCCGTTGGTCGGCGATAACGCCCACCACCTGTGGAATAACGTCACCGGCACGGCGTACCACCACGGTATCACCGATACGCAGGCCCAGACGTTCGATTTCATCGGCGTTATGCAGCGTGGCATTGCTGACCATCACGCCTGCAACCAGCACCGGCTCAAGACGTGCCACCGGCGTGATGGCCCCGGTTCGCCCGACCTGAAATTCGACGTCTTTGACCTGAGTTATTTGCTCCTGCGCCGGGAACTTAAAGGCCGTTGCCCAACGCGGTGCACGGGCCACAAAGCCCAGCGTTTCCTGCGTTTCAAGGGAGTCAATTTTCACCACCACGCCATCGATGTCGAAACCGAGCTGCGCGCGGTCCTGCTCCACCTGACGGTAAAACGCCAGCACTTCGTCACTGCCTGTGCACAGTTTAACGCGGTGGGTGACCGGCAGTCCCCAGGCCTTGAATTGCTGTAATCGCTCATAATGACTAGCGGGTAACGTCCCGCCCTCAAGCAGCCCTACGCCGTAGCAGAAGAAGGTCAGTGGGCGCTTGGCGGTAATACGCGAATCAAGCTGGCGCAGCGATCCTGCGGCGGCGTTACGTGGGTTGGCAAACACTTTACCGCCGGTGCGTCGCGCCTCTTCATTCAGCGCCTCAAAACCCGATTGCGGCATAAAGACTTCGCCGCGGACTTCCAGGCGAGCAGGAATATTGTCACCGCTGAGACGCAGCGGTATCGCTCGTATGGTGCGCACGTTCATGGTGATATTTTCACCGGTAGTCCCGTCGCCACGAGTCGCAGCCTGCACCAGCTCGCCGTTTTCATACAGCAGACTGACAGCCAGCCCGTCAAGCTTGAGCTCGCAGCAGAAGGTCAGCGGCGTGGTCACTTTCAGACGATCCTGAACGCGTTTGTAGAAAGCCAGGAAGCTCTCTTCATCGAAAACGTTGTCCAAAGACAGCATCGGAACCTGGTGACGCACCTGATCAAACGCCGACAGTGGCGCCGCGCCCACGCGTTGAGTCGGGGAGTCAGGGGTGATGAGTTCAGGATGTGCTTCTTCGAGCTTGCGCAGTGCTTGCATCAGCCGGTCGTATTCGGCGTCAGGCACTTCGGGCGCATCCAGTACGTGATACTGGTATTCATGGTGACGCAGCTGGCTGCGCAGAGTTGTGATTTGTTCTTGAATTGTGGCCATAGCTCACCATCTTGAAGATAAAAAACCCTCGACATGCCAACATGCGAGGGTTAGTAAAAGTGTGGCAAATGTAGCTCAATCCTGCGGCGTGTGTGAAGGCTAGGCGGTCGCTTCAAGCACTTCGCGAATACGCGCTTTATAGGTCTCGAGCTTCTGCGGCGTAATCATTCGACGCTCGTCGTCCCACACTACGGCACCGACGTCGTCAGCGATACGCTGAGCAGACTGGAGCAGCAGCTTGAAGTTCTGATGAGCATCGCCGTAGCACGGCACCATCATGAATAGCGTAATACCCGGCGTTGAGAAATCAGACATATTCTCAGGGTCGAATGAGCCTGGTTTCACCATGTTAGCCAAGCTAAACAGCACAGGACCGCTGCCAGATGGGCTGACGTGACGGTGGAAGATGTTCATCGCACCGAACTGGAAACCGGCCTGTAGTACGCTTTGCAGCAGGACTTCACCCCCGATAACGCCCCCCTGATGCGCAGCAACGTGCAGCACCAGAACGGTTTCTTTCAGCTTCTCTCTCACCGGCTCGTCTTCTTCTGGCTCGGCGGGAGCGAAAGGCTGAGCGTGCGATTGAGCACGCGCGGCTGGCGCAGCGTCAGCATGAATTTCAGCCGGAGGAACAGGCGCTGTATGCTCGTGGGCAGGCTGAGCTACTGGCTCGACCGGCGCTTCACGATGCGGCGCATGAACAGGCTCTGCGGCCGAATATCCACTCAACAGCGGATCGTCCTGCTGAGAAGCAGGCTGATACGGGGCCTGCGTCGGCACAGGTCGCTGTTGCGGCGCGTGCTGTACAGGCTGCTGATGCGAAGGCTGACTTTGCACCGGCGGCTGTTGTGAAGGTTGCTGTTGAGGCTGCTGCTGTGAAGGCTGAGGCTGCACAGGTGCCTGCGGCGCACGCTTGGGTTCTGCATGCATCGGGACAAATTGTTCAGCTTCATCATAGCTTCCCAGAGAGGGTTCGTCATGTGGATGGGTTGCACGTACGCGCACTTCTCCCACCCCATCAACGAAGTCTTCGCTCGGGGATTGCTCTCGTTCTTTTTTCACTCGTTTAGCTGGACGATCGCGAAAAAGCGAAGAGCGTTCTTTACGGCTGGTCCACAAACCGTGCAATAACAACGCTATTATGGCGATCGCACCAACAACGATTAATATCAGACGCAAGTCCTGCATCATTGCTATCTCTGTTGTTCTTTATCCATCATCCTTCGAAATACCAGACGTCGGCTTCTTTCCCTTGCCCTATTCACTTAGCTAATAAGTTCACAGGAATTCGTTCGGTTGCCCACTGCCTGCTTCTCGAATGCTTTTGGGTAATAATTCATTGCCAACGCGGCAAACATTCACCTATCTAACTCTATTTGCCTGAGTTGATAAGTGCAAGTCTGGACACTGTTTTATGCTAATAAACATGATTGCTGCATCCTTTTTGACTACTTTTCGTCCAACAAGTGCCTAGTCAGTGCAAAATCATATCGATATGATAGCCCAGCCTATTCAATTGAGAGAGAAAATTTCTTTTATGTCGTCATCTGAAGTCAACGGAGTGCACTATTTTACGCAAGGCTGGAAACTCGTCTCCCTGCCCGGAATTCGCCGTTTCGTGGTTATCCCGCTGCTGGTTAACTTTTTGCTCATGGGCGGCGCATTCTGGTGGCTGTTTAGCAAACTAGGCCAGTGGATCCCCGCGCTGATGATCCACGTTCCGACCTGGCTGCGCTGGCTCGATTACCTGATCTGGCCGGTGGCGGTGGTGTCCGTTCTGCTGGTGTTCAGCTTTTTCTTCAGCACGCTTGCCAACCTGATTGCCGCGCCGTTTAGCGGACTGCTGGCCGAACAGCTCGAGGCGCGCCTGACCGGCAAACCCGCACCTGATACCGGCATCTGGGACATTGCTAAAGATTTGCCGCGTATTATGAAACGCGAAGTCCAAAAACTGGCTTATTATTTTCCGCGTGCGCTGCTGCTGTTACTGATCCACTTTATTCCTGGCGTTGGGCAAACGCTGGCACCGGTGCTGTGGTTCTTCTTTAGCGCCTGGATGTTGTCGATTCAATACTGCGACTACCCGTTCGACAACCACAAGGTCAGCTTTGCCGATATGCGCCGCTCACTGGGGCGGAACAAGGTCGACAACATGCAGTTTGGATCGCTAGTGAGCCTGTTTACGATGGTGCCGGTGCTTAATCTGCTGATTCTGCCGGTTGCCGTCTGTGGTGCAACGGCGATGTGGGTCGATCGCTATCGAAACGTACATGTTTCAGAAATCGGCAGACGGTAGGGATTCTGTACTAAAATTTTAGAATACTTGATGTTAAGCACTTCGGTAGCTAACTATATTGCCGAATCACATATCATATACTAATTCTTTACTTCACTGAGGAGGGCGTTCAAGTATGCTTTTTACGTTTTCCTCCTAATTTCATCAAATTATCCTCAAGAGACTTCGACATAAGGTTAAGGACTGGCATATGAGCAAGATCTATGAAGACAATTCATTAACAATTGGCCATACGCCGCTGGTTCGCCTGAATCGTATTGGCAATGGTCGCATTCTGGCCAAAGTCGAATCACGTAATCCGAGCTTCAGTGTTAAATGCCGTATTGGCGCGAATATGATTTGGGAAGCCGAAAAAAGCGGCATTCTGACCAAAGACATCGAGCTGGTTGAGCCAACCAGCGGTAACACCGGCATCGCACTTGCCTATGTGGCCGCAGCACGTGGCTATAAGCTGACGCTGACCATGCCGGAAACCATGAGCGTTGAACGCCGTAAACTGCTGAAAGCCCTGGGCGCAAATCTGGTACTGACAGAAGGCGCAAAAGGCATGAAAGGCGCCATCGCCAAGGCTGAAGAAATTCAGGCCAGCGATCCGCAGCGCTATCTTATTCTGCAGCAGTTCAGCAACCCGGCTAACCCGGCCATTCATGAAAAAACGACCGGCCCAGAAATCTGGGAAGATACTGACGGCGACGTTGACGTCCTGATTGCCGGCGTAGGCACCGGCGGAACCATCACCGGCACCGGTCGTTATCTGAAAAGCAAAAAAAGCAGCGTGAAACTGGTTGCGGTTGAGCCAACCGACTCACCGGTTATCACTCAGACGCTGGCAGGCCAGGAAGTGAAGCCAGGCCCGCACAAGATTCAGGGCATCGGCGCAGGCTTTATTCCTGGCAACCTGGATTTGGAACTGCTGGACCGCGTCGAACTTATCACCAACGACGAATCTATCGAGTATGCGCGCCGTCTGATGGACGAAGAAGGCATTCTGGCCGGTATTTCTTCCGGTGCAGCGGTCGCTGCCGCAGTGAAACTTTCTGAAGAACCAGAGTACGCAGACAAGACCATCGTGGTCATCCTGCCGTCGTCCGGCGAACGTTATCTGAGCACCGCCCTGTTTGCAGATTTGTTTACGGAAAAAGAATTGCAACAATAATGCCACCTTCCGAAAAGTGAACAAAAAAGCACCTTGATAGGTGCTTTTTTGTGGTCTGCATCAAAGTTTAGTGCAGTCTGTGATTGATTTTCCCCGCCAGGTTTAGTATTTAACCCTTCAATTATTTCGGTGCGTAAAATTAATCGCTCATACAATTGCTTCTGGCTGAATCGATTTACTGATTTGTTACAGCAGGGTAAATGGCGGCATAATGGAAACGAGACGGAAAAGATTTAGCATGGATTCAGCGGATTTATCCCGGCGTGCAAATTTTTGCTTTTTCTGTTGCATCGGAGTTCGCCTCTGAACGTGATTCAGGCGTTAATCTCACAGGCTAAAGCAAGGTCTATACGCTAAACTTTAGCTCCACAACATTACTTTAAATTAAGTTGGGGAATCATCAATGTTCCAGCAAGAAGTTACTATTACTGCTCCAAATGGTCTGCACACTCGCCCTGCTGCACAATTTGTGAAAGAAGCTAAAGGTTTTACTTCAGACATTACCGTGACCTCTAACGGGAAAAGTGCCAGCGCTAAAAGCCTGTTCAAACTGCAAACTTTGGGTCTGACTCAGGGGACTGTCGTGACTCTTTCCGCTGAAGGCGAAGACGAGCAGAAAGCCGTCGAGCACTTGGTAAAACTGATGGCTGAGCTCGAGTAAGAAGCTTCGTCACAGGGACAGTTAACAGGACGTTTTTACTTTCCAGCCAAATTTATGCCCACGTAATAACGTCCTGAACGGTCTCGATAAGAGTTAACACCAGTCAACAGTAAGGTAGGGTTATGATTTCAGGCATTTTAGTATCTCCCGGTATTGCTTTCGGCAAAGCATTGTTGCTGAAGGAAGATGAAATTGTCATCGACCGGAAAAAAATCTCTCCTGACAACGTGAATCAGGAAGTTGAACGTTTCCTTGCAGGCCGTGCTAAAGCCTCTGCCCAGCTCGAAACGATCAAGACCAAAGCCGGTGAAACCTTCGGTGAAGAGAAAGAAGCCATCTTCGAAGGCCACATCATGTTGTTGGAAGACGAAGAGCTAGAACAAGAAATCATAGCCCTCATCAAAGATGACAAATCCACCGCCGATGCTGCCGCCTACTCAGTTATTGAAGGCCAGGCAAAAGCGCTGGAAGAGCTCGACGACGAATACCTCAAAGAGCGTGCGGCCGACGTACGTGACATCGGCAAACGCCTGCTGAGAAACATTTTGGGCATGCCTATCGTCGACCTGGGTTCTATTCAGGACGAAGTTATCCTGGTAGCAACCGACCTGACGCCTTCCGAGACCGCACAGCTAAACCTGAACAAGGTGCTGGGCTTCATCACCGACCTCGGCGGACGCACCTCGCATACCTCCATCATGGCGCGCTCACTTGAGCTGCCGGCGATTGTCGGGACCAGCGATGTGACCAAGCAGGTCAAAAACGACGACTTCCTGATCCTGGATGCGGTGAATAACAAGATTTACGTTAACCCGACGCCGGAAATCATCGATCAACTGAAGGCCGATCAGAACCAGTACATCAGCGAGAAAGACGAGCTGGCGAAACTGAAAGATCTGCCGGCGATTACGCTGGACGGCCATCAGGTTGAAGTCTGTGCCAACATCGGTACCGTGCGCGACGTCGCCGGTGCAGAGCGTAACGGCGCAGAAGGTGTAGGCCTGTATCGCACCGAGTTCCTGTTTATGGACCGCGACAGCCTGCCGACCGAAGAAGAACAGTTCCAGGCTTACAAAGCCGTTGCCGAAGCAATGGGCTCACAGGCGGTTATTGTCCGTACCATGGATATCGGCGGCGACAAAGAGCTGCCTTACATGAATCTGCCGAAGGAAGAGAACCCGTTCCTGGGCTGGCGCGCAATCCGCATCTGTTTAGATCGTAAGGAAATCCTCCACGATCAGCTGCGTGCAATCCTGCGTGCTTCTGCTTTCGGTAAACTGCGCATCATGTTCCCGATGGTTATCTCCGTTGAGGAAGTGCGCGAGCTGAACGGCGAGCTGAAGATGCTCAAAGGCCAGCTGCGTGAAGAAGGTAAAGCCTTTGATGAGTCAATTGAAGTTGGCGTGATGGTGGAAACACCGGCAGCGGCAGTGATTGCTCACCACCTGGCGAAAGAAGTTGATTTCTTCAGTATTGGTACAAACGACCTTACCCAGTATACTCTGGCAGTAGATCGCGGTAATGAACTGATTTCTCATCTTTATAATCCAATGTCCCCATCGGTTCTTGCGCTAATCAAGCAAGTTATTGATGCATCTCATGCCGCGGGTAAATGGACTGGCATGTGTGGAGAGCTAGCAGGTGACGAACGTGCTACACTTCTCTTATTGGGCATGGGTTTAGATGAGTTCAGCATGAGCGCAATCTCAATCCCACGCATCAAGAAAATTATTCGTAATACAAACTTCGAAGATGTGAAGGCGCTGGCAGAAGAGGCTCTGGCCCAACCTACGGCGCAAGAGTTGATGAATTTGGTTAACAAATTCATCGAAGAGAAAACACTCTGCTAATTGCGCGTTGCTGGAAAGCTGCCCAAATTAATGCTTAGGAGAAGATCATGGGTTTGTTCGATAAATTAAAATCATTGGTTTCTGATGATAAGAAAGATGCAGGCACAATCGAGATTGTTGCGCCTCTGTCTGGTGAAATTGTCAATATTGAAGATGTACCCGATGTGGTTTTCGCCGAGAAAATCGTAGGCGATGGTATCGCGATTAAACCCGCGGGCAACAAAATCGTCGCACCGGTTGACGGCACCATTGGTAAAATCTTCGAAACCAACCATGCTTTCTCAATCGAATCCGACAGCGGCATTGAGCTGTTTGTTCACTTCGGTATCGACACCGTCGAACTGAAAGGTGAAGGCTTCAAACGCATTGCCGAAGAAGGACAGCGCGTTAAGAAAGGCGATTTGATTATCGAGTTTGATCTGGCCCTGCTGGAAGAGAAAGCCAAGTCAACCCTGACTCCGGTTGTTATCTCTAACATGGATGAGATTAAAGAGCTGATTAAGCTTTCTGGTAGCGTCATCGTCGGTGAGACCCCGATCATTCGCATCAAAAAGTAAGACCACTCTTGATGAAAAACGGCGCTATTAGCGCCGTTTTTTTTGCCTGAATTCCAAAGTTCAAAACTTATACCAGGCTTTTCCAGTGGGGAACCTTGAGAACGATAACAAGGCCTCTAGGAGAGCCGTTACGCGCTTCAATCTTCCCATGATGCGCTACCATCACCTTTTTGGTAATCGCCAGCCCAAGGCCGTAGCCTTTGCCAGAAAGCGGTGACATCACGCGTACAAACGGATCGAAGATGCTCGACAGCTTGTCTTCCTCTACGCCCGGCCCCTGATCGGCCACCTCGACGCACAGGTCATCCTCTTTCGACGTCAGCGACACGTTAATCGCCTGCCCGCGCGCCGAGAAGCGCAGCGCGTTGCGCACCACGTTGTCGATAGCACGACGCATGAGCTCGGCGTTGCCCTTGACGGTGTAATCCAGATCGCCCTGATGATTACAGTTCAAAATGATATCGACGCCCGGAAGCTGTGCCTCGTAGCGAGCATCGTTGACCACCGCCTCGACCAGTCCATAGAGGTCAAAATACTCCTCATCGGGCAGGTTGCTATGCTCGGTGCGCGACAGTGCCAGCAGCTCACCGATCATCTTGTCCAGTCGTCCTGCCTCATGCTCGATACGTTTGAGCGAGGTTTCGACATTCAGCGGGTTCTGGCGCGCAAGGCCAATCGCCAGCTGCAGTCGTGCCAGCGGTGAACGTAGCTCGTGCGAAACGTCGTGCAGCAGTTCTTCGCGGGCCTTAACCAGTACCTGCAAACGCTCGGCCATCGAGTCGAAGTCGCGCGCAACCTCAGAGAGTTCGTCATGGCGCTTGCCCATGGTGGCAAACAGGCGGACCGATAAATCCCCTTGCGACACTCGCCCAAAGGCCTGACGCATCTGCAGCATCGGACGGGTCAGGTTCCAGGCCAACATGGTGCTAAAAAGCAGCCCGCCTATCCCGCCTATCCATAGAAACGGGGGTGGCATATTAAACCAGTGTTGCTCTCTCTTCGGCCGATACTCATCCATAAGCCCTTTGACGTTGTAGCGCAGTCGGTAGCCTTGCCCATCGGGTGCCTGAACAAATTCAACAATTTCCTGAGGAGTTGTCTTGCCCGGCTCAAGGTCGTTCAACGATTCTCCTTTGATCGGAATCATCGAAGATTCTATCGTGAATAAACGTCTGTCGTCGGGAGGCCAGTCGGCAATCATCGCATTCAGGGCAGGCAATCCGCCGGTGTGCAGTGTCGATTCCGCCGAGGTGATTTGCAGTTTGACAAAGCGCCGTGCGATACTACTTTCCGGCGGCTCATGGTGGTAATAGAAGGAAAATACCGCCCAGAGAACCTGGGCCATGATGACAAATGTCAGCCAATAACCCAGTAAAATCTTCCAAAAGAGCCTGCCGCGCAGGCGTTTATCGGATTCGATAGCCAATGCTTCGCACCGTTTCAATCGTCATGACATCGCCGCCGTTTAGCGACGCGAGTTTCTGACGGATGTTGCTGATATGTACGTCGATGCTGCGGTCGTAAGCTTCGCGCGGACGGCCCAGCCCCTTCTCGGACAGCTCGTCCTTCGACACCACTCGCTCCGGTGAGCGAAGCAGCAGCTCCAGCAGGTTAAATTCTGATGCAGTCAGGTCAAACGCCACGCCCTGCCATTCGCTGCTGCGGGTCGCCGGGTTTAACGTCAGGTCACCGTAGTGAATGCTCGATGAATCAGAGTGTATGTCCTGCTGCTCTTCCACGCGGCGCAGTACGGCACGCAGACGCGCCACCAGCTCACGCGGGTAGCAAGGTTTTGGCATGTAGTCATCGGCACCCATCTCCAGACCGATGACGCGGTCGATGTTGTCGCCCTTCGCCGTCAGCATGATGATCGGCAATCGGCTGTTTTTACGCACCTGACGCAGCACATCGATACCGCTCATATCCGGCAGCATGATGTCGAGGATCATGGCGCTGTATTCGCCTGACATCGCACCTTCAATGCCCAATTTACCGTTCAGCACCAGATTGGCATCAAAGCCTTCGGCAATCAGGTATTCACAAAGCATGGTGCCCAATTCGAGATCGTCATCGACTAATAGAATTTTCATTATTTTTTTCCGCCTGGCATATTTCCGCTCATTTTTACCCCTATCCCGTGATGCCGCAGTAGCATTTACTCTATTTTTACCTTTTACCCATTTTAGTCACAGAAAACGGGCGCTATCTCCCCACAAACGCGCTAATAAGCGGCATCAAGCCAGCATGAATATGGGGCTCAGGTAAAACAGATAGTTGTAGTATAGGAAACGAAATTCCGTCTGCTTAATTCGATGATTTTAATTAAAGACGCCGGTAGAGAGATAACGATCGCCACGGTCGCAAATAATGGCCACCACGATGGAACCCGGATTTGCCTTCGCGACCAGTAAAGCTCCCGCCACGGCACCGCCGGAGCTTACGCCACAGAAGATACCTTCTTCACGCGCCAGTCGGCGCATGGTTATCTCCGCTTCGACCTGTGCCATGTCGATAATCTCGTCAACCAGCTCGGGCTGGAAGATGCCCGGCAGATATTCGGCAGGCCAGCGGCGAATGCCGGGAATGCTGCTGCCTTCGTCCGGCTGTAAGCCAATAATACGCACGTCGGGGCGCTGGGACTTAAGATAGCGACTCACGCCGCTAATGGTGCCGGTGGTGCCCATGCTGGAAACAAAATGCGTAATCCGTCCCGCCGTCTGCTGCCAGATTTCAGGGCCAGTCGTCGCGAAGTGCGCCAACGAGTTATCAGGGTTGTTAAACTGGTCCAGGACTTTCCCCTCGCCGCGCGAGGCCATCTCCTGAGCCAGGTCACGTGCACCTTCCATCCCCTGCGCGCGGCTCACCAGCAGCAGTTCTGCGCCGTAGGCACGCATCGCCGCCTGACGTTCCATACTCATATTTTCGGGCATCAGCAGTTTCAGCCTGTAGCCCTTTAGCGCAGCAATCATCGCCAGCGCAATGCCGGTATTGCCGCTGGTCGCCTCGATAAGCGTATCGCCCGGGCGAATTTCGCCACGTTTTTCTGCCTGATCGATCATAAAGAAAGCGGCGCGATCTTTTACCGATCCGGCCGGGTTATTGCCTTCCAGCTTGACCCAAATTTCGCTATCAAGATCCTTTGACAGGCGCTGTAACCGCACTAAAGGCGTGTTGCCAATATATTGTTCGAGCGTGCTCACTGTAGCTGCCTTATTTCAGATGGGTATAATAACTGCACTAAAATGAATAAATGAGTATAAAACGATAAAAAGGGCGGAATAACCGCCCTTTTTTTAACCATACTAATTAAAGTTGAAGAATTTTAAAACTATTACGCAGTTTTAGCGAGCTCTACAGATTGCAGCTGCTGGTCGCCCGCGTACAGACGCCCGTTTAGGCCACCCACGAAGTAGCGATCGCCGCGCTGCGGTGGACGGTGGTCTTCCGTCTCCGACAACACCACGGAAATCGGGTCATCGAGCCAGCCCTGCGGCTGTACGGTCAACTGCCAGAAGTGGCCGCGCGGGCTGACTTCCAACACCTGCACCGGCAGCGGACATCGCGTCGTGCTTTGAGTGGTGATTTCCATCTCCCACGGACGCAGAAACAGATCAACCGGTCCCTGATGAAGCGGCGCGATAGCCAGCGGCCAGTGATGCTGACCGACATAAAGCTGAGAGCCGCGAATTTCGCCGCCAATGCGGTTCACTTCGCCCATAAACTCCAGCACAAAACGCGTAGCCGGTTCGCGCCAGATTTCGATTGGCGTACCGACCTGCTCAATGTTCCCCTGACTCATTACCACCACGCGATCGGCGACTTCCATCGCCTCTTCCTGGTCGTGGGTCACGAACACGCTGGTGAACTTGATCTCTTCATGCAGCTGACGCAGCCAGCGGCGCAGCTCTTTACGAACCTGCGCATCCAGCGCACCGAACGGTTCATCGAGCAGCAGGATTTGCGGTTCAACGGCGAGCGCACGCGCCAGCGCCACACGCTGCTTCTGACCACCGGAAAGCTGGGCCGGATAACGGTTCCCCAAATGGCTCAGTTGAACCATTTCCAGCAGTTTGGCGACCTTCTGTTTGATGGTCGCGGCGTCAGGACGCTCGCGGCGCGGCAGCACGGTCAGGCCGAAGGCGATGTTGTCAAACACCGTCATATGACGAAACAGCGCGTAATGCTGGAACACGAAGCCCACCTGGCGGTCGCGCGCGTGCAGGCGCGTCACGTCCTTACCGTGGAAGCTCAGTTGCCCGGAACTTTGGTTCTCGAGCCCGGCGATGATGCGCAGCAGCGTAGTCTTGCCAGAGCCGGAAGGCCCAAGCAGCGCAACCATCTGGCCGGAGGGAATATCGAGGGAGATATCATTGAGCACCTTGGTGCGACCAAAAAACTTGTTGATACCGTTAATTTCAATGCTCATTGTTTCCCTCCCGCTCAAGACGGTCATTGTTGCGCGCCAGGCGCCATTGCAAACCGCTCTTCAGAAATAGTGTGACGATTGCCATCAGGGTCAGCAGCGCGGCGGCGGTAAACGAGCCTGCGATGTTGTAGTCCTGATTCAATAATTCGACCTGTAATGGCAGCGTGTAGGTTTCTCCACGGATAGCGCCGGAAACCACGGACACTGCGCCAAATTCACCGATGGCGCGTGCGTTGGTCAACACCACACCGTACAGCAGCGCCCAACGAATGTTCGGCAGCGTGACGCGGCGGAACATCTGCCAGCCGGATGCGCCAAGCAGAACCGCAGCCTCGTCTTCCTGACTCCCCTGACTCAGCATCACCGGCACCAACTCGCGAATCACGAACGGGCAGGTCACGAAAATAGTTACCATTGCCATGCCCGGCCAGGCGAACATGAACTGTAGGTTGTGCGCCTCGAGCCAGCCACCCAGCGGGCCATTGCTGCCATAAAACAGCAGATACAGCAGCCCTGCCACCACCGGCGACACGGCAAAAGGAATATCGATAAGCGTCAGCAGCAGCTGGCGTCCCGGAAAGTTGAATCGCGCTACCAGCCACGCCAGCAGGGTACCGAAAACCAGATTCACCGGCACGGTAATCAGCGCCATCAATACCGTCAGCCAGATGGCGTGCAGCATGTCCGGGTCGGCGAGATTTTTGCCTACCGCCGCAATGCCGTCCGACAGCGCCAAGACAAAAATGGTTATCATCGGCACCACCAACAAGAACACGCAAATCAGCGTGCCCAGACCGATAAGCGACCATTTCAGCCAGTCGATGCGGCGTGGTGCGGAGTCTTCAACCTGCGTTAACTGCGACATTATTGGCCTCCAAGACGACGGCCGTAACGGCTTTGCAAAGTGTTAATCGCGAACAGCAGAATCAGCGACGCCGCCAGGATGACCGAGGCGATAGCGCTGGCGGCCGCATAGTCGAACTGCTGCAAACGCACGAAAATCATTAGCGAGGTGACTTCCGTCTTCCAGGCAATATTCCCGGCGATAAAAATCACCGCGCCAAACTCGCCGAGGCTGCGGGTAAACGACAGCGCCGTGCCCGCCATCAGTGAAGGCATGACTTCAGGTAACACCACGCGACGGAAGCTCTGCCAGCGCGAAGCACCCAGCGTTTCAGCCGCCTCTTCGTATTCAGGGCCCAGCTCCTCGAGCACCGGTTGCACGGTGCGCACCACGAACGGGATGCTGGTAAACGCCATTGCCACGGCGATACCCAACCAGGTGTAGGCCACCTTGATATCAAAATGCGCTAGCCACTGGCCGTAGAAGCCGTTCACCGAGAACAGGCCGGCCAGCGTCAAGCCCGCTACCGCCGTCGGCAGCGCGAAAGGTAAGTCCATCAAACCATCAAGAATGGTCTTGCCCGGGAACTCGTAGCGGGTCAGGATCCAGGCCATCAGCATGCCAAAAAAGCCGTTAAAGATACTGGCCACCGCAGCAGACAGCAGCGTCACTTTGTACGCCGCGACCACCTGTGGATCGGTCACTACCGCCCAATACTGTGCCAGCGTCATGTGCGACAGCTGAATAATCAGTGCGCTCAGCGGTAAAAGCAGCACCAGGCAAACGAACAGCAGACTGCTGCCGAGACTCAGCGTAAATCCGGGTAATACGCGTTTGGTAGACAACAACATTACTGGTGTCCCTGCGCGATCAGTTTGTCCAGCTCACCGCCGGTATCGAAATGGGTTTTCATCACTTGTGGCCATCCTCCAAATTGGTCTTCAACTTTAAACAGCTTGGTCGGCGGGAACTGCCCCTTCGCCTGTTCCATGACTTTCTTGTCGTACACACGGTAGCTGAAGCGGGTGATAATTTTCTGCGCCTCTGGGCTCCACAGATAGTTCAGGTAGGCTTTCGCCGCCTTCTCGGTCCCCTTTTTCTCGACGTTTTTGTCGACCCAGGCGACCGGGAACTCGGCCAAAATATCGACCGGCGGGACGATCACTTCGTATTTGTCTGCCCCGTACTGTTTGCGGATGTTGTCCACTTCTGACTCAAAGCTGATCAGCACATCGCCCAAACCGCGATCGACAAAGGTGGTCGTTGCGCCGCGACCGCCGATATCAAAAACTTCGACGTTCTTAATCAGGCGAGCCATCTTCTCGCGCGTCTGTGCCTGATTGTTGCCGTCTTCAAGGTTAAATGCCCCCCAGGCGCCCAGATAGGTATAGCGTCCGTTGCCAGAGGTTTTAGGATTCGGGAACACCAGCTTGACGTCGCTGCGGGTCAGGTCGTCCCAGGTATGAATATTCTTGGGATTGCCCTTACGCACCAGGAACGCCATGGTCGAATAGAACGGCGAACTGTGGTTCGGCAGACGGCTTTGCCAATCCGCCGGGATCAGGTTGCCGCGATCGTGCAAAATCTGCACATCCGTGACCTGATTATAGGTAACCACGTCGGCCTTGAGGCCCTGCAAAATAGCCAGCGCCTGCTTCGAAGATCCGGCGTGCGATTGTTTGACTTCCAACTTGTCGCCGTTATTTTGTGCGGCCCACTGCTGTTCAAACGGAGGATTGAGGGCAGCAAAGAGTTCTCGAGAAACGTCGTAAGAACTGTTCAACAGTTCTGTCGCACCGGCCGACGCTGCGCCACCGACCAGTAGCAGCACGGCAATCGCGCCTCGCAGGGTTTTACTCTTCACCAACGTATTTTTCATTCTCAGCCCTGGTCCGATTTACTGTCGACGTGGCGCACGGGTGCAACCTTGGACTTGTAGTGTATTTATAACTACGGCGGTAGGAGTAACGGTTTTATATACTATTTGGTGATTTACAAGCATGAAAAGCTATAAGCCACACAAATCAAGGGAAGATAGTCGATGCACTCGCGTGCATCGACATTGCGTCTGGCGGGGGTTTACAGCGTTTGCAGCCGCGTCAGGGACGGGGCGAAATAGTAGCTGCCGGTAAGCGGGCGCGTAAAACGCAGCATGGCGTCACGTTTACCGTCGAGATCGCCGAACATGCTCAGCAGCTGTTTCTCGATGTTATAAAGGCGCGCGCAGTAGGTGATAAAGTACAGGCCATGTTCACCGCTGGCGGTGCCGTAAGGCAGGCTTTGACGCAAAATCTTCAGGCCTTTGCCGTCCTCTTTGAGGTCAACGCGACCGAGGTGCGAGGTCTCTTTGCGCTGTTCAGCGGGCAGCTCTTCATCGGTCAACTTGGTGCGGCCAATGATCTCTTCCTGCTGAGCCACGGTAAAACGCTGCCACTGGGTCAGATTATGCTTCCAGCGCTGGACCATGACATAGCTCCCGCCCGCGTCGTCATTTCCCTCGGCAATGGCGGCCACTTCGGCGCGCTTCTCCCCTTTTGGGTTCTCGGTGCCGTCTACAAAGCCGCTGAGGTCGCGGTCTTCAATGCCGCGAAACCCGTGGGTCTCTTCTTCTATCAGCAGACTTTTGCCAAACGCCGCGACGGCCGCCTGTGCCAGCGCGAAGTTAACGTCATGGCGCAGAGACTGAATGTGGATCAACACGTCGCGCTGAGTCGCAGGGGCAAGGCCTTTCCCCAGCGGCACGAAAGGTTTGAGTTCATCGGCTCCGATACCGCCGGACAAGTCGCGCCAGACATCGTGGCCAAAGGCCACTACCGCACCGACTTTATCGTCAGGGAATCGTGATTGGATCTCAGCCAGTGACTGGCAGAAGGTGCGACATCCGAGGCGAACGTCGTCAAGTTCACCTTGAACCTTCGCTTCGATATAGATAGCAAAACGGCAATGCTCAAGCAGAATGCCGCTCTGAACCTGGGTCATAATGTTCCTTTCCTTGCGTCATCGGCGACCGTACCAGGCTTTTAAAGGGTAAAAACCTGCCGTCGCAATGGCGCGCATTATACCCGCAATAATGATAAATAATGAATAAAGCCTTGTTAAACACAAGGCTTTTGGGAGGAACGAGATTAGTTGTTAGCCGCGTGCCAGACGATTTTACTGACTTTCCAGTTCTTGAGACTGTCGTCGGAAGGCATCAGCTCGTCCGGACCGTCCCACGCGCCGCTGAAGATATAGCTGACGTGCTGGCTGTTCGGCGCTTTACACTCGACGTTCTGTGCGTCGTCGCCCTGTCCTTTCTGACAGGCGTCAAAGGCCTTGGTGTAGAGGTCGCTAAACGGCGTACCTATCTTCACGCCCCACTGACTTTTCACATCTGGGTCGGAGACAACAATACGGTCCACGTTGCCCTTCGGTTCTCCAGAGACAGTAAGCTTGACCGTTTTACCGTCCATCGCCTGATAGAACGAGCGCATCTTGCCGTTGCTCATCGACATGCCGCTCATCAGGCGATAATCGCCGTTCAGGCCGTCGTTGACCGCAGTCTCGTTCAACGGTGTACTTGCAGTGACTTTGCCAACGCCTTCATCGGTAACCTCAAGGCTGCTGCCAAACCAGTTGATCGGATTAAGGCTTGACCACGACATCTGCGGCATATGCATATTCGCCATCGTCGAACACCCGGTAAGCATCAAGGGCAGCGCCAGCAACAGTGGGCGGATAGTCATGTCATACACTCCTTGGTCGTTTTTTTGATTTGCCGTAATCATGCGAATAATAATGCCAGAATTATCTTGCTGGCCTGTTGGAGTGCATCCGCCGCAAAAAGTGCCGCAGATTGTTACTTTTCGCCCTAAAAGCACCTCACACCAATCGGCGTTCTTCACCAAAACAGGCGCGAAGGCGGCGGCTGAGCAGCCAATAGGCCAATGCGCCGGCATCAAGCAGCGCCAGCGCAAAGTCGAGCAGGTTTGGCTCATCCATCGACTGCCACATGCCAACGCCTTGCAGCGCGAAGGTCGCGAACATGCCCGCCAGCAGCAGCCAATAGCTCATTTGCCAGATTTTTGGCCACAGGTGACGTCGGCTACTGAGCAGAAAGATCAGGACCGGAGGAATGCCGAGGAAAATCCCGTACCAGAATGAGTGGCGATCGGGATAAAAAAGCGCGAGGAGCCCTTCTCCCTGCTGCCTTGATGCACCGGCCATAATAAACAGTAACCAGGTTCGCGCCTGCAAAATCAATATCGTCCAGAACCACAGCGGCAGACGTAGCATGCCGTGGCTGTTGTAATCGTCAGAATTCATAGCCAGGAAAAATCTTCCTTTAATTCAATAAGGACGCAAAAAGGTTGCGTCGGAAACCCAAGCCGAGCGCGCGTTAAGCCAGTTGGCCAGTTTGCACTTTTGTTTATATCTCTGCGCGGTCAGCCTGAAAACCGTCTTTAGCATAAATTAAGTTGTCTTAAGATAGTGTTAAGAACAGTCTGCTTTAATTTTCACCAGGGCAACGGTTCATCCCAGCCGATGACGGTGCCTGTTGTTCACTGAAATCAAAATTAAGGATGACTATTATGATGAAGAAGATAACTCTGGCAAGCCTGTTCGCACTGACGACCCTCCCGGCACTGGCACAAAGCGACGGTGGTTTTATCGATCCGGCCGCGCAACAGGCGCAGAACAAAGGCGGCTTCTCCGGCGAAAATGCCACTCTTACAGCGGCAAGAGAGGTGAAAAACCTCAAAGATGGCCAGTTTATCACGCTCGAAGGACACATCGATAAACGCACGGGTAAAGATAAATATATTTTCAGCGATGCGACCGGCACGGTGACGACCGAAATAGACGACAAGCGCTGGGAAGGCCAAACCGTGTCCCCGAAAGATAAGGTCCGCCTCGAAGGAAAGATCGATAAAGATTGGAATTCCGAAAAAATCGAGGTCAAAAGGATAAATATCATTAATTAATCATTAACTCAGAGTTTCCCTTGCAGATTTGAAGGTATAGAAAAGGGAAACTCTGTAGCACGTTCTTCCCGTTGCCCCTCTCCCCCCGCCGTGCCCTTGTATTCACTGTAAAGGCTGCTAGGTTAATAATTATTATCATTCACACCCAGGCCATGTGGCATAGCGACAATGGAAAATATTCCGAACCCTCAGAGCCTTGTTGTTGGCAACATCTACACGCGTGAAGATCTTAAGTATCTCTTTACTCTGGCGGACGCTCGCATAAAAATGGGCGTCTTCCGACCACGCGAGAACCAGTCGATGTGGTTATTTGTGACGGAGGATAAAACCAACGGACGACGGCACTACAAAAACACCCTTGGCGATACGCCTATCACCCTGATTTTAAGCACTATCCTCCCACCTCCCGAAAATCGCGACTCTCTGATACCGACCAACGCCGAAATCCAGTCTTACAGCGCCAATGATGAAGAATGCCTGGAGGATGATCCGCTGCAATCGGTCGAAAACGGCGACGCGCAAGATGAATTTAGCGCCCAACACGTTGAAGACGAGAGGAAAAAGGTATTGCGTTCGATCATTCGCCGTCAGGGTCAGTCGCGATTTCGCAAAGCGCTGCTGGGGGCCTATCAGGGACAGTGTGCTGTGACGGGATGTAAGGTGACCGAACTGCTTGAAGCGGCGCACATTCATCCCTACAGGGGCGAGCACACCAACAAGGTCAATAATGGTCTGCTGCTGCGCGCAGATATTCACACCCTGTTTGACCTTGGGCTAATTGGTATTACGCCGGATACGCTGCGGGTGGTAGTGTCTGAGAAATTGCGGGGAACGGAATATGAAACCTTGCATAACAGGCCGCTAAACAGGCCAGAGAATCAGGAGGATATCCCCAGTCTGGAGGCGCTTCAGTGGCACAATGAAAATTCGTATCCTTAAGGGTAATGCGTTTACCCTCCGCGTTCCGGGGCTGATGACGGCCACTGAAAGCACAGCCCCGGCAGGATGAATCGCGATCAGTATTCCTGGTCAACAATCAGTCGTTTACCCAGGCTGATACTCTCCACCACTTCGTAATCCAGTTTTTCATACATGCTAATCACAGCATCGTTCTCTGCACGAACCATCAGCTGAATTTTAGGGCAGCCGCGGGCAATCAGTTTTTTCTCCAGACGGTTCATCAGCGCATTGGCAATGCCGCGTCCGCGATACTCGGGGTGAACGCCAAGATAATAGGCCGATCCGCGATGGCCGTCGTAGCCACCCATCACGGTTCCCGCCACAACGCCGCTCACTTCGGCGACCAGAAACAGTTCTGGGTCATGGTTTAGCTTGCGTTCAATATCCAGCTCGGGATCGTTCCAGGGACGCAATAGGTCACAGCGCTCCCAAAGGGTCAGCACTTCTTCAAAATCTTCTTGTTTAAATACGCGAATTTCCATCACTGTTCGCCGCTGTAAATGAGTTCTTAATTGATTATCGCGTGATCTGCTTGATACGCAATATCAAAATGGCCGCTTTTAGCCTATCAAGATAATTTTTTTCGCCGAATTACACGCTTTTTCGCCTTAATGTTGATGATTAAGACAGGCAAAAGCTAAAAATCAGGAAAATATCAGACTGATAAAATGTTAAAAACGCACACTTTGTTAATAAACAGCAATAGTTCTCATCTCGATTATGCTGAATGGATACTATATAACATCCGCATTCTGCTATTAAAAAGGGCTGCGGACAGATGCTAAATCCACTCAACAAGTTTCTTCATTTCCAACCGCTTCCTCGTTCAGCCACGCGACGTCAGGTGCTCCTTAGCGGTCTTGGGCTGGCATTTGGCGCATTTGGTAGCCGGTTTGCACAGGCCCAGCAGGCCGAACACATCACGAAAACGGCCCCTAAGCCAAAACCGCCTGGCGCTAAAAAGCTGGTGATGATCGATCCCGGCCACGGTGGAATCGACTCCGGTGCCATCGGTCATGAAGGCTCGGAAGAGAAACATGTGGTGCTGGAAATCGCCAACTACGTGCGTCAGCACCTGCAAAGTCACCCCAATATCGAGGTGAAACTGACCCGTGATTCTGACCATTTCATTCCGCTTTATCAGCGGGTTGAGATTGCGCACGAGCATCAGGCCGATTTATTTGTTTCAATTCATGCCGATGGTTACACCAGCCCGGAAGCCAGCGGGGCGTCAGTGTTTGCCCTTTCCAATCGCGGTGCGACCAGCGCGATGGCCCGTTACATGTCCAAGAAAGAGAACGACGCCGACTTGGTCGCCGGTGCCAAGTACAAGGAAGCCGACAACAACTATCTTCAACAGGTCTTGTTTGATCTGGTGCAAACCGACACTATCAAAAACAGCCTGACGCTGGGCCATCACGTGCTCGACAGAATTCGTCCTATCCACCATCTGCACAGCCAGCAGACGGAACAGGCGGCGTTCGCGGTGCTGAAATCCCCGTCGATTCCGTCGATATTGGTTGAAACCTCGTTTATTACTAATCATCAGGAAGAGCAGTTGCTGAATACCACCGCCTTCCGCCAGGAAATTGCGCTGGCGATTTCTCAAGGCATCGTGAATTTCTTCGCCTATTTCGACGCTCACGAACGAATTCCGCGCTGATGGTGCAAACCTGCGGACAAATAAGGGTATAATAATGCCCTATTTGTCCGAAAGCCTACGAGTTTGCCCGTGAATCAATTACCCGATATTAACCAAGTAAAAGCCTTTCTGCTGTCGCTGCAAGACCAAATCTGTCAAAAGCTGAGTGCCGTTGATGGCCGCGCACAGTTCAAACAGGACCAATGGGTCAGAGAAGAAGGCGGCGGCGGCCAAAGCCGGGTATTGACCGGCGGTGCGATATTTGAACAGGCGGGCGTTAATTTCTCTCACGTTTCCGGTGCGACCTTACCGGCCTCTGCCACCGCACACCGTCCAGAGCTCGCCGGGCGCAGTTTTCAGGCGATGGGCGTCTCGCTGGTTATCCACCCGTTAAGCCCCTATATTCCCACCAGCCACGCCAACGTGCGCTTCTTTATTGCCGAAAAACCCGGTGAAGCCCCGGTATGGTGGTTCGGCGGTGGCTTCGACCTCACCCCTTATTACGGCTTCGAAGAAGATGCGCGTCACTGGCACCAGACGGCAGCAGATCTGTGCCAACCCTTCGGCGACGACGTCTATCCGAAATATAAAAAATGGTGCGACGACTACTTCTTCATCAAGCACCGCAACGAGGCGCGCGGGATAGGCGGTCTGTTCTTCGATGACCTCAATAGCCCTGACTTTGCACACTGCTTTGCCTTCATGCAGGCCGTCGCCAACGGCTTCACAGACGCCTATCTGCCGATTGTCGAACGCCGTAAGACACTGACCTGGGGCGAGCGCGAGCGCGAATTCCAGCTTTATCGCCGGGGTCGCTACGTTGAGTTCAATCTGGTGTGGGACCGTGGTACCCTTTTCGGGCTGCAAACCGGGGGGCGGACTGAATCAATCTTGATGTCGATGCCGCCGCTGGTGCGCTGGGAATACGGCTTCGAGCCGGACGAAAACAGCCCGGAAGCAGCGCTTTATCGCGATTTTCTGCCGGTTCGCGACTGGCTGGCGGAGTCTGAATAATGCAAATCTGGGTCGATGCCGACGCTTGTCCGAACGTCATCAAGGAAGTGCTGTTCCGCGCCGCGGAGCGTACCGGGGTGATGGTCACGCTGGTCGCCAACCAGATAATCCGCACGCCGCCTTCGCGTTTCCTGCGCACGCTGCGCGTTGAGGCAGGGTTTGACGTCGCCGATAACGAGATTGTTAAGCGCGTCGAGACCGGGGATCTAGTGATAACCGCCGATATCCCTTTGGCGGCGGAAGTCATTGAGAAAGGCGGTATGGCGCTCAACCCGCGCGGCGAGCGTTACACCCCCGAAACCATTCGTGAGCGCCTGAATATGCGTGATTTTATGGATACCCTGCGCGCCAGCGGCGTGCAGACCGGTGGCCCTCCTGTGCTCAACCAGCGCGACCGCCAGCAGTTCGCCAACGAACTCGACAAGTGGCTGGTGCTGGCAAAGAAATAGCGCTGATTTTGGCTCCCCTCTCGACGGGGGAGCTAGCAGATTAAAGCGGTTCTGTCTGCGCTTCGACCACCGCTAACGCAACCATGTTAACAATGCGCCGCACCGACGCTATCGGCGTCAGAATATGCACCGGTTTCGCCACGCCCATCAACACCGGTCCGACGGTTACCCCCTCTGAACTCGTCACCCGCAGCAGGTTATAGCTTATCCGCGCCGCCTCCATATTAGGCATAATCAGGATATTCGCCGCCCCCTTGAGTGGGCTGTCGGGCATCAAGTCGTGGCGGATGCTCTCGACCAGCGCGGCGTCGCCGTGCATTTCACCGTCAATCTCCAGACCCGGTGCGAGCCTGTTGACCAGCTCCAGGGTGCGACGCATCTTGCAGGCCGTCTCACCGTTTGAGGTGCCGAAGCTGGAATGCGACAGCAGAGCGACTTTCGGCTCGATACCAAAGCGGCGCACCGTTTCAGCCGCCAGCAACGTTATCTCGGCTAACTGCTCAGCGGTCGGATCTTCGTTAACATAGGTGTCGGTGATAAAAGTATTGCCGCTGGGCAGCAGCAGCGCGTTCATCGCCCCCGCCACCCGCACGCCCTCACGGAAGCCAAACACTTTCTCCACCACCTCGTAATGTTCATGATAAGTGCCGATGGTGCCGCAGATCATCGCATCGGTTTCACCACGCAGCAGCATGATGGCGGCAATCAGCGTCGGATTGCCAATAACCGCACGCCGCGCCTGCTCCTGCGAGACCCCTTTACGCTTCATCAACTGGTAGTATTCGCTCCAGTACTCGTTAAAACGCGGGTCGGACTCGTTATTCACCACGGCAAAATCACGCCCCGCCTCAATTTGCAGCCCCAGCTTTTTAATGCGCATTTCGATGACGTTCGGCCTGCCGACCAGAATCGGTTTCGCCAATCCGAGCGAGATAATCTCCTGCGTGGCGTGCAACACGCGCGCTTCTTCACCCTCGGCAAACACCACCCTTTTCGGCTCTTTTTTCGCCTGCGAGAAAATTGGCTTCATGAACAGGTTGGTTTTATAGACGAATTCGCTCAGCTTCTCTTTGTAGGCGTCAAAATCTTTTATCGGACGCGTGGCAACGCCAGAGTCCATCGCTGCTTTGGCCACCGCAGGCGCGATATTGACGATGAGTCGAGGGTCAAAGGGTTTTGGGATAATGTAGTCAGGCCCGAACGACAACTCTTCTTCGCCGTAGGCCGAGGCCACCACGTCGTTCTGTTCGGCCAACGCCAGATCTGCAATCGCATGCACGCAGGCGAGCTTCATCTCCTCGTTAATCGTCGTCGCCCCTACGTCGAGCGCACCGCGAAAAATAAACGGGAAGCAGAGCACGTTGTTAACCTGATTGGGATAGTCGGAACGGCCGGTACAGATAATGGCGTCAGGCCGCACCGCTTTTGCCAGCGGCGGCAAAATTTCGGGTTCAGGATTAGCCAATGCCAGAATTAACGGGCTGGCGGCCATAGTTTTGACCATCTCATGCGTCAATACGCCGGGACCGGAGCAGCCGAGAAAGATATCGGCATCGGGAATAGCGTCGCTCAGGCTGCGTTGCCCGTTGTCCTCGATGGCGTAGGCTGCCTTGGTTTCGGCCATATTTTCTTCGCGGCCCTTGTAAATAACGCCACGCGAATCACAGGCGGTGATATTTTCGAGTTTGAGGCCCAGTGCGACCAGCAAATTCAGACAGGCAATCGCCGAAGCACCGGCGCCGGAAACCACCAGTCTGACGTCGGCAATGTCTTTGTTGACGATGCGCAGACCGTTGAGCACCGCAGCGGTACAGATAATCGCCGTGCCGTGCTGATCGTCGTGAAATACCGGAATATTCATCCGCTCACGCAGTTTTCTCTCGATGTAGAAGCACTCCGGTGCCTTGATGTCCTCAAGGTTGATGCCGCCGAAGGTCGGTTCCAGCGAGGCAATCGCGTCGATCAGTTTATCCGGATCGTTTTGGTCAATCTCGATATCAAACACGTCGATACCGGCGAATTTCTTAAACAGCACGCCCTTGCCTTCCATCACCGGCTTACCGGCCAGCGCGCCAATATTGCCCAGTCCCAGCACCGCCGTGCCGTTGGAAATCACGCCAACCAAGTTGCCTTTAGCCGTGTATTTGTAGGCCGCCAGCGGATCTTTTTCTATCTCCAGGCACGGCGCGGCCACGCCCGGTGAATAGGCAAGTGCGAGGTCGCGCTGGGTCGCCAAAGGCTTGGTAGGGGAAACCTGAATCTTGCCGGGAACGGGAAACTCATGAAAATCGAGCGCACTCTGCTTCAACTGATCGTCCATCATCGGTTCCTTTTTATTATGCAGGGACTGAGAAATTCCAGTTAACCAGTATAAGGAGCAAAAAAAGGTAAACCTTGAAGCGGCTCGAAAAGCGGAAAAACAGCTTGCCCGAGAGAGACTGGGCAAGCGAGAAACTACTGAGACATATTGAGAATGGTGCGGATATTCAGCGCTGAGGTAGCGATAATGTCGATAGCGCCAGTGCGCAACGCGCCAAGAATCGCCAGCGCCTTGGTATTCTCGGAGGCGATGGCAATCACGCAGGGAATCTGGCGCAGTTCGTCGATGCTGAGGCCAATAACGCGTTCGTTCATCACCGTATCCACGTGCTGGCCCTGGGCGTTGAAAAAGTCATAACCGGCTACGTCGCCGATCACGCCTTGATTGAGGTTGGCATCGATGATTTCATGCGGCGTAAACCAGCCCAGCTTGACCATGTAGCTGTTTTCGTTCATATCGCCAATGCCGACCAGCGCGATGTCCGCCTTGCGGGCACGGTCCAGCGTTTCGTTGATGGTGCCATTACGCATCAGCGCTTCACGCTGGGACTTCTCCTCAACGTAGGCAGGCGCGTAAAGCGTTTCGCTAATGCCACCGAACTTCTTCGCCAGCCGACGGCTGATGTGGTCGGCGTTAATCGAATCACCGGGACGATGGGTACCGCCAATTCCACAGATAAACTTGCACTGACGCTCCGGCATGCTGCCCGGATGATCGGCAATCGCCGCCACGTTGCGCCCCTGCCCGACGGTAATTACCGTTTGATCTTTCAGCGTCGAGGCCAGATAGTTCGAGACCAGCGCCGCGACCTGACGACGCTGTTCGTCTTCGTCCTGATGGTCGAGGGCAATCAGCGCACGTTTAATCGGAAAACGTTCCATCATCTGCTGTTCAAGACGGGTGCTGAAAACGGGATGATAGCGAACGTTGATCTCGACGATGCCCTCTTCTTTCGCCCGCTTAAGCAGGCGTCCGACCTTGATGCGCGAGATCCCAAATTTTTTAGCGATCTCTTCCTGAGTTATTTCGTCCTGATAGTAAGCGACGGCAATCTCAGTCAGCAGTTCGTTATCTTGAATGACAGTTTGCTTTTCCATCCGGGGCTCAATTCTCCTGGCAAATTCTGCCTTTTTATACGCTAATCAACGATTATTGCCTAGATAAAGACATAACGACAGCATGGCATAACGAGGCGGGAAAAAGGAGGCACAAAGCGGGGGGTTTGAGGAGAGCGCAGGCCATGATGACCTGCGCTCTGGGCAGTAAACGTCTCAATCAGCGCTTGATGGCATCGATTTTCAGCATCCGCGCAATGACGATATCCAGCTCTTTCTCGTCGAAAATCTGCTTCCAGTCTTCCTTGATGATTTTTTCACGGCCGTACTCCATCGCTATCATACAGGCGTCGGAGAACGGGTTGGTGCTGCGGAAGGCCACGGCGAGGGCAATCTGGATGTGGCCATAAAGCATCGCCTTCGCTGCTTCTTCCGGTACGCCGCACGACTTCACGGTTTCGTCGAGTGCCTCTTTCATGAATGAACCGACCATACAGGCCACAGTTTCCACCAGCGTTGGCTCCAGGTAAGCCAGCTGTTTAACGGTCACCCAGTGCACCTGCTCCACCGGTCCGTACATGACGCTCACCACTTTCGCCAGCTCGGCGCGATCGGCATCGCTGCCCTGCTCGTAGGAGGCCGCCACGTGCTGAACCGCCGCCACGCCGCCGAAGGCATCGGCATGCTCTTCCTTGGTGTAACGGTCAAGAAACACCGACGGGTGACACGGGTGCGCGACGGCGTATTTGATGTCGGCGCGCTGGGCTATCAGATTGGCATAAGCGGCCGCCGGGTCGAGGGTCAGTAACACCGCTCCAGCCTTCATTTTCGGGACAATGGCGGTGGAAACCGCACCCAGTGCGATATCCGGCACGGCGAGGATAACCACATCGCTATGGCGGACGACGCTGTCGGCGTCGGAGATTTCACGACCCTGAGCCTGTACCTGCATCTGCGCATGCGGTGAATTCTCACAGTAAAACACCTGATAGCGGCTGTTCTGGAAGTTGGCAGAGATACGCATGCCCATTTTGCCGCCAGCGCCTATTACGGTAATTGTTTTCAGAGTCGTCGTCATGATGCCTTCCTCACTTAAAAATTGAATTTATATAAAGTTGTAAAACCCGCTTTCAAGATTGGCGGGACAGCAAAAATTCGAGATTGTGACGCGTCCACGCGTCTTCTAAAGCACAGGTTGATGCGGCATCTTCCTGCCACGGCAGCCAGTGCTCGATAATCTGGTTTATCCCCCGTGCCTGCGGCTTCACTTCCGCTATCATCGCGTCGTAGTCGAGCAACCCTTCCCCCAGCGGACAGCCCGCGAAGGTAAAGCCGACCCAGCCATCGCGGCGCGAAAACGCAAAATCTTTTACGTGCAGATTCAGCACGTAAGGCGCGGTACTGGCGATCACCTCTTTGGGCGTCTCCAGCGCGGCAACGCAGTTGGCGGGATCCAGACAAATCCCCAGCCACGGCGAGTTAAAATGTTTCACTACCGCCAAATTACTGGCGGTCGGCACCTGCTCGTAGGTCTCAATGCACAGCGCGACTTCGCTGCGTTCAAACGCCGGCAAAATGTGCGCCAGCTGCTGCTGCGCCTCAGCAAGCGTCGGGCGCGAGTCGGGACCGTTAAACATCGAGCGCAGGATTTTGGCATTCAGCGCCTGCGCCAGTTGCAGATAGCGTTCGAGGTGTTCGGCCTTCAGCCCGCGTGTGCCGAGCTCGAGCACCACACCGAGCGACTCGGCGCGCTGTCTCAGCTGCTCGAGGCCATCGACCGACAGCGTCTCGATTTTTGGGTAATCGCAAATCTGAAATACCTTTCCGCCCAACTCGGCGGTATTTTCCAGCATCGCGTCGAGGCCCATCGGTTCGGGAACGCGGTCTGACAGTCGCCAGAAATAGGCGTAGGTGCTGAGTCCAATGGCCATCGTTAGCTCCTGTCAGCCTGGTTGTTCAAGAAAATCAATGCTTCATCAAGGATGGCTTTATAGGCCGCCGGCTGGTGCGAGAAACGGCCGAGAAACAGGCCGCCCGTTCTGCTGCCAAGCTGAGAGAGCAAGCCGGGACCGGCGCTGCCGCCGTAAATCACCCGACGCTCGCCGCTGGCCCCGCCCACCAGACGCTGCGCCAACCCCTGACAAACTTCCCCTATAAAATCTGCTGAGGCAGGCTCTTTCGCGCCGATGGCCCACTGCGGCTCATAGGCGAGGATTGCGTCACCGCTCAGCCCTTGTTTTTCTGCCGGGCCAAGCGCCTGATGCGCCTGTTCGACGGCCTGTTCAATGGCCTGCGCGGCGGAGCAGCGTTCGGCCTCACCGATGCAAATGACCGGGATCAGCTGATTGCGCAGCGCAGCCGTGGTTTTATCGGCAATTTGCTTATCGGTTTCAGCAAAATAGCGGCGGCGTTCGGCGTGGCCGATTTCGACATAACCGCAGCCCATTTCATGCAGCATCGCGCCGCTGACTTCACCGGTGTAGGCACCGGCGTCTTCCCAAAACATATTCTGTGCACCGACCTTCATTACCGTGCCGCGAAACGCCTCAAGCGTGGGGGCAATCGCCGGTAAAGACGGGAATACAAACAGCTCAACCTGACCTTGCTGCGTTGCCGGATGATGGCCGACGATTTCCGCTATCTGCCGCGACCATTCGAGGGTTTGCTGATAGCCGAAGTACATTTTTAGGCTAACGCCCAGCGTCAGTTGTGGTTTCATTAAAACTGCTCCTCGTGAGGTTTAACGTTGTCCCTGGCGTTGCCGGTGAACAGCGGCAGCAGCGCATTAACGATCAGTGAAAGCGAAACCGCGCCGGCATCAGGCGTGCCCAGGCTCTTCTCGGCCAACGGCCTTGCGCGCCCCACTTTCGGGCGCAGATTAGCTGTCGCCCTGGCCTGCACCTCAGCCTCCTGCGCCGCCTGCTGCCAGGCGAGACCAAACTCGTCTCCGCGCGCCACGCAGGCACTCAGGGTATCGCTGAAAGGAACAAGGACGTCGACCAGCGTTTTATCGCCAACCTTCGCCTTGCCAAAATGCATGATGCCATCTTTGGCCTTGCTAACGCCCTCGGCGACAGTGTGCGCATCCGGGTATTTTTCATCGCCAATTACCGTACCCAGCGCGTTGAGCGCCAGCCCCCAGAGTGCCCCTGAAGTACCTCCGGCCCGGTCGGCCCAGGCGTCGGCGGCCTGTTGCAACAGAGTGCCGGCACCGGCACCGCGCAGCTGCATCTCGGCGGCTTTCTCGGCGGCGGCAAGCGCCCCACGCTCCATGCCAATTCCGTGGTCACCGTCACCGGCAACGGCGTCGATACGCCCCAGCTCATCGGCATGGGTCACAATGGTTTGCGCCAGCGTATTCAAAACACCGAGCAGGCACTGTGCGGCCTTTTTGGACTCCACGCTGGCAGGCGGCACGGTGGTCGCCAACGCGACGTCGAGTTGCTGTGCTTCCAGCGGTTCAGCGGCCCTAACCGACCCTTTTCTGAACGCTGGGGCATCGGCAGGCGCGCGCCACAGTGGTTCCAGCTCATCGTCCAGCCAGAACAGCGTCAGAGAGGCACCCGCCATATTAAAACTAGTCACAAATTCGCCAACTTCCGCATCTACCGCGACAATTCCGGCTTCGTCCAGTAATTGCGCAATACGGCGATAAACCACAAACAGCTCTTCATACTTCACCGAGCCCAGACCGTTCAGGATGACGCCGACGCGCTGTCCCTTGGCATTGGCGATGTCGTCTGGCAGTTCGTCCAGCAGGCGTTTCACCAGCACTTCGGCCAGCTCGTCGGCGGTAGGAATATCAGACTCACCGATGCCCGGTTCGCCGTGAATCCCCATCCCCAAGGCCATTTTCCCGTGCGGGACGCTGAACAGCGGACGATCGGCTCCCGGCAACGTACAGCCGCTAAACGCCACGCCGAACGAGCGAATGCGCTGATTGGCAAGGCGAGCGATGCGAGTAACCTCTTGCAGAGAATGGCCCTGCTCGGCGGCAACCGACGCAGCCTTGAACACCACCAGATCGCCCGCTACGCCTCGGCGTTTTTCACGTTCTTCTTTGCTGGCGCTGGAGATATCGTCAGTCACCAGCACGATTTCACAGGGAATCCCTTCCGAGATTAACCGGTCACGCGCCAGCCCAAAATGCAGCACGTCGCCCGCATAGTTACCAAAAGTCAGCAGCACGCCGCCGCCGTTGTTGGCCGCGCGGGCAACCGAGCATATTTGCTGGGCAGACGGCGAGGCAAACAGGTTCCCCATCGCCGCACCGTGTGCCAGCCCTTGTCCGACCAATCCTGCAAACGCCGGATAGTGGCCCGACCCGCCGCCAATCACCACGGCAACGCTGCCGGGTTCACTGCGTGTGCTTCTGACAACCCCGCCTGGTACCTGCCGAACCTTTGCAGCGTGGGCCGCAACGAATCCTTCGATCAGCTCATTGGCAAACGCCGAGGGTTTATTGAATAAATAAGTCATCTCACTTCTCCTATGCCGCCTTTGGCGAATTCGGGTCTTTCAGTGGGGTTGGCAGCGGCTTAGCCGGACGCTGAGTGGCGCGCAGCAGCACCATCAACAGAGCAGAGAGCAGCATGAATCCGCCGACGACCATCATCGGAACCGTATAGCTCGAGGTTGCGTCATGCAGCGCACCGGTGACATACCCGGCAGAGAAACCGGCCACGTTACCGAGGGTGTTAATCAGTGCAACGGCCGCGGCGGCTGAAGCGCCGGAAAGGAACTGCGTTGGCAGGGTCCAGAAATTCGGCAACGCGGCGAAGATTGAGCAGGCGGTGATGGTTATCACGGCAATGGTGGCGGCCGGTGAGTCCATGTACAGCGCCAGCGGCACGCTTATCCCGCCGACCAATGCCGGGATGGCGATATGCCAGGTTTTGCAGCCGCGTTTTGAGGCGTCACGCGACCAGAAGAACATCACCACCGCGGCAATCAGATAAGGAATACCGGTGATCAGACCTTTTTGCAGGATGCTGAAAGTCACGCCGAACTGCTGCTGGAAACCGCCGATAATCGTCGGCAGGAAAAATGCCAGCGCATAGAGGCCGTAGACAAATCCGAAGTAAATCATGCACAGCATCCACACGCGACCGCTGGTGAAGGCAGCTTTCAGCCCCTGATGGCCATGAATATTTTTCTTACCAGACTCTTCTTTCTGGAGTTCGGTTTCGAGCCATAGCCGTTCTTCGGAGGTCAGCCATTTCGCGTCTTTAGGTTTATCCACCAGATAAAACCACGCCACGATACCCGCCAAAATGGCCGGAATCGAGACGCCGAGGAACATCACCCGCCAGCCTGCCAGACCAAACAGTCCATGCTGGTTGATGAGCCATGCTGCCAGCGGTGCGCCGAATACCACGGTTAACGGTTGTGCGAGGTAAAACAGAGCAAGAATTTTGCTGCGATAGCGTGCAGGAACCCAGGCGCTGAGGAAAAAGATAGCACCAGGGAAGAAACCCGCTTCGGCCACGCCGAGCAGCAGGCGCAGTCCGTAAAGTCCCTGAACGCTGCTCACCCAGGTAAACAGCAGAGAGACGATACCCCAAGACACCATAATGCGTGCCAGCCAGCGACGAGCGCCGTAGCGGTGCAGCGCCAGATTGCTCGGGACTTCAAGCAGGATATAACCGATAAAGAAAACGCCAGAGGCCAGACCAAACTGAGCCACCTGGATCCCCAGATCGCTAATCATGCCGTTCGGGCCTGCAAAGGAAATGGCGGTGCGGTCAAGGAAGTTAATAAAGAACATCAGCGCCACGAACGGCACTAAACGCAAGCAAATCTTGCGGATAGCCGACTTCTCGGCGGCCCCTGGTATTGTTGGTGAAATCGTTATCATTTTTCTGACTCCTTCTGCCCTTAGGCAGGCAAAGCTTTATCTGAGAAGCGCCTGGCTCGCATTGTTCATTAATTCATTATGTGAACATATGAACACTACCCCCTTCATGTGAACTTGCCTATCTCGCCGTGTTAAAAGTGTGACGCGACTCAAAAAGGCGTTCAAAACCCCTTAACTCAGAGTTTACTCAGGTTTTTGTTCAATACATTTACTTCGCAGACGATGATTTAGATCATTCATCACAAAACAAATGAACACCTATTGAACATATGATTGAATTTGCGATATTGTGCCTTTACTCGCTGCGCGCTGCTGAAAAGCACCGGCTGTCACAGCGCGGGATTGGACGTCGCGTTAGATGCCCTGAAGCCCTTCACCAGTCATAACCTATTAATTAGGCAGGAGAAATTATGTTACCTATCGCGATTGGAGCCGATGATGCGGCTATTGAATTGAAAAACATCGTGAAAGCTTTTGTTCAGCAGCAAGGAATAGAAGTCGTCGATTACAGTCAGGATGCCAATAACCCGCTTTATCCGGATATTGCCTTCACCGTGGCAACGGCTATTAAAGAAGGAAAATTTGAGCGCGGCATTTTGCTCTGCGGTACCGGCATCGGGATGAGCATCGTGGCCAACAAGGTTCCCGGCATTCGCGCCGCTCAGTGCCACGACACCTATTCGGCCGAGCGCGCCCGCAAGAGCAACGATGCGCAGGTGATAACCCTTGGCGCGCGCGTGATCGGGCCGGAATTAGCAAAATCGATCGTTGCCGCCTGGCTGGCCTCGAACTTCGAGGGCGGCGGCTCTACCAGCAAAGTTGAGAAAATTGGCTATTATGAAGGATTGAAGAACGCGTAATATTTCTGCATTCAGCGGGCCCCAACCGTTTGTCCTTTCTGGGGTCCGCCGACAGGTAATTATAACCTGTTGAATTCTAAAGCCATAGTTCTGGCCCATCACAACAATCAGAAAAAGCGCATTCAATGTGTTAATAAAATGATGCAGTCTATGTACTCTAATTAAAACGTAACGACATTTTGCTGTATCGATTCTTCTTAAGGAGCTAGAGATGAACCAGTTAGACGCACTTAAACAGCTAACGACCGTAGTAGCGGACAGCGGCGACATCGAATCCATTCGCCATTTTGAACCTCAAGACGCTACCACCAACCCTTCGCTGATTCTCAAAGCTGCCGACATCCCTCAATACCAACCTCTTATCAAAGAAGCCCTTGAATACGCCCGCAAGCAAGGCGGAAGCAAGGAAACGCAAATTATCAATGCGTCGGACAAACTGGCCGTGAACATCGGTCTCGAGATCCTTAAAAGCGTTCCGGGCCGTATCTCTACCGAAGTCGATGCCCGTCTGTCGTTCGACCGCGGCATGTGCGTAGCGAAAGCACGTAAGCTTATCGGCATGTATGCCGATCATGGCATTGATAAATCGCGTATTCTGATCAAGCTTGCCTCGACCTGGGAAGGCATCAAAGCGGCGGAAGAGCTGGAAAAAGAAGGCATCAACTGTAACCTGACGCTGCTATTTTCGTTTGCTCAGGCCCGCGCCTGTGCTGAAGCCGGCGTTTATCTGATTTCTCCTTTCGTGGGCCGTATCTACGACTGGTACAAAGCCAAAGAGCCAAATGCCGCCTACGACGTGGCGAAAGATCCGGGCGTGAAGTCCGTGACCGACATCTACAAGTACTATAAAGAACACCGCTATCAGACCGTGATCATGGGTGCCAGCTTCCGTAAAGTTGAGCAGATCCTGGCTCTGGCCGGTTGCGATCGTCTGACTATTTCCCCGAACCTGCTGGAAGAACTGAAAAATGCCACCGGTCCGGTTGAACGTAAATTAACCCCGTCTACCGAAGCATTCCATCAGCCAGCGCCATTGGCCGAAGAAGAGTTTCGCTGGCAGCATAACCAAGACCCAATGGCGGTTGAGAAGCTGTCTGAAGGCATTCGTTTGTTCGCTGTCGACCAGCAGAAGCTGGAAGATATGCTGTCCGCTCAACTGTAATTAACTGGAGTAGAACATGTCCTCTCGTAAAGAGCTTGCGAACGCTATCCGCGCACTCAGCATGGACGCCGTGCAGAAA
>NZ_MRWE01000028.1 GCF_002093665.1 Rouxiella badensis | reverse complement strand
ACGCAGACTAATCATCAGAATTATTTAACTAATTACTTACGTTATTATATCGTAAACATGGCTACGCGTTTACCTTTCTGATAACTGTTCAAGTTTCATTTATACACTAATGAAAAACAGAAAAACCGCGATGGCTCGCAGTTTAAGATAAAGCCCATAGCGGCCTAATATTGCTAGCATTGTTCTAATTTTCAAGAAGATGGAATTTATGTGGAAGTATCTTTTTGAATAAATTGAATTATCAGCTGTACACAGTCGAATACACTGTCAACCTGCTATTACCTGCCCTTTCCAGATAATCACACCACAGTAAGCGCAATGGGAAGAACTTAATATCATACATAAGGTTATTTTAGGTGATAGATGTCATAACCCGCGCAGTGCCTGTTGTTTTACGCCAAAGCCCGCATTAGCCCTTCAAAATCCGCCTCTGGAAGAGTAAATTGACGGCTTCGCTATGTTCTACGGCACCTCATCCAGGGAAGAACAGGCTTTACCGCAAAAGGTTCACACTGACTATGTCCCCCATTGAAAAATCCCGCAAACTGGATAACGTTTGCTACGACATTCGCGGCCCAGTGCTTAAAGAAGCAAAGCGTCTGGAAGAAGAAGGCAATAAAGTCCTCAAGCTGAATATCGGTAACCCCGCTCCCTTTGGTTTCGAAGCGCCTGATGAAATTTTAGTCGACGTCATTCGTAATTTGCCGACGGCACAGGGATATTGTGACTCTAAGGGTCTTTTCTCTGCGCGTAAGGCCATCATGCAGCACTACCAGGCGCGTGATATGCGCGACATTACCGTTGAAGATGTTTACATCGGTAACGGCGTGTCGGAGCTTATCGTCCAGTCGATGCAGGCGCTGTTGAACACCGGCGACGAGATGTTGGTGCCAGCCCCAGATTATCCTCTGTGGACCGCTGCGGTTTCCCTGTCCGGCGGCAACGCGGTGCATTATCTTTGCGATGAAGGGGCGGACTGGTTCCCTGACCTCGAGGACATTCGAGCCAAAATCACGCCGCGCACGCGCGGTATCGTGATAATCAACCCGAACAACCCGACCGGCGCGGTCTACAGCAAAGAGCTGCTGATGGAGATTGTCGAGATTGCGCGCGAGCACAACCTGATCATCTTCTCTGACGAGATCTACGACAAGATTCTTTATGATGAAGCGCAGCATATCTCGATAGCCTCGCTGGCACCTGACTTGCTGACTGTGACCTTTAACGGCCTGTCAAAGACTTACCGCGTTGCCGGTTTCCGTCAGGGTTGGATGGTGCTTAACGGCCCGAAAAAACACGCTAAAGGCTATATCGAAGGCCTGGAAATGCTGGCCTCAATGCGTCTGTGCGCCAACGTACCAATGCAGCATGCGATTCAGACTGCGCTTGGCGGTTATCAGAGCATCAGCGAGTTCATTCAGCCGGGCGGCCGCCTGGTTGAGCAACGCAACGCCGCCTGGGAAATGATCAACCAGATCCCTGGTGTGTCCTGCGTGAAGCCGAAAGGCGCGCTCTACATGTTCCCAAAAATTGACGCCAAGCGCTTCAATATTCACGACGATCAGAAGCTGGTGCTGGATCTGTTACTGCAACAAAAAGTGTTGCTGGTGCAGGGTTCAGCGTTCAATTGGCCCTACCCGGATCACGTGCGAATTGTCACACTGCCGCGCGTAGACGAGCTGGAAATGGCCGTCGGGAAGCTAGGACGTTTCCTGGAAACCTATCGCCAATAATGCCCATCACCTTTCAAGGTGCAGAAGCACGACGCCCTGCACCTTGAAATCTTTTGGGCATCTGAATTATGTGTAAGAATGGGGCTCTGTTTACTGATGTAAGAGAGTCCTATGAGTCAAAGTCACTTTTTTGCCCATCTTTCGCGCCTTAAACTCATTGGTCGCTGGCCTCTCATGCGCAACGTGCGCACGGAAAACGTGTCGGAACACAGCCTGCAGGTTGCCTTTGTGGCCCACGCGTTGGCGCTCATCAAAAATCGTAAATTCGACGGTAACCTCAACGCAGAGCGAGTGGCGTTATTGGCCATGTATCACGACGCAAGTGAAGTGCTGACGGGTGATATGCCGACGCCCATCAAATACTACAATCCACAAATAGCACACGAATACAAAAAGATAGAAAAAATAGCCCAGCAGAAACTCATCGAGATGCTGCCGGAAGAGTTTCAAGACGACTACCGAACGCTTATCGACGAACATCACTTTAGTGAAGAAGAGAAGAAGACGGTCAAACAGGCTGACGCACTTTGCGCCTATCTGAAATGCCTGGAGGAACTCTCGGCGGGCAATACCGAGTTCTCGATGGCCAAAGCCAGGCTAGAGAAAACGTTGTCGGAGAGGCAGAGTCCCGAGATGGACTACTTTATGGCGGTCTTCATCCCGAGCTTCAGTCTGTCGCTTGACGAGATAAGCCAGGATTCCCCGCTTTAAGAAACGCCCTTTTGCTCCCCGAGAAATTGGGGAGCGATACTTACATCGTTTCAGGCATTAATAATGCGCGCAATCTCTACCGCACTGAGATGATACTGACGTGGGCAACCGTGCCAAACCGCCAACATGCGCTGATACTTCTCCCACATTTTGGTCTGTGCATTGAAACCATGCGTTCCCGCATCGAAATCAGTGTAGCGCCCTTCACTGTTTACCATAAAGCGCACATAGCTGAGGTAGCGGGATTCAGTAGCGGCATCAAAGCCAAGAAACTCCAGCCGACGGGGATCGACACCCGGGGCGTCTTCAAGATTCGAAAAAGATACCTGCATCGCGTGGTGCATTTCCATGATATCGATGAGGGTGCGGCAAGTGTCCTCGGTCAACGCACCAAAGTCTTTGTCGAGCTCGCGCATTTGCAGCCCGAAGCCACGTTCAACGATGGTTTGCAAACGGCGGTAGCGGTCCGCGTTTGCGGGATCCATGATAGTCATCATTTGATACTGATTCGACAAGATCAACCGCTGAGCGTGGGTCATTTCCATCATCGTATACCTCAAAAAGCCAGAATGAGCAAAGCATGACACAGCGCCGTCATTGGCGAAATATCAACCAGCTCATTCTTTGATTTGAACCACGATTCAGAACGAATTCTTTCTTTAAATGTCGTCCAGGAAGGTTTTATCCAGCTGTTTAAACGCGCGCTTGAGCACCTCGGCGAGGGACTGATAGGTGGGTACGCCCTCGATCGGTGCTAATGCCTGGCCGGCTTCAATCAGCTTGTGGCGAACTTCGTGGAACCAGCCGAGCAGCGTAGGCGGCAGAGGAGTTACAGAGCGACGTCCCAACCACCAGAGTCCCTGCATAGGCAGGCTACAGGCGAAGATAGAGGTGGCGACCGCAGGACCAAGCTGTCCGCCTAACGCAATTTGCCAGGCCAGCGTAAACACCGCCAGAGGCGGCATGAAACGCACACCGAAACGGGTGGCCGTAGAGATTCGGTTTTCCGGAAACACAGGAGCAAGGCGTTTGTCTGAGGGCCACGTCTTCATGTAGTGCTGACCGCGCTGGAAAATGTGAAACCAACCGACTGAACCCGATGGCTTACTAGACATGCTGCACCTCAACATCTTGGAATTTAAAAAATAGTTGCAAAACTAAAAATATATTTTATCACATACAAATATATTTTGTTTTTATCAAAACCTATCGGTATCCTAGCCCAGCCCTTTGGGGCTCACTATGGATAGCGAATTAACCCTATTATTACAGCTTGTACAACTTGCTTTACCGCATTTTACTCTGCGCCGCTTCGCTTGGGAAACAGACACGGGCAATTGAACGAATAGGCGAGAACTTACTCAAACAAGCGAACAAGTTCGTTTAAAACACCCCGTACGGCTGCTTACTGAGCGTTAAGGAACAAATCATGCCATTAAACTGTCTGAGCATGATGTTAATCATAAATCCCGACAGCATAGTGCGCTACGCTTAGGGAAATATGCTATTGAGTTAACCTTGCGTTTTGATACTTAACAGCACCAATCCAATAAATAGGTACTTCCATGTCAAGTAAGTTAGTTCTGGTTCTTAACTGTGGTAGCTCATCACTTAAGTTTGCCATAATCGATGCCGTCAACGGCGAAGAACACATTTCAGGTCTGGCCGAATGCTTCCATCTTCCAGAAGCCCGCATCAAGTGGAAACTCGATGGCAGCAAGCATGAAGCTGCTTTAGGCGCCGGGGCCGCACATAGTGAAGCCTTGAAGTACATTGTTAATACTATTTTTGCAGAAAAGCCAGAGTTGTCTGCCAATCTGGTGGCCATCGGTCACCGCATTGTGCACGGCGGCGAGAAACTGACGCAGTCTGCCGTGATTGATGCTGTGGTATTGCAGGGTATCAAAGATTCTATCCCATTTGCACCGCTGCATAACCCGGCTCACCTGATTGGTATTGATGAGGCGTTGAAATCCTTCCCTAAATTGGCTGATAAAAATGTTGCGGTATTCGACACCGCCTTCCACCAGACCATGCCGGAAGAGTCTTACCTCTACGCCCTGCCGTACAAGCTCTATAAAGACCACCACATTCGTCGCTACGGCGCGCACGGCACCAGCCATTACTATGTCACTCAGGAAGCAGCAAAAACGCTGGGCAAACCGGTTGATGAAGTTAACCTCATCACCTGCCATCTGGGTAACGGCGGTTCTGTCAGTGCCATTCGTAACGGTAAATGCGTTGATACCTCAATGGGCCTGACGCCGCTCGAAGGACTGGTCATGGGCACGCGCAGCGGTGATATCGATCCTGCGATTGTCTTCCACCTGCACGACGCGCTGGGCATGAGCGTCGATCAGATAAACAAAATGCTGACCAAGGAATCCGGCCTGCTGGGCCTGACCGAAGTTACCAGCGACTGCCGCTACGTTGAAGACAACTACGGAACCAAAGAAGATGCCAAACGTGCGATGGACGTCTTCTGCCACCGTCTGGCGAAATACATCGGCGGCTACACCTCGCTGATGGAAGGCCGTCTTGACGCTATCGTCTTCACCGGCGGTATCGGCGAAAACGCCGCGCTGGTGCGTGAGCTGACGCTGAACAAGCTCGGCCTGCTCGGCTTCGAAATCGACCACGAGCGCAACCTTGCAGCGCGCTTCGGCAAAGCCGGTGAAATCAATAAAGAAGGCACCCGCAAAGCGTTGGTTATCCCAACCAACGAAGAGTTGGTCATCGCACAAGACGCTGCGCGTCTGACCGCATAAATATGTTCCCCCACTGCCAGCCTCTGCTGGCAGTGTTGTTTTCACAGCAGGCAGGCTTGCCTTTCACTGCGCAAGCCGCTGCCTGAAATCGTCGAAGAGGTTTGCCGTGTCTCGTACAATTATGTTGGTTCCAATTGGCAATAGCGTGGGTCTGACCAGCGTTAGCCTGGGCGTTATCCGTGCCATCGAACAGAAAGGCGTAAGCCTGAGCGTGTTCAAGCCGGTCTCTCAGCCGCGTTCCGGTGGCGATGCTCCCGATCAGACCACCACCATTATCCGCGCCAATTCCAATATCACAGCGGCCGAACCGCTCAAGATGAAGCATGTACAAAGCCTGCTGAGCTCTAATCAGCAGGACGTGCTGATGGAGGAGATTGTCGCCAACTACCACGCCAATACCAAGAATGCCGAAGTGGTACTAGTTGAAGGCCTGGTCTCGACCCGCACCCATCAGTTTGCCAGCGCGCTGAACTACGAAATAGCCAAGACCCTGAACGCTGAAATCGTCTTCGTTATCGGTCAGGGCAATGACAGCGCGTCCCAGCTCAAGGACCGCATCGAGCTGGCCCGCAGCGTGTTTGGCGGCAGCAAGAATAAAAACATCACTGGCGTTATCATCAACAAGGTCAATGCACCGGTCGACGATCAGGGCCGCACCCGCCCTGATCTGTCAGAAATCTTTGATGACTCCGACAAAGCCAACTTCGCGCATGTAGATATCGAGCAACTGGTGGCGATGAGCCCGATGCCTGTGCTGGGCAGCATTCCCTGGAGCTTTGAAATGATTGCCGTGCGCGCTATCGACATGGCGAAGCACCTCGACGCACGCATTATCAACGAAGGCGATATTCACACCCGTCGCATCAAGTCCGTGACCTTCTGCGCGCGCAGCATTCCGAACATGCTCTCCCTGTTCCGCCCAGGCTCACTGCTGGTGACCTCCGCCGACCGTCCTGACGTGCTGGTTGCCGCCTGTCTGGCCGCCATGAACGGCATTGAGCTCGGCGCGATTCTGCTTACCGGCGGTTATCCGGTGGATGAACGCATTCAGCAACTCTGCGCCCGTGCTTTCGAGACCGGCCTGCCGGTATTCATGGTTGACAGCAACACCTGGCAGACCTCGCTGAACCTGCAAAGCTTCAGCCTCGAAGTCCCGGCCGATGACCACCAGCGCGTTGAGAAGCTGCAAACCTTTGTGTCTTCACATATTAACGCAGACTGGATCAACTCACTGAGCGCCCATTCAGAGCGTTCACACCGCCTGTCGCCGCCTGCATTCCGCTATCAGCTGACCGAGCTGGCGCGTAAAGCCGGTAAGCGCATCGTGCTGCCAGAAGGCGACGAGCCGCGCACCGTCAAAGCGGCTTCGCTGTGTGCAGAGCGTGGTATCGCCGAATGTGTGCTGCTGGGTAATCCTGACGAAATCAAACGCGTCGCCGCCGCGCAGGGCATAGAATTAGGTGCCGGCATCCAAATCGTAGATCCGCTTCAGGTTCGCGAAGAGTACGTTGCCCGCCTCGTCGAGCTGCGCAAGAGCAAAGGCATGACCGAAGTCGTGGCCCGTGAACAGTTGGAAGACAACGTGGTGCTGGGTACGCTGATGTTGGAAAAAGGCGAAGTAGACGGACTGGTTTCCGGCGCGGTTCACACCACCGCTAACACCATTCGTCCGCCGTTACAGCTTATCAAAACCGCACCGGGCAGCTCGTTGGTGTCTTCCGTATTCTTCATGCTGCTGCCGGACCAGGTACTGGTTTATGGCGACTGTGCGATCAACCCGGATCCGACCGCCGAACAGCTTTCCGAAATCGCCATTCAGTCTGCCGATTCAGCTGCCGCCTTCGGAATCGAACCCCGCGTTGCGATGATCTCTTACTCCACCGGTAACTCCGGTGCCGGTAGCGACGTTGAGAAAGTGCGCGAAGCGACCCGTCTGGCGCAGGAGAAACGTCCGGACCTGATCATCGACGGCCCCTTGCAGTATGACGCGGCTATCATGGCCGACGTGGCGAAATCCAAAGCACCAAACTCACCGGTGGCGGGTCAGGCAACCGTGTTCATCTTCCCAGACCTCAACACCGGCAATACGACCTACAAAGCGGTACAACGTTCTGCGGACCTGGTTTCTATCGGCCCGATGCTGCAAGGCATGCGCAAGCCGGTTAACGATCTGTCTCGCGGTGCGTTGGTTGACGACATCGTCTATACCGTGGCTCTGACCGCAATCCAGTCCGCTCAGGCTGATGAAGCGGTTGCGGTAAAATAAACAATAAACGCCAACCTTAAGGCCGGTCAATGACCGGCCTTTTTTATGCCTTAATGAAAGAAGTTAAGTACGTGGCCATAAATCAGCCCAACGCTGATGATGTCGGCGTCGCTAAAGGTAACGTTCTGCAAACCATAGCTGCCCAGCAACGGCAGTAAAAGTGCAGGCAGTAGGGTTATCAGCAGGCCGTGAAATACGCCGCCGATGACGGCCCCTCGCCTTCCGCCTACCGCGTTGGCAAAAATACCCGCCGTACCACCGGCAAAGAAGTTGGTCAACATGCCTGGCAGGATCATCGCCAGCCCCACGTTCGGAAATAAAAACATGCCGATAATCGAGCCGACGGTGGTACTGATAAAACCGATAATCACCGCATTGGGCGCATACGGGAACAGCACCGGGCAGTCCAGTGCGGGAATGGCATTAGGCACGATGCGCAGTGCAATACCGCGAAAGGCCGGGATGATTTCGGCCAGCAGCAGGCGTACGCCCGCGAGCAGCACATAGACCCCCACGACAAACTGCACCGACTGCAAAAACGCGAATACCAGATAACTGACGCCCTTAGAATACTGCGCCACCACCTCAGGACCCGCAGCAATCGTCGGGATGAGGTAAATGGGGATCATCACCACCATCATCGATAAATAGGTATCTTGCAGGAAGGAGAAGGCGCTCGGCAGCTCAATATCTTCGGTACTTTTACTGACGTCGCCGGTCAGCTTCGCCACGCCGGCCTGCACCAGATACCCCAGCGTGCAGAAATGGCCCAGCGCGATATCGTCTGAGCCGGTTATCTTTCGCACGATAGGCTGTGCCAGCGCAGGCATGCCTACCGCCATCAACCCAGCGATGCCGCCACCGACAAGAATAAGCTCGGTGCCGCGCAGTCCGCCCATGTAGCCGACAACCGAGCAGACCGTCGCCATCCACAGCGACGCCTGGCCGGTGAGAAAAATGTACTTAACGCGGGTGAAGCGGGCGACAAGAATATTGATGATAAATGCCAGCACCATGATAAGCGCGGTTTCTCGACCTAAAGTCTGCTGAGCGATACCGGCAATCGACCCCACGTCGGTCACGACGCCACGCATGTTGAAACCTTTCTGGAAAACTTCACCCAGAAAGTTCAGCGCTCCAACGATAATGTTGGCTCCGGCGAGCAGCACCAGAAAGCCAAGCAGCGTTTTTAACGTGCCGGTGATAATCTGACCGACGTTTTTTTTCAGCGCAATAAGCCCCACCATAGCGATAAGGGCAATGAGTATCGAGGCCTGGCCTAAAACGTCATTCACAATAAAATATAAAAAAGACATCCCCTTCCCTCGCGATTAAAGGCAATTATAAACTCTCTCATTTTTATTTTCGGCGAGACTTAATTTAAATATCCCATCTCTTTTAATACCGGCGTTAACTTCTCGGTTATTTCCTTCTTATCAATCAGGCGCTTTAAATAGATAACGGTTGAACTAAGCGTGTAGTTCTCGAATTGAGATTTAAAATTGGATCCGGTCATAATAATATCGGCACGCGTAGAGGCTGCGCTTGAAATATCACAGTGAGACAACGCCGCCTTAATGCCCATATCCTTCAACGCCGCCTCAATACTCATCTCACAGGCGAAACTGCTGCCGAGGCCCGCACCGCATACTGCTAATATCGTTAAAGATTTCATGGCTTACCCTCGCATCTTATGCCTTACCCAAGATTAGATGTCGTTTGCTAATCATCATAAAAATTTATTACTGCTATTTTTTTCTGCCCGCTGCCTTATTTTAAGACAGCGTTTACAGGCCCGAGACGGAGGGGCGCAGGGCGTGAAAGAGTCATCATTACCTAAATTTAATAATATTCAGTATGCTTTCAAATTCGCAAATAACTGTGATGCAAACCACAAAGATAGCGCTATCATTTTAGGCGATCGTTTTTTGTGATAGCGCTATCAAAAAAGCCTGCCCGCCTTAGCTTATTTTCATCCAGAGTGGCTATGATAGAATTGTAAATTAATCATTCTGCGCAGAGGATTAATTCAGTCTCGTCGGCCATTGTTCGGATGTTCATGAAGAAAAGTCAGGAGTGAAAATGGAGCCGAGAAAACGCCGCAGTACCGGACGGGCCACGCTGGCAGATGTCGCGAAACGGGCTAGCGTCGGGACAATGACCGTTTCACGCGCGCTACGACAGCCGGATAGGGTCTCCGACAAGCTCAGGGAGAAGATTTTCTCTGCGGTAGCCGAGCTGGGTTACATCCCTAATTATTCGGCCAGTGCGCTCGCATCGGCGTCTTCGAACGTTGTGGCGGTCGTCACCTCGTCGCTGACGGAATATGGGCATGCCGAGATGATTGCCGGCGTGCAGGAAGTGCTGATTCCGGCGGGCTATCAGCTGATGCTGGCCGAGTCGCAGAATCAGGAAGAACGCGAACAGAAACTGCTTGAAACCTTCATGTCCTATAATTTGGCGGCGGTCATTTTGTTTGACGCGCGGCACACCGACAGCACCTACGAGCTGCTTTCACACGCACAACTGCCGGTCGCAGAATTGGGCGCCACCGTGGATAATCCTTTGGATATCAACATCGGTATCGACAACGCCTCGGCGGTTTACAGACTAACCGAACATCTTATTTCTCTGGGGTACAGCAAAATTGGCCTGATGTGCGCGGCGCAAAAGCAGTGGGTGTCGCAACAACGTTTGCGCGGCTGGCATCGCGCCATGCTAGACAATAATCTATCAACTACGCGGGTCATCAGCACACATGCACCGTCGAACTTTAGTACGGGTGCTAACCTGCTGCCGGAGCTAGTGCTGAACTGGCCAGATATGGACGCTCTAATCTGCAGCAGCGACGAGCTGGCTTGTGGCGCGATATTTGAGTGTCAGCGCCGCAAGATTCGGGTGCCTAAAGATCTGGCCATTGTGGGATTTGGCGATAGCGACGTTGGCAAAGTATGCCAGCCACCGCTGACAACGGTCGCCGTACCGCATCGCGAGATTGGCGTTCAGGCGGGGATAGCGCTGCTTGAGCGGCTTCAGGGAGAGGAGGCGTCGGCGCAAAAGCCAATTGTTTCCGCACTGTGTAAGCGGGAAAGTTGCTAATGCAGACACGCTAAATCGTGGTCAGCGTGTCTGCAAGGGAAGCGCGAAATTACTCTTCGACGCTCAGCGGTTTGCCGTGATCTTTTTCGTTGTTACGGCTCATCCACAGCGAGAGTGCTTTCAGCGAATCAGGGGTGAACTCATCGCAGCGTGCGGTGATTTCTTCGGGTTTCATCCAGCGCACTTCATCGACTTCTTCTTCCTGTAGCGCAAAGGGGCCGTGGGAAACGCAGCTAAACAACGATCCCCACACCCGGCAGTTGTCTTGTTCGAAATAAAACGCACCATGTTCAGCAAAAGGTACACCGGCAATGCCCAACTCTTCTTCTGCTTCGCGACGGGCGGAATCGAGGATATTTTCCCCGCTCTGCACCACGCCGCCCGCTGTCGCATCAAGCCAACCAGGATAGAAATCTTTTGTTTCGGTTCGACGCTGAATCAAAATATTTCCCATGCCATCATGAACCACGATGTAGCTGGCGCGATGACGTAAGTTTTGAGCGCGCATCTGATGGCGGCTGGACTGGGCAATCACCTCGTTTTCTTCATTAACGATATCAACCCACTCGTCGCTGCTGCCGGTGTTTTGCTCTTGGTTCGTCATCCTATGAAACCTTCTCTATTGCGCGGAATGTTGCGCTGTGATTTTTCAATGAGTCACTGATTCTATCCGGCTCATGGGGATCGCTTCAATAGCAACAGATGCGTTAGTAATATGTAAAACCTATGTCAAAGGCCACGGTAATCCATCAGACTAGTCTGACATAGGCTGCTATCATTAGCAGTTATATTAACCTTATGGGTATTCTTCAACACTGTCACACTCAATTGAGTTAAGCGTTCGCATCCAGCCCCATCGGTATTGACCCATAAAGCACTGATGGACCATTAAAAAAATACGCAGGAGGCAATTATGATCGACCTTTATTATGCACCAACACCAAACGGCCATAAAATAACCCTATTTCTGGAGGAGTCGGGACTTCCCTATCGACTTCATCGCGTTGATATCAAATCCGGTGACCAGTTTCTCCCTGCCTTTCTCGCAATATCCCCCAACAACAAAATCCCCGCTATTGTAGACAGCCAACCGGTAGACGGCGGCGTGCCTCTGAGCCTGTTTGAGTCGGGTGCCATTTTGCAATATCTGGCCGAGAAGACCGGCAAGCTGCTGAGTAAGGAGCTGCGCGAGCGCACCAACACTCTACAATGGTTGTACTGGCAGGTCGCAGGCTTTGGCCCGATGCTGGGACAAAACAGCCATTTTACGCATTTCGCTCCCCAGCCGGTGCCTTACGCCATCGAGCGTTATCAGCAAGAGACAAAGCGCCTCTACGGCGTGCTGAATACCCAGCTGGAGAAACACGCGTATCTCTCGGGCGAACATTACAGCATTGCCGATATTGCCACCTATCCTTGGGCGTTGATTCATGAGCGCCAACGCATTGATCTGGCTGACTATCCGGCAGTTCGCAACTGGGTAGAACGCATTAAAAACCGCCCGGCTACCATTAAAGCCTACTCTCTGGCCGACGCCAGCTAAGGCTTTGTGCCCCCGGTTCCGGGGGCGTTTTGTTCTGCCTATCCCGCCCCCTTTCCTGATAAATAACGCGTTCTGTAGATAATTAACTACAGGATGTGCTCTGTATCGCGTGTTACCTGGCTGACATAAACTATGCTGACTAGCAGAGTACAGATAGTAATATCAGCAAGTTAATTGGAGGCAGACTATGAAGATTTTGATAACCGGTGCCAGCGGGCTGATTGGGCGTCGTTTGACCGAGACTCTCCTGAGTCAGTCTCATCAAGTCACTGCATTGACGCGCGCACCTGAGCGGGCGGCCAAACTTCTCGGCCCTCAGGTGCAGCTCTGGAATACGCTGGCGGACAAGACATCGCTGGACGGTTTTGACGCGGTCATCAATTTGGCCGGTGAACCTATTGCCGACAAGCGCTGGACCAAAGATCAGAAACAGAAACTCTGCGACAGCCGCTGGCAGTTGACCGAAAAGCTTGCTGCGCTGATTAATGCCAGCACAAATCCACCGTCGGTATTTATCTCGGGTTCTGCAGTTGGCTATTATGGCGATCAGGGTCAGGCGGTGGTCGCTGAGGACGAGCCGCCGAACAAACAGTTCACCTGGCAGCTTTGCGCCCGATGGGAGGCGCTGGCGCTGGCGGCGGAAAGCGAGAGAACTCGCGTCTGCCTGCTGCGTACCGGCGTGGTGCTCTCCCAAAAGGGCGGCGCGCTGTCTAAGATGGTGTTGCCTTTCCGCGCCGGTCTGGGGGGGCCCTTCGGCGACGGCCAGCAGTATATGCCGTGGATACATATCGACGACATGGTTAACGCCATCCTCTTCCTGCTTAATCATGAAACCTTAAACGGCGCATTCAATCTGGTGTCACCTTACCCGGTGCGCAACGATCAATTTAGCGCGCTGCTGGGTGAAATTCTGCATCGCCCGTCGTTTATGCGCGTTCCGGCGAGCGTGGTGCGACTGCTGATGGGAGAATCTGCGATTCTGGTGTTGGGCGGCCAGCGGGCCATCCCCCAACGGCTTGAGGATGCCGGATTTGAATTTCGTTATACCGAGTTGAAACCGGCCTTAGAGGATGTGTTAGAAAAATAAAACTTTCCGGGTTCTTTTGAAGGGAGCGGTCTTTTCGGGCAAAGACATGCGCTTCGCTTACTGGGCCGTCGCTCAGTAAGCGAAGTTTAAAAGCGGCTCTTATGGCAGCCGCCTTGAAAAAGTGCCTGCGGGCTGCTAAGCCCCTATTTCACTGATGTTTGGTAGAAGATGTGCTTCCCAAACGGATCAATTTCGTAGCCGGTCACTTCTTTGCGCACCGGTTCAAAGATTTTCGAGTGGGCAATCATAATTGCCGGCGCTTCGTCGTGCATGATCTGCTGCGCCTGTTGGTAAAGCGCCACACGCTTGTCGTGGTCGGTGGTTAAACGCGCTTGCTCGATAATTTTGTCAAACGCCGGATCGCACCATTTCGCCGAGTTAGAACCGCCGTTGGCCGCCTTACAGGTAAACAATGGAGCGAAGAAGTTATCCGGGTCACCGTTCGCCGTCGTCCAGCCCATTAGCGCGGCCTGGTGCTCGCCATTACGGATGCGCGTCTGATACTCGGCCCATTCATAGCTGACAATGTGCGCCCTGACGCCAATCTTCGCCCAGTCTGACTGAATCATCTCGGCCATGCGGCGCGCGTTAGGGTTGTAAGGACGCTGTACCGGCATCGCCCACAGATCGATATCAAATCCATTCGGATACCCGGCCTCCGCCAGCAGCGCCTTGGCTTTTTCCGGCGAGTACGGATAGTCCTGCATCGTCTTGTCTTCACTGCTCCATACGTCCGGCGGCAGCAAACTCTTCGCGACTGTGCCGGTCCCCTGGAATACGGCATCGATAATCGCCGCCTTGTCCACCGCCATGGTCAACGCCTGACGCACCTTGACGTTATCCAGCGGTTTTTTCTGCGTGTTAAATGCCAGGAATCCGGTGTTCAGACCCGATTTGCTGAGCAACGTAATATCTTTATTGTCACCGAGACGCTTGAGGTCTGCCGGATTCGGGAAAGGCATTACCTGGCACTCGTTCTTCTCAAGCTTGGCCATACGCACTGAAGCATCCGGCGTGATGCTGAAAATCAGGCGATCAATCTTGGATTTACCCTGCCAATACTGTGGGAAGGCCTTGTAGAGAATGCGCGTGTCTTTCTGATACTGCACCAGTTCAAACGGACCGGTGCCGACCGGGTCGGTATCGACTTTTTGCGGCGTGCCGGCCTTCAGCATGTTGTCCGCGTATTCCGAGGAAAGAATCGAAGCAAAATACCAGCCGAGATCTGCGATAAATGGCGCTTCGGGACGCGACAGATTGAAACGCACGGTGTAATCATCAACGCGGTCAATGCTTGAAATCAGATGGCCCATATCCAGACTGTCGAAGTTCAGATAGGTGCCGTTAGAAACGTTGTGATAAGGGTTATTAGGATCTTTCTGGCGCATGAACGAGAAAATCACGTCATCAGCGTTGAAATCCCGCGTTGGGGTAAACAGTTTATTGCTCTGGAACTTCACCCCTTTACGCAAATGGAAGGTGTAAGTCTTACCGTCCGGGCTGATATCCCAGCTTTCTGCCAGGCTTGGGATCAGTTCGGTCGTCCCGGTCTTGAAATCCACCAAACGGTTGTAGATAGGCACCGCGCTGGCGTCAACGTTGGTTCCAGAAGTATAAAGTTGAGGATTGAAAATGTCCGGCGAGCCTTCGGAGCAATAAACCAGCGTCTGTGCCGATGCCCCTGCGACCATCGCCAGGGCTAAAAGTCCGGTGGTCAGTTGTGCTATTTTTTGTTTCATGCGTTTCCCTGTCAGAAAGATATTTGGCTAATTAATTCGTTAGTACGCAATTCAAAAACAGACTACCATTCACAATAAACTTAGTAATACTCTGTTATATATGAAAATCTTATAGATAAACAACCAGAGGTTAGGATGTCGACTCAAATTGCCAAGCAGCTCACTGAACGCTTCTTCCGTTACCTGTCCGTTACTAGCCAAAGCGACCCCAAAGCCACCGCTCTGCCGAGCACGCCGGGGCAGCAAGAGTTAGCAAACCTTCTCGCCGAAGAGCTAAAAACACTGGGGCTGGAAAATATCGAGATTGACCAGCACGCGACCGTCACCGCCGTGAAACCGGGCACCAAAAAAGGCGGTCCGCGCATTGGTTTTATCACCCACATTGACACCGTTGACGTCGGACTGAGCCCGGATATTCACCCGCAGACGCAGGTATTTAACGGCGACGATGTGTGCCTGAATGCCGAAAAAAATATCTGGCTGCGTACCGATGAGCATCCTGAAATTCTTCCGTACAAAGGTGAGGAGATCATCTTCAGCGACGGTACCAGCGTGCTCGGCGCAGACAACAAGTCGGCAGTCACCGTGGTGATGACGCTGTTGGAAAACCTGACCGAACAGGAGCAATACGGAGATATCGTCGTGGCGTTTGTGCCGGATGAAGAGATTGGCCTGCGCGGCGCCAAGGCACTGGACCTGCGCCGTTTTGACGTCGATTTCGCTTACACCATCGACTGCTGCGAACTCGGCGAAGTGGTGTATGAAAACTTCAACGCCGCGTCGGCGGAAATTACCTTTACCGGCGTGACGGCGCATCCGATGTCGGCCATTGGCGTGCTGGTCAACCCTCTGCTGATGGCCCACGATTTCATCAGCCACTTCGACCGCGAAGAAACGCCAGAAAAAACGAAGGATCGTGAAGGCTATGTTTGGTTCAATGACATCAGCGCCAACCAGCAAGCGGCGACGTTGAAAGCCTCAATTCGCGATTTCGACAGCGCCAGCTTTGCCGCGCGTAAAGTGAAAATTCAAGACGTGGTGAAGATTATTGCCGAGCAATACCCAACCGCGAAGGTGTCGGTCGAGATAAGCGATACCTACAGCAATATCAGCAGCGCTATCGGGGAAGATCGTCGCGCTATTGACTTGATTTTTGAGGCATTGAAAGAAATTAAGGTCGAGCCTAAAGTTATCCCGATGCGTGGAGGCACCGACGGTGCGGCGCTCTCGGCTAAAGGCCTGCTAACGCCGAACTACTTTACTGGCGCACACAATTTCCATTCTAAATTTGAGTTCCTGCCGGTAAATTCCTTCGTGAAGTCCTACGAGCTGACCAAGGCGCTGTGCCTGTTGGCGGCAAAAAGCTAATTCGTGATAAAAAATTTCGCCCCACAGACGGTTTATGGGGCGAAATAATTTTAGTCCATCAGGACACGGACCTCGCGGTACTGCGGGTCATCGGCCCGAACTCTTTCTGCGTAAATTGAATGTAGAGCGTCAGCAAGAAGGCCAAAATGTAGAGCGCGCTATAGGCAAAGACAACGCCTTTCACTCCGACGAACGGCAGCAATAACGTCGCGATTGCCGGTGCAAAGAAGTTGCTCAGCCCGGCCGACAGATTACATACCGATATCGCCGCCCCCTTGTGCTCGGGTTCGAGTGCAGGAAACAGTGCGGTCATCGGCACAAAAGCCGCCGTCGATGCGCCTAGCAAAGTGGCCCCCAGCGCCGCTATCCAGAAGTTATCGCCAAAGTAGACAGGCAGATAGTAAAACGACAGGCTAAATACCGCGCAGCCAATACAGCCATACCAGCGTATTAATCGCAGCATTCCCCATTTTTGCGACATGATCCCCCAAAAAACGTTAAACACGATAGTCGAGAAGAAGAAGATTGCCCATATTTGCAGCCAGTCTGGCATCGTGAAGCCCAGATCGCCCACAAACAGCAGCGGCATAATAATCGCAAACCCGTAAAGCGAAAGCGTATTAATAATCCTGACGACGCTGGCCAGTGCAATATTTTTATTACTCACCAGCAGCGTAACGGCGCGGCTCATTTCGCTAAACTTTTCACGGGTAGATAAATCGAGCAAATGGGTTGAGGTTTTAATATTTTTAAGAGACACCATCGCAAGCATTCCTCCCGCGCACACCCAGACCAGCGAGAACCATAAAACATTAAGCTCGCCAATATGAACGATAATCAGACTCGGCAAATAACTGCCTATTACACCGATGCCTAATGAATATGCAGCCCAGAACCACCCACATGCCGATCCAACTAATTCCTCACGCACGTTGTGAACAATAACTACTATGAATGAATAAAGAAATAATGGATAGGCAAGCCCACGTATTCCATAAAACAGTAAAATAAAATAGTAGTTCTTTTGTGTAAGACCAAAAATCATGAACAGCACGTGGAAAACGACCCACATTAAAAAGCCTATTTTCATCGCCTTCTGTGGCGTAATCACCTCGGCGATAACGCCAGAAGCCCAGGCAGCAAGCGCCGCGCAAAGGCCATAAACCGTGAAGGCGAAGGTCGCCTGCGCCGGTGAAAAACCAATTTCAACGATATATTTTGACAGGAAAGCCAGCTCAAAACCGTCGCCGGTCATGAATAAAAAGATGGCGATATAGCCCCAAAGCAAGTTTTTGGGCAGCCCCATCCAGTGGTCTGTATTCGCTTTCATCCTAAGCCCTTGTTGTAATAAATTGATGGTTGTAAACAGGCGACAATAAGTCAATGGCATGGAGAAGTTTCCACAAATAAATTTTATAAATCGTTTCTGGAAAAGTCTCGCACCCTCCATCTAATCAACAGTAGGCCTATCAAGGTCAACAGAATATTCTCATTATCAAGAAGCCAGTCACACAATAAGCCATCAACTCAACGACAAATACATTAGACAAGTAAAACACCTTATTAAAGAGAGCCAATAAGATCGCCAAATGAATATTAGCTTAACGAAAAGAATAAAGGTGACGACGATCTAAAATAACAACCAAAATGTTGAAGAAAATAATTTTAAAAACTACGGTATAAGCACCAATAAAAATACAATAAGGTCAAAAATGAATATATTACCTCAACGAATTAAACAACTCGTTAATTACGGTCCGCGTGATTATCGCCTGGTTTCAGATGCGCCTCTACCGACACCCAAGGCCCGTGAGCTATTAATCAAGATCAGTGCCTGCGGCGTCTGCGCCTCTGACGTTCACTGCCACGGCGGCGCACCGATGTTCTGGGGCAGCGCGACCGCCCCTTCATGGGTTAAACCACCGGTCGTCCCCGGGCATGAATTTTTTGGTGAAGTCGTCGGCTATGGGGAAGGTGCGCTGGAGCATTTCAGCGTCAAGATGGGTGACCGGGTTATCGCGGAACAAATCGTACCCTGCGAACAATGCCGTTTCTGTAAAAACGGCCAATACTGGATGTGCGAGAAGCACGATATCTACGGTTTTCAGAACGAGGACGCTAACGGCGGCATGTGCGAATACATGTTGTTCAAACCCACCAGCCGCGTTCACAAAATCCCAGACTCACTCACTCGCAACGAATGCGCGCTGATCGAGCCTTTCGCCTGTTCCATTCACGCCGTCAATCGCGGAGACATCCAGTTCAACGACGTCGTGGTGCTGTCGGGTGCAGGTCCGCTGGGGCTGGGCATGGTACAGGCAATTCGCCTCAAAACACCTAAGCTGTTAATTGTCCTCGACACTATCCCCGAGCGCCTGCGGCTGGCAAAAGGGTTCGGTGCCGACCTGGTGATGAACCCGCTCGAAGAAGACGTGGTGGCGAAAGTGAAAGCCCTGACCGACGGCTATGGCTGTGACGTGTACATTGAAGCCACGGGTAATCCGGCGAGTGTCCCACAGGGTCTGCAAATGATCCGCAAGATGGGCCGCTTCGTTGAATTCAGCGTGTTCAGCAAAGAGACCACCGTCGACTGGTCGATCATCGGCGACCGCAAAGAGCTGGACATTCGCGGCGCACACCTCGGCCCGCACTGCTACGAAACCGTTATCAACTTTTTTGAACGTAAGCTGTTCAGCGCCGAGGGCGTTGTTACTCACACCTATTCTCTGGATGAATGGGAGGCGGCATTTGAAAACGCTCACAGCGCCGAATCGGTTAAAGTTTTGTTAGTTCCCTGAAGGACGCACGGCCATGAAATATGTTATTGGAGTCGATGTCGGTACCCAGAGCACCAAAGGTATTCTGATGAACGCCGAGGGACGTATTCTCACCAGCGCATCCCGCGGCTACAGCGTCGAAACGCCAAAGCCGCTGTGGGCGCAGCAATGGCCTGAGGTTTGGCTCGAGGCAACAATGGCGGTGCTGGCAGACATTGTCAGGCAGTCCGGCGTAGACAAAAGCCAGATTGCCTCCGTCTGCATTAGCAGTCTGTACGGCGGATCGGGGATCGCGGTCGATGAAAACCTCATACCGCTTTATCCCTGTCTTATCTGGATGGACCGACGCGCGTCTGACCGCGTCGAGTGGGTCAAGAATTACGTCGACACTAAGGAGCTGTTCCGTATTACCGGCAACTCGCTCGACAGCTACTACGGTTACACCAAGATCCTGTGGATCAAAGAGCACGAACCTGAGGTCTGGGAAAATACCCGTTTCTTCCTGCCGCCAAACAGCTACATCAATTACAAGCTGACCGGCGAGGTCGCGGTCGATCACTGTTCGGCGGGCAATATCGGCGGTGTCTACAACATTGAAAAACGCGACTGGTCAACCAAGGCCTGCCGCATGCTCGGGATCCCCAAATCGATGATGCCCTCTCGGCTGGTCGCCTCCGACGAAATTGTGGGCGGTCTGCTGCCCGAGATGGCAGAGAAACTCGGACTGGCCGCGGGTACGCCGATTGTGGCCGGCGGCGTCGATGCCGCCGTCGCAACCCTGGCCGCAGGCGTTGTCGCGCCGGGTAACCACGTGGCGATGATAGGCACCTCGATGTGCTGGGGCTTTATCAATCACTCCGTAGACGCACGGCACGGCCTTATTAGCATGCCGCACGTCAATAATCCTTTGCAGGATATCTACACGTTTGGCGGTGCGATTACCGCAGGCGCGTCAGTGACCTGGTTTATCGAGCAGTTTTGCAGCGCCGAGAAGCAACAGGCTAAAGAGCAAGGCTGCACGGTGCACCATGTGTTGGAAGAAAAAGCCAAATGCCTATCACCAGGGGCTGATGGTCTGGTGTTTCTCCCTTATCTGATGGGAGAGCGCAGCCCAATTTGGGATGCCAAGGCAACCGGGACTCTGGTTGGATTAAGCCTTTACCACACGAGACATCACATGTATCGCGCTGTGTTAGAAGGCATCACCTTTGCGCTCAAAGATAATATCGAGTCCGGCAAAGCCTGCGCCGAGCGGTTAGACAACGAGCTTATCGTCGTCGGCGGTGCGGCCTTCTCGGACATGTGGATGCAGATCATCGCTGACGTGACCGGCTATCCGGTTCTGACTATCAAGGAGGAGGTTGAGGCACCGCTTGGGGATTGCTTCCTGGCCGCGAAGGCCGTAGGGATCATTCAAAATGCAGAACAGATAAAGCAGTGGTTTACGCTGGAAGCTCGTGCGGAACCCGACGCAAAAGCCCACGAAAAATACAACGCACTGTTCAACACCTATCGTTCAATATACAAAAACATCAAGGGAGACATGCATCAGCTGTATGATTTGACCAAAATGGAGTAAGTAAGATAGGACGAACATAACCCTAAGTATTTGGCGCTGCGGCAAGTTGGCCCTTTCCCCGGAAACCTAAAAAACTCAGTAACCGGGGTGAGCCAACGCTGCTGCAACGTCAAGTACAGCGGGTTATTTTAAGGCACCCGATAAAAACTGCTGCAAACGGGCACTTTTCGGGCTACCGAATACGTCTGCAGGGTTCCCTTGCTCCTCGATAACGCCCTGATGCAGGAAAATTACGTGGCTGGAGACGTTACGGGCAAACTCCATCTCATGCGTAACCACCACCATGGTTTTCCCCTCTTCGGCCAGTTTCTGCATGATGCGTAAAACCTCCCCCACCAGCTCCGGATCCAGTGCCGACGTCGGTTCGTCAAACAGTAGCACCTCAGGCTCCATCGCCAGGGCACGCGCAATTGATACGCGCTGCTGCTGACCGCCAGACAGGTTCACCGGATACTTGCCGCGTGCACGCTCGTCAATCCCGACTTTCTCGAGGTAACGGATAGCCCGGTCTTTCGCTTCGGCCTTGCTGATGCCCAGCACCTGAATCGGTGCCTCCATGACGTTTTCAAGCACCGTCATGTGACTCCACAGGTTGAAGTGCTGAAACACCATCGTCAGCTTGGTGCGCAACAGCTGGAGCTGCTTCTTGTCGAACACTTTGAGCTGACCATCGGTGTCGCGCACCATGCGGATATCTTGATTATTGACGCTAATCGACCCTTCGCTCGGCTTTTCGAGGAAGTTAATGCAGCGCAGGAAGGTACTTTTCCCAGAACCTGATGATCCAATGATGCTGATAACGTCACCGGCATTGGCAGACATTGAGACGCCTTTGAGTACCTCGTGCTCGCCATAGCGCTTATGCAGATCGATTACGGCTAATTTATTTTCTGACATGATTTTTCCCGCACTGGTTTAAACGTTTTCACGGTTAATACATTTTTTTCTTAGTGTGAAGACTGAGGCTTAACGTGCGCCAGCCAGCGTTTTTCCGCCTTGCGGAACAAACTAATCAAAACAAACGAGACACAGAGGTAAATCACCGCCGCGATACCGAACGCATAGAACGGCTGATAGGTCGCAGAGTTGATGTCCCTGGCAATTTTAAGCACGTCTGGCACGGTGGCTGTAAACGCCAGCGCCGTAGAGTGCAGCATCAGAATCACCTCGTTGCTATAGGCCGGTAAAGCGGTACGCAACGCAGAAGGCAGGATGATGCAGGTATACATTTTAAAGCGCGAGAAACCGTAAGCATTGGCCGCCTCGATTTCACCATGCGGTACTGCACGTATCGCACCGGCGAAAATCTCGGTGGTGTAGGCACAGGTGTTCAGCGTCAGGGCCAGAATGGTGCAGTTGAGGCCACTGCGGAAGAAGGCGTTCAGAAAGTCAGTGCCACGGACAATTTCGAGGCTGTACATCCCGGAGTAAAACACCAGCAGTTGCACGTAGAGCGGGGTACCGCGGAAAACGTAGGTAAACAGCCAGATTGGCATGCTTATCCAACGGTTTGGCGAAACGCGCCCAACGGAGAGCAGCACAGCGAGAAGTCCCCCCATCACCACCGAGCTTATTAGCAGCCACAGCGTTACGGCGAGACCGGTAAAACGGTAGCCGTCGCTGTAGAGCAGCGACATGCCGTATTGATGCAAAATGTCGATCATAGCTCAGCCCTCTTCACACCCAGCGAATACCGGCGGTTGAGCCACAGCAATACTCCATTGGATAAGGTGGTAAATACCAGATAAATGATGCCGGCAACGATAGAGAAGTAGAAAGGTTGATAAGTCCCCTTACCTGCCAACTGCGTTGCCTTGATGACGTCCTCGAGGCCGAGCAGAGACACCAGCGCCGTGGCCTTGAGAATAACCTGCCAGTTGTTGGCGATGCCAGGCAGAGCGAAACGCATCATGGCTGGAAAGAGAATACGTCGGAAAATCTGTGAGCCGCTGAAGCCGTAAGCCACCGCCGCCTCGATTTGTCCGCGCGGAACCGCCATAAAAGCGCCGCGAAAGGTCTCGGTGAAATAGGCACCGTAAATGAATCCAAGGGTGATAATACCTGCGCTGAGGGGATCGATATCAATCTGATCGATGCCGATGGCTTCGGTCAGACTGTTTAACGCAATTTGCAGGCCGTAGAAAATTAACAGCATTAATACCAGATCGGGAACGCCGCGAATCAACGTGGTGTAGGCGCCAAACAATCCAGATATAACCCGGTTTTTTGACAGCTTTCCGCCCGCTCCGATCAAACCAATGATCAAGGCCAGCACCACCGAGGAGAGTGCCAGTTCCAGCGTGACCAGTGTGCCCTGGATTATTACGTGGGAATACCCGTATAGCATGAACATATCCTGTCTTTGACGATAATCAGACTGCGTTTCGCAGGTTTAACTGGGCTTCTCTTTTAAAGCGGCCTCCCCTTGCAGGCAGGCCGCCACTACGGAAACGACTCCTGTCCCTGATGTCGTCAGCTACCCCTTAACCGCCGTACACATCGAAGTTGAAGTATTTTTTCGCCAGCTTGTCGTAGGTGCCGTCTTTGCGCATGGAATCGAAGGCTTTGTTCAATGCATTTTTCAGATCGTCTTCGTTCTTACGCAGGCCCATGCCGGTGCCCACACCGAAGAATTTGTCATCTTTAACCGACTCGCCTGCAAACGCGTAGCCTTTACCCGCAGGCTGTTTCAGGAAGCCTTCGCTGCCTGCGACTTCATCCTGGAACGCTGCGTCAAGACGGCCGGACGCGAGGTCTGAATAAATCAGGTCCTGATTCTGGTAGGCCACTACGTTAACGCCCTTAGGCTGCCAGTTGGCGTTGGCATAGGCTTCCTGAGTAGAACCCTGCAGAACACCGATGTTTTTGCCTTTCAGGGAATCCAGAGTGGGCAAGATTTTAGAGCCGGTCGGTGCTATCAGACGCGCGTTGGCGGCATACAGCTTCTCGGTGAAGTCAATTTCCTGCTGGCGTTTCTCAGTGATAGACAAAGAAGAGATGATGGCGTCGATTTTTCTCGCCTTCAGGGAAGGGATCAGCGCGTCAAAGTCGCTTTCAACGTAGGTACATTTGATTTGCGCACGTTTACACATTTCATTAGCCAGGTCGATATCAAAACCGACCAGCTTACCGCTGGAATCTTTCGATTCAAATGGTGCATAGGTTGGATCCGTACCGATTTTAATTACTTTTGGCACGGCAGCAAAAGCGCTGCTTGCGCTGGCCAATACGAATACCAGAGGAAGAACCTTGAACAACTTTTTCATACATAACCCTCAGCCATTAATCGTGCGTTGTTGTTTGTTGTGTTTGGTTGCCGGGACAACCGTTTTATTTTTTTGTCACCGGTCTGCGTCGGTAACATTTTCACCACTTTCACTACTATGCAGTAATTATGCAATAGTTATGCAGTAATCGTGCCGACTTTGCGGAACTGTCGTTTTAGTGAACAACGAAGGCAAAATTACATTCAGATTAGTCTGCAAAATCACCGGTTAAGCGAGCGCTACCGTCAGATTGAAACAGAAACGCACCAAAATAAAACATAAAGAGTTCAATTTTGGTGCATCGTTATCATTCTGTGCAAATTTAGGGCATAAGGGCTTGCAAAAAGCTAGTGGCTGCCCTGCCAGCGAACAAACAGGTCTTCCGGAAGTTCGATATCAAACTGGTCGATAACCCGGTTTACGGTCTGATCGATGATGTCTTCAACGCTTGAGGGACGATGATAAAAGGCAGGTACCGGCGGCATGATAATCGCGCCGAGTTCGGCTGCGGAGGTCATCAGACGCAAATGGCCGAGATGCAGTGGCGTTTCGCGCACGCACAGCACCAGACGACGGCTCTCTTTCAGCACGACGTCTGCCGCACGGGTCAGCAATCCGTCGGTATAGCTATTGACAATACCGGACAGCGTTTTGATTGAGCACGGCAGTATTGCCATACCCGCGGTTTTGAACGAGCCGGAAGAGATGGTTGCCGCGATATCTCGGGAGTCATGGACAACGTCGGCAAGCGCCTGAACGTCGCGCAGGCTGAGATCGGTTTCAAGCGCCAGCGTTTGACGCGCCGCATTGCTCATCACCAGATGCGTTTCGACCTCAGGCACTTCGCGCAACACCTGTAAAAGACGAACGCCATAAATAGCGCCACTGGCGCCGGAGATGCCGACAATGAGTCGTTTCATGGATACAGCCTCAGAAATGACGAACTTAAACTTCAGAACGTAGGATTAATCAGAAGACTTTGCCGGAATGAAAAGCGATTGGCAAGTAACGGTGTCAAGCGGGGATAATACCGGAGAGAACCGTCTGCCTTGACCTGCGTAACAGGGTAAGACAGACGGTAAAAAGGCTTAATTAACCTTCATTATGCATTTCGAGATTTTCGGCTTCCTGCTGACCACGCAATGCCTGAGCATCGTCGTTACGCAGGGCGTCGAGGTATTCGAGATAGCTTTGGTCAACGTCTTTGGTGACGTAGATACCGTCAAACACCGAGCATTCGAACTGCTCGATATCCGGGTTCTCTTCCTTCACCGCGTCGATGAGGTCACTCAAGTCCTGGAATATAAGCGCATCCGCACCGATCATCTGGTTGATTTCGCTCACTTCACGACCGTGGGCAATCAGCTCGTTGGCGCTTGGCATGTCGATACCGTAGACGTTCGGGAAACGCACTTCCGGCGCAGCCGAAGCCAGGTAAACATTTTTAGCTCCCGCGTCACGGGCCATCTCGACAATCTGTTGAGAGGTGGTACCGCGAACGATGGAGTCATCGATCAGGAGAACGTTTTTATCACGGAACTCGGCGCGGTTGGCGTTTAGTTTGCGGCGCACCGACTTAACGCGCTCCTGCTGACCCGGCATGATAAAGGTACGGCCCACGTAGCGGTTTTTAACAAACCCCTGACGGTACGGCTTGTTCAGGATACGGGCGATTTCCAGAGCGATGTCGTTAGACGTCTCAGGGATCGGGATAACCGCATCGATTTCAAGATCTTCCCACTCGCGGGCAATTTTGGCACCCAGCTTCTGACCCATACGGCGACGCGCGCTGTAAACGGAAATCTTGTCGATGAACGAGTCAGGGCGGGCGAAATAGACGTACTCGAACAGGCATGGGTTGTACTGAGGATTCTCGGCACACATGCGAGTGAAGAGTTGGCCTTTTTCGGTGATATACACCGCTTCGCCTGGCGCGACGTCACGCAGGAACTCGAAGCCCAGGGTATCCAGCGCCACGCTCTCGGACGCTACCATGTACTCGGAGCGGCCGTCTTCAAGCTCACGCCTGCCGATAACCAGCGGGCGAATTCCGTGCGGGTCACGGAAAGCCAGCATTCCGTGGCCGATGATCATCGCGACGCAAGCATACGCACCGCGGATCTTCAGATTCATTGCCGTGACGGCAGCGAAAATGTTGTCAGCCTCCAGCGGATAGTGCTGGAACTTGTCCAACTCGCTGGCCAGAATGTTTAGCAAAACTTCAGAATCGGAAGTGGTGTTGACGTGGCGACGCGCGCCTTCAAACAGCGTACTTCTCAATTCGTGTGCATTCGTCAGGTTACCGTTATGGGCCAGTGAAATGCCGAACGGAGAGTTGACGTAAAATGGTTGAGCCTCAGAAGCGCTGGAACTGCCAGCCGTAGGGTAACGAACGTGACCAAGGCCCATGTTGCCCTGTAAACGTTGCATATGCCGTGCTTCAAACACATCCTTCACCAGGCCATTTGCCTTCCGCAGACGGAAGTTATTGTTGCCATCAATGGTGACGATGCCAGCGGCATCCTGCCCACGGTGCTGCAACACCGTTAACGCGTCATAAATCGACTGGTTTACCGGCATAAAACCGGCGATACCGACAATACCGCACATGTTGTCTTTTCCTCATCAGCGCTGCCAAAGTTAAATATGCTTTGGCAAGAAACTCGACGTGCTCTGCAGGTAGTCAAAAAACCACCTGATGATAGAACTAAAATACGGGATCAACTGAGACTGCTTCCAGTCATCACCGTGTGAAAAGCTGGTGAAAGTGTCCAGAAAGAAGAGCCCTGCTGCGACGATCAATACGCCACGCAGTGCGCCAAAACAGACGCCTAAAACCCGGTCGGTTCCCGATAGTCCGGTACGATCGACCAAAGAGCTGATCACATAGTTTACAATGGCACCTACGATCAACGTCGCGATGAACAAGATACCAATTGCGATCCCGTTTCGAACGACTTCGTCTTCGAAACGCGTGAAATAGACGGCGAGGTAAGGATAATAGTGGCTGGCAACGAAGAAGGCGCACCCCCAGGTTACCAATGATAAGGCCTCGCGAACAAAACCTCGAATCAGGCTGACTAAAGCAGAAAACCCGATAACCGCAATAATGACGTAATCAATCCAAACCATCACTTTATCAATCTCATCCAGGATAAGACCCTTCATCTTTCTCGCCAAAGCGGGAATGATTCGGGGAAAAACTTGCCCGGCATCCAAATCGCTGCGAATTCTAACAGAAAAAGAAAACGTTTGCGTAGGGGAAATCTGCCGGTCAGCCAAATTAATCATTGCGGCTAAAAAAACATCAATCACCGCAAAAAGATAACGAAACGTTATAAATTCAAGTTACCTAAAAAGGGCACATTCCGCTTAGTCTTCGCGCCCCTTAACCTACAAACAGACGCCACTGCAAGCACCCCGGATACCTGACAATTCGGTAACCGGGGTGCTGTAGAGGAATCAACCACCCTGTACGTTAATGGGTGAAAGACAGTTTAGTGGGCAGAGTAGGCACGCACTACGCCGCTCAATCCGCTGACGCTTTTCAGCGAAGACAGAGAGGCTTCAAGGTTTTGCTTATTGGCTTCAGGCCCAACGAAGACGCGGGTGATTTGCCCCTGAACCGGCGTGGCCGGGACGGTATAAGCACGATAGCCTGATAAACGCAGTTTAGCGACCACCTCGTTCACTTTATCAGCATTTTTCAACGCCCCTAACTGTACGACGTAAGACTGACCCGCCGGGGCCTTTTCAGGCGTCTGCGGGCGAGTTTCAGTTTTAGCCGTCTCAACAGGTTTAGGCTCCACCTTTTTAGGCTCAACGCGCTTCGGTTCGACCGGTTTGGTCTGCGTCTGCCTTGGCTGCTGTGCCTGACGAGATTCTGTCATCGCAGGCGGCGTCAAAGTTTTAGGCTGCGTCGCTTTGGGTGATTCAGTTTTCGGCGCGGCGGTGGCGGTATCGCCTTCATCGGCTTCTCCGTCAGCCTGTGCGGCGGCGTGTGCCGCCTCGGCAGCGCCAGCGTTGATTGCCGCACTCGCCCCTTCTGGCGGCTGAGCCGGTAACGCCTGCGTCACCTGCCCGGCGTTTTCCTGATCCTGAGAATCCCCGGCTTTTGGAACCAGAGGAATCGAGGCGAACTCGTCCTCATAGTGCTTCTTTTTTCCATCCAGCAACCCCGGGAGAATAATGACCCCCAACGCCACCAGAATTACGGTGCCAACCAGACGATTTTGAAACTTACTTGCCACTGGTATTCCCCGTATCCAACGCAGCCATCACATGCGCTACGGTATGAAATGATCCACAGACTATAACAATATCCTGACTTTCAGCATCCTGCATCGCCTGTTTCCATGCGCTCACCACATCTGTGAACGAAAACGCCTCGGGAAGATGTTCTGTCAACGCCGCGACCCCAGCACCGCGCGGACCCTCGAGAGGAGCACAGTACCAGACATCAACCTGCGGTTTCAGACAGTCCAACGTTCCGGCAATGTCTTTATCCAACAACATACCGATAACTGCACGCACTTTTCCGCCCTGACGTGGCAAATCAGAAAGTTTACCGGCTAAATACCCGGCAGCGTGTGGATTATGAGCAACGTCGAGGATCAGACGTGGAGATTCGCTAACCTGTTGGAAGCGGCCCGGCAAGGATGCCTGCTGCAACCCCTGACGCAGCGCGTCTTCCGAAACGTTGATTTCACTATAGTGCAATGCGGCCAACGCCGTCGCCGCATTCGCCAGCGGCACGTTAGGCAGCGGCAGTGCGCTGTAAGCCGCTGTCTCTACGCCTTCGCAACGCCAGCTCCAGTCGCTGCTGCCGACCTGATAATGCCAGTCCTGACCCACGCGGTGCAGGTGCGCGCCTTTTTCGTTGGCGACGTCGGCAATCGACTGCGGCATATCAATCTCCCCCACGACCGCAGGACGGTCCTTGCGGAATACGCCTGCTTTCTCACGGCCGATGCTCTCGCGATCGGAACCGAGCCAGTCGGTGTGGTCGAGCGCAATGCTGGTCACGACGGAAACGTTGGCATCGACAATGTTGGTGGCATCAAGACGACCGCCAAGGCCCACTTCAAGGATAACCACGTCGAGCGCCGCCTGCTTAAACAGCTGTAACGCCGACAGGGTGCCGTATTCGAAATAGGTCAGCGAAATATCACCGCGACCGGCCTCGAGCAGCGCAAAGGACTGACAGTGTTCGGCTTCGCTCAGCTCCTGCCCCTGAATACGCACGCGCTCGGTGTAGCGCACCAGATGCGGTGAGCTATAAACGCCCACGCGATACCCTGCGGCCATCAGCACGGCTTCGAGCGTGCGGCAGGTGGTGCCTTTGCCATTGGTTCCGGCGACGGTAAAGACCTGGGGAGCGGGAGTCAGAAGATTCATGCGCGTTGCCACGGTATTTACTCTGTCGAGCCCGAGCTCAATCGCCTGAGAATGAAGATTTTCAAGATAATGAAGCCACGTGGCCAAAGGCGACGTGGCTTCAGGAATAGAGATGTTTTGCATAAGTCCCGCCTAACGTAATCTGTTCAGATTCATAATGAGCCTGAAGGACATGCATTACCGGACTTTTACGACAGGCAATGCCCCTTTGTCAGTACTGTGCGCACGACGCTGGATAACAGCCCATTTTGTTTATCCCCGCCACTGGCGAGGATAATAGCAGAGGCGGCAAGAAGCTTGCCGCCAATTTTCACTCACAGGCTATTGTTGCTGCCTGTCAGGCATCCTGATGATGATCAGCTGAAGCGTCGTCTGCTTTGATAACAGGGACTTCGGTGACTTTAGGTTCAGGATGGCCGGTCAACTTGGCCAACACGCTGCCCAGTTTGTTACGCAGTTCTGCACGACGAACGATCATGTCGATCGCGCCTTTTTCAATCAGGAACTCACTGCGCTGGAAGCCTGGCGGCAGTTTCTCACGTACGGTCTGCTCGATAACGCGAGGACCCGCAAAGCCGATCAACGCTTTAGGCTCAGCCACGTTGATATCGCCAAGCATTGCCAGACTGGCTGAAACCCCGCCCATAGTTGGGTCAGTCAGTACGGAGATGTAAGGCAGACCACGCTCTTGAAGTTTAGCCAGTGCAGCACTGGTTTTTGCCATCTGCATCAGAGACATCAGCGCTTCTTGCATACGTGCTCCGCCGCTGGCAGAGAAACAGACCAGTGGACAGTTGTCTTCAAGAGCCTGTTCGACCGCACGAACGAAACGCGCGCCGACAACGGATGCCATTGAACCGCCCATGAAGGCAAATTCGAATGCAGCAACAACGATTGGCATGCCGTACAGGGTGCCTTTCATCACGACCATTGCATCTTTCTCGTCAGTTTCTTTCTGAGCAGCCAGCAGACGATCTTTATATTTTTTGGAGTCTCTAAACTTAAGCAAATCTTTAGGCTCAAGCTCGCTACCCAATTCGACCTCGCTCCCTTCGTCCATGAAAGTGAACAGACGCATACGCGCAGACATACGCATATGGTGGTCGCACTTAGGACAAACCATCAGATTGCGCTCGAGTTCAGCGCGGTATAACACCTGACCACAGCTATCGCATTTGGTCCAGACACCTTCTGGAATGCTTGCTTTACGGGTTTGCGAGATGTTGCTCTTATTAAGAATTCGTTCAATCCAGCTCATCGATGACCTTTCTGTTTGAACCTGGCAAACGCCAGTTCGCTGTTCATGCTGTAACAAGTCCCCTGCTTAAAACAAATAACCGTCCCCAATTATCAAGAATTTTTAAGCAACTCGAGCCGCTAAAAAACGTCCTACAGGGAGGGTTGCTCGCAGGAACAGACCACAAATGTCGCTCATTAAACCATAACAGTTAGAGACTGTAGATAAAAAACTGGTCTTACCCTTTGGTTTAATGCCTTTAATTTTAATAATTCACGCCAGGGACAGGGTTTCCTCTGCCCTACGGCCTGACCGCTATCCCGCGTTTTTAGCCGTTTTGCGGTGACGAATTACCTCGATAATCGCCGGCAAAACAGAAACAACGATAATGGCGACAATCACAAATTTCAAATTGTTCTGCACAAACGGCACATTGCCAAAAAGGTAGCCAGCGTATGTCAGTAACAGTACCCAGAATAGCGCACCGATCACGTTATAGGCGGCAAATTGGCGATAAGACATGCGTCCCATGCCGGCAACAAAAGGTGCAAAAGTGCGAACAATTGGCACAAAGCGCGCAAGAATAATCGTTTTGCCGCCATGTTTCTCGTAAAACTTGTGAGTTTGATCTAAATAACTTTGACGAAAAATTTTTGAATTCGGATTGGAAAATAGCTTCGCACCGAACAAACGCCCAATGGTGTAGTTCACCGCATCACCCACGACGGCAGCCACCACCATCAGAAACGCCATCAGATGGACGTCGAGGCTGTTGGTTGGCAGCGCAGCAAGTGCCCCCGCAACAAACAGCAGCGAATCGCCCGGCAGGAATGGCGTAACCACCAGCCCGGTTTCGCAAAAAAGAATCACGAACAGAATGGCATAAACCCAGACGCCATACTGCGCAACCAGCTCGGTGAGATGCACATCGATATGCAGGATAAAATCAACGATATAGTGGATGAATTCCATGGTATTACCTCTAATGTCCTTTAATCGGCGAGAAAAAGTGGGCCCATAGTGACGGCTGGTAGAGCAAACTTTTCAGGATAATCAACGGCAACAAGATACAAACCTTCAGCCTTGGCCGTGGCTGCAGCAAGATTTCTGTCTTTCGCAGCCAACAATTCAGCCATCCAGCTTTCAGGCTGGTTACCCGCACCTATTTCAACCAGACTGCCGACGATATTGCGCACCATATGATGAACAAATGCGTTGGCCTTTATATCAACCACAACATAATTTCCAAACCGGCTCACGTTGAGATGCATCATGAAGCGCCAAGGCGTTCTTGACTGGCATTGAACCGCACGAAATGAGGTGAAGTCATTTTCGCCCAGCAAACATTGCCCTGCCCGCTGCATTTTTTCAACATCCAACGGCATATGAACGTGGGTAATTCCATGACTTAAGATGCCAGGACGATAGCGATGGTTATAAATCACATAACGATAACGCCGCGCCGTCGCGGTAAAACGGGCATGGAAGTCCTGCGGGACGTGGCTCACCCAGCGCACCGCAATATCTTTTGGCAGATGGGTGTTTACCCCCATGGTCCAGGCGGCATCCTTGCGGATAACCGGGGTATCGAAATGCACGACCTGACCGGTTGCACTTACACCGGCATCGGTACGCCCGGCGCACTGCACGGTAATGGGCGCGTCGGCCACGCGGCTCAACGCCTTCTCGAGCCACTCCTGCACGCTTTCGACTTCCTGCTGACGCTGCCAGCCGTAATAGCGGCTGCCGTCATATTCAATCCCCAAGGCAATGCGCTCAGCCACGGCCGGAGACGCCTGTTCGGAGGGTTGCTCAACAGACATTAATACCAATACTCCTGGATCAATTTCTCAGCCGTTTCTACCGCCATCAACGCGCCACCAAAGCGCACGTTATCGGCGACAGACCAGAACTGGATAAGCTCAGGAATACCGTAATCGTTGCGAAGGCAGCCGATGCTCAATGAAGCATTACCTGAAGCATCGCTGACCTGGGTCGGGAAGTCGTCTTCGTCGCTCAAATTGATGTCGTCAACCTTCTCAAGCTCAGCACGAGCTTCTTCGGCAGACAGCGGACGCAAACCTTCGAGATGCACGACCTGCGCATGACCGTAGAACACCGGCGACTGCACGCAGCTAACGGAAATCGGCAGGCCATCGTCCTGCACCACTTTTCGCACCTGATCAACCAGGCGACGTTCTTCGAGCACGCTGCCTTCGCCGTCATTCAGCAACGGCAGCAGGTTAAACGCCAGCTGTTTGCTGAAGATGCCTTCCTCGGCCGGAATGCCGTTGAGCAGGCGCGCGCTCTGGCCCGCGAGATCGTCAACTGCGGCCTTGCCGAGAGCAGAAACGGAGAGCAGAGAAGTCACGTGCAGGCGAGACAGCCCAGCCAGCTCGGTCAGCGGCTTGATGGCGGTCAGCAGTTGGCTGGTCAGGCTATCGGCAACCGCCACGATGTTGCGGTTGCGGTAGTGCGTCAGCACGTCCGGATTTACGCCCGGCACCACCAGCGGCACGTCATGCTCCAGGGCAAACAGGCCGCTGCTGTCGATAACCAGACACCCCTGATTTGCCGCTTCTTCGGCATATTTCGCGGAAGCCTCTTTACCGGCAACGAAAAAGGCCAGTTGCACCTGTGACCAATCGAACTCGGCGGCATCGCGTACCAGCATGCTCTTACCGTTGTAGCGAATGGTTTGTCCGGCGCTGCGCTCGCTCGCCAGAGGGAAAAGCTCACCAACCGGGAACTGACGTTCAGACAGTAGCTCCAGCAGCGCGTCACCCACTGCGCCAGTGGCGCCAAGCAGCGCAATATTCCAGCCATCAGACATGTTGGTTCTCTCCAGAAAATTTCAGACTACAAACTAAAAGGGGCGGCAATCACCGCCCTGATTTATGAAAGGATACGTCAGTATGAAGCGCGTTCCTTAGGGGAAAATCAAATGACGTCGCTGCTGAAACCGATTTTTTTCAACAGGTCTGCTGTTTCGTGATTATCACAGTGAACCTGCAGCGAAGACCATTCACGGCGTTCTTCATAAAACTTACGCAGGCGGTCAAACTCCCCGCTTTTTCCCGCGACGCGACGCAGAGGCGCATCATCGCGGCGCACATCATACACCAAGTGCGCCAGACGCAGCAGTTTAGCTTCTGTGAGCTCGCCGCGCAGGAGAACTTCGCCAAACTCTGGCGCAGGCAGCAGGCTAGCGAGCGGAACATGCTGCGGATTGCCGATAAACTGGCTATAGGCCTCGAACACCTGCGTGGTGCCGCGCGCCTTGCCTTCCAGGCTGTAACCCGCGATGTGAGCCGTGCCGATAGCCACCTTGTCGAGCAACGCCAGCGACAACTCCGGTTCAGGTTCCCAGACGTCAAGCACGGCGGTCAGCGGTTTTTCGCCGTTGAGTGCGTCCAGAAGCGCCGCGTTGTCGACCACTTCGCCACGGCAGGCATTAATAAGAATAGCGCCAGGTTTAAGGGCTGCGAGCAGCGCCGCATCCACCAGATGAAAGGTTTTATCGGGACCAGACTGATTCAGCGGCGTGTGGAAGGTCAGAATATCAGCCTCGGCGACCAGCTTGTCGAGCGTCCAGAAGGTCTCACTGCTGTCTTGCGCCGCGCGCGGTGGATCACACAGCAGCGTGCGGATACCCAGTGCCGTCAGGCGCGCGTTCAGGCGAGAGCCAACGTTACCCACGCCGATGATGCCAATGGTCTTGTCGCGCAGAGAAAAACCGTCACGCTGGGCAAGGATCAACAGCGAAGAGAACACGTATTCTACGACGGCGATAGCGTTACAGCCCGGTGCCGCCGAGAAACCGATACCCGCCTGCGCAAGCCAACCGTCATCCACGTGGTCAGTCCCGGCGGTGGCAGTGCCAACAAATTTCACCGGCGTATCGCGTAACAGGCTCTCGTTAACCTTTGTCACAGAACGCACCATCAGTGCATCGGCAGACGAGAGAGCTTCTGTTGGGATCGGACGGCCGGGTACGGCCTGAACTTCCCCCAATCGGCTGAACAGCTCGACCGCATAAGGCATATTTTCATCAACCAGGATTTTCACGCTTGTCTCCGCTAGCCATGCAAAAAAAATAAGTTTTTATCAAACGGAGGCCATTTTGCCATAGCTTTTCGGCTATATATACCCAGCGAATTATTGTTCAGTGCGAAAACGCTGAGGCGTAGTACCCGAGATTTGCACAAACATGTTAATGAAGGCGGAAGAGGAGCTGTATCCCACGTCCAGTGCAACCTCGCGGATGCTTTTCCCCTGTTCGAGCAGGGAGATAGCGTATAGAAAACGCAGCCTCTGCCGCCATTCACTGAACGCCATGCCGAGCTCTTCCTGACACCGACGCGACAGCGTGCGCTCGGAGGTATAAACCTGCTTTGCCCACTCGGCCAGCGACAGATTATTGGCCGGATCCTTTTCCAGTGCCGAGAGCACGGGTGCCAGCAGTTTGTCTTCAGAACCTGGGAGATAGGCGCGAAGTCGCGGACAAATGGCGATTTGGTCGAGCAGAACCTGGCACATGCGCATATCAGCGGCGGTTTTAGGCACTGACAAATTGCGCGCAAAACAGTCTTCTGCGATGGCGTTAAACACCGGCGTCAGGCTCAGCATACAGGCCGACTGCGGCAGCCCTTCATTAAGTTCAGCGGCGATATCGATGGCATAAAAGCGAGTGGTCTTGCGGTTATAACTTGAATGTACGATTCCGGCGGGCAACCAAAACGCAAACTCGGGGGGCGCAAGGTAACGCTGTCCGTCCACCTCCATCGTCAATACTCCCGACTTGACACAAATTATCTGACTCCAGCTGTGGGAGTGCGGGGCGTATTCGGTATTGGCGCTCACCGTTTCGCCGCGAAACAGTATCGGCTCGGGAGGCTGGGTAGATAATGGAAAAGAGTGGGCGGCAATGCGGCTCTTTTTTGGGGTGCCCATATAAAGGTTTCCTGCGAAAATGATTCGCCACAATGATGCTTTAATAAATTCGATCTACTCTACTCAATCTCTTGTGCCACTGGGACTCATATTGTCTGGTTAGCGTCACAAGATGTCTGGTTATCAGTATATCTAAAAAACCAGACAGTAATACACTAACGTGATCATTCACATTGGACTCAACACATGAACCTGCTGTTCCCTCTTTTTGCCGTGCTCATTTGGTCTTTAAACGCCGTGGTGAGCAAAGCAGCCGCCGGAGCTATTGACCCCGCGGCTATCTCGTTTTATCGCTGGTTACTGGCGTTAGTCACCCTGACGCCGTTTATCCTGCCGAGCGTGTGGCGCAATCGCGCCGAAATCAAAAAATATTGGTGGAAGTTTATGATCCTCGGGCTGCTGGGCATGGTGCTCTATCAGAGCCTGGCCTACTATGCCGCCCACACAGTAAGCGCGCTTTTCATGGGAATTATTGCTTCCCTTATTCCGCTACTGACCGTGCTTATCAGCCTGGTGGTGCTTAGCGTGGTACCCACCGTCGGCATCGCCGTAGGCAGCTTGGTCTCACTCGGCGGCCTGATTTGGCTGGTGAGCTCGGGTCACCCTGAACTGCTGCTGCAACAGGGCGTTGGCATGGGTGAGCTCATGATGTTCGCCGCCTCTGCCTCTTACGCGCTGTACGGCGTGCTGACCAAGCGTTGGGCCATTCCCGTGCCAAACTGGCAGTCGCTTTATCTGCAGATTATTTTTGGCGTTGTGATGCTGGTGCCTAATTTCCTGATGGCAAACGACGTACAATTGAACGAGCACAACATTCCGCTGGTTCTGTTTGCCGGTATCCCTGCCTCGATTATTGCGCCGTTCCTGTGGATTAAAGGCGTTCATCATCTTGGGGCTAATCTGGCAACCATCTTTATGAACCTGACGCCTATTTTCACGGCGGTTATCGCGGTACTGTTTCTGCACGAGCAGCTGCACAGTTATCACCTCATCGGCGGGGGAATTACCCTGATTGGCGTGATCCTGGCCCAGAGACTGCGAACGCCACTGTTTGGACGTCGTGAACCCACCCTCCTCGTTGAGGATAAGCAGGAAAGTTAAGTCAAAAGAATCTCTGCTATGAAGGTATTCACGGTGTCGATATAAAAGATTTATCTGTATGATGTCGGCCTTGTGCGCTCGACGCCGTGTTTAATATTCTTTTATCCCCCCAATGTTTAGCCTGCGGGGGCATAAAACCTCTTAGCAAGGACTGGTACTATGCAACCTTTGAGTGGCCGCTCGCCCGTTGACGAAAATCGGGAACAGCCTGATGGTCAAACAGTCCCTGCCGGAGCGGGTGAAAATCATCCGCTGACCCCCGCTCAGCGAACCACCCTCGAAAAGCTGATCGTGAAGCTCATGGCCTTAACGACCATGAAATCCCCCGAGATCTGGGCCAACCTGCGCCACGATCTGTCGTTGCCCCATGACGCCGAACTTAACGCCAGCCAATGTGCGCAGGCCGAGACGCTGCTGTTAGCCAAGCTCAATCAGGCACAGGACAGCCACGCCACGCGCCAACTCATGCAGCAGCTCACCGAACTGGTGCCGCTGGGCAATAATCGTCAGGCTGTGAGCGAATTTATACGCCAGAATTTCGGCCACACGGTGCTCAGCCAGCTTAGCCATGAACAGCTTGAAAAGGTGCTGGTGCTCATCCAGTCGCGAGAGATGGCCATTCCTCAGCCACAGCTTACGGCGGTAATGGACCGTCCCCTGCTTCCTGCCGAGCATAACAATCTTCAACAGTCGGTGACCAAGCTCAGCGCCGCGACCGGTGAAGCCCCGGCCAAGATTTGGCAGGACCTGTTTATGCTGGTTGGCGTCAAGGTCGGTGACCCTATCCCGGCCAAACATTTCCAGCTGTTGACTCAGTTTGCTCAGGTGAAAATCACCGTTAGCCAGCAAACCGCGCCAACGCTGACCAGCCTGCTCAGCGTGCTAAAACAGCCTGCAACGGAGCTAGAGCAGCATCGTCTGAGCGACTACGCCGCCAGCAATTTTCATGCAACGCCCAAAACCCCTCTGCTGCCTGCCCAGGTCAACAGCCTGATTACCGTGCTGTTTAGTCAGCGCGTGGGGAATACCGTTCGCCATGACCGCCCGCAGGCGCAGGAAAGACAGCCGCGTATCTCGAACTCCACCTCACGGGTCAATCCTTTCGTTGCGATGTTGCCCGAGTCTATGCGGCCCAACGGCGGCGTCTGGCTTACCGTTATTATCTTGGTATTGCTCGCTCTGGTGCTGTGGTTAGTGGTCTGAGCAAGGCTTTTAGCCATTACTCGCACCCACAGTCCTGCACCTCAACGTTGGCCGGATAAACACCGGCCTCTGTACCTTTCGCCAGCGGATGCCCGTCGCGTATCCAGAAATCCAGTCCACCAATCAGTTCCTTGACCCTAAAACCCAGCTTCGCCAGCTTGTAAGCTCCTTGAGTAGAACCGTTGCAGCCAATGCCGTCGCAGTAGGTCACATAAACCTTGTCGCGAGCCAGATTTGCCACCGTTTCTTCATTCATTAATCGATGTGGGAAGCTCACGGCACCAGGAATGTGGCCCGCCTGATAATGCTGCTCTGAACGGGCGTCGAGCACCACCACGTCTGGAATCTGATGACGCAGGTCTTCGGCGACGTCCCATGCATCGGTATAAAAACTCAATTTGGAATACAAATAGTGCTCACTGACCTGTGGCTGCGGCGGCGGAAAAGCCAAAACTTTCGACATGGGCTGCATAGAATTCTCCTGAGTTCGTTGATTGGTGCAAGGCCGATGAGGGGTTTTAACTCCTCACACCGGTGTTATATTGCCGCCTTTTGGTCTTATAATTAAGACCATTTTAATGATGAGGGTAAGACCCATTTTGAGCAAGCAACCGGCCTCTCCTGCCCATCGCCAACACGGCGCTCTCATACAACTGTTCGAACAGTCGGATCTTGCGTCTACTTCACTGCGTGACCGGCTTTGCGCCGCACTGCGGCAGGCAATTCGTTTGGGCGCGCTATCCCCACGGCAACGCCTGCCGTCATCACGCCTTTTGGCCACCGACCTGCAACTTTCGCGTATTACCGTTGAGGCCGCGTATGCGCAGATTGAAGCCGAAGGCTATATTACCCGTCATGTGGGGAAAGGCACTTTTGTCAGCGCAGAGGTGCTTGCTGCCGCAAACGGGGTTAACCCTCTCCAGGGCAACGCGCCCCGTAGGTCCACAACTAAAGCTTCGCGCAAGTTGCAGGACGATAGGCCAGCGTTCGCCCAGGAAAAGACCTCGTCCGCCCTGCTCTCGGCGCGCGGAGCCGAGATTATTGCCACCGGTGGATGCCGGGACCCACAGACGCCTCTGCCGTTCGCCGCCGGTTCACCGGATTTACGCGCATTCCCATTAAAGCTGTGGCGGCAATTGACCAATAAAACGCTCAGGCTGGGCGGTGAGCGGCTGCTGGGGTATGGCGACCCACAGGGGTATATTGCCCTGCGTGAGGCGGTTGCGGGCTATTTGCAGCAGTCGCGGGGCGTGCTGTGCAGCGCCGAACACGTTGTGATTACCACCAGCTCGCAGCAGGCACTCCAGTTGCTCGCCACGCTGCTCATCGACAACGGCGACCCGGTATGGATTGAACAGCCCGGCTACCTCGGTGCGCGCAATGCCTTTGCAAGCGCGGGTGCCCATCTTCACGGGATCCCGGTCGATGAACAAGGAGTGGCATTAGCCGATAATCTGCCGCCGCCACGGCTTATTTATCTGACGCCCTCACACCATTATCCCACTGGTGTCAGCCTGAGTTTACCCCGTAGGATAGCGATGCTCGATTACGCCAAGCGGCAGGCGAGTTGGATAATTGAAGACGATTACGACAGCGAACTGCACTATGACGGTCGTCCGCTTCCCGCCATGCAGGGGCTGGATACTCATCAGCGCGTCATCTATCTGGGCACATTTTCAAAGGTTCTATTCCCTTCGCTGCGACTGGCCTACATGGTGCTGCCGCCAGCGCTGGTTGCGCCTGCCACGACGCTTCGCACCGTTTACGACGGCCACACTTCGCAGTTAATGCAGGCGGTGACCGCTGAATTTATCCAGCAAGGCCACTTCGCCGCCCACCTGCGCTATATGCGCCAGCTTTACCAGAGCCGTCGCGACAGCTTACTGACGCAGATAAAGCAAAAACTGGGTGACTGGATAACCCCTCAACCTTCGGCCGGGGGACTTCAGTTGGCCGTTCGCCTGCCTGTCGGGCAAGAAGCCATACTCAGCCAGCAGGCTCAACGTCTCGGCGTCATTACGCCGGGGCTTTCAGCCCTCTATCTGCCCAATGCAGATACCGCTATCTCGACCGTGAAAGACGGATGGCTGCTGGGATTTTCAGCGCTGACGCCGGGCGAAATCACCGCCGCCGTTGACCGCCTCCAAAAGCTAGGCAACCAGAGGCAATAACCACCAGCCGACAAGCCCGCTAAACGCTAAAAAGGCAAAAGAGTAATAGTGGAAAGTGATCCAAATTTTCTTCTCTCCCGACATCCGCAGTGCAATCAGGTTAGCGAGAGACCCAATGACCAGACCAAACCCTCCGGCATTGACGGCATAGGCCAGCAGCGCATTGGCGGGAACATAGTTCACCAGCAAAATCGTTGCCGGAACGTTGCTAATCACCTGCGAAAGCCCGAGCCCCAGCAGGTAATGACCATAGTCTGGCAGACCGGCAATGCTGCCCAATGCCTGCTGCAAAGCACCCAGCCCCACAATCAGCCGGACATCGACAAACATAGTGATGAACACCAAAATCAGCGGCCAGTCGATACGCAGCAGCACCTGACGCGACATCACCAGAAAGCCAACCAATACGGCAACGAGTCCGTAACGGGCAAAGCCTAAATCGACGCAGGCAATAAACAGCAGATACAAAACGACGCAAGAGATGAGTAGCGGCTTGCTGAAGGTACTTTGGCTTTGGCTTTCTTTCTTCTTGAGGCTGTGCGACGGGAAGCTTATCCAGGTAACTATCAACAGTGCAGCCATCGTCACCAGCGCCAGCGGTGTCATCTGAGCAATAAAATGCAGGAACGATTGACCAGAACGATTCCACAGCAGGATATTCTGCGGATTGCCCACAGGTGTCAGCAACGAGCCTGCGTTAACCGCCAGAGCCTCAAAGACGATCAGTCTCGTCACCGGCAACGACGTCAGCTTTTTCAGCGTGATGGTCAGCGGCACCACAATAAACAACGCGACATCGTTAGTCATAAAGGTCGAAAGCACCGCCGCCGCAGTGACTAAAAACAGTGCCAGCCAGCGTTCGTTGTCCAGCGTATTTATCATCTTTCGACCCACAACGTCGAAATACCCGCTCAGCTCGACGCCCTTAGTCAGCATCAGCAGGCCTAGCAGAGTGACGATGGTGTTCCAGTCAACAAAGCTTATAAACTGCGATGCTTTCTCGGGCTGAAAGACGGTGAGAATCACGCCCAGCAACAGTAAAATATGTAAAAAACGGTCGCGCAGAAAAGGACGAAAAAGCATCGAAAAGGTTTGAGTCATCATTAGGATATCGCAAGTTTACATACCGGCCGGTAATGTGCAGACGTTACCTTACAGAAAAGCATTACGCCAGATGCGCCGGTTAACTCTCCGCGACGTCTCGCAAAAAAAGGGATGCTAATGCATCCCTTTTTCATCCATCACCGTAGTATATTCGGTGAAGTTATGGCTGGCGCGCCGAGGTCATCGGCTTTGAGTGCGACTCTCTGGCCTGACGCAGCCAGCGCAGTAGATCCACAATTAGGAACACCAGCAGGCTCACACCCATCACCGGCAGGCTAAAGGCCAGAGCAATGGCTAACGCCAATAGAACCCAACGCGGCAAAACAGGAACCGCCCGCCAGGTCTGAATGAGTGTTGCGGTTGGGCTACGTTGACCGGCCATCTTCGGTCTGCGCTGCCACCACAATACATAACCCCAACCAATGAGTGCACAGGTCCCCAACCCAAACAGAATCAGCACTACTTGGTTCCACACGCCAAACAGAACGCCCATATGGGCATCTACGCCCCAGCGTGTCAGCTTCGCCAGGAGTGGAAATTTGGCAAAGTAGACGTGATCAACGATGCGCAGGCTGGCGGGATCCACCGAGACGGCGTCAACGCGGGTCGGCCAACTGCGGTCAATCTCGCTGACCGTCCAGGCTTTGCTAGCCTTGTAAGCGGGTCGAATTTCGATTTTTGCCGCATCAATACCTGACGCCCGCGCGGCGGCCACCACGCTATCAAAGCTGGCGTCTTTTATCTGCAATGCTTGAGCCGGTGCGGGCTGCATGGCACTCATGTCCATATCCGGCATATCGGCCATCTTCATGCCACTCATGGAAGCGGCGTGATGTTCGGCGTGTTCATCGGCGACCTCATGGGGTGCCTCAGCGCTCAATTGTGTGGAGACCGAGGGCGTTAACCACCCCATATCGGCACGCAAAATACCGATATTATTTCCCGCCCACTGCGACCAGGTGAGGCCGGTGGCCGAGAAAAACAGCAGGCCGCCGAGCAATACAATCCCAAGCGTGGTGTGCCACAGACGACTACGACGCTGGCGCGCACCCTGCCGGGTCATTTTACGAACCGATTTCTGGCCGCCCCGGGTAAATGCCCATAATAGCAGCCCGCCCAGTGCCGCAACCCACAGCCAGGATGCTGCCAACTCGCTGTAATTACGGCCGATATCCCCCAACAAAAGCCCACGGTGCAAATCATCCAGCCAGGTACGAAACGGCAACACACCGCTGGTGCCGTAGACAACCAAACTGCCTTTTACATCCAGCGTAACGGGATCGATAAAGATGGCACGGCTTTTTGATGCACCCAGTCCCGGCTCGGAAAACTGCACGCGGGTGGTTTCGCCGCTTGAGGGAGCCGGTCGCACGGCGTAGATTTCCGCCTGCTCGCCGACGACGGCACGGGCGGACTCGACCTGCCTCGACAACGGCTGAACTGTGCCTGTTGATGAGGTAAAAAGCTGGTTAGCATAGAGTTTATTTTCAATTTGCGGTGTAGCAACGTACAGCACGCCGGTAAGCGCGGCGATGAAAATAAACGGTCCAACAAACAAACCAATATAAAAATGGATGCGTTTTAGCAGCGCCAGCGCGGCGGCTTTGGTACTCAAATCGCCCGCCACAGCGGTGCGGTCCAAGGATTGACTCATAGGGAATGTCCTGAAGCTTGTCAGTATAAAATCAAACAACGCCGCAGCCGCGTCGGATGATAGACGCAACGGCAGGTTATCTTGCAATAAATTGATTTTTAAACGCTTTGGCCGTTATCAGGCCCAGACAAGTTCAGGTGGCGCACGCGGTTGAGCATCGGTAAAGACAGGAGCAGGAATAAGACAGGAAGTAACGCGTATAAAGGGAGGGCGAACCATTCTCGCCAGCGACCACAAAAGCGGGATCGCGAGCAGCACCAGCAGCGGCAGGTGCATCAGCAGCACGCAATATCCGCAGGCGGCGTCCATCATCTCCAGAGGAGACATCGTGTCATACGGCGTGCTGTTCCCGCTGTTGTCGGCCACCGCATGCTCTGCCCCCACGGCGTGTTTGACGTGCTCCGACATCGGCATATCGCTCATCGCCCTATCCGACATCTCATTCATCGACGACATCTCCATGCCCGCCATCATCGGCATCGGCACGCCTTGAGCGACCAGCGCTTTAGAGACCACTGGCGCGATAAACAGCATCAGGATCGCGCAAATTCCCAGCCATGCGGGGAAGCGACCTCGCGAATGCGCTATCTGGCCAATTGAGATTTTCATCGTTGAAAAATAAATCGCATCTTAAAAATGTATTCAGTGAGGAGTGAGGCGCAGGGAATTGTATCTGAAATGTTGATTAAATGCAGGATAATTGGAGTGAAAGTCTGTCGGCCGTGATCCAAAAAAAGAAAGCCCGCCAGAGGGCGAGCTTTCGATATTCAGCGTTGAATCACAAAGGATTAACGATCGTTTTTCAGCTTACGCATCACCAGCGTGGCGTTGGTACCGCCGAAGCCGAAGCTGTTAGACATCACGGTAGTCAGCTCACGCTCGGTAGGCTGAGTCACGATGTTGATGCCTTCTGCCGCTTCATCGAGATTTTCGATGTTGATGCTTGGTGCGATGAAGTTGTTCTCAGCCATCAGCAGGGTGTAGATAGCTTCCTGCACGCCAGCGGCACCCAGAGAGTGACCGGTCATGGCTTTGGTAGAAGAGATTGCTGGCGCTTTATCACCGAAGACTTCACGCACTGCACCCAGCTCTTTTCTGTCGCCGATTGGCGTAGAAGTGCCGTGCACGTTCAGGTAGTCAATAGGGGTATCAACGTTCTGCAACGCCATCTTCATGCAGCGCACAGCGCCTTCGCCTGATGGAGCCACCATGTCTGCACCGTCTGAGGTCGCGCCGTAGCCGATGATTTCAGCATAGATGTGCGCGCCACGAGCCAAAGCGTGCTCAAGTTCTTCGACAACAACGATGCCGCCGCCGCCTGCGATAACAAAACCGTCGCGGTCTGTATCATAGGTGCGGGAAGCTTTTTCTGGATTTTCGTTGAATTTACGAGACATTGCGCCCATCGCGTCAAACTCACAGGCCATTTCCCAGCACAGCTCTTCGCCGCCGCCAGCAAATACAACGTCCTGTTTACCTAACTGAATCATCTCATACGCGTTACCAATGCAGTGAGCAGAGGTCGCACAGGCTGAGCTGATGGAGTAGTTAACGCCACGGATTTTGAATGGGGTCGCCAGGCAGGCAGAAACGCCAGATGCCATCGCTTTGGTCACCATGAAAGGACCAACGCCTTTCAGGCCGGTAGAACGCATCGCGTCAGAACCAGCAACCTGGTTACGCGGAGAACCACCACCGGAACCTGCGATCAGGCCGGTACGGTCGTTTGAAACCATTTCTGGAGTCAGACCTGAGTCTGCAATCGCCTGCTCCATGGCAAGGTAAGCGTAAATAGAAGCATCGCTCATGAAACGCGCGACTTTACGATCGATAAGACCGGCTGTGTCCAGTTTCACATTGCCCCAGACTTTGCATTTCATCCCTGCATCTTCGAATTCTTGCGAGAAAGTGATCCCTGAGCGCCCTGCTTTCAGAGACTCGAGAACTTCCTGCTTGTCGTTACCGATGCTCGAGATAATGCCCAGACCAGTAATCACAGCACGTTTCATTTAATACCTCTTTTACTATTAACTATTCGGGATTTCGCCATGCACTTTAGCGTACAGTTGTACGCCGAACAAGTCCGATCAGCAATTCATTATGTAAAGAATTGAAATTTGCGCAGAGAGTAGCAGACAGTTAAACTTCGCGCACAGCCTAGAACCAAGAGAGTTTTACGTGGATCACACTCCCATCCAACCGGCCGAATTACGGTGGAATGAACAGGGTACACCTGTTTCCTCACAGTTTGATGACATCTACTTTTCCGAAAGCGGCGGTCTTGATGAAACACGCCATGTTTTTCTTAATGGCAACCATTTTCCAGAACGTTTTGTCACGCATCCGCGTCCACTTTTAGTCATTGCGGAAACGGGTTTCGGCACGGGTTTGAACTTCCTGACTCTTTGGCAGGCCTTCTCTGCATTCAGACAACAGCATCCTCTGACAACGCTTCAGCGATTACATTTCATCAGCTATGAAAAATATCCACTTTCTGCAGAAGATTTAGACAAAGCGCTGGCTCATTGGCCAGAATTAGCCGCCTTCGCCGAGGAATTACGCCAGCAATGGCCACTGCCGTTCGCCGGCTGCCATCGACTGTTGCTGGACGGCGGACGCATCACGCTCGACCTGTGGTATGGCGACGTGACCGACCTGCTTCCGCAGAGCGACCCGAGTCTGTTTCAACAGGTTGACGCCTGGTTCCTGGACGGGTTTGCTCCCTCCAAGAACCCAGATATGTGGACCGAAGGTCTGTTCACCTCCATGGCAAAACTCACCCGCCCGGAAGGCACCTTTGCGACCTTCACCGCCGCAGGATTTGTGCGTCGCGGATTGCAACAGGCAGGCTTTAACGTCAGCCGGGTCAAAGGCCACGGCAAAAAACGTGAAATGCTCAGCGGTTGGCGAGAAGCGGGTCCGAAAGCCCTGCACCCTGCCCCTTGGTATTCGCGCACTGCCGCCACACATCCCGAAGAGGTGGCAATTATCGGCGGCGGTGTTGCCAGCGCCCTGCTCTCACTGGCACTGCTGCGCCGCGGCTCTCGCGTCACCCTGTACTGTGAAGATCCACAACCGGCTCTGGGTGCATCGGGCAATCGTCAGGGGGCGGTTTATCCTTTGCTGAACGGCAGACACGACACTATCGAGCAGTTCTTTGCTCATGCCTTTACCTTTGCGCGCCGCCAATATACCCAGTTCGCCCAGCTGAATCTTGTTTTTGATCATGACTGGTGTGGGGTTGCGCAATTAGGATACGACGAGAAAAGTCAGGGCAAAATTGACCAGATTATGGCAGGTGAATGGCCTCAGGCGCTGGCGACGGCGCTGAACGCAGAGCAATTCACCGAACAGGTTGGCGTGCCCTGCGGGAACGGCGGTGTGAGTTATCCGTTGGGTGGCTGGTTGTGTCCAGCACAGCTGACCGCACAGGCTATCGCCCACGCCCAGTCGCTCGGACTGGTGGTGCATTATCAGCACCAGGTAACCGGCATAGCACCGACACAAACGCTGGGATGGCAGTTAAGCTTTGCCGCTCAACCCGAAGCAGAACATGCCACCGTTGTGTTGGCGAACGGGGCGGATATCACCCGCTTTGAGCAAAGCGACAAGCTGCCGGTTTACGCTGTGAGTGGACAGGTTTCGCACGTGCCAACCGCAGCGACGCTTGGCCAGCTTAAGCAGGTATTGTGCTACGACGGTTATCTGACGCCGGTTAACCCAAACAATCAGCATCACTGCATCGGTGCCAGCTATCATCGCGCCGAGCGCAAGCCACTTTATCGCGATTCCGATCAGCAGCAGAACCGCCAGCGGCTCATTGATTGCCTGCCGGGGATAGACTGGCCGCATGAGGTAGATGTCAGTGCCGGGGAGGCAAGAAACGGCGTGCGCTGCGCCTCGCGTGACCATCTGCCGATGGTCGGCAGCGTGCCAGACTACGTTAAGCTATTGGCTAACTATGCCGATTTGCCGCAGCGTTTGAAGCAGCAGCAGGAGATTGAGCCTGCGCCGGATTATGCCAACCTCTACGTATTGGGTGCGCTGGGATCCAGAGGGCTGAGTTCCGCACCGCTCGCTGCCGAAATACTGGCCGCACAGATAACGGCAGAACCTCTTCCGCTCGATTCGAAAACGCTGGCGGCGCTTAATCCAAATCGCATGTGGGTCCGCAAACTGTTGAAGGGTCGGCCAATTACCCCACCTGAGACGCTTTAACGCAATCAACAGACGTAAAAAAAGGGCCTCTTAAGGGCCCTTTTTTGTCCTGCAAAGCGCCAGACTCAACGTTCGGTTTCAGGCAGTGCTTTCTGGTAGAGGTTTTCCCACATACCGAGCACCAGAACTTGGTCACGCGGAGAGAGTTCACCGGCCTGAATCGCCTTGTCCAGGCTGCTTTGAACCCGGGCCTTCAGCTGCTCTGAGCTGTTCTCGCCGTTAGCTTCTGCCTCGGCAACGGAAACAGTCAAATGACCCTGCAGATAGCCGCTCGCAAACAGCTCATCGTCGGTGGCGCTTTCAACCATGTCTTCAATTAGCGCGAAAATACGCCCTTCAAATTCTGCAATCATTCTCTTCCTTACTGATTCACGGGGCATCCGCCCGTTGCGAGATTAAAAGTCCTGCGGCGCGGGGAAAGACTCGGCGCTCAGCGCAGGCGTGTTGTAGTAGGCTTGCAACGCACGGATGAACCGCGCCGGGCGCTCTGGCAACCCTTTCTCAAGCATTCTCAACACTTCTTCACGTACTTTGCGCTGGAAACCTATCCGGTCCGGTTCACATTCGCCGCTAAGATTGTCACAGCTGACGTTAAAGTTAAAGCCTGCAGCGACACAGAACATCCACTCGTAAGACTGCGGCTTGATTTCAACCTTCTCAAACTCGCTTTGTGTTTGCGCATCGCGGCCGTCTGGGCAATACCAGTAACCAAAGTCCACCAGCTTGCGTCTCTCAGCGCCGGCAACGCACCAGTGGGAGATCTCATGCAGCGCACTGGCGTAATAGCCGTGGGCAAAAACGATGCGGTTGTAATCTTCCTGCTCGTCGGCCGGAAGATAGATAGGTTCATCGTCGCCGCGGATCAAACGTGTGTTGTGATCCTGACTGAAACAGCCGTCAAAAATATCAATAAGCTGCTGATAATAATGTTTTTCTGTTGAATCTGACATAGTGACTGACTAACTCAAAATAAAGCAAAACGACAAAATAACGGCTGATTACAGCTGACCCGCATGATTATCCAGCAGCGACTGGCAGATGGCCGGCAGCGGCGGTGGCTCACGTTTCACCGGAATACCGCCGCCCGGTTTCGGCGGCAGGAACCAGCTTTGCAGCTCGGCGCCGCAACCGTCTCCCGGCGGCGGAGGGGCCTGGCTCTCACAGTTGTGGTCGCCAACCGGGCACCGCAGGCGTACATGCATGTGCGCCCGGTGACCAAACCATGGTCTGACCTTGTGCAGCCATTCACGGTCACTCCCCGCATCGGCACAAAGCTGCTGCTTGATGGCTGGGTTGACGAAGATGCGGACCACATCGGCATCCTCAGCGGCTAACTTGATAAGCGATTCGATTTGCGGCTGCCACTGGCTTTTGACCACGCTTTTACCGTCACGGCTGACCAGATCGATAGGCTGCGGTTTCAGCAGCTGCTGCTCAGTCCAGCGTTTGCGCGGCATCTGTAGCCAGATGTCGACGTCGAGGCCGGACTGATGACTCGCGTGCCCACTGCTGAAACGCCCGCCCGCAGGCATCGCCATATCGCCAATCAGCACGGTGCCCAGCCCTTCACGATTGGCCTCGGAGGACAGTCGCTTGATGAAAGTCAGCAGGTCAGGCTGCCCATAGAAGCGACGCTGATCGGTACGCATCACCTGATAGTCCGGCGAGTTGAGCGGCAGCGGCTTCGCGCCAATCTGACACCCATTGGCGTAGCTCCCCACCGCCTGCGGAGCACCCGCAATAGGTTGGGTAATACGCTGCCACGGCGTGACGGCCAAAGCAGGCAATGATGCCGCTAAAGCCAGTAATCCCACTAAACCGATGTTAATTCGCATTCTATAAGCGCACTCTCTGCTGTCAGGCGGTCTTTTGTCGCGCGATTACCAGCGCGGAACGCTGGAATTGACGTCACCGCACTGTGCGCGCTGGCGCAGCAGATGGTCCATCAACACAATCGCCATCATCGCCTCGGCAATCGGCACGGCGCGGATGCCCACGCAAGGGTCATGACGCCCTTTGGTTATCATCTCGACCTGCTCGCCTTCGCGGTTGATAGTGCGACCCGGCACGGTAATGCTTGAGGTCGGTTTCAGCGCCATGTGCGCGACAATCGCCTGACCGCTGCTGATGCCGCCCAAAATGCCGCCTGCGTGATTGCTTTCGAAGCCCTGTGGCGTGATTTCGTCACGGTTTTCGCTGCCGCGCTTGTTCACAACCGCAAAGCCGTCACCGATCTCGACGCCCTTAACGGCGTTGATGCTCATCAGGGCGTGTGCAATATCGGCGTCCAGACGGTCAAAGACCGGCTCGCCCAAACCGGTAGGCACGTTCTCTGCAACCACGGTAATTTTTGCCCCGATAGAATCACCGGCTTTCTTCAGCTCACGCATGAGTTCGTCGAGCGCTTCCAGCTTTGACTCATCCGGGCAGAAGAACGGGTTGGTCTCGACGATATCCCAGTCTTTGAGCTCGCAGCTTACGTCGCCCATTTGTGCCAGATAGCCACGAATCTGTACGCCAAATTTCTGCGCCAGATATTTTTTAGCGACTGCACCCGCGGCTACACGCATTGCGGTTTCACGGGCAGAAGAACGACCGCCGCCGCGATAGTCGCGGGTGCCGTATTTTTGCTCATAGGTGTAATCGGCATGGCCCGGACGAAATACGTCTTTAATCGCGCTGTAGTCCTGCGAACGCTGGTCGGTATTCTGAATAATCAGACCGATGCTGGTGCCGGTGGTCACCCCGTCAAACACGCCAGACAAAATCTTCACTTCGTCAGCTTCGCGGCGCTGTGTCGTATAGCGGGACGTGCCCGGACGACGACGGTCCAGGTCGTGCTGCAGGTCAGCTTCGGTCAATGGAATGCCCGGAGGCACGCCGTCGATAACACATCCCAGCGCAATACCGTGGGACTCACCAAACGTTGTGACGCGGAAAAACTGCCCAATACTGTTCCCTGCCATCACGGCTCCTTAACCATTAGTTAGCTGTTAAATTCAATGACGTTAAATCTGATGCAAACCGCGACCCCGCTTATTGGCAAGATACGCGTTTTGCTGAACGAATTACTTCCTGTACACGCTGAAGTGCTCAGCGCAGTCCAGCAGCTGTTGTTTAGTCAGCATGAATACGCCGTCGCCGCCGTTTTCAAATTCCAGCCAGGTAAATGGAATATCAGGATACTGATCCATCAGATGTACCATGCTGTTACCCACTTCACAAATCAGCACGCCGTTGTCGGTCAGGTAGTCTGGCGCGCAGGCCAGAATACGGCGAGTCAGCTTCAGACCGTCGCTACCGGACGCCAGGCCCAGCACCGGCTCGTGGCGATATTCGTCCGGCAGGTCAGACATGTCTTCTTCGTCGACGTAAGGCGGATTGGTCACAATCAGGTCGTACTGCAGCTCAGGCAGCTCGCGGAACAGGTCTGAACGAATCGGCGTAACCCACTGCTCGATGCCGTGCGTTTCGATGTTGCGCTCGGCCACGGCCAGCGCGTCGGCGGAGATATCTACCGCATCAACCTCGGTCTCAGGGAACGCGTAGGCGCAGGCAATAGCGATGCAGCCGCTGCCAGTACACATATCAAGAATGTGGCTTGGTTGATCTTGCAAGATGCCGGAGAAGCGGTTGTTGATCAGTTCACCGATTGGCGAGCGCGGGACCAGCACGCGTTCGTCAACGTAAAACTCCATGCCGCAGAACCAGGCTTTGTTGGTCAGATAAGCGACCGGTACGCGCTCGTTCACGCGGCGGATCACCCGCTCGACGATGCGGTGGCGCTCGCTCGAGGTCAGGCGTGCGGTGTGCATGTCTTCAGGGATGTCGAGCGGTAAAAAGACGCTTGGCAGCACCAGTTGTACGGCTTCGTCCCAGGGATTATCCGTTCCATGGCCGTAATAGACATTCGCGGCATTCAGGCGGCTGACGGTCCAGCGCAGCATATCCTGAATGGTATGCAGCTCACTGACGGCTTCGTCGACGAATATTTTATCCAATTTTCTCTCCTGGGGTACGGCGGGTGGCCATCATTCATAGCCATAAAATTTCCGCATAGTTTGCCACGAAGACGGCAACAAATCAGCAGTAATACCCCATTGTTGCGAGACTTCTCCAAAGACATTTACTTAAAAAGGGGAAGAGGAGCAGGTACACTGTGAAAATGTTCGACGAATGATGATATTGCGATGAAGAAAAAATTTTCGCTGAGTAAGGAGGAGCTGGCCTTATTTCGTGAGGCGGTACCGGGCACCAAGCGACTTAAAAATGACACCATAGTCCATAAACCGGCACCTAAACCGACGGTGATTGCCTCGCCAAAGCGTTTGCTTCAGGAGCAGGTGGATGCGACCTACTATTTCTCTGACGAGTTTCAGCCAATGCTTGACGCCGAAGGACCGGTACGTCATGTGCGGCCTGACGTCAGCCATTTCGAATTAAAGAAGCTTCGCCGCGGCGATTATTCGCCCGAGCTGTTTCTTGATTTGCACGGCCTGACGCAGCACGAAGCCAAGCAGGAACTGGGTGCGCTGATTGCCGCGTGCCGTAGAGAACACGTTCACTGCGCCTGTATAATGCACGGGCACGGCAAACATATTCTTAAGCAGCAGACCCCTCTGTGGCTGGCGCAGCATCCTGACGTCGAGGCCTTCCACCAGGCTCCGCGTGAGCTGGGCGGTAATGCGGCACTGCTGGTATTGGTCGAGCTGGACGATAAAACCGACCAGGAATAACGGCTAACGATTTTTCGCGGCCCAAAATAGCGAAAGGCACAGCAAGCTGTGCCTTTTTAGCGTCTTTCAGTCACCTCAGCTGCAGGCTTTCGCAATCACCTGAGAAGGGCTGTACTGCCAGTCATAGCTGCCTCGTCCGGTGTCAGCGTTGATTTCTACGCTGGCCATCGCCGAGGTGGCAAACATCGGAGGGCACTGTCCTGGGCAAAGTTCCGCCACCAGATAGCCGACCAACGGCAAGTGAGAAACCACCAGCACGGAGCTCACGCCCTCTCTCGCCAAAGCCTGAAGCTCTTCGGCTACTTGTGCGGGGTCACCGCCCGGCGTCAGTTCCGGCAACACGTCAACCTTTTCAGGAAGAGAGAGCGCCTGACGCACTTTTTCCAGCGTTTGCTGCGCCCGAAGATAAGGGCTCACCAGCACACGCTGAATTTTCACGGAGCGACCGTTCAACCAGGACGCCATACATACCGTCTCGTCACAACCACAATCGGTAAGAGGTCTTACTGAATCGCTGGCCGCATCAAGAGCAGCCTCACCGTGACGCATAATCACAACTTGCATATTGCACCGCTTTTGTTAACAAAAATAGCGCTATACAGGTACGCTGAGCGTGCTGTATTACCCTTCTGCCCACATCCTAGCAGGGCACTACAACCATCACATCAAAACCCACCGTATCGCGGCCGGGCATTTTGCCTGAAAGTCACCACAAAGAAAACGCTGTTTTTTACACCAACTGCGAATAGATGTAAATAGGTCTGGCTATTTAATGAACAGCGCGATCATTTTTCACTCTGCTAACCAAGAATTACCAGAAACCTTAAATTAAGCCGTGATGCAGATCACACTTAATGGCTAAATTTGCATCGTTTCAAAGTCTAAAAGATCGTCTATTTTACGCCCATTACGTTAGCTATACAATTTTTGCCCATTGTCTGCTCGGGTGACGAGCCCTTCACAGGGTGCAAAACGGGTGCCGTGCAGCTTCTGCAATGCCTGCAGTCTCTTCACCAAAACGTCGGCCCCCAGCGCATCGATATAGCGCATAGGCCCTCCGAGGAACGGCGGGAAGCCAATGCCGAAAACGGCACCAATATCGGCATCTCGCGCGCTGCGCACGGTGCCATCATCCAGACAATGTACTGCCTCGTTGAGCATCAGCGCCACACAGCGGTCGGCCAGCGCCTGCTCGCTCAGTTTGTTTTTTGGCGTCACGGCTAACAGCTTGTAAATCGTTGGGTCTGGCGTTTTTTTACCGGACTTTTGGCCCTTCTGTGGATAAAGATAAAATCCCCGACTATTTTTTCGGCCTTTCCTGCCGTCTTCGAGCACCGCCTCAAGCCCGCCAGGCGCGGCAAAGCGATCGCCGAAGGCCGACTCGAGAACAGGAATGATTTTAGTGCCCACGTCTATTCCGACCTCGTCGAGCAGTTGCAGCGGCCCCACTGGAAAACCAAAGTTGACCAGTGAGTTGTCGATGTGTTCAATGCTCTCGCCTTCCAGCAGGCAACGCGCCGCTTCATTCATATAAGGCGCGAGAATACGATTAACGTAAAAACCGGCGCTGTCACCGACCACAATAGCGGTCTTGCCCTGTTTTCTGGCGAAAGAAACCGTGGTGGCAATAGTTTGCGGACTGGTCTGCGCGTGCGGGATAACCTCCACCAACGGCATCTTATCTACCGGGCTGAAATAATGCAGGCCGATCACCTGCTCCGGCCTTGCTGCGCCTTCGGCAATTTTATGAATCGGTAAAGAAGAAGTGTTTGAAGCAAAAATTGTCTGCGGAGAGGCATTTTCCTCAACTTCATGGATCATCTTCTGCTTAAGCTCAAGGTCTTCAAAGACCGCCTCAATCACCAAGTCAACCTGCGAGAATCCGCTGTAGTCGGTCGTGCCGGAAATCAGCATCATCTGGCGTTGCAGCTCGGATTTTTTGAGGTGCCCACGGCGCAGTTTTTTCTGCAACAGATCCCAACTGTATTTAAACGAGTGGCTTATTCCCTGCTCATTAATATCTTTAATCCTGACCGAAATATTGGCCTTGGTAGCTGTCACGTTAGCAATGCCGCCGCCCATCAGCCCGCCTCCCAAGACCGCGACTTTGTGGATTTCTCGCGGTTCAGCCTGCGCACCAAAATCTTTTTTCAACGCGGTAGAGGCAAAGAAAATACCGCGCAGCGCGGCGGACTGTGGCGTCATGACCAGTTCACCAAACGCACGAGCCTCCGCCTCGTAGCCACTGCTGCTGCCCTGACTCAGCCCGGTCTGTACCACGTCAATAATCTTTTCAGTGGCGGGATAATGTCCGCGTGATTTCGCCCGCGTTTGCTTGCGCACAATATAGAACAGCAGCGCTTTGCCTAGCGGCCCCTGAGCTACACGGTCAATGTAAGACAGCTCTCGTCTGGCCGTATGCCCTTTGCGAACGCGCTCAATAGCCGTCTGAAAAAGAATAGACTGTGGCACAACGTCGTCCACCAGCCCCATACGCAGTGCCTGTTTTGCGCGGATGCTGCGGCCGGTGAGCATCATATCCAGCGCTTTCGGTGCGCCAATCAGTCGGGGCAGGCGTTGAGTTCCACCGGAACCCGGCAGCAGACCGAGCTGAACCTCAGGCAAGCCGAGTTGAGTTTTATCATCCAGCGAGCAGATTCGACTGTGGCAGGCAAGGGCAAGCTCAAGGCCTCCGCCTAGGCATGCGCCATGAATAGCGGCCACCACGGGCACCGAAAGCCCGGCAATGTGTGCCATCACGCCCTGTCCTTTTTTCGCCAGAGCCTCGGCTTCTGAGGCTTTTTCGCAGCGCGCAATCATGCTGATATCCGCACCCGCAATGAAGGAGTCTTTCTTGCCGGAAATAAACACCAAGCCTTTTAATTTGGGATGCTGCTGTGCCTGCTGCAACAGTGAGTTTATCTGCTGCACAAACTCGGCTTTTAGCGTATTGACTTTCTCATCCGCGACATCAATGGTGACGATGCCGATATTGTCCTCGGTAAAATAGAGGGTGAAGGCCGAAGGCGTTGCTGATTCCGTTACCTCCGCCGGCGAAATCATTGGTTTTTGGCTCATTCTGCCACCTCCACAATCATTGCCGCACCGAGACCACCGGCGGCACAGGCGGTGGTGAGTCCGAGTTTTTTACCTCGCCGACGCAGCTCGTGCAAAATTTGGGTGATCATTCGTGCACCCGTAGCGGCAAAAGGATGTCCATAGGCCAGCGATCCGCCCAATACGTTGAATTTTTCCCAGTCAATTTCACCTATTGCCTGCTCGCGCCCGAGTTTCTCACGCGCAAACTGCGGGCTGGCGAACATCTTGACGTTGGCCAGTGTTTGCGCGGCAAAGGCCTCGTGCATATCAATCAGATCAATATCTGCGAGCGTCAACCCCGCGCGGTCTAGCGCCACCGGCGTGGCATAGGCTGGCCCCAGCAACATGTCTTCCCAGACATCGATGGCCGAAAAGGCAAAGCTGCGCAGATAACCCAGCGGTTTCAGGCCTAGCTCGCGGGCACGAGACTCACTCATTAACAGCACTGCTGCCGCGCCGTCGGTCAATGGGGTACTGGTCGCCGCCGTCACCGTGCCATGCTTGCGGTCAAACGCCGGACGCAGCTTCACATACTGCTCGATGCTGGAATCAAAGCGAACGTTGTTGTCTTTTTGTATCACGTCTTTATAAGGCGGAACGTGCGCGGCCATCACCTGTGAATCAAGCAGACCGTCATTCCAGGCCTGTGCCGCCCGTTGATGCGAGCGGTGGGCAAATTCGTCCTGCTGCTGGCGACTGATGCCATGGGATTTCGCCATCTGCTCGGCGGTGTCGCCCATGCGCAGGCCGGTAGAGTATTCCGCTACCGCCGGGGGAACCGGCAGCAGGTCGCGTAATTTGAGTTTGCTGAACAGCGACAGCCGCTGAGATAAAGTGCGAGCCTTGTTGAGGTCGACCAGCGTTTTCGCCAGCGCCTTGCTGACGCCAATTGGCAAAACAGATGAAGAGTCTGCGCCTCCGGCAATACCGACGCTCACTGTGCCGGCCATAATGCTTTCGGCAACGTTGGCAATTGCCTGAAAGCTGGTCGCACAGGCGCGAGAAACGCTGTAGGCGTCGGTTGAAACGCTCATTCCAGTGCCTAATACAATTTCGCGCGCAATATTAGGGGCTTCGGGCATCTGCACGACCTGGCCAAATACCAGTTGGTCGATAACAGACGGGTCAATCCCACTCTTTGCCAGCAATTCGCTGACCACAATTTTACCGAGATCGACCGCCGGTATGCCGTGAAATGCCGTTGCCTGCTTGGCAAATGGGGTACGCAGGCCGTCAATAATAGCGATACGATCGCCCTGACGCGTAACCAGCGGAATGGCCTTGTTCATAGTGGCTCCTGATTCAATAAAACGGTCAATGCTTTATAAATTAGCGGGTTATTTTATTTTTGCTCGGTTTACTGGCCTGATGACGGTCAATTTTGACTTTTGTAACAGGTCTGACCTGATGATCAAGTGTTAACCATCTGCCTGTCATTAGCAAAGCCCAAGCTGTTGAATTGAGAGCGGCAGCAAATTTTTCGAGGAAGGCATCTAAAGGGGTATCTACCGCCGGTGCGGCGGCAGCAAGGGGAATTAACGCAGGGCAAGCTGGAAGTTTATCGACTCAATCTGGCAGCAAAAGGTGAAATCAGCCGTAAGCTCAACGCCGCCCTCCACCTCGTTAAACTGACTGTTGATGTCGCACGGGTCTGACTCGGCCCGGCGGGCACGCGCCGTTAAGTCTTCAAGCGCCGCTTCTGCATCAGCGCGGGTTGCAAAAACGTTCTGATAAGAGGCGGTGCAGTCGGTGTTATCGATGATAGTGCCCACGTCGACGCAGCAACAGGCCGCGGTTTCCTGTGCGGCGGTAGTCCGCGTAGGTTTAGTCGATTCAGTGGATAATTCGGACATATTTTCTCCTTTCGACGCGCTATTGCGCCAGGCCAGTGGCCGTGATGAATCATTAAAAATGATAGATTCTCTGGAAAATATCTTACTCCTGCCTCGCGACAAGCACTACCCTTACTTTTACTATGGTTTTTAAGTGATTAAAATCACAAGACTAATAAAGCGCAATAAAACTAATTTATTCATATGCGGATTAGTTCAACCCGAATCGTCAGTTTTATGAATCTAAACCGTTCCCTTTTTGTTAAGCGGATCTAATTTTTAAAATCTAATTACCAATAAGTGTGAAACAACGTTGCAACATGTGTACAGGTCAGACCTATACTTCGCTCACTGGTCTGATTAGTCGGCCCAAAAGTACAGGACGCTACAATCCGCCGCTCATTGTTACTCATGTGATAGCCCATGATTAGCTTTGTTCTATAAAACATAAAATGAGGTTTTGGTCATGAACCAGAAAAACCTGTTTACGAGATCAGCTGTGGCAGCTGCAATGGCACTTGTTTCATCACACGTTTACGCGGCAGGATTCCAGCTAAACGAATACACCGCCTCTGGACTGGGTCGCGCTTATGCCGGTGAAGGCGCCATCGCCGACACCGCCGCCTCTGGAAGCCGCAACCCGGCAACCATGACCATGTTTGACCGCCCTACGTTCTCCGGCGGCGCAGTATTTATCGATCCAGACGTCAAATTAACCGGCAAATCCCCGGTGACGGGTTCCAGCCTCGACGCTAACAATATTGCCCCAACCCAGTGGGTTCCAAACCTGCACTTCATCATGCCGCTAAACGACAGCTGGGCGGTGGGAGCCTCGGCCACGACCAACTACGGACTCTCTACCGAATTCAACAGCGGCTATCCGGCGGGTCCTCTGGCGGGTAAAACCGACCTGATGACCGAAAACCTCAACCTGAGCACCGCCTATCGCCTTAACCAACACTTCAGCTTCGGCGTCGGCTTTGACGCCGTCTACGCCAAGGCAAAAATCGAGCGTAACGCCGGTGAGCTGGTTGCGTTGCAAAGCCGCGGTCAGATCCCTGCCGACACCACCGCCGCACACCTGAACGGTAACGCCTGGGGCTACGGTTGGAACGCCGGTATCCTCTACGAGGTGGATGAAAACAACCGTTACGGTTTCACCTATCGTTCGAAAGTTAACGTCGATTTCGACGGTAACTACCGCAGCGACCTGCCGGTTCTGGCAGGCGGAACTGGGGGCAGCACGCAGGCCGGCCATTTAACCCTGAATCTGCCTGAAGTGTGGGAGGTTTCCGGTTATAACCGCGTGGCGCCGAAATGGGCGGTCCACTACAGTATGACCTATACCAGCTGGAGCGAGTTCCAGCAGCTGAAAGCTACCGCCAACAATGGCGATACGCTGTTCCAAAAAGAAGAAGGCTATCATGACGTTTACCGCATCGCCCTGGGTACCACCTATTACTACAGCGATGAATGGACCTTCCGTACCGGTATCGCGTTCGATGACAGCCCGGTTCCGGCCGACAACCGCACAATTTCGATTCCCGATCAGGACCGTCTGTGGTTGAGCGCCGGTGCCACCTATGCGTTTAGCAAAGATGCGTCGGTTGACCTGGGCGTTTCTTACATGCACGGCAAAACCGTACACATCAGCGAAAAAGTCGCCGATGGCGTGCCTAACTATGAATTCGATGCTAAAGGCACTGCGATGCTGTACGGCATGAACTTCAACTACACGTTCTAGTCCGTTTCGTTGCCATAAAAAAAGCGCCCTTGGGCGCTTTTTTGTTGTCTGGCTGATATCGACTCAGTTGGCAGAGTCGATGCTGTCGAGGTCGCCCTGAATCGCCGCAGCGTTCGGGTTAACCACCGGCGTCAGCTTGCCGCCGTTTGCCAGGAAGTCGTGATGCTGGAAGTACGCCGCGCGAACAAACTCATACGGATCGGACGAGTTGGTCAGCAGGCCGTCGGAATCCAGCAGCTGTGCACGGGTTTCGATGCCTTCAAGCGCCCATTTACCCGCAGTCATCCACCAGGTCAGGTAGTTAAGCGGGAAGTAAAGGTCGTCGACCACGCCGCCCACGTCTTCACGCGGGGTGAAGCTGCCGTAGCCCGGCAGCACCGCGTAGGTACCGTAACCCACACCGTAATGGCCCAGCGTGCTACCGAAGCGATGCGGCTCTTCCTTCGCCAGCTGCGGGTTAGCCATTGACGCAACGTCAATCAGGCCGCCTACACCCAGAATGGTATTCAGGAAGAAGCGGGTAAAGTGTTTCGCACCTTCCTGCACATTACCTTCAACCAGATAGTTCACCATCGTTGACGGCTCACTCAGGTTGTCAAAGAAGTTGCTCAGACCGTTACGCGCAGGCTGTGGTAGGTAGTCGCGCCACGCCACGGCAACCGGACGTAAAACATAGGGGTCCAGCACGTTCATGTTAAAGTTGAACATTGAACGGTTGAAGCCCTGAAGCGGGTCAGAACGCCCGCCTAATTGAGGATCAACCTGCTCGGGAGCCGGTGGATTTGACGCGTTGGCCGCTGTCGGCACCACCCCTGTTGACATCGTCTTTGCCGAAGGCGCAGTTGAAGCCGAAGAGGTTGGCGGCGTAGACGGCGTAACCAGTGATTTTGGTTTATCCGCACAGCCAACCAATAATAATGTGGCAACCGCCAGCCCAGTCAGGCGAAAGTCCATCATGTTCTCCCTGTTTATGCTTCGGCCCCTTTTTATGGGACCTGCTGATTAATCTCGATATTGACCTGCCCGCTGCCCGAGAAGTTGGTCAACGGACTGTCACCGTACCAGTCGCCCGATGCCGGTGTCGCCAGGCCAGTTTGTGAAATACGCACACGTACTTTCAGTTGATGCAACGAAGAAAGCAAGCGCTCCGGCATCATGGCATTGGTATCATCAACCGTGACAGAAAGCGGGAATCGGCTGAGAGGCAGTTTTTTAACTGCAACCGGAACCGGGCTGCTGCCGTCTGTCACCGAAATAAATACCGTACCCTGCTGAGGAAGCTGTTGCTGCGCACGCGGCGAAAGTGTAACCGCAACGCCGAGTTTAACCTTATCCATGCCCGATTTAGCTTTAGCCTGCTCAATGCTGGCTTTCACCATTTCAGTTCGCTTGTCGTCGGCAGGCAGAATTTTCAACATCACCTGCCATGCGCCGATCGCCTGCGGATAGTGCCCCTGTTCATATTCATTATATGCCAGCAGACTCAATACTTGCAGATTCCCCTGATTATGTTCGAGCATATCACGCAACATATTGCCGCCGTTGATATTATCTTGCGGATCGGTGGAACGCGTCAGAACATCAGCATAGCCCAGTTTAATGTCCATATCATTTGGAGAAAGTGCGTATGCGCGAGCAAATGCCTGCGTCGCGGTGCTGGCATTGTTAAGCGCCATGCCCACACGGCCCAGCATCAGCCAGTCTTTAGCGTTGTCCGGGTCATTCTGCAGGTCGGTACGCAGACCGAGACCGAGGTCCTGAATATCCATCATATTCAGTGGCTTGGCATTCTCGTCCGCGACGCGAGCGCGTAAGTCAGGCATTCTTTTCATGACCTGATTCCAGGCACTAACCTGACCTAGACCGCCTGCATACAGATAAAAACCAAGAGTGACGACGACCAGTAATATGACCCCCGGAGCCAGCGTCCAGCGTGGGATTGGTTTCCCCGCTTTGCTGGCCTGCCCCGGAATATCACTCAACAGATTTTCCTGGAGTTCCTGAACAAAGATAGGACGCTCAGGCGCGGCAACCACGCCCTGCTGTTCGTCTTCTTCCAGTTCGCTCAAGCGGTGATGATAGAAAGCCTTGTTCAGATCGTCGCGCGTGTTGGACAGAGAATCACGATCGCCTCGAATAACAGGCACAATAAACAACGCGACGCCCACCAGCAGCAGCGCAACAATGACCAGCCAAAAAACAATCATGATTCTTTCCTGTCCTTTTCACCGAGCAGCTGCGCCAAACGCAGTTTCTCTTGTGAAGACATCTGCTCTTCCGTTTGACGACGACGAGCGCGTAAAATAATGACCAGTGCGCCGACAATGACAAACAGCGCGGGTCCAACCCATAAAATCAGCGTAGACGGCGTGACCGGCGGTTCGTAGGTCACAAAGTTGCCGTAGCGCGCGACCATATAATCAACGATCTGCTTGCTCGACTGCCCTTGATTCAGCAGCTCGAGGACCTTTTTACGCATGTCAGCCGCGATGATGGAGTCAGACGCCGCAATGTTGGTGTTCTGACATTTCGGGCAACGCAGCTGCTCGGTCAATTCGCGATACTGCTGTTCCTGCTGTGGCGATTTGAACTGATAAGCATCGATGGCAGCAAAAACGCTAAAGCTCAGCATCAGACCAAAGATAAGTGAAATCAGTCTCATGCGTTGCCTCCGTATTTATTGTAAAGCGGACGTACTTCCTTCTGCCAGACCTGCTCGTTGAGATCACCGGCATGGCGATAACGCACGATGCCGTTACCGTCAATAAGGAAGGTTTCAGGGGCTCCGTACACACCGAGGTCAAGACCGAGCATGCCGTCGCCGTCGTACAGGCTCAGCGCATAAGGGTTACCCAGCGTATTCAGCCAGTTAATCGCCTTATTGCGGTCATCCTTGTAGTTAAGGCCAACCACGTGCACGCCTTTCGCCGCCAGCGTATTGAGATAATCATGCTCGGCACGACAGGTTGGACACCAGGTCGCCCAGACGTTCAGCAGAATCGGCTTACCGGTGTGAAACACTGACTGGTCGTAGGTTTTCCCCGGCTCGAACAGCGATTCCAGCTTGAACACTGGCACCGGTTTGCCGACCAACGCCGACTCAAGTAGAGTCGGGTCATCGCCGTGCGCGTTGCGGGTCAGCTGCACCAGAAACGCCGCGGCCAGCGCCAAAAACAGAAACAGGGGAATAAAGAGAATTTTACGATTCATGCTTCCTCCGCCGCTTCTTTACCCTGACGTTTCAGTTTCTTGGTCATTCTATAGCGCGGATCCAGGATACACAGGATGCCACCGACCGCCATAAAGATGCCGCCCAGCCAAATCCAGCGAACGAAAGGTTTATAGTACAGGCGTACCGCCCACGAGCCGTCGTCCAGCTCTTCGCCCAGCGCCGCATAAAGATCGCGCGCGAGATTACCGTCGATGGCCGCTTCGGTCATCATGCTGTGTGCCACGCTGTAGTAGCGTTTTTCGGCGTGCAGCACGGTCACGAATTTACCGTTACGGGTCACGTCGATATTGGCTTCACCGCCAGTGTAGTTGGAGCCTTTAATGTCGGTCAGGTTGCGGAATTCAAAATGGTAACCCTGAATGTCTACGGTATCACCCGACTTCATGCGCACGTCACGCTCGACGCTGTAGTTCTGGCTAAAGGCGATACCGATGACGGTAACGGCAACACCCAGGTGACCCAGCACCATGCCCCAGTGGCTGCGAGACAGATGCGTCAGGCCACGCCAGAAAGTGTGACGGTGGGTAGCGCGCTCGTGCAGCTCCATCAGCGTCAGCAGGATAACCCACACTGACATCAGCATACCGACCACGGTCATGCCAACGATTTTGTCCTGCAACAACCACGGCAGCAGAATCGACAGCAGCAAGGTTACGACCAGCGCAACGCCCAGACGACGCCACAGCTTGCTTGGCTCGTCACGACGCCAGCGTACTAGCGGACCTATACCCAGCAGCAGCGCCATCGGTGCCATCAGCCAGGTGAACATGGTGTTAAAGAACGGTTCGCCGATGGAAATACTGCCCAGTCCCAGCTGCTTGTGAATCAACGGCAGCAGCGTACCCAGCAACACAACCAGCATCGCAGCAATCAGCAGGACGTTATTTCCCAGCAGGAAGCTTTCACGTGAAAACGGCTCGTGACGGCTTGGTGCACGCACCGCGCTGCCTTTGATTGCGTACAGCAACAGCGAGCTGCCGATGACAATCACCAGATAGGCCAGGATAAACATACCGCGCGCCGGGTCAGAGGCGAAGGAGTGCACGGAGACCAGCACGCCGGAACGCACCAGGAAGGTCCCCAGCAGGCAGAGCGAGAAACAAGTAATCGACAGCAGTACGGTCCAGGCCTTGAAGGTGCCGCGTTTTTCGGTCACCGCCAATGAGTGGATAAGCGCGGTACCGGCCAGCCAAGGCATAAAGGAGGCATTCTCTACCGGGTCCCAGAACCACCAGCCGCCCCAGCCAAGTTCATAGTAGGCCCAGGCAGAACCCAGCACGATACCGACGGTCAGGAACACCCATGCGGCCTGCGTCCACGGACGCGACCAGCGCGCCCAGGCGGTATCCAGACGGCCTGCCATCAGCGAGGCAATCGCAAAGGCAAAGGCGACGGAGAATCCAACGTAGCCCATGTACAGAATCGGTGGATGGAAAATCAGGCCAATATCCTGCAACACCGGGTTGAGGTCGCTGCCGTCAATCGGGAAGTTCGGCAGAGTACGCAGGAACGGGTTGGAGGTCAGCAGAATGAACAGCAGGAAGCCGGTGGTAATAAGGCCCATGACAGCCAGCACGCGCGCCACGGCGTCGTTCGGCATGCGGCGGCTAAACAGCGCAACCGCAGTAGTCCAGCAGCTCAGCAGGAGCACCCAGAGTAGCAGGGAGCCTTCGTGCGCGCCCCAGGTCGCCGCCATACGGTAATAAACCGGCAGGTGGGTGTTGGAGTTGTTCGCAACGTAGGCGACCGAGAAGTCGTTCACCACGAACGCGTGAACCAGAATGATAAAGGCTAACAGGATACAACCGAACATGCCGTAAGACAGTGGACGGGCCATTGCCATCATCCGCTCGTCCTGACGCGATGCGCCCCACTGGGGATAAATGCTCAATAACGTTGACAGGCCCAGGGCCAGACAAAGAGCAAAAGTACCAATTTCAGGGATCATGACTGGCCATTTCCTTTAGCAGGAGCAACATATGCCGAGGCTGGCCCCGTATGATTATCTTTCATTGCGTCTTCAACTTCCGGTGGGACATATTTTTCATCATGCTTGGCCAGAACCTGCTTCGCCATGACGACATTATTAGGCTCCATCACTCCTTGGGCCACTACGCCCTGCCCTTCCCGGAACAGGTCTGGCAAGATGCCAAAGTAGGTCACCGCGATAGCGCCGCGCGCATCGTAGATTTTAAAGTGCACTTCAAGGGTCTTGTCATCACGCTTGACTGAACCCGGCATTACCATCCCGCCGATACGTAGACGCTGACCGACAAACGGCAATTCATGATCCTTGCCTTTGCCCTGCAAAATTTCACTTGGTGTATAAAATAAATCAATATTGGAACGCAACGCATAAAGCACCAGGCTGGTTGCGAGCCCTAATCCAACCAGGACTATCAACGCAAGGTACATGCGATTTTTACGACGAGGATTCACGATAACTTCTCCCGGGTGGAGTCCGGCGACCCTGGTGCTGCACGCTTGCTATTATTATGCGCGGCACTGGCCTGTTTTTTCGATTGACGGATCCGCTGTTCGCGGGACTGGCGGCGGCGTATTTCAGCCAGCAGCTGGCGACGATGCCAGACGGTATGAATAATGATGCCAAATAAAGAAACCAGGGTGACGATGACCGACAGCCACACGTAAAACGCGTAGCCTCCCATCGCAAAGAATGCCTGCCAGGTTGGGAATGCAGCGTTCATCAACGGCGCTCCTTATTGACCAACGTGGCAACCCAAGGACGCAGACGCTCCTGGTTGATAATAAGATTGCGCAGGCGCATCAGGGTCAGCGTAATAAAGAAGAACAGATAGCCAAATACCGACCAGAACAGCGGATAACGCATGCTTGGGTCGATGGTTCTGCCAAAGTCGCTCGAGCCCTGATGAAGGGTGTTCCACCACTGCACGGAATAGTGAATGATTGGGATATTCACCACGCCGACCAGCACCAGAATACCGGCGGCACGGCCCGCAGTGCGGCGGTCCTCGAAGGAGTTGTATAACGCAATCACGCCAAGATAGAGGAAAAGGAGCACCAGCTCGGAGGTCAGACGCGCGTCCCACACCCACCAGGTTCCCCACATCGGTTTACCCCAGGCAGAGCCGGTCACTAGCGCGATAAAAGTAAAGACAGCGCCGACCGGTGCCATCGCGGCCATCGCCAGTTCAGACATTTTCATCTGCCAGACCAGGCCGATAAAGGCAGCGATCGCCATCGAGCTGTAGATCCCCATAGACCAGATAGCCGCAGGCACATGAATGTACATGATCCGGTAGCTATTGCCTTGTTGGTAATCAGGAGGTGCGTAACCGAAGCCCCATACCCAGCCGATAATAAGGCAGGCAATACCCGCAATGGCCAGCCAGGGAATAAAACGGCCGCAGACGTGGTAAAGCCGCTCAGGCCTTGCGAGTTGATGTAACCATTTCCACATTATTTGTCGTTGCTCACGTTAAAATTACACTGTGTTAAATGCCGTAAACCATTATCTGGAAAACTGTTGGCAGTAAGGGCTATTTTTGGACACCTTCTGCTCTTTTAGGCACGACGCCTATTGTTCCCTATCGAGAAGTGTGATGTTAGTCAAAGGTTGCGTTTTTTCAGGCGTATTGTAACCACAAGTAAACTCATTACTCTATTTATGGGTATTTTGAAATAAAATGACCGCAAATAACGCGACGTGATAATCACATTTGCCGATTAGTGCACGCTCACACGCAGCGCCGCCGAGGTAGCAAAGGGGGCCAGCGTGATGCTTCCCGCTAGCATGGCACCCAGAATGGCCAGATAGCCACCGATAGGCATCGCCATCGAGGCGGCATCAATCGCACCGGTAGAAAAAATCAGCACCGGAATATACAGCGGCAGCACCAGCAGACTCAACAATACCCCGCCCTTTCGTAATCCAACGGTCAGTGCGACGCCGATTGCGCCGATAAAGCTCAGCGTGGGCGTGCCCAACAACAGCGTCAGCGCGACCGCTTCCCAGGTTTTAAAGTCCAGCGACAGCAGCAGGGCTATCAGCGGAGAAATGATTAACAGCGGCAGCCCGGTCACCATCCAGTGAGCGCACACTTTGCCGATAACCGTGAGGGTAAGCGGCGCGGGCAATAGCATCAGCTGTTCGAGCGAGCCGTCAAGATAGTCGTCGCGGAACAGACGTTCGAGCGAAAGCAGCGAAGACAGCAGCGCCGCGACCCAGACAATACCCGGTGCAATGCGCGCCAGCAGCTTCGGCTCCGGCCCAATTCCCAATGGAAACAAGGTAATCACAATCAGGAAAAACCACAGCGGGTTTATAATCTCGGCACTTTTACGAAAAGCGATTTTCAATTCACGGCGTAAAACTTTAATAAACATTAGGCTAGCTCTGCACTGGTCAGACGAATTTTACGCACCGCACGCGTGACGCCCGGTAAATCCTGATGCGTGGTCAATAACACCATGCCGCCGTTTTGGGCGTGGCGCTCAAAAAGTTCGATAAGCGTGGAGACGCCCTGTTTGTCGATGGCGGTTAAGGGTTCATCCAGGATCCACAGCGGCGCGCGGCTAATCCACAGCCTGGCAAGGGCAACACGGCGCTGCTGACCGGCAGAAAGTTGCGCGACAGCCACGTCTTCGTATCCCAACAGGCCCACCTGCTCCAGCGCGTGAAATATCTCGTCCTGCGCGTCATTCCCACTTTCGGTCTGATAGAACGACAGATTCTCATAAGCGGTAAGTACAGACTTGATCCCCGGATAGTGGCCGAGAAACAGTAAATGCTGATGAAAAAGCTCACGCTGGCGGCGGGTGTTTTGGCCCTGCCAGTGCACTTCGCCTTCATCTGGGGAGGACAGACCGGCCAAAATACGCAGTAAACTGGTTTTACCGGCTCCGTTCTGGCCTTCAATCTGGACTATCTCGCCCGGCTGGATGGTGAAACTTAAGCCGCTAAACAGGGTTCGCTCATCGCGAACGCAACTGAGGTTAAGCGCTTCAAACATGGGGCGAGTCTCTTATCTTTCGGGAATGGGCATAATATCATAAGCCTTACAAACCCTGTAGGCTCTCGCTGCGCAGTTTACCGCTAACTAACTTCTAATTTACAGAAAAAACACAGCCTTTAGCATCGAATAACAAGTTCTTAATGCTCTGTTATTTTTAGATTTCTCACCCTCAAACCGAGTGGTGGATTAAAAAATAATCTATCCTTGTTGAATGATACAAAATGTAACCACGCTTTTTTATACCCATTCCGGCGTTATTTGCCTGTGTACTTTCACCAAGGGGATAAGCGATGAATCCAACTCGTTCAGCAAAAGACAATCTTAAGAATGGCCCTGACGTTGACAGCGAGGAGCGCGAGGACGGCAGCGAGATTGAGGTCGATGAAGAGAATCTCCCCTCACGAGCCGCCGCGGTGCACGAGCAGATCCGCATGGAGGGTGAGAAAGAGCTGGAGCGCGATGGGCTCGCACTGATGTGGTCGGCGATTGCCGCAGGCTTATCGATCAGCGCCTCGCTGGTCACCAAAGGCATTTTGCATGAACAGCTTGCAGACACGCCGGCACGGTTTTTCCTTGAGAACCTGGGCTATACCGTCGGATTTATTATCGTCATCATGGCTCGCCAGCAGCTTTTTACCGAGAACACCGTAACCGCGGTGCTGCCTGTGATGCATAAACCCACGTTCAAGAACTTCGGCATTCTGTTTCGGCTTTGGGGCGTGGTCCTGGCCGGTAACCTTATCGGCGCAGCCTGCGCGTCTCTGGCATTTGTTTCACTGCCGCTGTTTGAACCGTCTATTTTGCAGGCCTTTCATACTATAAGTATGGAGGTGATGGAAAAAAGTCCGACCCAAATGTTTGTTGGCGGCGTGGTGTCTGGCTGGCTAATTGCGACCATGGTGTGGATGCTGCCGAGCGCCGGTGCGGCGAAGATTTGGGTCATTCTGCTAATGACCTACCTGGTGGCGATTGGCAACCTGACTCATATCGTGGTCGGCTCCGTCGAGGTACTGTATCTGGTGTGGTCTGGTGCAGAACCCTGGTACCGCTTCCTGTGGCCCTTCGCCCTGCCGACGCTCGCCGGCAACATCATTGGCGGTACCTTTATCTTTGCGCTGATCAGCCACGCACAGATTAGGAACGATTTAAGCAACCAACGCCGCAAGTCCAAAAATCGGCAAAAAGAACGCCCAAAATCCGTAAAATGATGAAGTAATGAGCAAACGGACCTGCAAAGCCTTATTTTTAGGATGAAAATGGGTATACTGTGCGCGCTGCCGCTCAAGCAGCTGTGTCTCCTTAGTTAAACGGATATAACAAGTATTTTCATAATATTATGT
>NZ_MRWE01000027.1 GCF_002093665.1 Rouxiella badensis | reverse complement strand
AGTTCAGTTGGTTAGAATACCTGCCTGTCACGCAGGGGGTCGCGGGTTCGAGCCCCGTCCGTTCCGCCACTAATTGCATAACCCTGAATCGAAAGATTCAGGGTTTTTTGCATTATAAAGCCTAAAAACCTGCTCATTTACCTCTGCATTTCAATAACATCCACCGTATTTACATCTTCAGTCAATGCGCAAGAATAAAAATTTTTATTTAACTGCCCTCAGGATGATTTTACGAACAATTCCGGGGTGAATTTCATACTGAATTCACCTCATCCCAAGTCAGTAATATGCTGATTGGCTGAAACTTTTAATTTGTTAATATCCTTTTAATAACCTTATGGGGTAATAAACTCAGCCCTTATAAGGAAGGCTAAAAATAGTTTTTTCTTAAGTTTATTTTTAGTATTAATGAGTTCTTAATTAATGCTACATCAATATTTTTTTACTTTATCCCTGATAAGATCCTATTTCTTCACTTAATGGCTAGGACAATTCGTAATTGCAGATGCAACTCAGTTTGAAATCAAATAGAGTCTCACTCGATACGAATAAAAATCCGAGAGCTCGATAAAATGAACTACTCATTAACGGTACTTGATTGGTATGCGGTAGCGCCAGGTATGAATCATGCCGAGGCCTGGAACGCTTGGGCGTCGTTGCCAGAATTCATGGGTTTCAGCGGTGAAATTGAGAAAAGCCAACGTATCCCGATGATGTCCGCCAGAAGAATGAGTCCCGTTAGCCGCATCGCCGTAGAGGCAGGGCTGGCACTGCTTGAAAAGCATCAGATAGCCCGTGCCGTATTTACCAGCCGCCACGGCGAACTTGAGCGCACCTACAAAATTTTGCAGATATTGGCACAGGAGCAGCAGGTTTCTCCTACCGATTTTTCGATGTCCGTACACAATACGGCGGCAGGCTGGCTGACAATAACAGCTAAAAATCCACTGCCTGTCACTTCACTTGCAGCGGGTAAGGACAGTTTTCAGCAAGGACTGATTGAGGCGCGCGCGATGCTGTCGGCGGATGAGGGTGAAAAAGTGTTGCTCGTTGATTTCGACGGTGTTGTGCCTGAGCTGTATGGCAACGATTTCGCACAGGAATATGCGCCTTATTGCGTCGCGCTGGTGCTGACGCTGGGCGAGCAATTCACCTGTCGGCGCAGTGGTGAAGCATCAGAGGAGCCGGTCCCTCAAAGTCTGAGTTTCTTAAGGAATTTTTTGCTAAACAATAAAACGTTTTGCATTGCAGGTGAGGTCGGACAATGGCAATGGAACAGGAAGGATTGAGCGCGGACAAAGAAATCATTAAGCCTGCCAGTCTGATAAACCGCATGTGGCGATGGCTGGCGACGGGGCTGTTGCTGATTTTATTTAATATTGGCGGACTCATACTCTCGCTTGGCTGGTTCACGTTGTTAAGGCTGTTTATCCGCAACCCGCAGAGGCTGCATCAACTCACATTGAATAGCATAAAAAATAGCTTTGTTTTATTTCTGAGTCTGTTACGCCATCTCCGCGTGGTGGATTTTAAAATAGAAGGTGCTGAACTTTTTAAGCAGGATAAAGGTTGTCTGGTTATTGCCAACCACCCCAGCCTTTTAGATTACGTTTTGCTCGCTTCTTGCATGCCACGCTGTGATTGCATCGTAAAAGAGTCGCTGCTGATGAATCCCTTTTTTAGAGGCGTTATCAAGTCTGCGGGATATTTGGTCAATTCAGGATCGGAAACGTTGCTCGATGCCTGTGAAGAAAGACTAAAAGCGGGCGGGACAATTCTTATTTTTCCTGAAGGTACTCGATCTATTGAAGGAAAAGAGATTACTTTACAACGTGGTGCTGCCAACATTGCGCTGAGAGCGGGTTGTGACATTCGCGTTGTTTATATTTCGTGCCGACCTCCCATGCTAACAAAACAGGGGCGGTGGTATAGTATTCCGCCGATTAAACCGCAGTTTCTTATTAAGGTTAAAGGCAAAGTTGCGACCCGGGACTTTATCCAAGAGGGCGATGCCTCACCCGCTATGGCTGCCAGGCGTCTTACTCATCATCTGCGTACTGAGTTAATGTTAAAAAATAATGAGAAATAAGTCATGGATCCATTAAGTAATGAAATAAAAGTCCTGATCATTGACACCCTTAACCTTGAAGGGATGACGCCAGAAGAAATAGATGCTGATGCGGCGCTGTTTGGAGACGGATTGGGACTGGATTCTATTGATGCACTGGAATTGGGCCTGGCCTTGAAAAATAAATATGGTGTCGTGCTTTCTGCGGAAAGCGAAGAAATGCGTCAGCATTTTTATTCGGTTGAGACGCTCGCAAAATTTATCGCCGGGCAATCGAAATAATTGATTAACAATAACAATGTTGTGTAAGAAGGTTTTATGAGCAAGCTTGAGATTTATCAGCAAATTAGCGGTCTACTGGTCAAATTATTCGAACTCGATGCCGACGATATCAAACCAGAATCCCGACTTTATGAGGACCTGGACCTGGACAGTATTGATGCCGTGGATTTAGTGGTGCATCTGCAAAAGGCCACCGGCAAAAAGATTAAACCTGAGAGCTTCAAATCGGTGAAGACGGTGCAAGACATCGTTGACGCCATCGACGCCTTACTCGATTCAGAAGAACCGTAGTCAGATGCAGGCTGCAGGTCGCCCACGCCGGGCCGCGCTGTTACATGCGGTCACGGTATTAGTCATCATTGCTTATCCACTGGCCGTATGGCTGGGGTTAAGGAACGGCGGAATGGGTGTTCTGGCCCCTATTCTGATGGTGACGTTTATCCTGCGGCTGCTGACGTTTCGCGGAAAACTGAGCCAACTCACTGCGCTAGGCAGAACGCTGGCCGCCGCTGGATTGCTGTTTGCCGCGGCAAGCTGGTTGTTGCATGAAAGCCAAATGTTACTGTATTACCCGGTAGTGGTGAACACACTGCTGCTGCTTTTATTCGGCTATTCACTGCTATCACCTCCGCCCGTCGTAGAGCGGCTCGCTCGACTCTCTCAGCCAGACTTACCACCGAAGGCCGTGAGCTATACGCGGCGCGTGACGCAGGTCTGGTGTGTTTTCTTTTTTTTAAATGGTGCAATTGCGTTCTACACCTGCCTCAAAGGCGATGTCGCACTGTGGACTTTGTACAACGGCGGGATCAGCTATCTGCTGATCGGCTTATTGATGGGTGTTGAATGGATAGTCAGAAAGCGGGTTCAGCGCGCTTAACGCTGGCGATGGAAAATTGGCTAATGCCGGTTGAAGGCGAAGATCGGTTGATATCCTGGAGTCGTCAACGTGAATGGCGGCAGAGTGATTTTCGTCGCGACGTGTTGGCGCTGATTGGTCATGTACGCGGGCTGCCTGCAAGCCGCTGTGCACTGTGCTTTAACAATAGCTACCATTTTGCCGTCGGCCTGCTCGCGGTGCTTTACTGCGAAAAAACGCCGGTGCTGCCGGGGCATCAGCGCCAGTCGGTGTTAGAAGAACAGATTGCCGAATTTGATGCTTTGTTAACAGACTGCGCTCTGACGCTGCCGTGCCCAACGATCACGCTGCCTGAATGCCTGGATTCAGAAGCGGACTTTCCACTGCCCGATTTCCCTCGCGATGCCTCGCTTATTCTGTTTACCTCCGGCTCGAGCGGCAAACCGCAAAAAATTATTAAAACGCTCAGCTGCCTGCATACCGAAAGCCAATGGCTGGCGAACACCTGGGGTGAGGCGCTCCATCAGGCGCGTTTCGTTGCCACGGTTTCCTCCCAGCATATGTACGGCCTGACGTTTCGCTTTATGCTGCCGCTCACCCTCGGTCTGCCTTTTTACGCTGAAAGTGTTGAGGTGCATGAACAGCTGGTAAACATGGCGCAGCAATATCCTTTAGCGCTCGTGAGCAGTCCCGCGTTTCTCACCAGGCTTGACGCAAAAATAACGCCAGTCAACTGCCTCAAGGTCTTCTCGGCTGGCGGGCCGCTGTCAGCGCAAAGTGCAGAAAAGATTCGGCAGCTTTGCGGCGTTTCTCCTAATGATATTTATGGCACCACAGAGACCGGCATTCTTGCCCACCGTCAGCCACAGGAACCTGAGACACCCTGGCGGTTGTTCGAAGGCGTCAGTCTGCGTGCCAAAAATGAACAAAGTATCCGCGTGTTTTCAGACCTTGTCTCACAGTCGGAAGGTCTCGAACTAGGCGATAATATTGCGTTGATTAACCACGGACGCGAGTTTTACCTGTTGGGCCGTAAAGACCGTATCGTCAAAATCGCCGAGCAGAGACTTTCGCTAACGGAAATTGAGGACCGCTTGATCCAGCTGCCGGTGATAGAAGATGCCTGCGTGCTGGCGATAGAAAAAAAAGGGCGTCCCTACATCGCCGCGGTGGTGGTGTTGAGCCCGTTGGGCCGAACACAGTGGCATGCCTTGCCACAGGCCGAGATGAACATGAGGCTGCGACAGCTGCTGCGCCCATGGCTGGCCCCCGTAGCCTTGCCTCGCTTCTGGCGCGTCCTGCCCGCCGTTCCCCTTAATTCGCAGGGCAAACGTGCCTACGCAGACCTACAGGAATTATTCTTATGATGCAGCCACAGGTGCTGAGTAAACAGCGTCAGGCGGACAGCGTGACGCTTGAACTGAGGCTGCCCGCGACGCTTTTATGGTTCAAGGGGCACTTCCCCGAACAGCCGATTCTGCCCGGCGTGGCTCAACTCAACTGGGTGATGACCTTCGCTCGCGAAGAGCTCCCGCTTGCCGCCCATTTCGCAGGATTTGATGTGATCAAGTTTCAGCAGCCGCTGTTGCCAGAGCAGCAGGTCACGCTGTCTATCCAGTGGTTGCAGGACAAGAATAAGCTGCTGTTCAGTTATCAGGTTGGCGAATTTCAGGCAAGCAGCGGAAAGATAAATCTATGTCCATGAGCCGCGCTTTTCGTCCCTGCATCATTATTCCCTGCTTCAACCATGGTGCGACGATGGCCCGTGTGCTGGAACGTATTCAACCCTTTGGTCTCAACTGCATCCTGGTGGATGACGGGAGTGAGCAGAAAACCGCCGACGAACTCGTTCGGCTGGCGGCTCTTTATCCGTGGGTAACCCTGACTCGATTACCTAAAAATCAGGGCAAGGGCGCGGCGGTGATGGCGGCAATGAAACAGGCGAGGGAACAGGACTACAGCCACGCACTGCAGGTTGACGCCGACGGACAGCATCAGCTCGCCGATATACCGGTCTTGCTCGCTGAAGCCGAGGCTTACCCTGAGTGCCTTATCTCAGGCAGGCCCGTCTACGACAGTTCGGTGCCCAAGGCGCGCCTCTATGGCCGCTATGTCACCCACGTCTGGGTGTGGATAGAAACCCTGTCGCTGTCGCTGAAAGACAGTATGTGCGGCTTTCGCGTTTACCCTCTGGCGGCGTCGCTCGACGTGATGCGCAAAAATGCTCTAGGCGAGCGTATGGATTTTGATACCGAAATTATGGTGAGGCTTTACTGGCAGGGGACCGACAGCCGCTTTATCGCGACGCGCGTGGTTTACCCTGAAGAGGGCCTTTCACATTTTGATGCGTTAAAAGACAACCTGCGTATTTCCTGGATGCACACACGGCTGTTTCTCGGCATGCTGCCACGCATTCCCAGTCTGTTGCGCAGACGGCAAAGTACTCGCGATGAGCCCCACTGGTCGAAGACTCAGGAGCGGAAAGGGCTGTGGGGTATTCGCCTGATGCTTAAGGTGTATCGCCTGCTCGGGCGGGGAGCATTCGCGCTGCTGCTCTATCCTGTGATTGGCTATTTCTGGCTAACTGGCCGCAGGCAGCGGCAGGCTTCGCAGGACTATTTGCGTCGCCTTGCTCGCGTGGCCGAAGCCCGCAGGATAACCCTGCCTTATAAACTCAGCAGTTTTCGGCATTTCATGCGCTTCGGCGACGCGATGTTGAGCAAGCTGGCGACCTGGCAAGGCGACACGCTGTTGGGCCGCGATGCGCTATTGGTTGACGCCGCGCGCTGCGAGGCACAAATCGCCAGTGGGCAGGGTACGCTGATTCTCTGTTCCCACCTGGGCGATATCGAATCCTGCCGCGCACTGGGCGAGCTCAATAAAAACGTGAAAGTGAATGCGCTGGTCTTTACCCAGCATGCTGAAAGATTCAATCAGGTGATGAAAGAGGTTAACCCCGATGCCTGCGTCAACCTGATTCAGGTGACGAACATGGGGCCCGATACTGCCATTCGCTTGAAAGAGTGCCTGGATCGCGGTGAATGGGTGGCTGTCGTCGGCGATCGCACTTCGGCGGGGGGCTATCAGCGCGGCGGACAGCAACGGGTAATATTGAGTGATTTCCTCGGCGCTCCGGCCGCCTTTCCACAGGGCCCGTTCATTCTGGCCTCGGTGCTGCGCGTGCCCGTTTTCCTGATGTTTGGCATCCTGCAGCGGCAACGGCTGAACATCTATTTCGAACCTTTTGCCGACCCCTTGCTGTTCCCGCGTGCGACCCGGCAGCAAAGTTTGCAGAACATTGTCGACAGCTATGCGCAACGTCTCGAGCACTACAGCCTGCTGGCCCCGCATGACTGGTTTAATTTTTATGATTTTTGGCAGCGCCCATCGGGCGTGCCTGCTGACAGAGAGTCTGATTGATATGGCAGAGAGAAAAGACCCGCGTTTATCCGATCCTCGTTTTACTGCGTGCGTAGAGATAACCGTGCCTTTCCATGACGTCGACCCAATGGGTGTGGTCTGGCACGGCAACTATTTTCGCTATCTTGAGGTCGCCCGTGAGGCGCTCCTGAAGCAGTTCGGCTATGGCTATCGCGCTATGGAAGCCTCGGGTTACGTCTGGCCTATTGTCGATACGCGTCTCAAATACATCGGACCGGTCACCTTCGAGCAGAAGATTATCGTGCAGGCCGAGGTACAGGAGTTCGAGAATCGCCTGCGGATTGGCTATCAGATATTTGACGCAGACAGTGGAAAACGCACGACCAGCGGCTACACGCTTCAGGTTGCGGTACAGATCGAAAGTAAAGAGATGTGCTTTGTCTCACCGCCGGTATTATTCGAAAAAATGGGGATCGTCCAATGAGGCGTTTAGTTTTCTTGATGCTTGGGCTCTTCAGCCTAAGCGTACATGCGGTAACGCTCGACGACCTCCAGCAGCGTTTTAGCCAACAGCCGGTCCTGCGCGCCGAGTTCAGCCAGCAGCGTAGCGTCAGCGGCATGGACCAGAAGCTTAATTCCAGCGGTATCCTGGTCATCTCACGCAATGACGGACTTTGGTGGCAGCAGGAGAAGCCCTTCGCGCTGAGCCTGCTGTTAACCGACAGTCGCATGGTGCAGACGATGGCCGGTCAGCCGCCGCAGACAGTCACTGCGCAGAATAACCCGCAGATGTTTCAATTTAACTCACTGCTGACCGCGTTGTTCCATGCCGATCATCGTGCGCTGGAGCAGAACTTCACGCTGGATTTCAGCGATCGCGGCCAGGGCAATTGGAAATTAGTGCTCACGCCTAAAACATCGCCGTTAAACAGGCTGTTCAAGACCATCAGGCTGGAGGGTCAGACCTTCCTCAATAATATCAATATCAACGATATGCAGGGCGATGTGACGCAAATTCGCTTCTTTAATCAACGCACAGAACCTAAGACGCTGACCGATGCCGAGAAGCAGCATTTTTCTTCCTGAACACCATCGTCGGCTGGCGCTAGGCTGGTTGCTTATCTGCCTCGCGTTGGTGGCCGCTCTTTTTTGGCTGCTGCCGCGTAGCCAGATTAACAGCAGCGTATTGGCGCTGTTGCCCAAGCAGCAGCTGGCCGGTGTTCCAGAAGACGTTTCCGACGCGTTTAGGAAGCGGCTCGATCGTCAGCTGATGTGGCTGGTTAAACCGCCTGAAGGCGCGCAGCGTGACAACGCCCTGAACGCATGGCTGCAAAAGCTGCAAAAATTACCGGCATTACAGCAGGTTGAAGGACCGATGGACGACGCAAGTCAACGTCAGTGGGGCCTGTTCTTTTTCAACCACCGTAATGCGCTGATGGACGCCGCCACCCGAGCACGCCTGAGCGCGGGCGCGGCGGCGCAGTCGCAGTGGATACTCGGCCAGGTATATTCGGCCTTCGCGGGCGTCAGCGGTAAAGAGCTGACGGGCGACCCGCTGTTGCTGGTTCGCGCCTCACAAATGGCGCAGCAGCAAAATGGCGCAGGCATGACGCTGGATAACGGCTGGCTGGTGGCTAAAGACACTCAGGGGAAAAGTTGGTACTTACTTCACGCTGAGTTGCGGGCCTCCTCCTATGACATCACTAGCAGTAAACAAATTGTCGGGCAGCTCGACGCCCTGAAAACGCAGTTTGAGGCCCAGTGGCCGGGTGCAAAAGTGCTCGAACGCGGCACGGTTTTTTACAGCAATTATGCCAGCCAGCAGGCGGAGCACGATATCTCTACTCTCGGGGTAGCCTCAGTCGTCGGCGTCTTCCTGCTTATCCTTTTAGTGTTCCGCTCGGTGATCCCGATGTTACTGAGCCTGCTGTCGATTTCAATCGGCGCGCTGGCCGGGGCGGTGATGACGCTGCTGGTGTTCGGCGAAATTCACGTCATGACGCTGGTGCTCAGCACCAGCATTGTCGGTATTTCCGCCGACTATACGCTCTATTTTCTGACCGATCGCCACGTTCACGGCGGGCAGTCAACGCCACTCGAGAGCCTGAAGAAACTGTTTCCGGCGTTATCAATGGCGATGTTGACCACCGTCGCTGCCTATCTGATGCTGCTGATTGCGCCTTTCCCCGGTATGCAGCAGTTGGCGGTGTTTGCCGCTGCCGGTCTCAGCGCGGCCTGCATCACGGTGATGTGCTGGTATCCTTATCTGGCAAAGCGCTTACCGATTGGGCCAACGCCCGGGCTGGGACTTATCCTGTGCTGGCTGCACGCTTGGCGCAGTAATAAAAAGCTGCGCATCGGCCTGCCGTTGGCGGTGCTGATACTGGCGACAATCGGCGGAATTCGGCTGCATGTCGATGATGATATCGGCCAACTTCAGGCACTTCCAGGCGATCTGCTCAAGCAGGAAAGGCAGATTGCAGCGTTGACCGGCCAGTCTAATGAACAGAAATGGCTGGTGGTTTACGGCGACACCGCCGAGCAGACGTTACAGCGGCTCGAGGCGTTGGAACCGCGACTCGCGCAGGCCAAAAAAGAGGGCGCAGTGGCTGGGTATCGCCTGCTCGGACTGCCTTCCATGCAGCGGCAACAGGCAGATTTGGCTCTTTTAACGCAGCGTGCGCCACAGGTGGCAGCGGAGCTTAAGCAGGCGGGTCTTAACGTCTCGGTAGCCAACGTGTCGCCGCAGTGGGTCACGCCCCAAGCATGGCAGCACAGCGTAATCAGTCAGGGCTGGCGGCTACTGTGGCTTTCGCTGCCTGACGGGCGCAGCGCGGCGCTGGTTCCGGTTAACGGCGTCAGCAATGGCGCGGCGATGCAGTCGCTGGCGCAGGCGATGCCCGGCGTGGGTTGGGTGGATCGCAAAACCGAGTTCAGCGGCCTGTTCGAACAGTATCGCGTGATGCTGTCATGGCTGCTTATGTTGGCCGCCGGGGTGATTTGCGCCATCTATCTGTGGCGATTCCGCTGGCCACACGGCCTGATTTGCTGCATTCCGACGCTGTTGTCTCTGGCAATGGGCGTGGCGGCGCTGGGGCTAAGCGGGCACAGTCTCAACCTGTTTTCGCTGCTGGCGCTGATTCTGGTACTCGGGATTGGCATCAATTACACGCTGTTCTTTACCAATCCACGAGGCACGCCGACGACGTCCATGTTTGCCGTCTTTATGGCCGTGGTCACCACACAACTGACCTTCGGCATGCTGGTATTCAGCTCGACGCAGGCAATTAGCAGCTTTGGTATCGTGCTGAGTAGCGGCATTTTGACCGCCTTCGTGCTCTCGCCGCTGACGCTGCCGGGTAAAAAAAGAGGAAGTAATAAATGATTAAGGCCCGATGGCTCTTGATGATAATGGCGCTCATGCTGGCGGGGTGTGCCACGCATCCCACGCCCGACACATTGCCGCAGGCGTGGTTGAAGCCCGGCGTGCGGGTACGTTTACCGTCCCCCCAGTTGAACGAGAAGCTTGAACAGCAGCAGTTGCTGACCGGCACCGTCGACGGCAAACAGCAGTCGCTGCTGGTATTGCTTAACGCTAACGGAAAAACCCTGCAGCTGGCGGGCCTTTCACCCTTAGGCATTCGCCTGTTCAAGGTAGATTACGACGCCGCGGGCATTCATACCGAGCAGACGATAAAAATTTCCCAGCTGCCGCCCGCTAATCAGGTATTGGCCGACATCATGCTGAGCTACTGGCCCGTCGACCGTTGGCAGCCGCTACTGCCCACAGGTTGGAGGCTGGTGGATAACGGCATGACCCGTACTCTCATTGATGATGCGGGTCAGCCGGTGACCCAAATTGATTACCAAAATCAGGGCGGTAAACGTCAGCCTATCGCTATAACTCAGCACGTTTTTCACTATCACATTGCGATTCAGAATGTGGGAGACGGCGCATGATCTATTTCTCCGCGGTGGGTATGGTGAACGCGCTGGGTGGTGAGCTCGACGAGATTGCCAAAAATTTGGCGGCAGGGCGTTCTCCGGGGATGACGCTCCGAGAAGGCTGGCTGACCAGTCAGCAGCCCGTCTGGCTGGGACAGGTTTTAACGCCACTGCCCGCGGTGCCGGATGCGCTGATGCGCCATCGAACCCGTAATAATCAGCTGTTGATGGCGGCCCTGAAGCAGATTAGGCCGCAGGTTGATAGCGCCATTGCCCAGTACGGCAGAGACCGCGTCGCCGTGGTGATGGGTACCAGCACCTCCGGTATTGCCGAAGGTGAAGACGCTATTCAGTTTATTCAGGCCGAAGGTGATTTTCCGGCAGAATATGCCTATCAGCAGCAGGAGTTGGGTGACCCCTCGCAATTCCTGAGTCGTCTGCTCGATCTTGAGGGTGCATCCTATACCCTGTCTACGGCCTGTACTTCCAGCGCCCGCGCCATTATTAGCGGGCAACGCCTGATAGAGGCTGGCCTGGCCGATGTCGCGCTAGTGGGCGGTGCAGACAGCCTTTGCCGCATGCCTGTCAACGGTTTCGCCAGCCTTGAAGCGCTGTCGAGCACGCGCTGTACGCCGTTTGCCGCCGAGAGAGACGGCATTAATATCGGCGAAGGCGCCGTGTTGATTCTGCTGACCCGCGAGCCGGCACCCGTTGCGCTGCTCGGCGTCGGCGAGTCCTCCGATGCCTGGCATATGTCTGCCCCGCATCCGCAGGGGGAAGGAGCCGAGCGGGCGATACGCATGGCGATGGAGCAAGCGAAAATAACAGCTGACAGTCTCGGCTACATTAATCTTCACGGCACGGCAACGGAGCAGAACGATCGGGTTGAGGCGCAGGTTATCCAGCGGCTGTTTGCCGATCGCGTACCCTGCAGTTCTACCAAACATTTGACTGGCCACACGCTGGGAGCGGCGGGTGCGACAGAAGCCGCCCTGAGCTGGCTGATTCTCAGTCGTAATATTGCCCTGCCGCAGCAGGACTTTTCACACTCGGTGGCAGACCCTGCGCTGGGTGAATTCGGCCTGGTGACCCGCGAGCAGACATTGCAAAAAGCGGCCATTCTCTCGAATTCTTTTGCCTTCGGGGGCAATAACGCCAGTATCTTGTTGGGAAAACCACAGTGAATTATTTAGCCGCAGAGCATTACCTGCCTCACGCCGCGCCGATGGTCTTGCTCGAAGAGGTGCTCGAGGTAGGCGAAAACACCGCCTGTTGTCGGGTACGCGTCAGTCCCGAGGGCGTGTTGGCTCCGTTTCTCGACCAGCAGGGGCAGCTTCCAGCGTGGTTTGCCATCGAACTCATGGCGCAAACCGTCGGCGTCTGGAGCGGCTGGCACGGCGAACAGAATGGCAATAAGCCGCGCGTCGGCATGCTGCTTGGCGGGCGTGCAATGAAATGCACAATGGCGACCTTCCCGGCAGGCAGTCTGCTTACGGTCAACGTCACCCTGCTGTTGCAGGACGAAAAACTGGCCAGCTTTGAATGCGAAATATCGATGAACACAGGCCTCGACAATGCGCATCGTGCCGCCACACAGGCCGTTGCGCAGGCGAGGCTAAACACCTATCGACCTGAAACCGAAGAATTAAAAACATTAATAAAGGGGGCAGCGCTATGACGCGTTCAGTGTTGGTCACCGGTGCCAGTAAAGGTATCGGGCAGGCGATAGCCATTCAGTTGGCGAAAGACGGTTTTAATCTGGTCGTGCACTATCACCGCGATTTAGCGGGGGCAGAGCAGACCGCAGCACAGATAACGGCCGCTGGCGGATGCGCAAGAACTCTCAGTTTCAACATCGCAGACAGGCAGCAGTGCCGCGAGGTGATTGAGGCCGATATTGCCGAACATGGCGCCTATTATGGCGTCGTCAACAACGCGGGAATTACGCGCGATGGCGCATTTCCCGCACTAACGGAAAGCGACTGGGACGGGGTGATTCATACCAATCTCGACGGCTTCTACAACGTTCTTCATCCCTGCGTGATGCCGATGATAAGCCTGCGGCAGGGCGGGCGCATCGTCGCTCTCTCTTCGGTCTCCGGTATTACCGGCAATCGTGGTCAGGTCAACTACAGTGCGGCAAAAGCCGGGATAATCGGTGCCTGTAAAGCGTTGTCACTGGAACTGGCAAAGCGAAAAATTACCGTTAACTGCATTGCGCCGGGGCTTATCGACACCGGCATGCTCGACATTCAACCTCAGGCTCTTGAAGCCGCGATGGGCGCCATTCCGCTCAAACGTATGGGCACCGCCGCCGAGGTTGCCGGTCTTGCCAGCTATCTCATGTCGGACATTGCAGGCTACGTCACCCGTCAGGTGATTTCCATCAACGGGGGCATGGTATGAGTATTCATCGCGTTGTGATTACCGGCATGAAGGGCGTGACAGCCTTTGGCAACAGCTGGGAGCAGGTCTCCGCCAGGCTGCTAGAAGGGCGTAATGCCGTCAGGCACATGGACGAGTGGTTGATTTACCAAGGGCTGAACACGCACCTTGCTGCACCCATTGAAGACTTCGTGCTGCCCGACCATTACACCCGTAAGCGCATTCGTTCGATGGGACGCGTCGCGCTACTGTCGACCCGTGCCACCGAATTGGCGCTGGAGCAGGCTGGACTTATCGACGACCCGGTGCTTACCCATGGGCAAACGGGGATAGCCTTTGGATCCTCGACCGGCAGCACTAAGCCAGTCAGCGAATTCGCCACCATGCTTAATGAGCAGCACACCAATAACATCACCGGCACCACCTATGTGCAAATGATGTCGCACACTACCGCGGTCAATGCAGGGCTGTTTTTTGGCCTGAAAGGCCGCGTGATCCCAACCTCGAGCGCCTGTACGTCGGGCAGTCAGGCAATCGGTTATGCCTACGAGTCCATCCGTCATGGCTATCAAACCGTGATGGTCGCAGGGGGAGCCGAGGAGCTATGCCCTTCGGAGGCGGCGGTATTCGACACGCTTTTTGCAACCAGTCAGCAAAATAGCACCCCCAAGCTATCTCCACGGCCTTTCGACAAAATGCGTGACGGGCTGGTGATCGGCGAAGGGGCGGGTGCATTGATCCTCGAGTCGCTGGATCACGCACAGGCGCGCGGCGCGAAAATTTATGCTGAGATCGTCGGCTTTGCGACCAACTGCGATGCGGCGCATATTACCCAGCCGCAGCAGGAAACCATGCAGACTTGTATCGCGCAGGCGATACAGCAGGCGGGGATCCCGTCTTCGGAAATTGGGTATATCAGCGCACACGGCACCGCCACCGATCGCGGTGATATCGCCGAAAGTCACGCCACGGCGGCCATATTTGGCAATAAAACGCCTATCTCCTCGCTAAAAAGCTATTTTGGCCATACGCTCGGTGCCTGTGGCGCGCTGGAGGCGTGGATGTCGCTGGAGATGATGAACGAAGGGCGCTTTTTCCCGACGATTAATCTGAGTGAGCCTGACCCACTCTGTGGCGATCTGGATTACATGATGGGCGAAGCGAGAAGCATTGAGACCGAATTTATTCAGTCCAATAATTTTGCGTTTGGCGGCATTAATACCTCGCTAATTTTCCGCCGCTGGCCTTAAGAGCGATGGTGACCGCTGTCGCGTTCGGTAGGCTCGATGCCCCTCTTGGCCGGGATAGACTTTCGCCTGCATTGCTCGCACAGGCCGGGGGGATGGGGGCAGCACGCGCTGAGACCTTTTTAGCGGGCAGAGCGCTGCTTGCCGAACTGATGTTCAAGGTTTTCAACCGAGCGACGCTGCCGGAAATGACGCTCCTTGCGGGCGGAAAACCGGTTTTTACCGACGCTGTGCAACCCTTTTTCAACCTGAGTCACAGCGCCGATCGGCTGCTGGTGGCCGTTTCCGACCGTGGACCGGTAGGCTGCGATATCGAAATCGACCGCCAAAGGAGAAGCCTGCTGTCCATCGCTCGGCAATATTTCAGTGCTAAAGAAAATGACTGGCTGAATGCCCAATGTAGCCTGCAAACCGCGTTTTGGCAGCTTTGGTGCCAGCGCGAGGCGCTTGTGAAGCAGACGGGGGAAGGGGTTTTGATGATGAACGCCGTGGCGCTTAATCCTGATGCAAAAACCTTTTTGTCCCAATCTACCGCCTTACGACTCTGCCATACCGCTACCGAGGGTTGCCTTGCGGCGCTGGCGCTGCCTGACGCCAATGACGCTATACAGCACTGGGGTGTCAACGCCCAAAATAACCGCCTTGAGATGCTGCCTGCGCTCGACTGGCAACGCTTTTACCCTGCCTCTGAATCCGCGTGATTATTGCATTTTAGTCAAAAGTATTATGGTAATCAGGTTATTTTTATCCATTAACCTAGAGGCCATACTCTCCTCATTCCTGACCCCGTAAGCGAGTTATCGTTTAATAAACACTTAATGAAGAGAGCCTTAAGATGAACATTCCAGCCTTTGGTTTAGGGACATTCCGTTTAAAAGATCAGATTGTAAAAGACTCGGTTTCAACGGCGCTGGCGCTGGGATACCGTGCTGTCGACACCGCCCAAATTTATGACAACGAAGGCGCGGTAGGTGAGGCCATAGCAGAAAGCGGCATCCCACGCGAAGAGATCTTTATCACGACCAAGATTTGGATCGAAAATCTCAGCGCCGGCGCGGTGATTGAAAGCCTGAAAGTCAGCCTCAGTAAGCTTAAAACCGATTACGTCGATCTGACGCTGATCCACTGGCCGTCGCCGAACGGCGCTGTCAGCGTCGCGGAAACGATGCAGGCGCTGGTTGAGGCAAAAAAGCAAGGGCTGACGCACCAGATAGGGATTTCAAACTTTACCGTGGCGTTGATGCAGGAGGCCATCGATGCCGTAGGCGCCGCCGAGATTGCTACCAATCAGATTGAGCTATCGCCATTCCTGCAAAATCAGCAGGTCGTGGATTTCGCGCGCCAGCACAATATCGCGATAACCTCCTACATGACGCTGGCCTATGGTGAGGCGCTGAAGGATGCCACTATCATGCAGATTGCCGAGCAACATGGTGCAACACCGGCACAGGTTGTTTTGGCATGGGCGCTTCAGCTGGGTTATGCGGTGATCCCGTCTTCGACCAAGCGGGCAAACCTAGAAAGCAATTTGCAGGCGCAAACGCTGAAGTTGTCGCCACAAGATATGGCGCAGATTGCCCAGCTTGAACGTAACGGGCGTCTGGTCAGTCCGCAAGGCCTGGCGCCAGAGTGGGATGCTTAATTTGCTTCGACGTGCTGTAGTTTTTCACTCAGGAAGTCGATAAAGCAGCGAATACGCGTGCTGACGGCCTGGTCGCTGTAATAAACTGCGTGCATCGGCATGGCGATGCGCATCACCGCGGGTACCAGCAGCTCAACCAGATCGCCTTTATCAACGTCCTGCTTGATCATAAAGTCTGAAAGACAGGCAATCCCGTTGCCCGTCAGACAAAGCTGGCGCAGGGTCTCACCGCTGCCAGCAGAGATAAATGGCGTAATCGTCAACTGTTGGCCGTCTGCACACAGCAGCGGCCATTTGTTGAGATGCAACACCTCGTTGAATCCCAGGCACCGATGATTGGCGAGATCGTCCACGTTTTTCGGCACACCCCATTTTTCCAAATACGCCGGTGAGGCCAATACGCTTCGATAGCTCAACATCAGTTTGCGGGCGCGCAGGCTTGAGTCTTCCAACTCGCCGATGCGAATCGCGATATCCACCTGCTGATCGATTAAGTTGATATTGCTCTCCGAGGAGAAGAGCGAAAGCGTCATTTTGGGATAGCGCTGAGTGAATTCGGCGACCAGCGGAGTGAGAACATGAAGCACCACCGGCGTAGCGGCATCCACTCGCAGCAGACCTTGTGGTTCGTTGCGATTCTCCAGCAGGTCATTTTCCGCTGCCGCCATCTCCTGAAGGATTTTTTGAACCCGGGTAAAGTAGCGTTCGCCCTCATGAGTCAGGCTAATTTGACGCGTGGTGCGATTGAGCAACTGAATGTCTAATTTCTGCTCTAGCCGCTTTATCGTCCGACTGACCACCGAATTATCCTGCCCGAGATGCTCGGCGGCCCTGCTAAAACTGCCGCTCTCGACCACCGTCACAAAGACCATCAGCTCTTCTGAACTCGCTTTCATTGTTGCATCCCGGACATAAATTTCTAAATATTCTGGTTATTTAAGCACAGGGCCAGCGGGCTTGCTATCAAATGTCGGATCAGGTTATTGATGTTTTTTAAGCTCAAGATGTATACCAATGTAAACAAATTGGGTCTTCCTTAAGTGGGGCGTATACTGGGAAATACCGCTGAAGGGAAATTTTCCGCACAGCAGATTCACGATGGATATCGCCAGTTTCCAATTATCTTGAGGGATTCTGGGTAGAAATGGGTTAACAGTGTGCCGAAAAAAACGTATGCAATGAGGTATGTTGCCGGTCAGCCGGTTGAGCAAATCTTCCCAGGTGTATTGCCACATCCTGGACCCGATCTGCCACCCGGCGCGGCACTCACCAATTCGAACGTCTTGCGCATCATGGTATGGAACATCTTTAAACAGCAGCGCGCTGACTGGCTTTCTGTACTGCAGGGCTTCGGTAAAGACGCGCAGTTGGTCCTGCTGCAAGAGGCGCAGACGACTCCTGAACTTATCCGTTTTGCCACGTCTAATTTTCTGGCTGCCGATCAGGTACCCGCCTTTGTTTTACCACAGCATCCTTCTGGGGTGATGACGCTGGCCGCCGCGCATCCGGTGTATTGCTGTCCGCTGCGCGAACGGGAGCCGCTGCTTCGTCTGTCAAAGTCTGCGTTAATCACCGTGTACCCCTTAACGGATGGTCGCCTGTTAATGGTAGTCAACATTCACGCGGTGAATTTCAGCATTGGTGTCGACGTTTACAGTAAGCAGCTCGACCCTATCGGCGAACAGATTGCCAACCATAAAGGTCCGGTGGTGATGGCGGGGGATTTCAATGCGTGGAGCCGCCAGCGCATTAATGCGTTGTACGGTTTTGCGAGCAATATCTCGCTTCAGGAGGTTCGTTTCCCTGCGGACCTGCGTCGCCGGGCGTTTGGCCGCCCGCTCGATTTTATCTTCTACCGCGGGTTGAGCGTGACACAGGCTCAGGTGCTGGAGACGCGGGCTTCCGATCATAATCCACTGCTGGTGGACTTTTTAGCGCAGCAGCACCCCTGAAGAAAATTTGCCCCGGCAAGCGCAAGGCTCGACCGGGGCAAGCGTTAAGCGATTTTATCGACCTGCTTTACGGCCTTGGGCTGTTTGCTCCGCTGGCGCGGGTAGAAGCGGCCCTCTTTCAGTGAAGTCTCTATCTCTTCCAGCGAGCGCCCCTTTGTTTCCGGAACCATAAAGAAGATAAACAGGAAGCCCAACAGGTTGAGCAGCGCATAGAACCACATTGCCCCGCCGATGCCTAAGATGTTGACCAGTGAAAGTGCGGTGGCGGTGAGAAGCAGATTCGAGCCCCATAGCGTTGCCGCGTGCAGGCTGGTCGCCTTTTCCCTGATGCTCATCGGATAGACCTCTGAACCCAGAAGCCAGCCAATAACCTGGATCCCGCCCGAGTTAAACACCATAAACGCAAACAGACAGGTCACTATCAACCAGCCATATTGCTGGCCATGACTATCCAGCATAAACATCAGGCCAAGCAGAAACAGGCTGATGATGGCACCCGGCATCATCCACAGAGTCAGGGTACGACGGCCCACGTGGTCGACCACGAGCTTACCGATAATCGTCAGCACCAGATAAATCACCGCCACACCCAGCGCCGAATGCAGCGCCGCGCCTCGGCTAAAGCCTGCATCGGTCAGGAAGGTGGGCGTGTAGTAGATCATCATCTCGATGCCCGAAAGCTGAGTAAAAGCCGCTACGCCTAAACCGGCAAACAGGGCAGGGCGCATCCACGGCTGTTTGAGGTCTTTCCAGCCTGCGACGGCTTTACGTTCGACTTTATCGTGTACTTTTTGAATATTTCGCAGTTCATGGCGCACTTCGCGATCGGTTTCACGCACCATGTTCAACGCAACACGCGCTTCTTTGATACGTTTCTGACCGACCAACCAGCGTGGGCTCTCAGGCAGTGGCAGCATACCGACCAGCAAAATCAGCGCCGGGATAGCCGCGACCGAGAACATCACGCGCCATGACCAGATATCCTGCATAAACGCGCCGACCAGGCCAGCGGTGAGAATGCCGATACCGATAGAAATATTGAAAAAGGTCACCAGTCGCCCCCGTTTTTCGGGCGGGGCAAGCTCAGCGATATACACCGGCACTATCTGTGAGGCTCCGCCGACGGCAAATCCGAGCACGATACGCGCCACTCCCAGCCAAAACGCCGAGGCGGAAAGGCCCGAGCCGATTACGCCAATGGCGAAAATACCGGCGACGGTCATCACCGTATAGCGGCGGCCTATAGAGCTCGAGAGTTTACCGCAGCACAGTGCGCCGATAACTGCCCCCACGAGTATGGCGCTGGTCACCCATTCCTGAGCGTGGCTCGACAGGGAAAAGTCGTGCGTGATTTGTAGCAGCGCGCCCGAAATAATCCCGGTGTCGTATCCGTAGAGGAACCCGGCGATGGCGGCTATGCCCGTTGCGGTAAGGAGAAACGCATCTGCGCTGAGAAAACTGTTGTTATCACTATTTTCAACCGTAGCCGGAGCGCTATTTTCGCTCCCTCGCGTCTCTGAGAGTGTTTCAATTTTTTCTTCATTTATCTGCGTCATAAGTACCTTGTTTATTAGTTTGATTTCAGTGTTTCAAATACGTCCTTGCAAAAGAGTGAAAGGGGAAAAATAGGTGGCCAATCAGGATAGAAATTGGTGAGAAATAGAGGCCGATAACGCTATCTCTCCCCCTTGCCCTGCGTGCTGGCATCAGGCGTGCCAAAGGGTTTGGTCTGTTTCTCACTGTGTAATATCTATAACAGCTAATTTCAATGTTGTCATATTTTGTGATGCAAATCACATTTTTTTGGGCAATTACAGGTCGAAGGACTAACAGTTGCGCTTTCAATAAAATTATATTCTGTGAGGTTTGTTGATGATTTTTGTTATTTTAAAATGCATAAGCCTAATAGGATTTGTTATTTATCTTTGGCGGGAGTGATTTGGGGTAAATAGTTTTTTACCCGATGGGTGATATTAACGGCGCTATACTCAAGGCATAAAAAAAGCACCCGAAGGTGCTTTTTTCTTAACGACTACAGTGCGGTATCAACTTTCAGGACTCTGCTTGCCGCTGACGTAGAGCGTCAGCTTCTCGCCTGGTTGAAGGTTGTCCATGCCCGCATTCCAGCGCATCACATCTTTGATGTTCACGCCGTTACGTCGAGCAATACTGGCCAACGAATCGCCTTTACGTACCTGATACGTAATACTGCTGTTGCTACCACTCACGCCGCTGTCTGCCACTTGCAGGGTTTGCCCAACTTTTAGCACGCTCGCCGAGCGTAAATTGTTCCAACGCTGTAAATCACTGGACTTCACATTCAGTCTAGCTGCAATCCCTGACAGGCTGTCGCCGGAGCGGACCTTGTAAGAAGCTGCACCAGACGTGCTGTTGCTGGCCAATCTCGTTTCCTGTACTGCGTTGATGTCTTCATCAGCCAGGGAATCTTTGAGCTGGTCGGCATGCGCCTTTGGTAACACAATGTAATGTGGGCCGTTAGGGGCCGTAACATTACGTTTATAGCCGGTATTGAAGGATTTAAGCTTAGTCAGTGACATGCCCGCCATCTCAGCCGCCTGAGTTAACTGCATCTGTTGGCCTACTTCGACACGCGCCAGAGCACGGTCTTCGTCAGGCTTCGGTAAGCTAATTCCGTATTTTTTACTGTGCTTAAGAATATCGCTAAGCGCTAACATCTTCGGTACGTAAATCGACGTCTCACGCGGGAGAGCCAATGACCAGAAGTCTGTTGGGCGACCTTTCGCTTTATTCTGTTTTATCGCTTGCATCACGCGACCTTCACCGCTGTTATACGCTGCAACGGTCAGTAACCAGTCGCCGCCAAACATCTTGTTCAGGTTTTGCATCATATCAAGCGCTGCGGTTGTCGATGCCACAACATCACGGCGACCGTCATACCACTGGTTATCTTTCAAACCATAATTGCGACCCGTACTTGGCACAATCTGCCATAACCCAGCGGCATTAGCTGCTGAAGTTGCTTTGGGGTCAAAAGCGCTCTCCACTATGGGTAGCAGTACTAGTTCCATCGGCATATTACGTTTCTTAATCTGCTCTGTGATCCAGTACATGTACGGCTCTGCCCGTAATGTTACATCGTGGAGATAGCTCTTATTTTTTAAATATTTTAGTTTTTGCTCACGGATCCGGGGATTATCCGGAACCTTCATCTTCAGCTCGTCGCCAATGAAGTTCCACAGATTCTTTTGCGCATTGGGGTCACTCGAACCTAACCACTGCGCCGACGTCGACTGCCCATCGTCTGTGTACTCTCCTGCTTCACTTTGACTTGCCGAAGACAAACTCTGTGCGTGCTGTTCTGGTATTTTGCCGTCCTGCCTGGACGCCTGACAACCAGCTAGCAACAACACGGAGGCGATGATGATTATCGCATTAGCCTTCATGTGTGTGTCATAGTTGCTTAAAAGACGAGCAATACTACTTTGCCTCGTCAAAAAAGACAACTAAAAGGTTCAGAAGCTATCTTTGAGATGCCTCAAAAGCGCAAAAACCTGCCAGTCAGTCGTAATGCTTTCGTTAATGTTTAAATTGTTTTGTAAATCAACGTCATGACAACGTAAAAACAGGTTGATTTTACGTTCTAAACCGAGCGTTGTAGGGAGGGATGATTGCCCCTTTTTACGCTTATCTAGCACCGTTTCTTCATGGGCTGAGATATCAGAATCGTCGGGAAGAATTGAGCGTGCAAACTTAAGGTTTGAGACTGTATATTCGTGCGCGCAGCAGACAAGCGTTTCGTCCGGAAGTTCGGCTAAGCGTTGAAACGACTGGTACATTTGCTCGGCGGTTCCTTCGAAGAGGCGTCCACACCCTGCCGAAAACATCGTATCACCGCAGAAAAGATAAGGTGCGCTATAGTATGAAATGTGACCTAAAGTGTGCCCGGGCGTAGCAAAAATAGCCCAGTTTACCCCCCCGATTTCGACCTCGTCGCCGTTTTTAAGAATTATCTGAGCGCCTTTGCTCAAAGTTTCTTCGGGGCCGTACACTGTTACAGCGGGAAATCGCTCAATTATCGCCCTCACGCCGCCGACATGGTCGTGATGATGGTGGGTCAGCATGATAGCCGTTGGAGTCAGATGACGTTTTCCGAGTGCCTCAAGCACCGGCTCGGCCTCACCGGGATCCACTATCACACAATGACCATTTTGGTCATCAAGTAACCAAATGTAGTTGTCCTGCAGGGCCGGAATACTGATAAGATTCATGACAAACTCCTGTTTAGCAAATGCCTGAAAGTTGAAAACAAAACATGAAGTCAGCACATATCCGCAAAAAGCTCGTGGTGCCTTCATCCTGGGATGACATTCCCCGTGGTGATTACTACCGTGCCGCGCTTGAAAGACAACTGCAACCCTGGTGGAGCAAGTTGTATGGCTTTCATTTGCTTAAAATTGGCAATTTGAGTACTGAAATCAACAGCGAAGATTGTCCCATCTCGCATCAGGTCAACGTTGCGCCCGACGGGCAAGGGCTGCACGTGCTCGGTGACCCTTACTATCTGCCGTTTGAACAGAAGTCAGTCGATGCCTGTCTGCTGTGCCACACGCTGAATTATGCCACCGATCCGCATCGTATACTGCGCGAGGTAGATAGAGTTTTAATAGACGATGGCTGGCTGGTGTTGAGCGGATTTGCGCCGCTTAGCGTGATAGGGCTCGGAAAGTGCGTTCCCTTCCTGCGTAAAAAGCAGCCTTACATTAGCCGCATGTTTAGTCAGACAAGGCTCATCGACTGGCTGAGTTTGCTCAACTATGAAGTGATGTTTAAATCACGGTTTCAGGTATTGCCCTGGCACCGGCACGGCGGGGAACTGCTCAGTGCGCATCTTCCGGCGCTCGGTTGTATGACGGTTATCGTGGCACGTAAACGCACGCTGCCGCTGCTGCCCACCGCTAAAAAAGTGCAGGCACGCCGACAGTCGATTGCCCAACCCGTCGGCGCAAACAAGTCCTACCGCGAAGAGCATGACGACTAGCCCTTGCGCGGTGCAGACTATTTCTCTGGCTGATAACCTACGTCTTCGAGCGTAGGATTTCCGGCGGCAAGACGTGCCAGCTCGTCACAGCGTTCGTTCTCAGGATGGCCCGCGTGGCCCTTGACCCACATCCAGTTCAGGGTGTGCGTCTGAATCGCGGCATCCAGCCGTTGCCATAAATCGACGTTTTTCACCGGTTTCTTGTCAGCGGTTTTCCAGCCACGTTTCTTCCAGTTGTGGATCCACTGGGTTATTCCCTGGCGAACATACTGGCTGTCGGTGCTGAGCGTCACGTCGCAGGGGGCGGTTAGCGCTTCGAGTGCGACGATAGCGGCCATCAGCTCCATGCGGTTGTTGGTTGTCAGTCGATAACCCGCACTAAAGGGTTTTTCATGCTCTTTGTAGCGCAATATTGCGCCGTAACCACCGGGTCCCGGATTGCCGAGGCAAGATCCGTCGGTGAAAATTTCTACCTGTTTGCGCATCTCTGGTAGACTCTTCCATCAGAATATAAAAGCCAAGTCTGACATAAACGAGCGCTATGAGCACTGCAATATGCTAACAACACCTACCAGACAGATTGTTCTCGATACCGAAACCACCGGTATGAATAAGCTGGGCGTCCACTTCGAAGGGCATCGTATCATTGAAATCGGTGCCGTCGAGGTCATCAACCGACGCCTGACCGGCAGAAATTTCCACGTCTATTTGAAGCCGGACAGACTGATCGATCCCGAAGCCTTCAACGTTCACGGCATCAGCGACGAATTTCTTGCCGACAAGCCAACGTTCGCCGACATTGCCGACGACTTCCTGGACTACATTCGCGGCGGTGAGCTGGTCATCCATAACGCGAACTTTGACATCGGCTTCATGGACTACGAGTTCGGCATGCTGGGGCGTGATATCCCCAAAACCGAAACGTTTTGCAAGATTACCGACAGCCTGCAGATGGCACGCAAGCTGTTTCCCGGCAAGCGTAACAACCTCGATGCGCTGAGTGACCGCTATCTGATAGACAACAGCAAGCGAACGCTGCACGGCGCATTGCTTGACTCCGAAATTCTCGCCGAAGTCTATCTGATGATGACCGGTGGGCAGACGTTGATGAAGTTTTCCCACGAAGGCGAGCAGAATACCGGCGCTGACGGGTTGGATATTCAGCCTATCCTGCGACCGGCCTCGGGTTTGAAGGTGTTGTTTGCCAGCGATGAAGAATTGAGCGCGCATGAATCGCGTCTCGATCTGGTGATGAAGAAGGGCGGAAGCTGTTTGTGGCGACCGGCGCCACCGGAAACTGAGTGAAAATAAAGCATCCCTGGCGTGAAAAACAGCGTGATGAGGAAATACTGAGCAAATAGAATTATTTGTCAGAAAAAGCATTGACGGAATCAGCGACCAACCGTAATATTCGCCTCGTTCCAGTGACATGGAGCGGCAGTAAGCAGTAAAAAAGTGGAGCGGTAGTTCAGTTGGTTAGAATACCTGCCTGTCACGCAGGGGGTCGCGGGTTCGAGCCCCGTCCGTTCCGCCACTATTCAGAAGCCCTGATTCAGTAATGAATCAGGGCTTCGCTGCTTTATATCCCTTCAGAAATTATTCTTTGCCCAGCTCGGCCTTCATATAGTTCATTGAGGTGCTGGTCGCACGGTCATGACGCGCAATAAAGCGATAGAATCCACCCGACAGAAATGCGCCGATAAACCAGCTGAAGTTGGCCACGCCGTGCAGGCTCGGCGTAAAGCTAATCAGCAGACCAATTAACACCGCAGGAACCAGCGCCCCGATAGCCTTGGGATTAAAGCCGTTGCGATACCAGTAGCGACCCGAAGGCGTCGCGTTGAACAGCGCATCCACGTCCATATGACCGCGTTTGATCAGGTAGTAATCCGCCAGCAGAATACCGAATAACGGCCCGATAAACGCGCCCAGTACGTCGAGCGTGTAGTGAATCAGCTCTGGTGACTGGAACAGGTTCCACGGCGTTAACAGCACGGAACCCACGGCAGCAATCATCCCACCGGTGCGGAAACTGATTTTTTGCGGCGAGCAGTTGGAGAAGTCGAAGGCCGGAGAAACGAAGTTGGCGACGATATTAATGCCGATAGTGGCAATAATCATGGTCAGTAGGCCCAACGCCACGGCAACGCTGTTACCGACGCGGCTTACGGTTTCGATAGGGTCGGTTATCATGGTGCCGAACAGCGACTGGGTGCCGGAAACAATCACCACGGTAACGATAGAGAACAACAGGAAGTTAAACGGCAGCCCCCAACGATTGCCGCGACGGATCTCGCTCATGTTTTTGCCGTAGCGAGAAAAGTCACCGAAATTCAGCAGCGGGCCGGAGAAGTAAGAGACGACCAGCGCGGTAGCCGTGATCATTTCCCAGGTCTGCTGACCGACGCTCAGAGATTTACTGGCCAGCGTAAAGGAGATGTTGCTCAGACCCGTTTTGTACACAATCCATCCGGCCAGCATAAGCATTACCACGTAAACGGCCGGACCCGCGACATCAATAAAGCGTTTGATTGCGCTCATGCCATGCCAGAACACCATCGCCTGCAGGACCCACATCACGCCAAAACAGATCCAGCCCAGCGCCGAAAGACCCAGCCAGTGCGGCTGCGTTAGCGGATTAAGGCCAGGGAAGAACTTCAGCAGAACCAGCATCAGCGCGCTGGCAGCCAGATAGGTTTGAATGCCGTACCAGGCAAAGGCGATAAGCCCACGGATCACCGCCGGAATATTGGCGCCGAAAACGCCAAACGCCTGACGGCAGATAACGGCGTAAGGCACGCCCGCCTGCTGGCTTGGCTTGGCGACCAGATTGGCGCAAAGCTGCACGATACAGATGCCACAAAGCAGGCAAATCAACACCTGCCAGCTTGCCAGCCCCAGTGTGAAGAAGCTTGCTGCGACCACGTAGCCGCCCATGCTGTGTACGTCAGACATCCAGAAAGAAAAGATGTTGTACCAGCTCCAGTTCTGGTCCCGCGTCGGAGCCAGATCGTCATTGCACAGCCTCGGGCTGTAGTGGGGCTTGATGATTCCGGCGCTATTCTCCGGGGCAGCAGCAGAGGTGTTTCCCTTGTTTGGCATAGATCGTGCTCCTGTCATAAACAACATTTGGAAGAAGGGAGGCCGGCGTCCGGCGATCCAAAAAATTAATCATTCAAATGTTCAGTGCAGGAATTAGGCCAAATTTCATTTTTTGTATACAAAAAAATATTTTCATGTATACGATTAAGTATCTGTTCGGTATACGGAGTAGTGATAATGACCAGCTGGAACGGCCTGAATACGGCTTATTTTACTGAGGATAAGGACGACCACATTTACAACGCGTTGGTGCGTTCTATCGTTGAACACCAGCTTTTGCCCGGTAACAAACTGCCCGAAGAAGCCCTGGCCGAGGCGTTTTCCGTGAGCCGTACCGGTATTCGTCGCGTGCTTCAGCGCCTTGCCGCAGTGCAACTGGTGACGCTGTTGCCCAAACGTGGTGCGCACGTGACCGTGCCAGACGCCGAAGAGTCGCGCAGCGTATTCACCACGCGTAAAATTTTAGAGTGTGCCAATATGAGTGAAGTGGTGGCGCATTGTCAGTCGACGCATCTGGCAGCGATGAAAAAGTTGGTCAACGAAGAGAAGGTTGCACACGAGGAGCGTAACGGCCCGGCGGCGATCCGTCTGTCTGCGGCGTTTCACGTTCAGTTGCAGGCCATTTCAGGCAATAAAGTGCTGACCGAAACGGTTTCACAGCTGACCCTACGTTCCTCGCTGGCTATCGCTGCCTGGGGCGCGCCGTGGCAGCAGGGATGCCGTTGCCACGATCATGACTTTCTGCTGTCGTTGCTTAAAAAACGTGACGCAGTTGCGCTGGCCGAGAAAATGGCTCAGCATTTTGACAATATTGTCGCCAGCCTGCGTTTCGAGAACAGCGAAGGTCCGACGCCGGATTTCGCCCAGATGTTTTCAGGCATTGTGGACCGGCAGGTGCAGGGCGAGGAAGCGCAATAATGGCTGAATCATTATCTCGCGATACGCGTTCATCGCTGTGTATACAATTAATCAATCCCAATACCAGCCTCGGCATGACGGAAATAATGGCAGCCACCGCGCGTCAGGTTGCTTCACCGGGTACAGAAATTCTTGCCGTATGTCCTGATGAAGGTGCGCCTTCCATTGAAGGGCATTTCGACGAAGCGATTGCCACGCTTGGCGTTTTACAACAGGTGAAAGCAGGGCGTAATGCGGGCGTCGACGGACATATCATTGCCTGCTTCGGTGACCCTGGCCTGCTTGCCGCCCGTGAGCTGGCTCGCGCGCCGGTGGTCGGCATTGCTGAAGCCGCGATGCACATGGCTACGCTGGTGGCGACCCGCTTCTCGATAGTAACCACCTTGCCCCGGACGCTGGTTATTGCACGCCATTTACTGCATCAGTACGGCTTTGAGCGCCACTGCGCCGCACTGCACTCTATTGATTTACCAGTGCTTTCGCTTGACGACGGCAGCGGATTGGCGCAGCAGAAGGTACGCGAGCAGTGCATTAAGTCGAAACAGACTGACGGCAGCGGCGCTATCGTGCTCGGCTGCGGCGGCATGGCTGATTTGGCGCAGGAGCTGACCCTCGAGCTGGGTATTCCGGTTATCGATGGCGTCAGCGCCGCAGTGCGTCTGATTGAGTCATTAAACGCTCTGCGCCTAACAACCAGCAAGCACGGTGACCTCGATTATCCTTTGCCCAAGCCACTCTCCGGGCGCTTTAAAGATCTGAACAACTAGCGACAAGCAGGGAACACAATGTCTGATATCGATTATGGTTTTACCCGCGATTACCCACGTGACTTGATAGGTTACGCTGGCCGTCCTCCTCATGCCAACTGGCCGAACAACGCCCGCATTGCCGTACAGTTTGTGCTTAATTATGAAGAAGGTGGCGAAAATAACGTCCTTCACGGCGACGCAGGTTCCGAGCAGTTCCTCTCCGATATTATCGGCGCAGCCAGTTTCCCTGACCGCCATATGTCGATGGATTCGCTGTATGAATACGGCTCGCGTGCAGGGTTCTGGCGCATCCACCAGGAGTTCCAAAAGCGCGGCCTGCCGTTAACCGTTTTTGGCGTGGCGATGGCGTTGGCGCGCAATCCTCAGGTGGTTGAGGCTATTAAGCAGGCAGATTATGACGTGGTGAGCCACGGCTGGCGCTGGACTCATTATCAGGACATGAGCGTGCAGCAAGAGGCTGAGTATATGCGTAAGGCCATCGATATTCTTGGAGACCTGTTTGGCACTCAGCCGCTCGGCTGGTACACCGGACGCGACAGCCCGAATACCCGCAGGCTAGTGGTTGAACAAGGGGGCTTGCAGTACGACAGCGACTATTATGGCGATGACCTGCCGTTTTGGACGCCGGTCAAGCTTGATTCAGGCGAGGTGAAGCAGCATCTGGTTATCCCTTACACGCTCGAGGCTAATGATATGCGTTTCGCCTCAGCGCAGGGGTTTAACACCGGTGAACAGTTTTACACTTACCTGAAAGACAGCTTTGACGTGCTTTATGCCGAGGGAGAAACCTCGCCGAAAATGATGTCAATTGGCATGCACTGCCGTATTCTGGGCCGCCCGGGACGTTTTCGCGCGCTGCAGCGCTTCCTGGATTACGTGCAGTCACACGATCGCGTTTGGATCTGTAAACGTCAGGAGATCGCCGACCATTGGGCAAAGCATCACCCTGCGAAATAAGTCCTTAAGTCTCTGCTAATATCGGTTTAACGCGCACAGCCTGACGGGGGAACTCCTCGACAGGCTGTGCGCTTATAACCTGAGTTTTTCAATAGAACGCCTGTGGCCACAATGATCTGCTCGTCCGAGGCCGCTGAACGACCTCGAACTTTAGATAGCCTTAACTGACCGACACCTTGCCGTTCACCTCGGCGCTGGCCTGTTCAGCCTGTGAACTGATGTACTGCTGCTCTTCGCGATACTTTTGTTTGTCCCAAAGTCGGAAGAACGGATAGTAAATCGCCATCGAAATCGCCAGATTCACAAACTGTATTACTGTCCCCGAGATATGACCGCCGGTGGCCAGATACCCGCTAATAAAAATCGGCGTGGTGAACGGCAGCGCGATACCTACCGGTGGCGTCACCAGTCCCGTCGCCATTGCGCTATAGGTGACAATAACCAGCACCACCGGTGTCAGAATAAACGGCAGGAAGAAATACGGGTTCATTACTAGCGGAATGCCGAACACCATCGGTTCACTGATATTAAACAGGCAACCCGGTGCGGCGATGCGACCCAGCTGTTTCATCTGCGCGCTTCGGCTGCGGATCAGCATAAATATTACCAGCCCCAGCAGTGCGCCGGTTCCGCCCGGGGCTATCCATAAATCGTAAAACTGCTGCGTAATGATGTGCGGGATTGGCTGATTATTCTGAAACGCCGTCAGGTTTTCAGACATGTTAGACAGCCAAATGGGTTGAATAAACACCAGTACAATCGCGTCACCGTGCAGGCCGAGTGTCCACAGCAGGCCGATTAAGATCACCGAGAAAATCATGCCCGGCAATGTGCCGCCAATGTGGTGCATCGGAATGCCGATAAGGGTGGCAATCATGGTATTGATGTCGCCGAACGGCGTGGCTTCGACGATAAGGCGCAACGCGAGCACCACCGCCAGGACGCAAAAGCCCGGCACCAGACTGAGGAAAGACTTGGCAACCGCCGGAGGCACCCCTTCAGGCATGGTGATCACCAGGTCACGGTTGTGAACGAAGCGATAAATCTCGGTCGAAAGCAGGGCGATAATGATGGCGACAAACAGCCCCTGACTGCCGATAAAGTTCATGGGCAGTACGCCTTTCACCATCATCGCCTCAGCGCCTACCACCGGGGTGAACAGCGTATGTTGAGGGATGGTCAGTAAGAATGCGACCAGTGAAACCGCGCCGGTGCTTAACGGATCGAGGCCGCGGTATTTTTCTGCCAGACGGTAGGCAATCCCGAAGCTCGAAATGATCGCCATAATATCGTAGGTGGCTTTTACCGGATAAAGCAGTTTATCGCGCCACGCCGCACCGAATAATTCCCCCATAAAATTGGCATAGCTGGGGAAAGGTAAATAGGCGAAGATAAGAAAGAACGAACCAATCAGCATGAAAGGCATATTAAGTATAATGCCGTCACGTACGGATAATATGTGTTTCTGTCCGGCTATTTTTAATGCTGCCGGTAATACGTAGCGTTCTATAATATTATTAATATTAGCCATAACCCCCCCTGTTTTACCCGTTCTATTTCAGTCATCATGCAGTCAGAAATTTATAGGGTAATGTTTCATTAGTTAAACTGCGGTAAATAGCGGCGATTCTGTGTCAGGATTTCTTCGAGCATTTCTTCGGCAATATTGGCATTGCCAATTAAGGGATTCGTCACCAGCGCCAATATCGCGCTTTTCCTACAGCCTTTAACGGCGGCTTCAATGGTGAGGCGTTCAAAGTCTTTAACCTGCTGCGTCAATCCGTTCATGGCTTCTGGCAGCGGGCCAAAAGAAAGAGGATGTGCGCCCTGTGCGTTAATCACGCAGTTGGTTTCTACGACGGCATCATAAGGAAGTCCAGCGATGGCGCCTTTATTTGTAGTGTTGACTACTAATACTTTGCCTGAGTTGGTGTGGATCGCCCGAATAAGCTCCACCGCAACCTCGGAATAAAAAGCACCGCCACGGAAATTAAGCTGGGTGGGTTTTTCGGCCAGGTCAGGACTGGCGTACAGCGTGAACAACTCGGCCTCGACCTTCATCACCTGTTCGGCGCGGGTGCCGCGCTCGGCGGCCGCTTCGAACTCTTCAGCCAGCATTGCGTCAGTTTGGTAGAAATAGCGATGATACGGGCAAGGGATCGCGCCCAGTGCGCGCAGAAACGCCGGTGGCCAAGGGGTATCCTTGATATTGTTCATAGTCAGGGTTTCGCCGTTGCACAGGCGTTCGATAACGGACTCGGTGACGTCTTTGCCTTTGAGCGCGACTTGATGGACCCACACCATGTGGTTTAATCCGGCAAAACGTAGCTCAACGTCCTCATATGGCGCCTGTAGCATATTGGCAATCATATGATGCATGTTCACCGGCACGTTACACAGGCCGATAACATTGGCCTTACTGTGGCGGCTGACCGCCTCGGTGACGATGCCTGCCGGATTGGTGAAGTTGATTATCCAGGCATCCGGAGCCAGCCTCTCGACTGTCTTTGCCACCTCGAGCATCACGGGAATCGTGCGCAGCGCTTTGGCGAAACCGCCAACGCCGGTAGTTTCCTGCCCCAGCATATTAAATTTTAGCCCAAGACGTTCGTCGGCGGCCCTGGCGGAAAGCTGGCCTACGCGAAGTTGGGTTAGCACAAAGCTTGAATCGCGAATGGCGTCATCCAGCGAGAAGTGCACGGAGACCTTGACCTGTTCCAGCCCGTTGCGTTTTAACATGCGTCGAGTGAGGTCGGCGATAATCTGCACTTTCTCGCGACCCGCCTCGACGTCGACCAACGCCAACTCGCTCAGGCCTATTTCGCTGTGGTGTTGAATGAGTCCGTCAACCAGCTCTGGCGTATAGCTGCTTCCACCGCCGATTACACTAATCTTAGTCATTACATTCTCCTTGCGGGTTACGGCGATAGAGTTCAATCATATCGCTGGCTAATTCCTGAATAAGCATGGCGTTCATTAAATGATCCTGTGCGTGCACCAGAATTAAACTCACCGGTATTTTTCCAGACCCTTCATCCAGACCAATTAATTCGGTTTGTATTTTGTGGGCAGAGGAAATAAATAATTTCGCCTCCTCGACCAAATTAATTGCTGCACTAATATCGCCGCTTCTCGCTATTCTCAGCGCAGACAGCAGCGAACTTCGCGCACTGCCGGCCTGAACCAGCAGTTCCATTAGCTTATTTTCTAAATCCACGCTTTCGACGTTGATGATGTCAAGATCCATAGGGCTCCTGATTGCTTAACTTAAAGAGTTGATCTTCAGGAAATAAGGCTCAATGCCCGATCAAGAACTTTATCCCCGCGCAGGGTGCCGTAATCCATCATGTTAATAACCTCGACCTGTTTTCCTTGCGCAGCCGCAATATCTGACAGACGAGCGTGTTCGTATTTAACCTGTGGCCCTAACAGTACGATATCGGCCAAAGAAATAATCTTTTCAAAATCGGCAACCGGTACGGCTTCAATATCAATGGTTAATTGTCGTTTATTGGCTTCGGTTTTCATTCGCTGAACCAGCATGCTGGTAGACATACCGGCAGCGCAGCATAGAAATATTTTTTGCATCATCTGGATTCCCTGTTTGGAGCCTGAGTGGCTGTGGAAATATAAAACGCCAGCCTCGACATGAAGTAAATAGGCTAAATCATAGGTTTTAATTATGGATTTCAATTAAATATAATAAAAACAAACAGATAATGATTTTTTATTGGTGAAATTTTTTTTCATGAATGTGATCTGACCCTAAATATGCTCAAAGTGGTTAAATGTTTTCTTAATAAATTGCTTATTTTTCTTATAGTTAATTAAAATGTTGTGATGTCTCTCTCATCCTGAAGTTAGATAAGTGAATTTATTTGAAAATTATTTTCATTTTGCTAGGCTGAGGAATAAATAACCGTGCTGAGGGAAGATCTCGGCTGTGTGAAATTCACGACGTTCTGGTAGGCTGAGTTAAAAGCAACCTGTTGGGTCGATGATCAGAAAAGGGCAACTCAGCTGTGGATATTGTTTATCAAATTCAATTCTTGCAGGGGACATTCAGCCGACAGGAAAAGAAAGTCGTCAAGGTTATCCTGGATAATCCGTCGTTTGCCTCCGATGCCACTCTTGAACAGCTGGCTTCGAGGGCGGGTGTGAGTACAGAGACCATCGCGCACTTTGCCAAATCGCTCGGCTGTCAGGACATTAACGATTTCATGACCCACATGCGCGCACAAACGGCGACGCAACGTCCTGACACCAGCGTGTCGAAGCCGGTGCCGGGCGGGACCGATATTGCCTTTGCTTCGGCAACGCTCCTCGGCAAGCTGCCCGGCGTCAGTCCAGAAATCATGCAACGTTTCGCTAAATCTATCGGTTATGAAGATATTGGCGACATTATTTATCAGATTCGTGCGCAGCAAAATCAGTTTAGCCAGCAAGAGAGCAAGGTTGCTCAAGCTATTCTTGACGACGTCGCCTTCGCTTCGTCGGCAACCATTGAGCAGCTGGCCTCCCAGGCCGGGGTGAGTCCGGCAACCATAACCCGTTTTGCCAAATCGATGGGCTGTGATGACATTCGCGACCTGCGCATGAAGCTGGCCCATGCCAGCGCCGTGGGTTCGCGTTATATGGCCGCGCAGTCCGAAAAAACCAGCGGTTTCGGTTCGGCGACGTGGCAGCAAAGGCTCAATCAACGGGAGCAGCGCATACATTTTCAGCTGCAACGCTTTGATGAAAAAGCCTTTATCCACGCTGTGTCACTGATTTCTGATGCGGTTAAAGGCATATATATTTTCAACACAGAGAGTCGTTGTACATTTTTCGCCAGCGAGCTGCTAAACGGTCTGCTGCGGGCGGGACGTCCAGCTTATGCGTTTCAAGACGTCGAGCTTATGCGCATCAGCGCCTCAGGTTTGTCGTCTCAACACGCGGTACTGATGCTTTCGGTGAGTCAGGAGAGTGAGGTTCTGGCCGAGATTGCCAAAACGGCCGTTGATCGCGGTGCAAAGGTTGTCGCCATCTCGCCGGATAACTCCCCGCTGGCCGCCCAGGCCACGACATTGTTGTCTCTGGGGGATGAACCTTCCGCTTCGCTGAATGCTCAGGCAATGATGTTAGGGGGGGATCTGCTGTTAGATCTAATGGGGGCGGGCTTTTAATTTCAATTAGGATTAGGCTTTTAATTGCAAATTTTTGGGGAAGGTCAAAGTCTCTTGGGTCAAAGTAAGGCCAAAGGCACGCGCCTTGGCGCTGGCCCAGACCAGCCAAGGGGCCTTCCCAGGCCAAGACCCCTTGGCACCCCACGCCGCTTCGCGGTTCCCCGTCTCGGTTCCGAGCCAAACGCGTCTCGCCACCCGTCGCCCGGCGCTGTCCCGAATCCGCCAACCCCCCTCTCAAACAAAAACCGGCAACCTTGAGGTCAAATCCACGCTCGGTCTAACGGCGGGATTTTTTTGTTTGTTCTTTGCTGCATCAGCAGCGGTAAATCTTATGTCTTTTCTGCGCCAGATTCACATGGGCGAGTTCAGGACGGCGCGGAAAGGTAAATGCCCCTTGAAGCTTTCAAACCGGAAAAGCGTCTCGGAGTTAATTGTCCTTAAAAGCAGGTCCAGGGCAGCCGCCCACAAAAGCGGCTTTAGGGGCAGCCTCCCCGCTTACACCATTAGGCTGACATGCGCCGCCACTATCTTCCAGCCGCTCGGCATCTTGATCCAGGTCTGCATCTGGCGACCAATCTTGTCGGTACCTTTACGGCGAAACTCGGTGCTGGCGATCGCCATATCGTCACCGTAGGTGGTGATCACGGTGTTTTGCAGGTCGCGATCCAGTCCCTGAGCAGGGCGAGAAGCGCGGAACTCACGAATCTGATCGATACCGTAGAGGTTTTCTCCCGCTCCGTAGCGCACGGTGCGTGGGTCGTGCCAAAACAGCTCGTCCAACACCACCGTATCATTGGTAATCAGCGCCTGTTCGTAGCGATAGAACGCCGCATTCACTTCAGCCAGAATCGCCGGACGATCGATATTTTCACTTTTCATCTATTTCTCGATTTTCAAAAAATGTCTGTTTTAGCCAATCAGCGAGCTCTTGACGCTGACGATCCCCTGTTGTTCCAACGCCCATGCTGCACGCAGGCACAGATCTTCACGCCACGGCGGAGCGATAAGCTGTAGACCGATCGGCAGGCCGCTCGCTGTCGTCAGCGGCACGGAAACTACCGGCAGGCCGAGGAACGAAATAGGCTGGGTCAGCATGCCCATGCTGGCGCGGGTGGGCAACGATGTGCCGTTGATTTCAATCGATTCCTGTCCGATAAGGGTGGCCGGGCACGGGGTAGAAGGGGCGATGAGGATGTCCCAGTGTTCAAATATCGGTAGCACCTGCTGCTGAAACTGATGACGGAAGCGCTGGGCCTGCACGTACCAGGCGGCAGGGATCATCGCGCCAGCCAGCAGACGCTCGCGCGACAGCGGCTCGAACTGTTCCGGGATCTTGCGCAACTGGGGCAAATACTGGTTTCCGCCCTCGGAGGCGGTAAGGATGAACGCCGCCGAACGGGCCAGCTCGGCCTGCGGCATCTCGACTTCTTCCTGCGCCTCAAGCGCCTGAGCGACCCGTTTCACCGCCTCTTTGGCATTGTCGTCACACCAGGTACTGAAAAAGCCGCCAAGTACGGCGGTGCGCAGCCCCTGTTGGCCGCGTGTCAGCTGTGAAAAGGTCTCGACCGTCGGTTTGTGGGCCTGAAACGCATCGGCGCTGTCATATCCTTGCAGCGCATCGTACACCAGTGACAAATCGCTGCTGCTGCGCGCCATCGGGCCTAAATGATCGAGGCTCGCGACAAAGGGCTGACTGCCGCGTCGCGACAGCCGGCCAAAGGTGGGTTTCAGTCCTAAAATGCCGCTCAGGGAAGAGGGGACGCGGATAGAACCGTTGGTGTCGCTGCCCAAAGTGAATTGCACCAGGCCTGCCGCTACGGCGGCGGCGGATCCGCCCGAAGAACCGCCCGCTACGCGTTCGAGGTCGCGTGGGTTACGGGTCGCCCCGTAGTGGCTGTTTTCCGTCGTGAAGCCGTAGGCGTAGGCGTCCATGTTTAGCATGCCGGAGAGCAGTGCGCCGTTTTGTGCAAGGCGGGCGACGGTCCAAGCGTCTTCTTTGGCCACTGGATTGCTGCTGTTCAGGCTGGCACCGGCCAGCGTCACCTCGCCGGTCACGTCGAGCAGATTTTTTACTGCGTAAGGCACCGCAGCCAGTGGCGGCAGCTCAGCGCCGCTGGCCCGCAGTTTATCAACCTTCGCCGCCTCACTCAGCATGCGTTCGTGCGTGATATGGGTATAGGCATTAATCGCCGGATTGGCTTTCTCGATGTTTTCGAGCGTCTGACGGGCAATTTCGGTGGCAGATACGTCGCCGCTCTTCAGAGCCTGCTGGATGTCGTCGATGCCCGCTTCGTGTAAAGGTTTCATGCGTGATAGACCCCGGCAATCTCGAGGCGCGGGTCAAGCGGAAGGTCCATCAACGGCTGAGCCATCTGTGCGATGCGGCTAAACTGCGTCAACAATTCCTGACGACGGGCGTCGTCGAGGTCCAAGGCCAATATAGCCTCCATCTGGCTCACATAGGCAGCCCAATCGGCGGGTGGCACAGAAGATGTGGTTTTCATAAATTCTCCTCTATTTAATCACCTCCCTCAGAGCGGGGAAGGGCTAAGGTGAGGGAGCCGCGGCTCCCTCTCAATGTCAGAATCCTGCCGCGCTGCCGTTACTGCGCGGGTCGGATGCGCCTTCGAACATGCCGTTGGTGTGACGCACAATGGCACCGGCGTGACCCACCGCCTCGCTGAACTCGGGCAGCATCTCGACGTCATGGCCGCGCTGGCGCAGACCGGCCAGCGTCGCGTGGCTGAAGCGGCTTTCCAGCTTCAGTGAGTCGGAGCTTTGTCCCCAGGTGCGGCCCAGCAGCCAGCGTGGACCGCTGATCGACTCTTGCAGGGATTTTTTCTGAATAACGTGGCGGATAAACACCGCCGCCTGCGTTTGCGGCTGACCGTCACCGCCCATCGAGCCATAGACCATGGTACGTCCGTCGTAGAGCCGTGCCGCCGCAGGGTTCAGGGTGTGGAACGGCTGTTTGCCGGGTGCCAGCGCCAGCAAGTGGTCGGCATCAAGGCTGAAAGAGGCCCCTCGGTTTTGCCACATGACGCCACTGTCTGGCAGCACAACGCCGCTGCCAAACTCGTGATAAATGCTCTGAATAAACGACACGGCCAGCCCGCTGCTGTCCATCACGCCCAGCCAGACGGTATCGCCGGGGCCTTTACCTTTGCCCCAGTCGGCGGCGCGATGCGGATTGATTCGCGTGGCCAGGGCATCAAGATAGGCCGGATCCAACAGCGCCTGCGCGTCCTGTGTCATGATGCGCGGGTCGGTAATGAAGCGGTCGCGAAGACCAAACGCCAGCTTGGTGGCTTCGACGATGCTGTGAATGGTTGCGCCCTCATCCATCGCCTCAAGATTGAGACGGTCCGTAAGGCCAAGAATCGCCAATGACACCAGACCCTGGGTCGGCGGCGTCAGGTTGTAGATTTCGCCTTTGCTGTGCTTGAGCTTCAGCGGCGTGCGGCGCTGCGGGCGATACGCGGCCAGATCCTCGTGCGTGATTGGCATGCCGAGCTTTTGCATATCGGCGGCCATGCTGTCGGCAAGTTCACCGCGGTAGAAGCTGTCGAGTCCTTCTTCTGCCAGCTGTAGCAGCGTTGAGGCGAGTCGCGGCTGAGTAAAGCGATGACCACACTGCGGCACATGGCCGTTCGGCAGAAACACCTCGGCGAACGAGGGCATAGACTCCATCTCGTGGCGCTTGCTGTGTGTCGCCGCCTCCTGCGAGGCCGTGACCGGAAAGCCGTCGGCCGCGTAGCGAATGGCATCGCGCAGCAACCGCGAAAGCGGCTTCTGCTCACCGCCTAACTCGTTAGAGACGTTCAGCGCTTCCTGCCAGCCACCCACCGTACCCGCGACGGTTAAAGCGGCCTTCGGACCACGATGGGGTATGTGGCTCTCCCCGGCATAGAAATCGAGCGACGCCAGCGAACCGGCGGCCCCGCTGGCGTCGATAGCGACCGGATTGCCCTGCGGCGGCACAATGAGCCAGAAGCCGTCGCCGCCCAGACCGTTCATATGCGGATAGACCACGGCAATCGTCGCGGCGGCGGCCACCATCGCTTCAATGGCATTACCTCCCTCGCGCAAGACCGCCAGTGCGCTCTGACTGGCAAGATGGTGAGGGGTGACCGCCATACCGAGCGGTGCGCTGTTACTGTTAATCATGCCGTGATCCTTTGTCCAAAAAATTGATACCTGGTTTTCAATAAGCAAGAGCTGTTCCAGATCGTCTGCTTATGGATAAAGTTTTCTAAATCTGTGAGCAAAAGCAGAAAGTGAAACGAGTGAAATTTATTTGCCTAAGGAATTGTAGGTCATGATATCTTCGGCTGAAACGTTGGTTACAGGAAACAACACATGAAACAGATCGACGAACGCCTGCGCGGTTATTACGCCGAGCTTACGCCACAGGAACAGCGGGTTGCGGATTTTATATTCGATCACATCGATGACCTGATGAGCTACAACAGCGCCGAGCTGGCGCGCCTCAGCGGCGTCTCGAAGGCGACGGTCAGCCGACTGTTCAAACGTCTCGGTTATCCCAGCTACCGCGATATGCGCGATGAGGTGAGAACCCTGCGCCAGAGCGGGATGCCGTTGACCGACAGCCGTGACGCGGTGCAGGGCAATACGCTGCTGTCGCGCCATTACAAGCAGGAAATGGCTAACCTGACTCAATGGATCAATCAGATTGACGGCAGCCAGTTTACCGCGGTGATTACCGCACTGAGCAATGCGCGACAGGTTCGCCTGCTGGGGATGCGTAACAGCTATCCGGTGGCATTACACCTGCGCCAGCAGCTATTGCAGGTGCGAAATCAGGTGACGTTAATGCCGCAGCCGGGCCAGACCCTGGCCGAAGAGCTGGTCGACCTCACCCCGCAGGACGTCGTGGTGTTTATCGCCTTCCGCCGTCGCCCGCGCGCAACCCGTGCGATTCTGACTCAGCTGCAACAGCTAAATGTCCCGGTATTACTGATTTGCGAGCCGCAGGCACAGTCGCTTATCCCACTGGCGCGCTGGCATCTGGCCGCTTCTCTCGACAGTGTCTCAGCCTTCGACTCCTATTCGGCGGCGATGAGTCTGGCCAATCTGCTCAGCAATGCTTTATTGCATGAAATGCTGGCTTCAGGTCGGCAGCGTATTCACCAAATTACCGACCTGTACAACGATCTCGACGAGCTTGAGCAGCGCTAATCTGATCAAAACAAAGCCCTGAATTGGTGCTTTTGCACGTTTTAGGTGCGAAGGGTTTTTTCAGGTGCGCCGCTTTTGCCCCGCTTTGGGGCGATAAATTCGCCCGCTGCTTTGTTTATCTCTCCCGCTAATCCTTTATGAATCGAGGCATTGCCAATATGTCTCGCCTGTTTCTGCTTTTTGGCACATTAGTTGCAGAATGCATGGCATAAGAATCTATCGTTTCATAAACTATTAACCCGGGGAGTCTCAAATGAAAATGAACAAACGGTTGTTGGCGTGGGTAGGTGCGGCGATGCTGATGATTCAGGCACCGTTGGTTTTGGCCGATCAATTGCAGGATATTCAGCAACGTGGCGTGCTACGTGTGGCTATCCCACAGGACTTCCCACCCTTTGGTTCTATCGGCACTGATATGCAGCCTCAGGGTTACGATATCGATATGGCGCACTATCTGGCCGACAAGATGAAACTTAAGTTGCAACTGGTGCCGGTCTCCAGCGCCAACCGCGTTCCTTACCTGCAAACCGATAAAGTTGATCTGGTCATTTCCAGCCTTGGTAAGAACCCTGAGCGCGAGAAAGTGATCGACTTCAGCAAGGCCTATGCACCGTTCTTCCTCGGCGTATTTGGGGCTAAAGGCGATGCCCTGAGCGACGTGAAACAGCTTTCCGGTAAGTCTATCGGCGTGACCCGTGGTGCGGTGGAAGATCTGGTGCTGACCGATATCGCCCCGAAAGATGCAAAAATCGAACGTTATGAAGATAACAACACCACGCTGTCGGCCTATCTGTCGGGCCAGGTGGAATTCATTGCTACCGGTAACCTAGTGGTGGCTGCCATCGCGCGTCAAAACCCGCAGAAAGCGCCAGAGTCCAAGGTGTTGCTGAAAGATTCTCCTTGCTTCATCGGTATGCGTAAGGACGAGCCAGCACTGAAAGCTAAGGTCAACGCACTGATCGACGAAGCGCTGAAAGACAAAACGTTGGACGGCCTGTCTCAAAAATGGATGAAGGCCCCGCTGCCTGCCAATCTGGGTGCCTGATTCACAATGAAAAAAGTTAGCGCGCGCAACGGAGAAATTTCATGACGTATCAGCTTAATTTCCCTGCATTATGGCCCTATCTGCCGCAGCTGTTGGCCGGTTTGTGGACCACCATTGAGCTGACCTTCATGGCGACTGTCGGCGGTATTGCTCTCGGTATCGCCGGTGCGGCCATTCGCTGTGGAAACAACGTGACGCTGCGCCGCATTTGGGGCATCTATGTTGAAGCCATTCGCAATACGCCCTTCGTGGTTCAGCTGTTCTTTATCGTGTTTGGTTTGCCGAGCCTGGGGTTGAAGCTGACCGCAGGCGAGGCCGCGCTGCTGGCGATGCTGATTAACCTCGGGGCGTACAGCACCGAGATAGTCCGCGCCGGTATTCAGGCGACGCCGAAAGGCCAGTGGGAAGCCAGTCGTGTGCTGGGCTTAAGCCGCAGCCAGACCTTCTTCCGCGTCATTCTACCGCCGTCATTAAAACGAATTTACCCTGCGCTGGTCAGCCAGTGCATTATCGTGATGCTCGGATCGTCGGTGGTTTCGCAGGTTTCCTATCAGGAACTGACCTTTGTCGCGAGCCTGATTCAGTCGCGCACTTTCCTGAGCTTTGAAACCTATTTCGTCTGTACGCTGTTCTATCTGGCGCTGTCGATAGTGATGCGCCAGCTGTTGCTGCTCGCCGGACGCCGCTTCTTTGGGAGCTACAGCTGATGATGACTTTTACCGACTGGGACATCCTGCGCAATCTGCTGCTCGCCGCGCGCTGGACCCTTTTACTTTCGCTGGTGGCCTTCTTTGGCGGCACGGTCGTCACTATTCCACTGGTGTTGATGCGCCTGACTCGCCGTCGCTGGATGGCGAACGTAGTGCGCGTCTACGTCGAGATTTTTCAGGGTACCCCGCTGCTGATGCAGCTGTTTCTGGCGTTCTTTGGCCTCGGACTGTTCGGCATCAACGTCAGTCCCTGGACCGCCGCTGCCTTTGCGCTAACCTTTTACTCTAGCGCTTATCTGGCCGATATCTGGTCCGGCAGTATCGAAGCTTTGCCTAAAGGGCAATGGGAAGCCTGCCGCTGCCTCGGTCTGAGTTTCGGCCAGACGCTTTGGCGCGTCATCGCCCCTCAGGCACTGCGCATCGCCGTTGCGCCGACCGTAGGTTTTCTGGTGCAGGTCATCAAAGGCACCGCACTGGCCTCGATCATTGGTTTTGTCGAGCTGACCAAGGCCGGAACCATGCTTAACAACGTGACCTACGAACCGTTCAAAGTCTTTGGATTAGTCGCCTGCGGCTACTTCCTGATGTGCTATCCACTCTCTCTTTACAGTCATTATCTGGAAAGAACATTGCTTGGAGATAAAAAGTAATGCCGCTGATCACCATTAATCAGGTTCAAAAATATTATGGTCAGAACCATGTACTGAAAGGCGTGGATCTGGATATCGAAGGTGGAGAAGTTATCTGCATCATCGGCCGCAGCGGTTCGGGCAAAAGTACGCTGCTGCGCTGTATGAACGGTCTTGAAGCCTATCAGGAAGGGAGCATCAAGCTGGGCGGCATGACCATCACCAACCGCGACTCTCAGGCGCGTGAAATTAGCCGTTCGGTTGGCATGGTGTTTCAGAACTTCAACCTGTTCCCACATATGACCGCGCTGGAAAACGTTATGCTCGCACCGCGCCGCGTGTTGGGTAAAAGCGCCGCCGAATGTCGCGAGCTGGCGATTCAGATGCTGAGTAAAGTCGGACTGGCAGATCGCGTAGATTACTATCCCGCCAACCTGTCCGGTGGCCAACAGCAGCGCGTCGCCATTGCCCGTGCGCTGGCGATGAATCCAAAAGTTTTACTGTGTGACGAAATCACGTCTGCCCTCGATCCCGAGCTGGTCGGGGAAGTATTGAAAGTGTTGGAACAGCTGGCGGCAGAAGGGATGACGCTGGTGTTGGTGACACACGAAATGAACTTCGCGCGTGAGGTCGGTGATCGGGTGGTGTTTATGCACCAGGGCACCGTGTGGGAGCAGGGTGAGAGTCGCGCACTGTTCGCCAATCCGCAAACGCCAGAATTCAAACAGTTTATCGCGTCGGTGCGTGGACTCAACGAAACCCCGGCAGTAGTCTAAAAGTCATTGATTAAAAAGGATAATTATCTTGGACATCTCAACCTTCGGTCAAATCAACCCGCCTAACCGTCTGCTGATGGGCCCAGGCCCAATCAACGCCGATCCGCGCGTGCTGCGCGCGATGTCGAGCCAGCTCATCGGCCAGTACGATCCGGCGATGACCGGCTACATGAATGAAGTCATGGCGCTGTACCGCGCGGTATATAAGACCCGCAATCAGTGGACCTTCCTGATCGACGGTACCTCGCGTGCCGGTATTGAAGCCGTGCTGCTGTCGGGCATTCGTCCGGGCGACAAGGTGTTGGTGCCGGTATTTGGTCGCTTTGGTCATCTGCTGTGCGAAATTGCCCGCCGCTGTCGCGCCGAGGTGCACACCATCGAAGTGCCGTGGGGTGAAGTCTTTGATCCACAACAGGTTGAAGACGCCGTCAAGTCGGTCAAACCGCGCTGGCTGCTGACCGTACAGGGTGATACCTCGACCACCATGCTGCAACCGCTGGAACAGCTGGGCGACATCTGCCGTCGCCACGGCGTACTGTTCTACTGCGATGCAACGGCATCCTTTGCCGGCAACGTGCTTGAAACCGACGCCTGGGGCCTCGATGCGGTGTCTGCGGGTCTGCAAAAATGCCTCGGTGGCCCATCCGGCAGCTCGCCAGTGACTATCAGCCCGAAATTTGAAGAACAGATCCGCCGCCGTAAATGTATCGAAGAAGGGATCCGCACCGCCGACCACGCCGACGGTGACGAAGAGATGATCTACTCCAACTATTTCGATCTCGGCATGATCATGGACTACTGGGGACCTGAGCGCCTCAACCACCACACCGAAGCGACCAGCATGCTGTTTGCTGCCCGCGAATGTGCTCGCGTCATTCTGGAAGAAGGTCTGGACAACACCATCGCTCGTCACAAGCTGCACGGCGACGCGCTGCTGGCCGGTATTCAAGGCATGGGACTGGAAGTGTTCGGCGACCTAAACCACCGCATGAACAACGTGCTTGGCGTCGTTATTCCGCCGGGCGTGCACGGTGAGCAGGTGCGTCAGACCATGCTTCTCGATTTTGGTATCGAGATAGGCACCTCGTTTGGCCCGCTGAGCGGCAAAATCTGGCGCATTGGCACCATGGGCTACAACGCTCGCAAAGACTGTGTGATGCAAACGCTGGTGGCGCTCGAGGCGGTACTAAATCGTCTGGGTTTCGCGTCGAAATACGGTGCCGGTTCTCAGGCCGCATGGGACCACTATGCCGCCGTGACAAACGGTGTGGTAGGAGGCCAGTAATGATAGCAGCCATCCCATTGAGTACAGAGGCAGAGCAGGCGGCGCTCAGAGTGATGGCGCGCTGCGATAGACTCGCAGAACTGAGTGAAACACCGGGCGAACTGACCCGGGTTTACCTCTCCGCACAGCATATTCAGGCCAACCGTCTGGTGGGCGAATGGATGGCGGCAGTGGGGATGACGACCTGGCAGGACAGCGTCGGCAATATCTGTGGCCGCTATGAAGGTCTTGACCCGCAGGCGCCAGCGCTGCTGCTCGGTTCCCATCTCGACAGCGTGCGTAATGCGGGGCGCTACGACGGCCCACTCGGCGTATTAACCGCTATCGAAGTCGTGGCTCATCTGCATTCACAAGGGATCCGCCTGCCGATGGCGGTAGAGATTGTCGGTTTCGCCGATGAAGAAGGTACCCGTTTTGGCATCACGCTGCTTGGCAGCCGGGGTTTGACCGGCACCTGGCCGCAGGACTGGCTGCAACGCACTGACGCACACGGCATTTCCGTGGCCGAAGCTATGCTCGGCCTCGGGCTGAATCCAGCCGATATTCTGGCGGCGCAGCGCGACGTTAACGATTTCTGTGCCTACCTCGAGCTGCACATCGAGCAGGGTCCTTGCCTGCAGTCTGCTGATTTGCCGTTGGGCGTCGTGACGGCGATCAACGGCGCTCGTCGTCTTAACTGCGGCTTCGTCGGCCACGCCGGCCACGCCGGAACCGTGCCGATGGGGCACCGTCAGGACGCCTTGGCTGCCGCTGCCGAATGGATGGTCGCCATCGAAACGATGACCGCTGCACGTGGCGATAATCTGGTGGCAACCGTTGGAAAGATAGAGAGTTTTCCGGGAGCGGTTAACGTTATTCCGGGCGAGGTCAGACTGTCGCTCGACGTGCGCGGTCCTGAAGATAACGCGCTCGGCGTGCTGCTTGCTGATCTGCTGGGCAAGGCCAATGAGATTGCTGCCCGACGCGGTCTGCGCTTTGACGCCGAGCAGTTCTACGGTATTCAGGCCACCGCCTGCGACCCTGCGTTACAGCAGCGTTTGGCGCAGAGCGTTGAGGCATTGCAGGGGCAGTCGATGCTGCTGCCGAGCGGTGCGGGGCATGACGCCATCGCAATTGCCGAACGCTGGCCGGTCGCGATGCTGTTTGTTCGTTGTAAAGACGGTATCAGCCATCATCCCGACGAATCGGTGACCGTGGAAGACGTAGCCTATGCGACGCAGGCGTATATCGACACGGTTTTAGGTTTTGCTCAGTAAAAAATCAGCAATTAATCAGGGACTGAAGATGACCTTAGAGCAATTTAATGCACTGTCGGCGCACGCAGCGCGTGAAGCGCTGACCCCCTGCGTGAGTATCCCGCAGTGGGTGAATGCAGTGACTGACGCACGACCGTTTCACACCGTCGATGAGGCGGTGAGTTTTGCCACCCAGGCGAGTCACGGCTGGCAGGCAGAGGCTATCAGCAGCGCGTTGGCCCAGCATCCGCGCATCGGCGAACGCTTGCAGGGCGACAGCAAAGAGGCGGCGCTGTCGCGCGCCGAGCAGGCCTCTTTGGGCCTCGAACAACAGACCACGCAGGCACTGCTGGAAGGCAATCAGCAATATGAACAACGCTTTAACCGCGTTTTTCTGATCCGTGCCAAAGGCAGAACACCGGACGAAATTCTCGCGCATCTGCATCGTCGTTTAAAGAATAACGATGAGCAGGAGCTGAAAGAGACGGCTGAACAATTACAGCAGATAACCCTGCTGCGCTTTAAGGAGTTATTTAACTGATGACCAAGATAACGACCCATATTCTGGATACTTCATTAGGTAAACCCGCCGCGAACGTGCGGGTGTGGTTGGAAAAAATCGACGGTCAGCAGGCGTTAAAAATCAATGAGACGGCGACCGACGCGGACGGTCGTGCGGCGGGCTTAACCCCTGAGGGCGTCGAGGCAGGGAACTACCGACTCTATGCCGACGTGGGCGCGTATTTCTTCGCCAACGGGCGTGAGACGCTGTACAACCTGGCGATTGTTGACTTCATTATTTCGGCCGAGCAGGCGCACTACCATCTGCCTATCCTCCTCAGCCCGTATTCTTATTCAACTTATCGCGGGAGCTGACCGCCGGGAGTTGCCAAAATGAATAACGTTTCCAAACCGACCGTCTCAGCGGCCGCGCCGGAAGACGCGCGTTTGCCACTGGGAAAAACCTTTGCCTACGGCCTACAGCATATTCTGACCATGTACGGCGGTATCATTGCGCCGCCGCTTATCATCGGCAGTGCAGCCGGTCTGGGGGCGACGCAAATAGGCATGCTTATCACCGCCGCGCTGTTTGTGAGCGGGATGGCGACGTTGCTGCAAACGTTGGGTATTCCTGGCTTTGGCGCACGTCTGCCGCTGGTGCAGGGGGTGTCATTTGCCGGTGTTTCTACCATGGTGACCATTGTCACCGGAGGGGGCGGGTTACCGGAAGTGTTTGGTGCCGTTATCGTTTCTTCGCTGATTGGCCTGATAATTGCGCCGTATTTCGCGCAGATTATTCGTTTCTTCCCACCGGTGGTTACCGGAACGGTGGTGACGGTGATTGGACTGTCGCTGATGCCGGTCGCGGTGCGCTGGGCAATGGGCGGTAATGCCCATGCAGCAGATTGGGGCTCAACCGGCAACATTGGGCTGGCGGCCTTTACCCTGGCGATTATCCTGCTGCTCAACCGTTTTGGCAGCCAGACTATCGGACGCATTTCGGTACTGATGGCGATGTTACTCTCGACCGTGGTAGCGATTTTTCTCGGCAAAACCCATTTCTCGACGCTGGGGCATAGCTTGACGCTGGCGTTACCCTCGCCGTTTGCCTATGGTTTGCCGACGTTTAACGTGGCCGCGATTTTGTCGATGCTGTTGATTGTACTGGTATTGCTGACTGAAACTACCGCCGGTTTAGTGGCCGTTGGCGAGATAGTCGGTTCTCCGGTCGATTCCAAACGCATCGCCAAAGGGCTGCGCGCCGATATGCTGAGCAGCGCGCTGTCGCCGGTGTTCAATTCATTTCCACAGAGTTCTTTTGCGCAGAACATCGGCCTGGTGGCGTTAACCGGCGTGAAGAGCCGTTTCGTGGTGGCGGCGGGGGGCGTTATTCTTATCGCACTCGGGCTGTTGCCGAGCCTGGGCACCGTTGTCGCGTCGATCCCTTCGCCAGTACTCGGTGGGGCGGGCGTAGTGCTGTTTGGATCGGTAGCCGCCAGCGGCATCCGTACCCTGTCGAAGGTGGAATATAAGGACAATATGAATCTGGTGGTGGTGGCGACGTCGATAGCCTTCGGGATGATCCCTATCGTGATGCCGAGCTTTTACGATCACTTCCCGGGCTGGGTACAAACGTTGCTGCACTCGGGGATCAGCGCTGCCTGCCTGGCAGCGGTGACCCTGAATGCGCTGTTCAACCCATTAAGAAATACGGATGCTTTAACCGCACACTCTTAGTTAACGCATCGTGGCTTATCTCCCGTTCTCTGTTGCATTGGCGCACTTGCTGTAGAAATGCCATCAACAGAGGATGGGGGCGCTCACGGCGTGACTGCAACTCGGGATTCCCCTGTACGCCAACGAAAAACGGGTGGTCGTCCAGCTCGATGCATTCCGCCGACAGGCCCGACTCATCGGTACCGGTCACCTGCAATCCTGTGCAAGAAAGTCGGTCGAGCAATTTTGGACTCAGCCGCCAGCGCTGGTTGTAGCGAATCTGCGCCTCTCTTCCCATCATCTTCGCCATCCTGCTGCCAGATTGGAACAGCACCCTGTGATTGCCCCTGCGCACCGGCTCCTTCTCCAGCGGCAGGATTGACTGTAGCGCTCTGAGTGAAGACGGGCCGGGCATGGCAACCGTTTCTTCGCCGAGCACCTTCTGCCCCAGCGCGGTGACCATCATGTGCATGCCGCTGTTAATGCCCAGCACCGGCGTCTGGTTGTCCATAGCCCATTTCGCGACGGTGAGCTGGCTTAGGGTGTTGGCGTTAATGTTCTCGGCACCCTGAACGCTGAGGCCAGGCAGCAACGTACCATCGACGTCATAGAGCGTGCTGTCGAGCTGGCTGCCGACCAGCGTCGGGGGAATGAAGACAATCTCAATGTTCATTGCCAGTGCATCGGCGGCGTCTCCCAGTGCAGCGAGCATCGCCGGATAGCTGTCGCGGTGCTCGGCTGCATCGCCCAAAACGGCGAGTCTGAGTTGATTTCCGGCACGCATCACCGGCTGAGTGACTGCGCCTAATACCCAACGCCCGAAGCGATCGCGGGTCCAGCCGTTGCTGCGAATTTTGCCGTTTTCGCAGTCTTCAAGCTGATAGCGATCCTGGTTTTTGACCACCTGCAGGGACTCGATAGCGATCCCTTTTTCGGCGATCGTCCGGATCATTTGTGCATAGCAAGGGGAGGACAAAGGCTGATTCAATGGAACGACGATATCCTCCTTAACTGCCCGATTTATCAGCGATTCTAACTCAAATTCTGCACCCGCTCCGCGACCCGTCAAGCGTTCCAGCCAGAGTAAGCCACTGGTAATCTGCTGCCCCTGTGGGGAAATGTACTGGCGAGAATTAATGAAACGCTGGTTGTCGAATCTGACCGGCAGGTGACACAGCGGCAACGCGCGCAACTCAGCAAGTATCGCGGCCAGCGCACCGTAATAAACAGGTTCAGGCGTGGAGTGTGCAATAAACGTGATAGTCATCAGTTACCCTCTGTCAGATGTTTTAGCAGGGGAGACTGGATGCAAGAATTGCACCAGCTATCGGTACAGTGATATGAGTTTACATTAATGGCTCTGTGAGAGCCTGAACTCCCACAGAGCTAAGGCCGTTAGTCGTGACGCAGGAAGCTGTCGGCGTCGAGCCATGCCGGGAAAGCTTCGCGATATTCCTGAAGCGCCTCCAGAGACAGTTCGGCTTCAATTATCATCGCTGCACCGGGTTCAGCACGGGCCAGCTCTTCACCCTGAGGACTGATAATCAGGCTGTCACCGCTGTAGTGATGGCCATTATCATCGTCGCCGACGCGGTTGCAGCCTGCGACGTAAGCCTGATTCTCGATGGCGCGGGCGGTCAGCAGCGCCTGCCAGTGATGCGTACGGCGTGCAGGCCAGTTGGCGACGTAAAGCGCCAGGTCATAATCCTGAGTATTGCGTGACCATACCGGGAATCGCAGGTCGTAACACACCTGCGGAAGAATGCGCCATCCGCGCCATTCGACCACTTCGCGACGTGTGCCCGCGACGTAATAATTGTGCTCACCCGCCATGCGGAACAGGTGCCGCTTATCGTAGAAATGCACCTTACCCTGCGGCTCGACCAGCAGAAAACGGTTCACCGCGCCCTTCGGCGTAGACAACGCAACGCTGCCACCTATCATGGCGTTCAGATTGCGCGCCCACTTGTGCAGCCACTCGACGACGCGAGATTCAGGCAGAGCGCGCTCGGGAGCCTGCATCGCAAAACCGGTGGTGAACATTTCCGGCAGGATAATCAGGTCACGATTAATCAACGGCCCCAGCAGTGAGTCAAAATGGCTCAGGTTGGCTTCACCGTCTAGCCAGACCAGCGGCTGTTGTAATACCGACAGTTTTAAAGTTGACACAGGCGCTCCGCAGCGGCGTCCAGCGTGGCTTCTTTCTTGGCGAAGCACAGGCGGATCAGTTTATGTGGGAAAGGATCGGCGCAGAATACCGAAAGCGGTATTGCAGCCACACCCACATGTTCAACCAACCACTGACAGAATGCAACGTCATCCAAATCAGAGACTTCACTGTAATCGACCAGCAGGAAATAGGTGCCTTCGCTTGGCAATACCTTGAGGCGGCTTTTTGCCAGCCCCTGTGCCAGACGGTCGCGTTTGGCCTGATAAAACTCTGGCAGCGCCTGCCAGTGTTCTGGGTGCTCGCGCAGCATGTCCGCTAAGGCAAGCTGTACCGGCGTGGTGATGGCGAAGGTCAGGAACTGGTGAATCTTGCGCAGCTCGGCGCTAATGGCCGCCGGCGCCTGGCAATAGCCCACGCGCCAACCGGTCATGTGGAAGGTCTTGCCGAAGGACGACACGGTGATGGCGCGCTGGCGCAACTGGGGGTGGCGCAATACGCTGGCGTGGCCGTCTTGGGCGAAGCAGATGTGCTCATAGACTTCATCGCTTATTACGAAAATATTGCGCTCGGCGACTATCTGCCACAGGCGCTCGACGTCTTGTTCGCTCCAGGCGGTAGCGGTCGGGTTGTGTGGAGTATTAATGATGATGACTTTGGTGCGGTCGGTAATCTGGTCGGCAAGCTTTGACCAATCGACCCTAAACTCTGGCGGCAGAAGCTGGATACGCTTGCTCACGCCGCCTGCCAGCTGAACGGCGGGTGCGTAACAGTCATAGCTTGGATCAAAGCTGATCACTTCATCACCCGGCGATACCAGTGCTGTTATCGCGATGTACAGGGCCTCGGTTGCGCCAGAGGTAATGGTGATGTCCGTTTCGGCGTCAGGACGGTAGCCGTAGGCCTGCTCGGTTTTATCGACAATAGCGTTACGCAATGCGGCGGTGCCGGTCATTGGCGCGTACTGGTTCGAGCCTTCCGCCACGTGCACGCTCAGGCGTTGACGCAGGTACTCTGGCCCATCAAAATCGGGAAAACCCTGAGACAGGTTGATAGCGTTGTGTTTTTGCGCCAGCGCACTCATCTGCGAGAAAATATTGGTGCCTAACGCCGGGAGTTTACTCTGTGGGATCAGTGCTACAGTACTCATGGATTTTCTTGCTCCAGTCGCCTTGAAAGCGATAAAAATCGTAATGTGGTGAGGTTTGCCGATAGCAAAATTGTCGATACCTATTGGTTGATACTACCGCACGATGATAATATTTGGCAATCGAGACGCTTAGATGTTTAAACGGCTAAATAGCGCAATCATCTAGCTCAGAGCGAAACAGAATAATCAGTCAGAAAGCGCGGCACGGACCCTCTCATAAACGCACGGTTTTCAGGAAAAATAATGACCGAAAATAATCCTCTTGATGCTCTACTTGCGGCCTGCCACTGGATTGGTGAAAAAGGCTGGTGCCCGGCTACCGGCGGCAATATGTCCGTGCGCGACGGTGACAGCCACTGCCTTATTACTGAATCGGGTAAGGACAAAGGGCAACTGACCGCCGATGATTTTCTGCAGGTAGAGATTGCCACCAACCACGTGCCGAGCGGCAGAATACCCTCTGCTGAAACCGGTTTGCATACGCTGATTTACGGACTGTATCCTGAAGTGGGTGCGGTATTGCACACCCACTCGGTAAACTCGACCGTGCTGTCTCGCGTTGAGCACAGCAACGGCCTGGTGTTGCAGGGGTATGAAATGCAGAAGTCGCTGGCGGGTCAGCGTACGCACCTCGACGAGGTGGTTATTCCCATTTTCGACAATAGTCAGGATATTCCTGCGCTGGCCGCAGAGATAGCTCAATGGGCCCAGTCACATCCGCTACACTATGGTTTTCTGGTCCGCGGACACGGCCTGACCTGCTGGGGCAAAAATGTCGCCGAGGCGCGCCGTCATCTGGAGGGACTGGAGTTTTTATTCCAGTGTGAACTGCAACTTCGCCTGTTGGAGGCCAAATGATCCGTGCCATTGTGACTGATATTGAAGGGACAACGACCGACATCCGCTTCGTGCATCAGGTGCTGTTCCCCTATGCTCGTGCCCGGTTGGCCGATTTTATCACCCGCCATGGGCAAGACCTGGAAGTATTGCAGGCATTGGATGCGCTGCGTGAAGAGATTAATGAACCGCAGGCTGAAATCGTCGAACTGGTCGATCAGCTCTACGTCTACATGGACAAGGACGAGAAATCCCCGGCGCTGAAAACGCTGCAAGGTATTATCTGGCGCACCGGTTATACCGCAGGGGATTTCCGAGGGCACGTTTATCCCGACGTTGTACCGCAGCTGGTGCAGTGGCAGCAGCAGGGCATCAAGCTGTTTGTTTACTCATCTGGCTCGGTCGACGCGCAAAAGCTGCTGTTTGGCTACAGTGAAGAGGGCGACCTTCTGCCGCTGTTCACCGACTATTTCGACACTCGCGTGGGGGCCAAGCGCGAGGTGACGTCCTATCAGAATATAGCCGAACAGCTGCTGCTGCCGGCGCAGGATATCCTCTTTTTATCAGACATTCGCCAGGAGCTGGACGCTGCGCGCGAAGCGGGCTGGAATACGTGCCAGCTGATTCGCGATGAGCCAGACGAGCAGAGTGACCACAAGCAGGTTAACCGTTTTGATCAGGTTGTGATTGACTGATCCACTGACCAGGAGTTTGCAATGAGTGCACTGACCATTTTCAGCGACAGCGACCCTTCGGCCCCTATCTGGGAAAGCCGCGACGGGGAGGCGATCGCCGCCGAGCTCAAGAAGATTGATGTCCGATTCGAACGCTGGCAGGCTGACCGTGAGCTCGGCAGCAATCCGCAGCCGGAGCAGGTTATCGAGGCCTATCAGCGCGAAATCAATAAGCTGGTGGCGGAGAAAGGCTATCAGAGCTGGGACGTTATCAGCATGCGCCCTGACCACGAACAGCGCGAAGCGTTACGCAGCAAATTCCTGTCCGAGCATACCCATGGCGAAGATGAGGTGCGCTTCTTTGTCGAGGGCGCGGGGTTATTCTGTCTGCATCTCAACGGCAAGATTTTCCAAATCCTCTGTGAAAAGAATGACCTGATTTCGGTCCCTGCCAACACGCGTCACTGGTTTGATATGGGCGGTTCACCGTCGTTTACCGCGATTCGCGTTTTTGACAATCAAGAAGGCTGGGTGGCGCACTTCACCGGCGACAAGATAGCCGATGCCTATCCGAGGATGGGGGAGTAATACGGCCATTTTCGGCTGGCGCACCGCCTAAATGGGTGAGAGACAACAGGGGAAGGTGTCATCTCTTGTCTCTCAACCCTAATCTTGGCCGGGCTTAATCAAATTTGCGTTTAAAGATCCCTTCTGCCACCTGTGCCGGCGTCACCACGCCACTGTCCAACACCCACCCACTGATAAGCTCGGCAGGCGTAACGTCAAACGCCGGGTTATAGACGTCAGCATCGACCGGTGCCCACTGCACGTCGCCAAAACTGCCCGATACGCCAGTCACTTCTTTGGCTGCGCGCTGCTCGATGGGGATGGCATCGCCGTTCGGACAGTGTGGATCGTGCGTCGTATGCGGCGCGGCGACATAGAAAGGAATACCGTGATAGCGAGCCAGTACCGCCAGACTGTAGGTGCCAATCTTGTTGGCGACGTCGCCGTTGGCCGCAATGCGGTCGGCGCCGACCCACACGGCATCGACCTGCCGCTTGGCCATTAGGCTGGCCGCCATCGAATCACAAATCAGCTTATAGGGAATGCCGAGCTCGCCCAATTCCCAGGCCGTCAGTCGACCGCCCTGCAATAAAGGACGCGTTTCATCGACCCATACCTGTGACACCTTTCCCTGCTGATGTGCGCGGTGGATAACGCCGAGCGCCGTGCCAACGCCCGCAGTGGCTAGCCCCCCGGTGTTGCAGTGGGTCAGCAGACGGCTACCTTGCGTCACCAGCGCCGCGCCATTATTGGCAATCCGGCTGCAAAGCTCGCGGTCTTCACCGACCAGACCTTCGGCTTCCTGAACCATCGCCGGGACGTGAAAGCGCTGCTCCAGTGCCACTTTCATGCGGTCGAGATTATTCATCAGATTTACCGCCGTCGGGCGTGACTCGCGTAGCGTTATCAGTGCTTTATGCAGATCCGCAACCGGCATGCCTTCTTCTGCGAGCTGGGCAAGCAGTAGGCTGGCGGATAAACCAATCAGCGGTGCACCGCGAACGCGCAGGGCGTGGATGTGCCCCACGAGGTCGTCAACGCTGCGGCAGAGGTGCCACTCGGCGCGCTGCGGCAGGGCCTGCTGGTCCAATATCCACAGCTGACTTTTGCGGATACGTAAACTGGTGGTGGTAAGAGTCTGCATTGTGATTTAAATCCCTGTTGCGCGGTTGCATCTGGCTGCTTATTCTGCCAACATAAGTTTCGGATGTATAGACGTCTAAATGCTTTTATGGCTATATGCTTTGGGTCAATAGAATTCAGTTTCACAATAAAACAAGTCGGGTTGTATAAGAAAGATTACGAGAGGTTAGGATGTCACGTTATTACACGTTTAGCGCCGCAGATGCCGTAGAGTACGCCCGCCAGTTTGGTGGCGTTGAAGACCCGCAATCGTTAGTCAGCGCCGAAGAGGTCGGTGACGGTAACCTGAATCTGGTATTCAAAATTCGCGATACCGCAGGCGTGAGCCGCGTCATTGTGAAGCAGGCGCTGCCCTATGTGCGCTGTGTAGGTGAATCCTGGCCGCTGACTATCGACCGCTCGCGTATAGAAGCAGAAACCCTGATTGTGCACGCTGAATACTGCCCACAGCACACCGTGAAAGTCCTGCATCATGACCCGGAGTTGGCGGTCATGGTACAGGAAGATCTCTCCGACCATCTTATCTGGCGCGGCGAGCTGGTGAAGGGAAAATACTATCCTCAGGCGGCCAGCCAACTGGGTGAATATCTGGCTCAGACACTGTTCCACACTTCAGATCTTTATCAGGATGCCCAGAAGAAAAAATCAGAAGTCGGTCGCTTCCTTAACCCTGAGCTTTGTCTGATAACCGAAGATCTGTTCTTCACCGATCCTTATATCGAACACGAGCGTAACCGCTTTGAGCCAGCCCTCAAGCCTGAGGTTGATGCATTGCAGGCCGACATGACGTTGCGTCTTGCGGTGGCTTCGCTCAAGCAGCGGTTCCTCAGCAATGCCGAAGCCCTGCTGCACGGCGATGTACACAGTGGTTCGATTTTTGTGGCCGAAGGCAGTCTGAAAGTCATCGACGCCGAATTTGGCTTCTACGGCCCAATCGGCTTTGATCCAGGCTCTGCGATGGGAAATCTGCTGCTCAACTACTGTGCGTTGCCGGGACTGGTCGCCACCCGTGAAGCCGCCGACGGACGTGAGCAACGCCTACAGGAGCTGCGTGACCTTTGGTTGAGTTTCTCCGAACGTTTCCTACAGTTGGCGCGTGATAAAACGCAGGACGTCGCGTTTAAAGTACCGGGTTATGCCGAGCATTTCTTGCAGCAAATCTGGCACGACGCCGTAGGTTACTGTGGATCGGAGCTTATTCGTCGCACTATTGGTTTCTCACAGATTGCTGACCTCAAAAACATTCGCGATGACGAGATGCGTCATGATTGCCAGCGCCACGCGGTAAGCCTGGGCCAATGGTTGATCATCACCGCACCGCAGATTAACGATATCGAAGCGCTAATCGCCCGCATTCGCCAAAACGGCTAGATTTTCCTCTCTGTTTCGCCTAAAAACGCCGCGAACCCCTTCAGGGTGCGCGGCGTGTCAAATAAGTCATCAGAAAGAAGGGGCACTTGCGCCGCAGACTTGTATAATGCCCGGCTACGAGGTGCCAGCGGGTAAACCCAGTGCAGTTCCTCGGTTTACCAACTAACCCACACGGGAATACAGAATTATGATGAATAACGATGTCTTGCGCAGCGTTCGCTACATGCTCGATCTGAGCGAAGGCAGGCTGATTGAGATTTTGGCGTCTACCGGAACCATCATTACTCCAGCGGTGATGTCGCGTTATCTGAAAAAAGAAGACGAAGCGGACTATATGGTTTGCCCTGATGAAGTGATGGCAAACTTCCTGAACGGTCTGATTTTCTTCAAACGTGGTAAAGACGATCGCTTCCCCGCTCCGGAAGTTGAAAAGCGCGTCACCAACAACGTGATGCTGAAAAAGCTGCGCGTTGCCTTTGAGCTGAAAACTGAAGATTTGCAGGCCATTCTTGCGGCCGCAGATTTCAAAGTGTCTGAAGGTGAGCTGAGCGCGTTCTTCCGTAAGGAAGGCCACAAGAATTACCGCCCGTGCGGCGATCAGGTTCTGCGCTACTTCCTGAAAGGCCTGACCATGCGTGTGCGTCCGAAGAAAGGCTGATTGTTCTCTGATTTTTTCCTGAGAATACCGCCCACAAAAAAACCGCCTGATGGCGGTTTTTTTGTGCGGGTCCGGTCAGCGGCCTTTCCAGCAAGTTTTATGTTACATCACCCAAGCCTGAGTCAGTGACGTCACTGTGCTCGGATCAAGAGGGGAGGTCAAGCCGCTTCAATATGTTGAGTTGAAGGCTTTTCCTGTTCTTTTTTCTCAGGTTTTTGCTGTGCCAGCTGGTCGGCCTCAAACTCGTCGACGTTAATCGAGCGCAGGCGGCTTTCCTCGGCGCGAGCCAGAATGCGGGCGTCATCGGCGCTCAAATGACCGGCGTCCATCCCCATTTGTGCCAGCTTGTCCAGACGGGTAAACGACAGTTTTTTACCCATCGCATCACACAGTCTTTTATGTACCGGTTCGGCGGCGATAATATCGGCCAATGCCTGCTCCATCTGACCCACCGGGTTATGCTCGCTTGGGGTCAGATATTGACCCCGCGCGATACGGCTACGGGTCGCAGACGGTACCTGAAGAATGCGCGCCAGCTGGTGGTCAAGCAGGTCAGACGGTGCACGATGCACGCGGCCAAGTGGGAAAATAATCATCGTCATCACCGCCGCAATAAAGCCGTTCGGGAAGTTGCGCAGCAGATCGGCGATGGCCGTTTCAGCCTGATTTAGACAGTCTTGCACGCCCCAATGTACCAGCGGCAGGTCAGCCTCGATGCGGCCCTCTTCGTCATAACGTTTTAGCGTCGCCGTTGCCAGATAAAGCTGGCTAAGGATATCGCCAAGGCGTGCCGAGATACGTTCACGGCGTTTCAGACTGCCGCCGAGCACGCCCATCGAGATATCGGAAAGCAGCGCCAGGTTGGCACTCAATCGATTGATATGCTGGTAATAGCGACGTGTCGCATCGTTCACCGGCGCACGGCTGGTGCGGCCATGCGTCAGTCCCAGCCACAGGCTGCGCACCTTATTGCTGCCGACGTGTCCAATATGACCAAACAGCGCACGGTCAAAGGCGTTGAGGTCGTTGCTCTCGGCCGCAGCCATCTCTTTGAGCACGTAAGGATGGCAGCGAATTGCGCCTTGTCCAAAGATTATCATACTGCGGGTGAGGATGTTTGCGCCCTCAACGGTAATGGCTATTGGAGCCCCCTGATACGAGCGGGCAACAAAGTTACTGTTACCGAGCATAATACCTTTACCGCCGGTGATATCCATGGCGTCCATTACCGCGCGCTGACCGCGATGGGTACAGTGGTATTTCACAATAGCCGACAGCACGGCGGGTTTTTCCCCGAGCATAATACCGTTAGTAATCAGCGTTGCGGCGGCGTCCATCACATAGGCGTTACCGGCGATGCGGGCCAGTGGCTCCTCAATACCTTCCATTTTACCAATCGGCAGTTTGAACTGACGGCGAATGTAGGCGTAGGCACCGGTGGCAACAGCCAGTGATTTCAGGCTACCGGTAGAGTTGGACGGCAAGGTAATACCGCGACCGACCGACAGACATTCAACCAGCATACGCCAGCCCTGACCGGCCATTTTTGGCCCGCCAATAATGTAATCGATCGGCACGAAAATACCGTTACCGCGGGTAGGACCGTTCTGGAACGGAATATTCAGCGGGAAGTGGCGATGGCCAATTTCTACCCCTTGAGTATCGGTCGGAATCAGCGCACAGGTAATGCCAAGTTCCTCGACGTCGCCCAGCAGATGGTCAGGGTCTTTCAGTTTGAAGGCCAGCCCCAGCACCGTAGCGATAGGTGCCAAGGTGATATAGCGTTTGTTCCAGGTCAGTTTCATACCGAGAACCTGTTTACCCTGCCATTCGCCCATGCACACCACGCCGAAATCTGGGATAGCGCCAGCATCTGACCCTGCCTCAGGGCTGGTCAATGCGAAGCAAGGTATTTCAAGACCTTTGGCCAGGCGAGGCAGATAGTAATTTTTCTGCTCGTCGGTGCCGTAGTGTTGCAGCAGTTCGCCTGGGCCGAGGGAGTTAGGGACACCCACGGTGATAGCCAGAATGCCGGAAACGCCCGCCAGTTTTTGCAGCACACGCGCCTGAGCGTAGGCTGAAAACTCGAGGCCGCCGTACTCTTTTTTAATGATCATCGCGAAGAAGCGATGCTCTTTCAGATAGGCCCACAGTTCGGGCGGCAAGTCTGCCAGCTCGTGAGTAATCTGGAAGTCATTTGCCATGCGGCAAGCTTCCTCAACCGGGCCGTCAATGAAGCGTTGTTCTTCTTCGGTCAGCGTTTGCTGAGGATAATCATGCAATTTCTTCCAGTCGGGCGTGCCGCTGAACAAATCGCCTTCCCACCAGGTTGTACCGGCCTCAATCGCTTCCTTCTCTGTGCGCGACATGCTCGGCATGACCTTACGGAAACTGCGCAGCGCAGCGCGTGAGAACAGGGCGCGGCGCAGCGGCAGCACATTCAAAGGCAGCAAAATAATCACCAGCGGCAGCAGGAGCCAAGGGGTCCACAGGCCTAAAAAGGCCATTGCGGCAGTGTAGACCAGCAGAATAGCGCTGCTCGCCGGCAGGTTGATGCGGTGATAAAACAAGGCTCCAATAAGAACCAGTAGGGCAACAATGCTAAGAACCATCATAGTAAAACTCCTGAGTTGTAGGAGGTCTGACCTGTTGAGTGGATACTATGGTTTTAGTCCAAGCGAAAGGCTTTATCAACGCGTTTACATCCTAATTACAACTTACGTCACAAAGTCGCAGCACGATGTGTCAAAAGCGTAAAGTATCTTATTTGGGACGGCTGGAAGACTTCTCGCTTTTTCGGCTTTCCGCTACACTGCACGGCAAAACAATTCAATGCTCGGTTAACCCGCGGCAACAGAAACGATAAGAGGCTGCCATGTACCTGGATATCATTCGTACTGAACTTAACGAAGCTGCTGAAGTTCTTAATAAATTCATCAGCGACGAGAACAACATTGCGTCTATTCAGCGCGCTGCAAAATTGATTGCTGACTCCTTCAAGGCCGGTGGCAAAGTGCTGTCCTGCGGCAACGGCGGCTCACACTGCGACGCGATGCACTTCGCCGAAGAGCTGACCGGTCGTTATCGCGACAATCGTCCCGGCTATCCAGCGATCGCCATTTCCGACGTCAGTCACATCTCCTGTGTCAGCAACGATTTCGGTTATGAATACATCTTCTCCCGCTATCTTGAAGCCGTAGGCCAAAAAGGCGACGTGCTGCTGGGCATCTCTACTTCAGGTAATTCCGGTAACGTCATCAAGGCGCTGGAAACCGCGAAAGCCAAAGGCATGAAAGTGATTACCCTCACCGGCAAAGACGGCGGTAAAATGGCGTCACTGGGTGCCGATGTTGAAATCCGCGTTCCACACTTCGGTTACGCCGATCGCGTGCAGGAAATTCACATCAAAATCATCCATATCCTGATATTATTAATCGAAAAAGAGATGGCGGAATAATAAGCTTGCTCAGGCAGGTTTTATTATTCCAATGTGAAAGTTAAGGAGACTGGCGATGTGCGAACTGCTCGGGATGAGTGCAAATGTCCCTACCGATATTTGCTTCAGCTTTACCGGGTTGGTGCAGCGTGGGGGGCTTACTGGTCCACATAAAGACGGCTGGGGTATTACCTTTTATGAAGGTAACGGCTGCCGAACTTTTAAAGATCCACAGCCCAGCTTTAATTCGCCCATTGCCCGCCTGGTGCAGGAATACCCGATCAAGTCTCTGGCTGTCATCTCGCATATCCGTCAGGCTAATCGCGGTGAAGTCTCACTGGAAAACACCCATCCGTTTACCCGCGAGCTATGGGGCCGTAACTGGACTTATGCGCACAACGGCCAGCTGCGAGGTTATCGCCAGCTAGACACCGGCACCTTGCGCCCGGTCGGACAAACCGACAGCGAATACGCATTCTGCTGGCTGCTGCACAAATTAACCCAACGTTATCCGCGCACGCCGCGCAGTTGGCCGTCGGTGTTTCGCTATATTGCCTCACTGGCGGATGAGCTACGTCAGAAGGGCGTGTTTAATATGCTGTTGTCGGATGGGCATTTTGTGATGGCGTACTGCTCGACCAATCTTCACTGGATAACCCGTCGTGCCCCCTTTGGCAAGGCGACACTGTTGGATCAGGACGTGGAAATTGATTTTCAGCAGCAGACGACGCCGGATGATGTTGTCACGGTCATTGCGACCCAGCCGCTGACGGGCAATGAAACCTGGAACAAGATTGCTCCAGGCGAGTTTGCATTATTTCACTGTGGCGAACGCCAGCTGTGAAGGCTGTGGCGTCAAGGCCTGCGACTGATTAACCACGTAATTGCCGTTGATCACTGAAACGCTCGGCGGCTGGTGGTATTTCTGGAAGTAGGCATAGCCAGGCTGCAGCTGACGCCAGAAATTGATGTAGTAAGAGCCTCTGTGCAACTGCATGTTGGAGTCGGTCATCTTGAACGGGTAGATGCTAATTTCAACGTTGCGCTGACCATTGTCGAACGCCGCCTGAACGTAGTTATAAATCACATTCATGTAGGCATCGGTCATTGCATAGCAGCCGATAGAAAGACAGTTACCGTGGATCATCAGATATTTACCTGAATAACCCTGAGCGCGGTCATAATCATTCGGGAAGCCGATATTAATAGCGCGATAGAAACGGCTGTCTGGCTTCAAGTGATGAATATCGATGTTATAAAAACCTTCTGGGCTTTTAAAATCGCCTTCACGACGTTTGTTGCCTAATCCACCTGAAAAATCACAAATGCGATACGCACCCACTAGCTGGAATTTATCTTCGACTTTGGCATAGAGTTCGAGAGTACGCTCTTGCTTAAATATCTGAATATAAACGGGTGAACCTAATAATTGCTGTTTAACACCACTCTCAACCGGGACCTGTTCGCTGGCGACAGCGGTGCTCACGGCAAAAAAGGGCAAACTGAAAAGCATCGCAAGCAGCAGCGCGATTCTGACCATTCTTAATCCTGCTTTATATACAACTCTATTATTTATTATCCGCAAACCAGACGTCGCGGACTGCCACTGATATTCACTAACCTTGAACGCAGCCATCTTAATACTGATTAATTTTTTATCAATGGTAAGAAATGTAATTTATTTCTATAACGGGCTAAAAAAAGCCTTTATTTGCAGCTTTTTACAAAACTCCCACAAATTAAGCTAAATTAAGGCGATTAATAGCCCGCGGTGAAGGCTTGAGATTTGGAAAGCTCACTGTATACTTATACAGTTATCAGAAAGCGGAGGGGGGCTATGCGCAAGATCATTCACGTCGACATGGACTGCTTTTTCGCCGCCGTTGAAATGCGCGACGATCCCTCACTGCGCGATATCCCGCTGGCCATCGGCGGCAGTAAAGAGCGGCGTGGGGTGATAAGCACCGCGAACTATCCGGCGCGACGCTACGGCGTACACAGTGCTATGTCCACCGCGATGGCACTCAAGCTGTGTCCGCATCTGAAAGTCATTCCCGGCAGGGGAGAAGCCTATAAAGAAGCGTCGCGGCATATTCGGCAGATTTTCTCTCGTTATACTCCGCTGATTGAACCGCTTTCTCTCGACGAAGCCTATCTCGACGTCACCAACAGCCCGCACTGTAGCGGCTCGGCGACGCTGATTGCCAGCGAGATCCGCCAGGCCATTTCCGACGAGCTTAATCTCACCGCGTCGGCGGGTATTGCGCCCATCAAATTTTTAGCGAAAATCGCCTCTGATCTGAACAAGCCCAACGGACAGTTCGTCATCACGCCGGACAAGGTGGCCGATTTTTTGCAAGATCTGCCGCTGGCTAAAATTCCTGGCGTTGGGAAAGTCACGGCGGCCAAACTCGAAGAGCAGGGGCTTATCACCTGTGGGGATGTACAGCGCTATGATGTGGCGCTGTTGCTGAAAAGGTTTGGCAAGTTTGGTCGGGTACTTTGGGAGCGCTGTCAGGGAATCGACGAACGTGAGATTTCAGCTGAGCGCCTGCGTAAATCGGTCGGCGTCGAACGTACACTGGCGGAAGATATTCACGACTGGGAAAGCTGTGTGGCGCTGATTGAGCGTTTATATCCCGAGCTTGAGACGCGTTTGACCCGCGTGAGCCCCAGTCTGCGTATCGCGCGTCAGGGCGTTAAACTCAAATTCCATGATTTTCAGCAAACGACGCAGGAGCATGTCTGGCCGATACTCAATAAAGATGATTTGCTCAAGGTGGCGAGAGAAGCCTGGGAAATGCGTCGGGGAGGGCGAGGCGTCAGGCTGGTCGGACTGCACGTCACGCTACAGGATCCGCAAATAGAACGGCAGCTTTTATTACCCTGGGAATAAAAATCCCCATCATCCTTCACGCAGCCAACGCACTTGCTGCCTGAAATCTAATGGGGATTGACGCATTTTAGAAATTAACCGCGTTCTGGAATTGCCTTCAGCAGCGCCGTCAACAGCTGCCAATACAGGTCAACGCTGCCGATGTGCACTTGCTCATCCGGTGAGTGAGGTCCGGTAATGGTCGGCCCAATCGAGACCATATCCATCTCCGGATAAGGCTTCTTGAACAGACCACATTCCAGGCCTGCGTGGATAACCATGATGTTCGGGGTTTTATTGAACAGACCCTGATAGATTTCGCGAACCTGCGCCATCACCGGTGATTCCGGATCGGGTTTCCAGCCTGGATAGCCGCCTTTCGGCTTGGTGATTGCGCCCGCCAGCTGGCCTACGGAAGTCAGCATGCTCACCACGTAGTCTTTACCGCTATCGATAAGAGAACGAATTAGGCAGATGATTTCTGCTTCGCCTTCTTTCATCGTAACAACGCCAACGTTGAGGGAGGTTTCAACTACGCCTTTTACGTCATCGCTCATGCGGATCACGCCGTTTGGCGTCGCGTTCAGCAGGCCCAGGAAACGGCTCTGGCTGTCTTTATTCAGCGCTTGGGTGCTGGTTGCGAAGTCTTCAACCAACAGCTTGATGTTTTTCTCAACGGCCGCCAGTTCAAACTGTACGGTTGCCAGGAATTCATCAGCGGCAGCTTTGAACGCTTCGACCTTGTCGGCAGGAACGGCCAACTGCGCGATAGCTTCGCGCGGGATGGCGTTACGCAGCGTGCCGCCGGTGAAGTCCAGCAGACGTACGTTCAGTTTCTCGGCATGTTCGCACAGGAAACGGGCCAGCAGCTTGTTAGCGTTGCCCAGACCCAGGTGAATTTCAGCACCGGAGTGGCCGCCTTTCAGGCCTTTCAGCGTCAGCTTCAACGGAGTGAAACCCGCCGGTACCGCTTCACGTTGCAGAGGCAGGGTGGTGATAAAGTCGATACCCCCGGCGCAACCCATGTAGATCTCACCCTCGGTTTCCGAGTCGGTGTTGATCAGAATTTCAGCCTGCAGCCAGTTTGGCTGGAGTCCAAATGCGCCATCCATACCGGCTTCTTCGGTCATGGTCAGCAGCACTTCCAGCGGGCCGTGCTCAACGCTTTTATCAACCAGTGCTGCCAGAGCAGACGCCAGACCGATGCCGTTATCGGCTCCCAGCGTGGTGCCGCGTGCTTTAACCCAGCCGTTATCAACGTAGGGCTGAATAGGATCTTTCAGGAAGTCATGAACGGTGTCGTTGTTTTTTTGTGGAACCATGTCAAGGTGCGCTTGCAGCACAACTGGTTTACGGTTTTCCATGCCTGCCGTTGCGGGCTTGCGCAGCAGGATATTGCCCACCTGGTCGCGCTCTGCATGGATACCTTGTTCGGCGGCCCAGTCTACAATGTGTTTTGCCAGCTCTTCTTCATGATAAGAAGGATGAGGAATAGAGCAAACTTTAGCAAAAATATCCCACAACGGTTGTGGAGAAAGTTGAGACAGTTCAGACACTGTGAGTCTCCCGGTTTTGGATGGTCAAAAGATGTGACGAGATGGCCGACAGAATAGCACTTTCTCCGGCGCTGTGCGCGATAGGCAAAGGGGATAATTCGCTAATTTTGGCCTTTGCGTACGGGATAACCGCTGGTTTTTAGCCGCAGGACTCACTATAATCTCGCGCAACAATTTTTCCCTGAATAAATTTTTTAAAAGCCGTTAATCTTAAAGGCTGGGGATCCCTATCTTGAGAGTTAAAAAATGAGCGAAAAGTACGTTGTAACTTGGGACATGCTGCAAATTCACGCCCGCACGTTGGCTAAGCGCCTGCTGCCGGTAGAACAATGGACCGGCATTATTGCCGTTAGCCGTGGTGGCCTGGTTCCAGCAGCGTTGCTGGCTCGTGAGTTAAACATCCGTCACGTTGATACCGTGTGCATCTCCAGCTATGACCACGACAATCAGCGTGAAATGCACGTCCTTAAGCGTGCAGAAGGCGATGGCGAAGGCTTTATCGTAATTGACGATCTGGTTGATACCGGGGGTACCGCGCAGGCTATCCGTGAAATGTATCCCAAAGCTCATTTCGTGACCGTGTTCGCAAAACCGGCTGGTCGTCCGCTGGTTGATGATTATGTGGTAGATATCCCACAAAACACCTGGATCGAACAGCCATGGGATATGGGCGTCGTCTTCGTTCCACCTATCGCAGGTAAGTAATCCCCGTTAAGCGGGAGAATCTTAATCGCGCCAAACGCCCGCCTCTGCGGGCGTTTTTGATTTAGGTCCTGATACGACTTCGCCAGACTTTGTTATAATCCGAGGCTGGGGAGGGTGCGCCCGCGCCTTCTCATCTGCCAAAAGAGGAAGTTAACTGTTATGGCGCCCACGAATCTTTCTGAAAAACTGTTCAAACCAAGATTTAAATATCCTGAGACTTCCACGCTGGTCGCGCGATCCGATCGTCATTCCTCGCCCACTGTCCATTCTGCGCTCGAAGGAGACTCGGCACCTTGCTGGTACAGGATAATTAACCGCCTGATGTGGCTGTGGCGCGGTATTGATCCCCTTGAGGTTGAAGAGGTCTTGTCCCGCATTGCCGTTTCGACCGCCGAGCGAACCGACGCCCAGCTGCTCGATACCGTGGTCGGTTATCGCGGCGGCAACTGGATCTACGAGTGGTCGAATCAGGCAATGTTTTGGCAGAAGAAAGCACAGGAAGAGCCGCACGCCGAAAAGGCCAGCGAGTATTGGCTAAAGGCCGCCAACTTTTACAGCATTGCCGGTTATCCGCACATTAAAGGTGATGCACTCGCCGAGCAGGCCGAGGTCTTGGGCAATAAGGCCTTCGAGCAATCTGCCGAGGGGTCGAGCTATAAACTGAAAGAGTTTTCTCTGCCGGTTGAAGGGACTAAGCCTATCGTCGGATTTGTTCATTTGCCGAATCAGGGTGAAGCCCCCTTTCCCGCCGTACTGGTTTGCGGTGGGCTGGATGCCTTACAGAGCGATTATCACCGCCTGTTCCGCAGCTACCTGGCACCGCTCGGTATAGCAATGATTACTATCGACATGCCATCGGTCGGATTCTCGGCGCACGCCAAACTGACGCAGGACACCAGCGCGTTACATCAGCAGGTGCTGACTCGGCTGGATAAAATTCCGTGGGTGAACGCGACGCGCATCGCCGTCTTTGGTACTCGTTTCGGCGGCAACGTGGCCGTGCGGCTTGCTTATCTTGAGCCACGCCGCATCAAGGCGGTTGCCTGTCTTGGGCCTATCGTCCATCAGATGCTCACCGACAGCGCCTGCCAAAAACGTATCCCCGATATGTATATGGACGTGCTGGCGAGCCGCATCGGCATGCATTACGCCAGTGACGCGGCGCTCAAGGTGGAGCTGAATCGGTATTCTCTGAAAATGCAGGGACTGCTGGGCCGACGAACACCGGTGCCGATGCTGTCCTGTTATTGGGACAACGATCCCTTCAGTCCGAAAGAAGAATCGAGGCTGATAGCGGATTCCAGCCCCGACGGCAAGGTTATTGCTATCCCCTCAAAGCCGCTGTATGGCGGCTATGACAAGGCGCTAAAAGATATTTGCCAGTGGTTGAAACTAAAAATTGAATAACAAATAGATTGCTAATTCTTAACGGTTTGCTACAAATGTGGGTCTACATAAGGAGGTTGTACATGACGTTACCAAGTGGTCATCCTAAAAGCAGACTGATGAAACGTTTCGGCACGTTAGGCCCTTATATCCGCGAAGCGAAATGCGAGAACGAGCGTTTCTTCTTCGATTGTCTGGCAGTTTGCGTTAACGTGAAGCCAGCACCCGAGAAACGTGAATTCTGGGGATGGTGGATTGAGCTGCAGGCTGAAAGCGACCGTTTTACCTATGTTTACGAATATGGCCTATTCGACAAGGATGGTAATTGGAAAGCTCAACAGATTAAAAATACTGAAGTGATGGAGAAGCTTGAAACCACGCTGCAGGATTTTTATAAGAACCTGAACGCGATGATTGTGGAAATGGAACTCAAGCTCGAACCCGCAGAAGAACTTCCCAAAGACCCCATCAAGCTTCCCGCATAAAGCTGGATTTCGCTCTATCCAATTTGTATGTCATTATTTAGCGTTATGTCAGTTGGCATAACGCGCCCCAACTGTTAAAAAGACAGCATAGTGACGGCATACGTCCTTTCGATTCTTTAATTCAAGACAAATGGCAGAAAGATTATGAGTGGCAGCCAAACGTTGGTTGTAAAACTGGGCACCAGCGTGCTCACCGGTGGCTCACGCCGCCTTAACCGTGCCCACATTGTTGAACTGGTGCGCCAGTGCGCTCAGCAACACGCGGCAGGGCATCGTATTGTTATCGTCACCTCTGGCGCGATTGCAGCCGGACGCGAGCACCTTGGCTACCCCGAACTCCCCGCCACCATCGCCTCCAAGCAGCTGCTGGCGGCGGTAGGTCAAAGCCGTTTGATCCAACTGTGGGAACAGCTGTTCTCGATCTATGGGATCCACGTCGGGCAGATGCTGCTGACCCGTGCCGATCTCGAAGATCGCGAGCGTTTTCTGAATGCCCGCGACACCATGAATGCGTTGCTCGATAATCATATCGTACCGGTGATCAACGAGAATGACGCCGTTGCCACCGCCGAGATTAAAGTAGGCGATAACGACAATCTTTCTGCACTGGCCGCTATTCTCGCGGGTGCAGATAAACTGCTGTTGCTGACCGATCAGCCCGGCCTGTTTACCGCCGATCCGCGCACCAACCCTGACGCAGAGCTTATCCGCGAGGTGAGGGGAATTGACGACGCCCTGCGTGGTATCGCCGGCGACAGCGTTTCCGGACTCGGCACTGGCGGCATGGCAACCAAGCTTCAGGCTGCCGACATCGCCTGCCGTGCGGGCATCGATACCATCATCGCCGCTGGCAGCCTGCCGGGCGTGGTCGGTGACGTGATTGCCGGTCACTCTGTCGGTACCCGTTTCCACGCGATGGAAACCCCGCTGGAGAACCGTAAACGCTGGATCTTCGGTGCGCCCCCTGCGGGTGAAATCACCGTCGACGACGGTGCCGTTGCCGCCATGCTGGAACGTGGAAGCTCACTGCTGCCAAAAGGCATCCGCGACGTGAAGGGTGACTTCTCGCGCGGCGAAGTGATCCGCATCCGCAACCTGTCGGGACGTGACCTGGCGCACGGCGTGAGCCGCTATAACAGTGATGCAATGCGTATGATTGCCGGTCATCACTCTCAGCAGATAAGCGATATCCTCGGATATGAGTACGGTCCTGTTGCCGTTCACCGCGACGATATGATCGTAAGTTAAGGAGTTATTATGTTGGAGCAAATGGGTAAGGCCGCCAGACAGGCTTCCTACCAGCTTTCTACATTGAGTACTGCGCAGAAGAACGCGGCGCTGATGCTGATTGCCGACATGCTTGAGGCCAACAGCCAGAGCATTATTCAGGCTAACGAACTCGACATGGCGGCCGCGCGTGAAAGCGGCATGAAAGAGTCGCTGCTCGACCGACTGCTGCTGACGCCAGCGCGTCTGACCGCCATTGCCAACGACGTGCGCGACGTCTGCCGACTGAGTGACCCGGTCGGACAGGTCATTGACGGCGCACAAATGGACAGCGGCTTAAAACTGCAACGTCGCCGCGTCCCGCTCGGCGTTGTCGGGGTGATTTACGAAGCGCGTCCTAACGTAACCATCGATGTTGCTAGCCTGTGTCTTAAAACCGGCAATGCTGTGATTTTGCGCGGCGGTAAAGAGACGCATCACACCAATCTGGCGACCGTTAACGTTATTCAGAAAGCGCTCGAAGAGTGCGGACTGCCTGCTGCGTCCGTTCAGGCTATTCAAAGCCCGGACCGCGCGCTGGTTGCCGAGATGCTGCGCCTCGACAAGTATATTGACATGCTCATTCCACGCGGGGGCGCGGCGCTGCACAAGCTGTGTCGCGAGCAGTCTACCATTCCAGTGATCACCGGCGGGATTGGCGTGTGCCATACCTTCGTGGACGAAAGCGTTGATTTCGAGAAAGCCTTGACCGTGATTGAGAGCGCTAAAGTTCAGCGCCCAAGCGCCTGTAATAGTCTTGAGACCCTGCTGGTGCACGAGGCGATCGCCAGCCGATTCCTGCCTGCGCTGAGCGAGAAAATGCACTTTGCGGGCGTGACACTGCACGCCAGCAGCTCCGCGTTACCGCACCTGAAAGACGGTCCTGCCAGAGTCGTTGATGTAAAGGAAGAAGACTACCAGGACGAATGGCTGTCTCTGGATCTCAATGTCACCGTGGTAGCCAGTCTTGACGCCGCCGTGGCGCATATTCGCCAGTACGGCACCGAGCATTCCGATGCCATCCTGACCCGCTCAATCAGCAGTGCAGAACGCTTCGTCAATGAAGTTGACTCCTCGGCCGTCTACGTCAATGCCAGCACCCGCTTCACAGACGGTGGTCAGTTCGGTCTTGGCGCAGAGGTGGCGGTAAGCACTCAAAAACTCCACGCGCGTGGCCCTATGGGCCTCGAGGCGCTGACCACCTATAAGTGGATCGGCTATGGGGATGATTTGGTAAGGCCTTGATTTAAAAACCTTTGAAATAATAAACCGGTGAAGCGCTTGGCGTAACACTGGTTTTTTTTAATTTATTTCTCTTAAGTTCTTCGTACCCTGATTTAACTTCCCGAGGGTGACTTACAGGAAAAATAAAAATATTTTATTAGCCGTCATTAACGTCGTTTTTTGCATTTTAGCCCCTTTTATTTGTGCTATCGTCATCCGAAAATTGGAGCGATGTTATGGATGACATAAAGTTTTTGAGTCTGCTAAATCGAGCAGGGAAGTTACGCAAATCATTGATTTTAATTATAAATTTTTGCTCCCTCTCACAGGGAGAGTCTAATGAGTGATATTCCGCTCAGTGTTTCTACTCACCTCCCTTTGGCGAGATTTACATGGGTCGCCGAGCCGCTTGAATCATCAACCCATTATCTTACTCCTCCACCGAATATCGCTAACGTTTCCCAAAGTGCCACCAGGCCTAACTCATTTTTTGAGTATCCTGAAACGGATTGCCAAGAGAGACAAAAGGGAAACGACTTACTGCCCTCTACGGCCGAATTTTATGGGTTACCGTTAAGCACCAAGCGTAATTTCAGTGAAAACAAAGTCAGTTACGCGCTTCGTATTAAAATGCTTTATCCAAACTTAAGCATGAGCAATACGGCAAAAATTGTGGGCGTCAGGGCGTGCGAACTATGGCATCTTCCTGTATTCAATGAGCTAACCGAGTCTGGCGCTGCCGCACAATGGCTAATGCCGCGAGAGCCTGACGAGAGTGACCATGAGTATGTAAGCCGCCTGAGAAGTATTTTTCCCGACCCCGAACTTACCGTTAAAGACCTGTGTCGCTTATCAGGTGTACAGGAACGTCGTATGCGAACAATGCCTGAATTTCTGACCTTGTCGTCCTCTGCTCAAGCGGCAATTGATGCCATAAAGAAAAGCAGTGATGAATCTTCCCGAGATTATGCGGTGCGTCTGACTAAGAACTTTAGCGGTTTACGTAAAAGGGATTTAAGCTGCATTTCAGGTCTCAGTTTACGTGAGTTGCGAAATACTCCCGAGTTGAGGGAGTTATCTCCGACAGCGCAGGCCGCGAGAATGGCTTGTCCAAAAACAGATGACGAGAACATGAGTGCTTATGCACGGCGGATAAAGTTAGCCCATCCGCATCTTACGATTTTAGAATGTTCATCGTTATCCGGCACCGATCCCTATAATCTGAGACGGATGAAAGTATTTATAGGGATGTCGGACAACGCTGTCAAAGCCGGAATGGAGGTGCCGCGCGTGCCGGGGGAATGCGACGCGTATTTCGCCAGAAGAGTTAAAGCCAGTCATCCTAAGCTGACCTCTTCTGAGTGCGCCGCTATAGTGGGATGCTCCGAAAATACGTTTAGTCACTATGCTGAATTTAATATTATGTTAGAGGCTGCCCTGGACGTCAGGCAGACGGCTGCAACCAATCCCTCTGAGAGTTTCAACTCCCAGCTTAACCAGGCTTTATTGCTTGAGGTATATCGCGATGATTGCTCAGTCAGCGATATTCTTCCGCCAAGCAGCAAAAAAAGTAAACTCTGAAGCGAATAAATCGCGTTATAAACCGGGACAACTGAGGTTTGAAACCCGTTTAATACCTCATGTTGGCCGGTTTTTTCCTTTCTGAAATGCCATTTCGATAAAATCTCTAAATGTGTGCTCTTTCACACCTCAACGGAAGGTTATTCTGTATCATTCTGATTTTTATAATTAAAAAACCGAATTAAGCTTTGGTGTGACCGCTTGAGCTTACTTGATTTTTTCCTACTCTTGGCGTCAGGTAAGTAAAGTTTCTATAAAATCAGAGTGGCACTTTGTTCAAAAATGAACTATTTTTATGACTTAACGTTTATGAG
>NZ_MRWE01000026.1 GCF_002093665.1 Rouxiella badensis | reverse complement strand
TTTACTGGGCGGGCAAAATACAATTAACTAACTGTTATAAAAAATAAAGTTATGCGATGCACCACTCATATTTATCATTAATTTCTTTTAACTATTTCTAGATAAAACAATCAATCGGTCACAAGGTTAATGTCATGATCAATGAAGGTCGGCTGCTTAGCCGGCACGGCTTTGCAAAGGCAAACTCATGGATAACCATGGTTCTCGCTACGCTACTGATGGTCGCGGGTGCCGTGCAGCTTGTGTTTTTGCTCACCCTGGGAAAATCTGGCTACTTTGAGCAGCACGCCATTCTTATGTCCACGGTATTCAGCATTTCTTTAGGTATTGTTCTGATTATCCTGCGCCAGTTTATTAAACCGCGCCAAATATTCCAGCTTTATGAAAATGGTGTTCTGGTCATTTCAAAACCTGATAATAAGAATAAATTTATTCCATTCGAGGGAATAAGCGACATTTACCGTTATCGCTCCGGAAAATATACCAGGAAGATATTAAATACCATGGCGTTTCGCGAAAACATCGACAAGCCGTGGTATAAAATATCCCCCAACATTGCCCATGCGGACAGGCTTATCGAAGTCATCAAGAATGAGCAACTGTTGTTTCGTGGCCCTCAGGCGCTCAATACTCTGGCTCAGGATGGCACCGTCAGCTTCAGCTATCTTACCGAGAGCAAGAGTAAGATACGGCGCTTTCTGCGCGGCAATTTTCTGATGATGAACGAGAAAAAGCTGCGCCTTTCTGCTCGTACGCTGGACTCTGACGACGGCCACCACGTGCCGATTGAAGAGGTGCATTTCATCAGCGGCGGCAGCAATAGCCAGACCATCAAATTGCTCGACATGCACGGCAGAGCCTTATTCTCGGTGCCCTACACCTCCCTGTTCAGCGCCGATCTGTTCATCGCGCTGATAGAGCACATGATCCAAAATCGTATCCCGATTCGACGCTAATGTTGGCCGTCGATTTATATCAGAGATTAAGGTTAGTCTGTTCTCGCCTGGCAAAAAGCGGCACCTCAGAAACGAAAAAAGCGCTCCTCACTCCCTTTGCTATTCATTAAGGGGTGAATGGAACGCTTTTTAGAACGCGGTCGGAAATTATTTGGTTTCCGGCTGGAAACGGAAAGCATTAGGCGGTAAACCTACCTGCAGAATGACTGGCTGATAGGCCGCTTTATCTGAAACCTTAGAAGCCAGATAACGTGCAGAAGCAAATCCAATTGCCCCTCCCGCCACGGCACCCATCAACGCATAAACATCAGCCTTGAATAAGCTTTGAAGTACACCGCCGCCGAAGATGACGCCAAACAGAGGCAGCATGTAGACGATGAGCGCGGAACGCAGCAGGCTGCCTTCCATAATGCCCAATTCAACCTTCTGACCTGGCTCCAGTGGCTCGGCGCTGCTGACCTGCAAATTGTGCTCGGTCTGTGGACCCAACTCGTTAAGCACGCGAGAACCACAACCTGAACGCGAATGACAGCTGCTGCAACCGGCCTGCGTTTCACAACGCAGTTCTGCAACACCATTTTGCCACGAGATTACGGTGGCCCATTCTTTCATCATCGGAGTACCCTGCCCTTACGCTAAAATGCAGACCCATTATTGCCCTGTGAAGACAATACTATCAGAAATACGTTTGGCTGTGGAAGGTGGTAACTCGCCGACTATGGTTATCTCATTGCCGTTACGCACGTCGGTTTGCACCGTTCTTCTGCCCTGACGCACTATCTGATCGGAAGTGACGCTGCTCGACGGATTCACGTTAATCGAGAAGCTGAACAGCCCGTCGCTATAAAGCCTTGATTCAATGGTAACAGGCATGTTTGGCAGGTTTCGTTTACTACGAGAAACTTCCTTCATGCCTTCAGGCAACCATTTCGGGCTCCAGCTAAACTGCGTCTTGCTTGAGTCTGGAATGCTCAGCACCGGGGGCAAATTAGCTTTATCAATACCGTTAAATGCTTCGGCCACATCAGGGTCGACGGTCAAGGAAATCACACGAAACTGCTCAAGCGTTTCGCCATCTTTGTCGAGCAAGTCGACGCGCAGCGGAAGCTTGTCTTTTTCGTCAATCCAGACGATATAGCTGAATCGGGTTCCATCACGTGACACCACGCGGATCACTTCACTTGAGCGATCGGCGGCGCGCGCCCTGCCTACGGCAATAAAGTCGTAGAATTTGGAAAGATTGGCGATATCACTGAAGGCAAGTTCGGGGAGCGAGTCAACGATGTGATCGCCTGCCAAAGTGAAGGGCTGTAGTCCGGTCTCAAAATAGCTGATGTCGTTCCCGCGTTGCACAACTTCGCGACGCGGTCCGTCCATCAGCAGGAGATCGCCGAGCTGGGTGCCTTTCGTCTTCGCATGACGATAACGATATGAATCTATGCCCTGTTTCGTGATGTTGATAAAGGCAACTTCATAGTTCAATGATTGACTGGCAGCGCTCATTTGTTGCAATAACGCCTCGGGAGCGGGTGGATTCTCGGCCGAGGCGGTATTGATGGTGAGCATGCTGCACGTCAGTAGGGAAACACCGTACCAAATTTGCTTCATTACTGCGTTTGCGTTCCTAAAGACTGATTACCTGGGACCTGAATAGCTGCCTGTTGCGGAGTAACAGAGTCCAGCTGAAGCTGATCAGAATGCAATCTGCGCTGCAACTCGTAGTCCTGCAAAATAGCATTAATACGCTTGCGCTGTTCCTGCATATTTTGCGGGCCGCTCGCGACGCTGCCTTCATTTGGCACACCAAAACTAACAGGTGATGCTTTACCCATCATAGGAAGGGTATTGAACGCCGGAGTTTCCGGTGAAGCACCGGTCGCATCCTGCTGGCTGTAATGCTGCACGCCGACAATAACCGCCAGTGAAACACACGCCGCGACCCCGACCTGAGTAAGCTGACTCGCCCACGGGCGAACCTTGTGCCAGAACGGCATCTTTTGCCAGGTGTGTGGCAAGGGTTGTGATTCTTTGGTAGCGCCAGGAACGAGCTTGGCAGGTTCATTTGCCAAAGCAGCTGCCACTCTGTCTGCGATATCCAGATGTACAACAGTTCCAATGTCACCGCGCATAGAGTCACGGATCAAGTGATAACTCTGCCAACTTTCCTGAAGCTTTTTGTCATTTGAAAGCGAACTCAAAAGTTCGGAATCAATTGCTTCACCATCCATCAGAGCCGAAAGCTTTTCTTTCTGCATGCCTAAGTACCCTTTAAGTGTCCGCCATCGCTAACGCTGAATCAGCGGTTGAACTTTATTATCAATAGCTTCTCGAGCACGGAAAATACGCGACCTCACCGTGCCCACCGGGCAATCCATAATGGCGGCTATCTCTTCATAGCTCAAACCATCCAACTCCCTGAGAGTAATTGCCATCCGCAAATCTTCAGGAAGCGCTTCAATAGTCCGAAAAACAATCTGTCTCAACTCTTCAGACAACATCAAGTTCTCTGGGTTCGATATTTCTTTCAGTGCGCCACCATTTTCGAAGTTTTCGGCTTCGTTGGCATCGACATCGCTCGAAGGAGGGCGTCGACCCTGCGCAACTAAGTAATTCTTGGCTGTGTTAACGGCAATTCGGTACAGCCACGTATAAAAGGCGCTATCACCGCGGAACGAATCCAGTGCTCGGTAGGCCTTTATAAAGGATTCCTGAACCACATCAGGCACATCGCCCTGTGGAACGTAGCGGGAAACAAGGCTCGCCACTTTATGCTGGTAGCGTACAACCAGTAAATTGAACGACTTTTGATCACCCTTCTGGACCCGCTCGACCAGAACCTGATCTGCTAACTGCTCGCTCATCCGAGGTAATCTCTCCCCAAAGCTATCTCCACGCTAAAAGTCGTACTGCCAGCTTTCATCATTATTTTCCTGAGCAAGTACTGCTTGGAGTTCAAACTGAATGTTAAGTTCCATAAAACACAAAGTTTTTAAACGGATGTATGTGCTCGTGGCTTTTGCCAGTCCATTTAGGCTAACATGAATTTCCCTCTTCTTCTGCAAACATCATACGTTATGCAACCTTCATCAGACTTTGTTAGTGATGTATTGATTATTGGAAGTGGTGCCGCGGGCCTTTCATTAGCGCTACGCCTCGCAGACCACTGTAAAGTCACCGTTCTTAGCAAAGGGCCACTCAATGAAGGGTCCACTTTCTATGCCCAAGGCGGCATCGCGGCCGTATTCGACGAAACCGACAGCATCGGTTCACACGTCGACGACACGTTAATCGCGGGTGCGGGCCTGTGTGACAAAGAGGCCGTCGAATTTATTGCCAGCAACGCCAAACACTGCGTTCAATGGCTCATCGATCAGGGCGTGCTCTTTGATACAGAAACCGGCAACAGCGCAGAAGAACGCTATCACTTAACAAGAGAAGGCGGCCATAGCCATCGGCGTATTCTCCATACTGCTGATGCTACTGGTAAAGAAGTAGAAACCACGCTGGTAGGGAAAGCAAGGTCCCACCCCAATATTAGCGTAAAAGAACGCTATAACGCGGTGGATCTTATCACCTCGAGCAAACTTGGATTACCCGGCACACAGCGTGTGGTAGGGGCGTATGTCTGGAACCGCGACATCGAGCAGGTCGAAACCCTGCGCGCCAAAGCCGTGGTGCTGGCGACCGGCGGAGCGGCGAAAGTCTACCAATACACCACTAACCCTGACGTCGCCTCCGGTGACGGCATTGCCATGGCTTGGCGTGCGGGCTGTCGCGTCGCTAATCTCGAATTTAATCAGTTTCACCCGACCTGCCTTTATCATCCACAGGCGCGCAATTTCCTGTTGACCGAAGCCCTGCGCGGCGAAGGGGCTTATCTGAAGCGTCCGGACGGCACCCGCTTCATGCCCGACTTCGACTCGCGCGGCGAACTCGCTCCTCGCGACGTGGTAGCACGAGCTATCGACCACGAAATGAAACGCCTCGGCGCAGACTGCATGTATCTCGACATCAGCCATCGCCCGCCGGAATTCATTAAGCATCATTTCCCGATGATCGACGAAAAACTGCTTTCGCTGGGCATTGACCTTACGCGTGATCCTATTCCGATCGTGCCTGCCGCACACTACACCTGCGGCGGCGTGATGGTAGACCAGCACGGCAGAACCGATCTTGACGGCCTCTATGCCATCGGTGAGGTGAGCTATACCGGGCTGCACGGCGCAAACCGTCTGGCATCCAATTCGTTGCTGGAATGTCTGGTTTACGGCTGGTCGGCCGCCGAAGATATTCTCGAACGACTGCCGCGTATCAAAATGCCGAAGAGTTTACCGGCGTGGGATGAAAGCAAGGTCGATGACTCAGACGAGAAAGTGGTGATTCAGCACAACTGGCATGAGCTACGGCTGTTTATGTGGGACTATGTAGGCATTGTGCGCACCACCAAACGTCTGGAGCGCGCGCTGCGACGCATTAATATGCTACAACATGAAATCGACGAGTATTACGCCAATTTCCGCATCTCGAACAACTTGCTCGAACTACGCAATCTGGTGCAGGTCGCCGAGCTCATTGTGCGCAGCGCGATGGCGAGAAAGGAAAGCCGAGGTTTACACTTTACGCTCGACTATCCCGATCTGCTTGACGATCCTCAACCCACTATTTTGCAGCCCTGATTTCAGAGAATACTCAGTAATTTAAGTAGAAATCAGTAATCAGACGTCTGAACTCCGTGCTGTAGACGTTAAGCTGCTCACGGAGTGCCAACTCGCGGTAGTCGGGTTCTCCCGGCTGTTTTGTCAACGCCAGCAGCATGCGGTTCAACGGTTTTCCAGGCCGATCACGAATGTCCATCCGCGCACGAGTATGCCAGCCTTGCGCCGCCGCAGCCTGTTCGAACGTCAGCCCAATCTCATAGGGCAAGACTACGCAAAAGGTGCCGTGAGGCGTTAACAGCCTGCTGGCGCAGCCTAACAGCGCCTCATGGGTCAGCGTTTCGGTATAGCGCGCGGCATTACGGGCTTCGTCACGGCAGGCAACCGCGGACTCAAAGTACGGCGGATTACTGACAACTAGGTCATAGCCCTGCGCCGCGTTTTGGGCGAAATGGTTTACGTCCTCAGCATAGACGTGAAGCCGGCCAGACCAGCGCGACTCGGCAAAGTTTTCTTTTGCCTGCTCCGCAGCGGCACTTTCCAGCTCAACGGCATCGACGCGAACCTCATTCTGCGTTCTCTGGGCCAGCATCAGCGCGACAAGGCCGGTGCCGGTACCGATATCCAGAATACGCCTGGCACCCTCGACCGGTGACCAGGCGCCGAGCAATACGCCGTCGGTGCCTACCTTCATTGCGCATCTGTCGTGGGCGACGAAAAATTGTTTAAAGGTAAATCCGTTACCTCGAAGAGGCTTGCTGGCGCGGGCTTCAGTCACTACGCTTTCCTGTTGTTTTCACCGAAATATAAGGTGTTCATGGCATAATGCGCTAAGCATAAGACAAAGCCATTATGAGTAAAAGCGCCCCTTTACGCTTAAATAGGTGAAGTACGCGGCTAACACGTCTATAATCGGCGCCCCAAGTAGAGGTAGACCATGACTGTAACGAATTTTTCCGAACTCGAACTCGATGAACGCCTGATCGAAGCGCTGAGCGACAAAGGCTATAGCCGCCCTACTGCTATTCAGGCAGAGGCCATTCCGCCGGCGATGGACGGACGCGACGTGTTGGGTTCGGCGCCTACCGGCACCGGCAAGACCGCAGCATTCCTGCTGCCTGCTCTGCAACACTTGCTGGACTTTCCGCGTAAAAAGTCTGGTCCACCACGTGTTCTTATCCTGACGCCAACCCGTGAGCTGGCGATGCAGGTTGCTGACCAGGCTCGTGAACTGGCCGCACATACTGAATTAGATATCGCGACCATTACCGGTGGCGTAGCCTACATGAACCACGCTGAAGTCTTCAGCGAGAATCAGGACATCGTCGTCGCCACCACCGGCCGTTTACTTCAGTATATAAAAGAAGAAAACTTCGACTGCCGCGCGATCGAAACCTTAATTCTCGACGAAGCCGACCGTATGCTCGACATGGGCTTTGCTCAAGATATCGAGACCATTTCGGCCGAGGCCCGCTGGCGTAAGCAGACGTTGCTGTTCTCGGCAACGCTTGAAGGTGAAGCGATTCGTGAATTCGCCGAGCGTATCCTGACCGAACCGGTCGAGATCGAGGCCGATCCTTCACGCCGTGAGCGCAAGAAGATCCTGCAGTGGTACTACCGCGCAGACGACCTGAAGCACAAGACTGCGCTGCTTTGCCACCTGCTGAAACAGGAAGACGTGACCAAATCAGTGGTCTTCGTGCGTAAACGTGAGCGCGTGCACGAACTGGTTGGCTGGCTGCGTGAGGCGGGCATCAATTCCTGCTATCTCGAAGGTGAAATGGTGCAGGTTAAGCGTACCGAAGCCGTTAAACGTATGGTCGAAGACCGCGTTAACGTGCTTGTCGCCACCGACATCGCGGCACGTGGTCTGGACATCAATGACATTAGTCACGTGTTCAACTTCGATATCCCGCTGACTGCCGACACTTATCTGCACCGCATTGGCCGTACTGGCCGCGCGGGACGTAAAGGCACGGCTATCTCATTGGTCGAGGCACATGACCATCTGCTGCTCGGTAAAATTGAGCGCTATCTGGATCAGCCTCTGAAGTCACGCGTGATTGATGAGTTAAGGCCGCAAACCAAGGCACCAAGCGCCAAGACGACCGGTAAACCGTCGAAAAAAGTGCTGGCCAAGCGTAAAGAGAAGCAGAAGCAAGAAGCCGAGAAGTCAAAAGTGAAGGTGAAAGTACGCCATCGCGATGCGAAAAACGTGGGTAAACGTCGCAAGGCGAAAACAGAAGAAAGTTAACTTTTGTTTTAATCCTGCTAAAAGCCCCGTTAATGACGGGGCTTTTTGTTTTTACAGGCTCTGAGTGAAAGTACGAGTGATCACGTCCTGCTGCTGTTCCGGCGTCAACGAGTTAAAACGCACGGCGTACCCCGAGACACGGATAGTCAACTGAGGATACTTCTCAGGATGTTTTATCGCATCTTCGAGCGTCTCACGACGCATGACGTTAACGTTAAGATGCTGCCCCCCTTCTACGCGAACCGTTGGCTGAATCTCTAGCGGTATTTCACGATATTCGAATTTACCCAACTCGCTAACCGGCACAGTTTGCCCTTCCTGATAGCCTGATTTTGCACAAATACAGCGTGCCTCAAACTTTTCATCATCCAGCAGCCAAAAAGAGTTTTTAAGCGCGTCGTTATTGGCCTGAGTGATTTGGATCCCGATGATCATAGTTTCTCTCCATTCTTAAAATTGAAACGAGCAAGCGATCGTCGTCTGATGAGGGCGGCAATCCTTCCTAAGCATGCTTCTGGTATATCAGTTGGCAGAGAAAGCCGTGTTGATAAAAATCAATTAGGACGCAGAGAGAGTATCTCTGGCGAGCCTGAGCAGGTAAGCTACGCAGATTAAAATTTCGTATAAATGGAGAGCGCTTATGGCAGTCCCGCTCACCTGGCACGACGTGATTGGCCAGGAAAAACAGCAGAGTTATTTTTTGGATACCCTGAAATTTGTCGCGACAGAACGTGCATCAGGGAAGACTATTTATCCGCCTCAGGAAGAGGTATTTAACGCCTTTCGCTCGACCGAGTTCTCACAGGTCAAGGTGGTTATTCTTGGGCAAGACCCTTACCACGGCCCAAATCAGGCCCATGGACTGTCCTTTTCCGTGAAACCTGGCATCCCAGCGCCTCCTTCCCTGGTCAATATTTATAAGGAGCTGGCGACAGACATCCCGGGATTTGAGCGCCCTCATCACGGGTATCTGCAAAGCTGGGCCGATCAGGGCGTGCTGCTACTTAACACCGTGCTCACGGTCGAGGCCGGGCAGGCGCACTCTCATGCCAAATTGGGCTGGGAAACCTTTACCGACAAGGTGATAAGCGTGCTGAATACGCATCGTGAAGGCGTGGTCTTCCTGCTCTGGGGATCGCATGCGCAGAAGAAAGGCAGCATTATCGACCCGGTACGACATCGCGTATTAAAGGCCCCGCATCCGTCGCCGCTCTCGGCCCACCGCGGTTTTCTGGGCTGTAAGCATTTCTCGATGGCCAATCAGCTGCTTGAACAGCAGGGACTGCCGCCGATTGACTGGATGCCAAAACTGCCGGCATAAGCGATGACTCTATGTCGCAGACACAAAATAAAAAGGCACCCCGTGGGTGCCTTTGACGTTCTGGAACAGGGTCGAATCAGGCTTTAGCCTTGGAAACGGCAACCATTGCAGGACGAAGCAAACGGCCATTCAAGGTGTAACCCTTTTGCATCACCATGATAACGTGGTTCGGCTCGAGCTCTTCAGATTCCATCAGAGTCATTGCCTGATGCAATTCCGGGTTGAACGGGACATGGACGTCGTTAACGACTTCGAGACCGAATTTGCTCACTGCACCCAACAGAGATTTAAGGGTCAGCTCAACGCCTTCGATAGTTGAGGTGAGTTCTGCATTCGACTTGTCGGCCAAGTCCAGTGCGCGCTCCAGGTTATCGATAACCGGCAGCAGTTCGCCAGAAAACTTCTCAAGGGCAAATTTATGCGCTTTTTCGATGTCCAGCTCGGTACGACGACGAATGTTTTCCACTTCAGCTTTCGCACGCAGCAGACTTTCGCGCTCGCGTTGCTGAGTTTCTTTCAGCTGGGCTTCCAGCTCGGCGATACGTGCATCACGCGGATCAACGACGTCAGCCGCCTGAGTTTCCACTTCCGCGTGCAGCTCTTGTTCCTGATTCAGTTCATCCGAGGCTTGCTCGTTAGGCGTCTTATGTTCTTTACTACTCATGAATATCTCCGCGTTTTAGCTTTAATCTTGCTAGTTGGCTTATTATGGGGATCAAAACTAGGGTTTCAAGGCCTGATATCTGATTTACAGGCCATACTCCAGGTGACACACATGCGGTTTCGAGGATAACCAAAGCAATGAACAAAAAATTTGAGTGTATTGGGATAGTTGGTCATCCCCGCCATCCTTCCGCTCTGGCTACCCATGAAATGCTTTATCACTGGTTGATCTCGAAAGGTCACCAGGTCATCGTCGAGCGTCAGGTGGCTCAAGATTTATCCTTGAAAGACGCGCAGACCGGGACGCTGGCCGAAATCGGCAAGCTTGCCTCTCTGGCCGTCGTGGTAGGCGGTGACGGCAACATGCTTGGTGCCGCACGCGTTCTCGCGCGTTACGATATCAAGGTGATCGGCATCAACCGTGGCAATCTGGGGTTCCTCACCGACCTCGATCCCGATAATGCCCTACAGCAACTCGACGACGTGCTGAAAGGCGAATATATCAGCGAACAGCGCTTCCTGCTCGAGGCAATCGTGCGCCGTGGCGACGAGCAGAGCCGGGTAAGCACCGCGATTAACGAGGTAGTGCTTCATCCGGGCAAGGTCGCGCATATGATTGAATTCGAAGTTTATATCGATGACAGCTTCGCCTTTTCCCAGCGTTCGGACGGGCTGATTATTTCAACGCCAACCGGCTCGACGGCCTATTCGCTCTCAGGCGGTGGCCCTATTCTGACGCCGACGCTGGACGCGATTGCGCTGGTGCCGATGTTCCCACATACCCTCTCGGCCCGACCGCTGGTTATCAACAGCAGCAGCACTATTTGCCTGAAGTTTTCGCATATGAGTATTGACCTGGAGATAAGCTGTGACAGTCAGATTGCCCTGCCAATTCAACAGGGTGAAGAGGTCATTATCAGACGAAGTGATTATTATCTGAACCTGATTCACCCTAAAGACTACAGTTATTTCAATACATTAAGCACGAAACTAGGCTGGTCAAAAAAATTATTCTGATTTTTTCATGAAATCAGAGACTCAGGGCTTTACTGTATATAAAACCAGTTTATACTGTACGAAATTACAGGTCTGTTGTTATATACAGGAAGGTGATCATGCTAGCGCAACTTACTATCAATAACTTTGCCATTGTTCGCGAGTTAGAAATTGATTTTCATGCGGGTATGACGGCAATAACCGGTGAAACCGGTGCAGGTAAATCTATCGCCATCGACGCTTTGGGCCTCTGTTTGGGCAGCAGAGCCGATGGCAATGCTGTTCGTCTCGGCACTCAACGGGCCGACGTCTGTGCTCGTTTTACGCTGGCAGATACCCCTTCCGCTAAACAATGGCTCATTGATAATCAGCTTGATGAAGGCCAGGACTGTATTCTACGCAGAACCATCAGCGCCGACGGCCGCTCTCGCGGTTTTATCAATGGCACGCCGGTTCCTCTGTCGCAAATGAGAGAAATCGGCCACCATCTCATTCAAATACACGGGCAACACGCCCACCAGATGCTGGTTAAGCCTGAGCACCAAAAACACCTGCTCGACGCTTACGCGGCGCAATCTTTTCTGCTTTCTCAGATGAAAACGGCCTATCAGAACTGGCATCACAGCTGCCGTATGCTGGCGCAGTTCCAACAGCAGGTTAATGAACGCGAGTCACGTCGTCAGCTTCTGCAGTATCAGCTGAAAGAACTTAACGAATTTGCCCCGCAGCAGGGCGAATATGAACAAATCGACGAAGAGTATAAACTGCTCGCAAACAGCGGCCAGCTTCTGTCATTAAGCCAGAGTGCCCTTTATCTGTTGAGCGACAGTGAAGATCAAAATATCAGCAGCCTGCTGTATACGGTTAAAAACAAGCTGACCGAACTCGCTGAACTCGATGAAAAAATGAATGACCTGATCGTCATGCTTGATGATGCTTCTATCCAGATAAGTGAAGCCAGTGACGAGCTCCGTCACTACAGCGAAAGGCTAGAGATGGACCCAAACCGTATGTTCGAACTGGAACAGCGTCTCTCTCGCCAAATGGCACTTGCACGCAAGCATCACGTAACGGCAGAAGAGCTTCCTGAGTTACATCGTCAGCTGCTCGAAGAACAAAGTGCGCTCGACGCGCAGGAAACCAATCAGGCCGAGTTAAGCGATGCCGTGCATCTTCACCACCAGCAAGCGCTGGATATTGCGCATGCGCTGCACCAGCAACGCCAGCACTTTGCCGATGAGCTCACTCAGCTTATTACACAGAGTATGCAAACCCTCTCAATGCCTCACGGTAAGTTTAATATTCAGGTACAGTTTATTCCTGAGAACCTGAGCATTGAAGGCGCAGACCGTATCGAGTTCCAGGTCACCACTAACCCCGGTCAACCCCTTCAGGCGCTGGCGAAAGTGGCCTCTGGCGGTGAGCTTTCCCGTATCGCTCTGGCGATTCAGGTTATCACAGCACAGAAAATGGAAACCCCAGCGCTTATTTTTGATGAAGTCGATGTCGGTATCAGTGGCCCAACCGCTGCGATTGTCGGTAAACTACTGCGCCAGTTAGGAGAGTCCACACAGGTTATGTGCGTGACTCACTTGCCTCAGGTTGCAGGTTGCGGACATCAGCACTATTTTGTCAGCAAAGAAACTGACGGTGAAGTGACTGAAACCCAGATGAATCGGTTAGATAAAAAAGCACGTTTGCAGGAGTTGGCCCGTCTGTTGGGGGGGAGCGAGGTGACAAGAAACACCCTTGCCAATGCAAAAGAGTTGTTAGCAGCGTAATAAAGCTCAACTTTTTTACATTTCAGCGGTCATATTGGTGCCCTGCAAAGGTTTCAAACTGATGAAAGGTCTATTATCATCGGCATCTTATGCCCTAAAGGAATGTTAAGACTATGCGCTGTAAAACGCTAACTGCCGTCGCTGGAGCACTATTAATGCTGACCGCCGGTTGTTCAACTTTGGAAAAGGTTGTTTATCGTCCTGATATTAATCAGGGGAACTACCTGGCTCCTGCTGATGTTCAGAAAATTCATACCGGGATGACCAAGCAGCAGGTTGCTTACATCCTTGGAACACCGATGATGGATGATCCATTCGGTAACAACACCTGGTTCTACGTATTCCGTCAGTGGCCAAGCCACGAAGACGTACAGCAGCAGACGCTGACTTTGACCTTTAATGAGTCAGATGTGTTAACTAACATTAACAATAAGCCAAAGCTGGACGACCAGAAATCCTGATGTTCCAGCTTTGATGCCACGTTGGTGTCAAACAGTGAAGCTCTTTCAGGGTAAAAAATAAGGCGCCTAAGGCGCCTTATTTATTTGAGCGTTCTGCGCGTATTCTGCGTAGCTCTTTGGGGTCTGCAATCAGCGGCCGATAGATTTCAACCCGATCGCCATCGTTCACCACATCGCTCAATTTCACCGGGCGGCTATAAATTCCGACTTTATTGTTCTTGAGATCAATCTCGCGACGCTGCTCGAGCAGTCCTGAGGCGATTATTGCCTGCTCGACGCTACTTCCTTCGGCAATTCGCACCGTTTTTAGATACTGGCGCTCAGGTAAGGCATAAACAACCTCAACGGAAACGTCAGACACTGTAAACCTCTTTTGCACGCTGAGTGAAAGCCTGAACCATACTGCCCGCCAGCTCTTTGAAAATTTTGCCAAAAGCCAGTTCGATCAGCTTATTGGTAAACTCAAAATCTAGATTCAGCTCAACTTTACAGGCTTCAGGGCTGAGCGGCGTAAAATGCCATCCTCCCATCAGTTTGCGGAACGGACCGTCGACGAGCTGCATATCAATACTTTGATTGCTGGTTAACGTGTTTTTAGTGGTAAAAGTTTTACTGATACCGGCTTTTGCGACGTCAACCGCAGCAGTCATCGTGTTATCAGTTTTATCCAATACGCGGCTTCCCGTGCATCCGGGAAGAAATTGCGGATAGGCATCCACGTCGTTTACCAGGTTGTACATCTGTTCCACGCTAAACGGCACTAGCGCAGAACGGCTAATTTGAGGCATATCATTTTCCAAGTGTCATAAAACATACAGATCATATCATTTATCGCTCTTCGGGCAAAAAACTCGAGGCAGATAAAGCACAAGCTGTGAAAAAGCAGCCTCCGCAAACCCGCAGGGGATTTCATTCGGCAAGGCTTACAGTATAATAAGTGTCACTATGACAAAGAAAAAAGCACATAAACCCGGTTCCGCAACCATTGCAATGAACAAACGCGCTCGCCATGAATATTTCATCGAAGATGAAATTGAGGCAGGTATTTCTTTGCAAGGATGGGAAGTAAAATCACTGCGCGCTGGCAAAGCCAACATTGCTGATAGTTATGTGACCTTCAGAGACGGGGAAGCCTTCCTGTTTGGTGCGACCATTACACCACTGACCGTTGCTTCAAGTCACGTTGTTTGCGAGCCAATGCGTACCCGTAAACTCTTAATGAACAGGCGCGAGCTCGACAAGCTGTTCGGTAAGGTAAACCGCGATGGCTATACGGTAGTTGCTCTCTCAATGTATTGGAAAAATGCCTGGACCAAGGTCAAAATCGGCCTCGCGAAAGGTAAACAAGATCACGACAAGCGCGACACGGCTAAAAATCGCGAGTGGGCAGTTGATAAAGCACGTATTATGAAAAGCGCCAAACGTTAAGTCTCTGGCTTATCGGGGTAAAGTTCTGATATACTGCTGACAGTTCTTTGGGGCTGATTCTGGATTCGACGGGATTTGCGAAACCCAAGGTGCATGCCGAGGTGCGGAGGCCTCGTAAAAAACCGCAAAAAAAATAATTGCAAACGACTCGCAATTCGAATCTGCTGCTTTAGCAGCTTAATCAGTCTAATACACTGAAGGTTCCCTTTCTCCCTAGCCTCCGCTCTTAGGACGGGGATCAAGAAAGGTCAAACCCAAAAGAGCTCGCGTGGACATCCTGCCTGGGGTGAAAGCGTTAAAACCAATCAGGCTAGTTTGTTAGTGGCGTGTCCGTCCGCAGTTAACAGGCGAATGTAATGACAGGACTAAGCATGTAGTGCCAACGGCGTAGTAATTTCGGACGGGGGTTCAAATCCCCCCAGCTCCACCAAATAAGTTTTCGGCTATTACCAGATAAGGCCTTAAACGCAGAGAAAGCCCGCATCCCAAAAGGTTGCGGGCTTTTTCGTCTCTGGAATAATTCACTACTGTAGTCGTGTAAACAACGTCTAATGGTCGCCTACCTAACAGCGTATTCTTATCGGCTCAGAAAATTATTTATAGATCTCTGCTGAGCCTGATAAGTTATTTTCACCAACGGAAGTGATGATTCGGTATGAACGTGCGCCGTCTTGAGTTGCTTTAGCCGCTAATTTTGCGTTTAGCGCATCCACGTTACCACTGTCTACCGACGTACTAATCGTACCAGCGCTGTATTCACCCGCTGGAGCGGAGTTCACTTCGGTAGCGGCAAAGGTTGCAAACGAAGCGGTAGTCAGTGCAATAACGGAAAATACTTTAGTCAGGGTTTTCATAGTAGTTCCTTCAAATCTGGTTAATTTGTTATCACTAGTCCAGGCGTGGATTAGTTATCATTCGTTAATTAAATATTATACCCATCTGGAACTCGTGCAATTAAATTATGTAACGACCGTTAACTAAATGTACTGATCTTTGTCGGGAAGAGAGAGCGTAACCTGTGGGTCGAAAATAAATCCGCCACATTCAAGGTGTACACGAAAGGATGCGGGTTCAAAAAAGCATCAATATATAAGTTAGTTAGCTCTGTAAAAAAGAAATGACGATTCTCGTCCGTCGCGAACATCAATCGGTACTCAACTCGTCTATCTATTGTTTATTGGTATAATTTTTAGGCCCAGGCTGAGAGCTAGTCTGAAAACAAAGGCATTTATGGAAGGGTTTCTTGATACAGGGAATACACATCCGCTTACTTCTCTCGCGATAAGGTGTGACAGATGTGCAAGGAAGAGAAGACGGGCCATACTTCGATTAAACCCTCTCATCGAGTCGTGATGGCTCTGTGGGTAAAGCAACACCGTCAAAACTTATCATCACCACTAATACTTAAATTCAAACAGCTCTCGATGTCTCGAAAGGTAAGGCAGATTTTCTGGCTTTAAAGCAGAAATTTGTGAGTGCTTCGAGATACCTAGCTTATTGAGAACCTCATCGGTGATCGAGGTGCCTAGTAAAAGTTTTCCCTCATCGGTAAAACTAATTAGCCCCTTATCGAACAACTTATCCAGGTTAGGCGATAGCAGCAAACCGTTGTAAGGATCAATGCGTTCAAAGGATTCACATAGCGACCAAGGAACGATATGAGAGGCAACGAGGAGTTCTGAAACGTCAGCAACGGAATGGTCCTGCTCAGTGATCTGGCGGACAGATTCTTCCTTAAATTCAGGGATAAAACGTGGTGTGCTCATAGACTCCTCCTATGCTCAAAATATAGGCCAGATTTGTCTTTGGGCGCGGGGTCATTTCAGACACTCCTAACTCTCTGATGCTTTGCAATCCAGTGAGTGAACCTATGGAGGCAGAAGCGTTCAGAAAGTTTGACCGGTAGTGAGAAAAGCGGCGAAAAGGAATCAAAAATGACAATTTAGTCATTAAGCGGTCACCTTATTGGACTGGTTAACACGCTATTCTTAAAGGGTAAAAAGAGAAAAACCTTACCCCTATTCCGATCGAGAAAATGACATGCTAATCCTAATCCTTGCTTATCTTGGTGGCGTGCTGACTATCGCGAGCCCCTGTATCTTGCCGGTGCTGCCGTTCGTATTTGCACGCTCCGACCAATCCTTTGCCCGTACGGGGCTTCCTCTGCTGGCCGGTATGGCGCTGACCTTTACGCTGGTCGCTACCCTCGCGGCCGTTGGCGGAGGTTGGGTCGTTCAGGCGAATCAGTATGGCCGCTGGTTAGCCCTGATTTTAATGGCAATTTTTGGTATCACGCTGCTATTTCCTCGTATCGGTGAGCGTCTGATGCATCCGTTAGTCTCGGCGGGGAACCGCATGACGGATGCGCTAAGCGTGGGTAGAAAACCGAAGATCGGGACCTCCTTTTTACTCGGTATCGCCACCGGTCTCCTATGGGCACCCTGCGCAGGCCCGATTCTAGGACTGGTTCTCACCGGCGCCGCGCTGCAAGGTGCCAACGTAGGTTCGACGCTGCTGCTTTTAGCCTATGCGGCAGGCGCGGTGACCTCATTGACGCTAGCGCTCCTGATTGGCGGCAAGGTCTTCACGGCGATGAAAAAATCCCTCGGCGCAGGAGAATGGATCCGTCGCGGCATCGGTGCGGCAATGCTGCTTGGCGTAGTGGCTATCTCCCTTGGCCTGGATACCGGGATATTAGCCAGAATATCAACGGCATCAACTGGCGGCATCGAGCAAACGCTGCTTAAAAAGTTTGGCGTAAACGATCCTGCAAATCCTGAAACGACGGCCGCCGCAGACAACGGTGCCTTGCCTACTCTTGCCGATCTGGGGCCGATGCCCTCACTGGACGGAGCTGTGCAGTGGCTAAATTCCCCGCCGCTTACCGCAGCCTCACTGCGCGGCAAGGTTGTACTGGTCGATTTTTGGACTTACTCCTGCATCAACTGCCTGCGCGCGCTGCCTTACGTGAAGGCCTGGGCGGATAAATATCGCAGTCAGGGACTGGTAGTCATTGGGGTACATGCTCCTGAGTTCGCCTTTGAACGCGACATCGACAACGTCACTAAAGAGTCAAAAAAACTGGGCATCGATTATCCAATAGCCATCGATAACGACTATAAAATCTGGCGCGCCTTCAACAATCAGTATTGGCCCGCACATTATTTTATTGATGCAAAAGGTGAGATCCGCCACACCCACTTTGGTGAAGGGGAATACGCTCAGTCTGAGCGTGTCATTCAAGAATTGCTGCGCGAAGCAGGTGCTAAAAATGTCGATACATCAATAAGTCAGGTGCAGGGCAAGGGCGTGGAACAAGCACCGGGGCTTGAGGGCTCAATTTCTCCCGAGACTTATCTGGGCTATATGCGCACCGAGAATTTTGCCTCCGATAATGCCGCGTCTGACGTTGCCGTTAACTATAAAGCCCCTGCTACGCTGGACCTAAACGCTTGGGCGCTTGATGGCAACTGGACAATCAATGACGAGAAAATTCAGCTCAACAGCGCACCGGGACGAATCCTTTATCAGTTCCACGCTCGCGATCTGCATCTGGTGTTGGGCCCCGGCAAAGACGGCAAAGCGGTACGATTTAAAGTCTTGCTCGACGGTAAAGTCCCTGGCGCGATGCACGGCAGCGACACCAACGCAGACGGTGAAGGCGTTGTCACCGACCAACGTCTTTACCAACTGATTCGTCAGAAGGACAACAGCGGCAATCACACCTTCAGCATCGAGTTCCTCAACGGCGGCGTGAATGCTTACGCCTTTACCTTTGGATAATTAGCCGAACAATTCAGTATACCGGGGGAGCATTTGCTCCCCCTTTGTCTATCTACACAATAGTTTAACTTGACCATTTCTCACGCCCTCCCCCATCATCGGTTCAGTATTTAATCGTGATTTACTGACAGAGGCATTGATGGAAAAGTATCGGCTGCAAATGACGGATGTCATTGATGATGAAGCAAAAGCGATAATCGGCGACGGTCTCGACGATTTCAATACCGAAATGGCAGGCATCAAGGATAGACAACCGCTGGCGGTTTTGGTGAAAGATCCACAGACCGGTAAAGTGCTGGGCGGTATGCTCGGGCGTACCTCTCTCGGGCTGATGTTTATCGAGCTGTTCTATCTACCTCTCACGCTGCGCGGTTCGGGTCTCGGCTCGGAGATTCTGCGACAGTTTGAACAGGAAGGGGCGAGACGCGGATGCACTTCAGGCGTGCTCTACACCCTCAGTTTTCAGGCACCGAATTTCTACGCCAAATATGGCTGGCAGCGCTTTGGCGAGATCCCTTGCTCACCTGAGGGCTCGAGCCGAATATTTATGAGCAAAGCCTTAACGCCTCAGTAATCCTCATGTTTTCCTCATTCTTTTAAGACAATATCAGTTGAGTCAATTTAAAAAGGAAGCCACATGTCGGTTAAGTCTCTCCCTCTTGTCGTTTCTGCGCTGCTGGCAGGCCTGAGTTTTCCGCTACTCTCTTTTGCCGATGACGCCCCGGCGACGCAAAATCTCCAGCTACAGCAGGCAGTCATTTTAAGCCGTCACGGCGTTCGTGCGCCGACCAAACAGACAAAAAAAATGGAACAGGTTGCCGCGAAAGACTGGCCAGTGTGGCCGGTAAAATTCGGTTATCTGACCCCGCGAGGTGAACATCTTGTCACATTGATGGGCGGCTATTACGGTGAGTATTTTCGTAAAGAAGGGCTAATATCCGACAAGTCTTGCCCTGCCAACGGTGCGATATTTGGCTGGGGAGACGTGGACCAACGCACGCGACTGACCACCCAAGCTTTGTTAAATGGCATTGCGCCGGGTTGCCACCTCGATGCCCATTTCCAAAACGATCTCAAAAAAGCCGATCCTCTTTTCCATGCCTTGAAGGCAAAAGTATGCAAACTCGATGAGAAAACGGCGCAGCAGGCTATCGAGCAACAGGCAGGAGGCTCTCTTTCGGCACTCGACAAAACCTATGCGCCACAGCTGCAGCTGATGAGCAACGTGCTGGATTATCCGCATTCCGCCTATTGTCAGAAGATGCAGAAAAAAGGCCAGCAGTGCGAACTGGGCATCAATATGCCGTCATCGGTCAAGGTGAAGGTGAAGGTGAAGGAAAATGGTACCGACGCATCGCTTAAGGGCGCAATTGGCCTTTCTTCTACGCTGGCTGAAATCTTCCTGTTACAGGATGCACAGGGTATGACCGACCCCGCGTGGGGAAATATCAAAGACCAAAAAACCTGGCAAGGCTTGATGGCGCTGCACAATCTGCAATTTAGTCTGATGTCAGGAACGCCTTATTTGGCGAAGTCCAACGGCACGCCAATCCTGCAAGCGATTGATAGCGCACTGGGAGCACCAGAGAAACCGGCTTCCGGCTATACGCTCCCGACGGGCAATAAGCTGTTGATTCTCGGCGGACATGATACCAATATCGAAAACGTCGCGGGCGCGTTGGGCCTGAACTGGTCACTGGACGGGCAGCCGGACAACACGCCACCGGCTGGCGCATTAGTGTTTGAGCGCTGGCAGAGCCGCACCTCGCACCAGCAGTATATTTCGCTGAAAATGGTCTATCAGACACGGGATCAGATGCGATCACAGCAGGTTCTGACGCTAAACAACCCACCGAGCAGCATAGCAATCACCCTCCCCGGCTGTGAAAATATCGGCCCCAACAAGCTTTGTGCCATCAAGACCTTCCATCAGGTCATGACCAAGGCACAGCTGCCGCAGTGTAAGATTTAAGTCTCACTCGGCTGGGTAACGCATCCTAGGCGTTATCCAGCCAAATCATCTCGACGCAGTCGAGGTAGGTACCCGTCGAGTGAGAAAAATACTTGCCTTTGGCGACCACGCTAAACCCTTGTCGCAAATAAAACCCCACCGCGTTTGGCGTAGAAGAGAGCGTAAGCTGGCGAATGTTTAGGCTTCTGGCCTGCTGCTTGATTTGTTCAATGATGGCCGCCGCTAGCCCTTTACCTTGATACTCGGGCTGGGTGAAAACAGCCTCCACGTGACCCGTGACCAGATCGAGGTAACCGCAGGCAACAGGATTTTTTCCATCTGAAGAATCTATGATAAAAACCTGATTTTCGGCGATTGTCTTGTTCATGCCTTCCGGCATGATATCGGGCGTAAACGCCTTCAGGGTGGGTTCATCATAAACCTGGACGCATCCGTACCTAAGCGCCGCGTTGCGCAGCCGCCATAATCCTTGAGCATCCCCTTTATTCGCGACTCTGATCTTCATTTTTCCCCCTCTGCCGTCAGATAAACCCGCCCTGCATTTTGGTGTAAACCCTATATTTACCCAGTTCTATCACCTTGAGATGGTGCAATAAACTGTTTTTATTCCCTGTGTTCTGTTACCTGGGTTACTCAGGTATTCTCGTTAATAATTTATAAAGATGGTACGCATCTTGCTGTAACTTGCTGAGAAAGGCCGTCAATCTACCCTGAGGAAACTATGATGAAGAAAAGCGCGTTGTTCACCCTACTGGCTCTGGCCTCGTTTAGCTCTCTGGCGAATGCCGACTCAGTCCTGCGCTTCGGTGTAGATCCTACGTTTGCGCCTTTTGAAACTAAAGCGCCCAACGGCAGCCTGGTCGGTTTCGACGTTGACCTTGGTAACGCCATTTGCCAGCAACTGAAGGTGAAATGCCAGTGGGTCGAAACCGGCTTTGACAGCATTATTCCGGCCCTAAACGCCAAAAAATTCGATGCCGTTCTCTCTGCCATGTCGGTGACACCAAAGCGTCAGGCACAGGTTGATTTTTCCGACATGCTCTACCACATTCCGAGCGTGCTGGTAGCCAGGAAAGGCAGCGGACTAATGCCTACCCCGGAATCGCTAAAAGGTAAAAGTATCGGCGTCGCGCAGGGCACCATTCAGGAAGCCTATGCGCAGGCGCTGTGGCAGAGCAAAGGCGTGAACGTCGTGTCTTATCAAAATCAGGATTTGGTGAATCAGGATCTTGAATCCGGCCGTGTCGATGCCACGCTGACCAACGCCGCCGCGGCGCAGTCGGGCTTCCTCGATACTGCCGCCGGTAAAGATTTCGCCTTCAGCGGTGAGATGCTGAATGACCCACGTTATCTGGGGGCCGGTACGGCAATCGGCCTGCGTAAAGGCGATAAAGAACATCAGGAGATGATCAACAAGGCGCTGGCGGCTATCCATAAAGACGGCACCTTCGATAAGATCTCAAAAAAATACTTCAGCTTTGAAGTCTATAATAAACAGCCATAATCATCGCTGGCCGTCGTAATACGGCCGGTTCGCACAGTCTTAAACAAGGAGATAAGGATGCTGCAGGGTTACTCTCAATTGCCTGATTTTACGGTGCAGCGTGAGCGCTTCCTCGCCGCTGCCAGACAAGCAGGCGCTAAACTCACGCAGTATCCTCATCCCCTGAAAGGCCCCAAGGGAGAAGCGTTAGCTACCGACGTGGCGGTGCTTGGCAACCCACAGTCTTCGCGACTGTTCGTGGTGGTATCAGGCACGCACGGCGTGGAAGGTTACTACGGATCCGAATGTCAGATTGACTGGCTGGCCGTGAATCACGCTAATACGTTGCCCGCCGATACCGCCGTGGTCATGATCCACCTGCTCAATCCGTGGGGCACTGCGCACCTGAGGCGGGTCAATGAAGACAACATGGATCTTAACCGCAACTTTATCGACTTTAGTAAGCCGCTGCCGGTGAATGCCCGCTATGAAGATCTGCATGATATTTATCTGAGTAAAGACTTAAACGGCCCTGAGCGCGCCGCCGCCGACGACCTGATGGACAAGTACTCGCAGGAGTCAGGCTGGAGTGAGATCAAAAAAATCGTCGAGGCGGGTCAATACACCCATGCTGAAGGGATCTTTTTCGGCGGCCAGCAGCCGAGCTGGTCTAACCGCACGCTGCTTACCATCATTCAAACACATTTGGCACATGCCAAAGCGATAGTCAGTTTTGATCTGCATACCGGCGCGGGAGCCTATGGTCACCCGATGTTGATGGCGATTGCCGAAAAAGCTTATCCTTCGCTGCAACCGGCGCGTGAGGTGTTTGGCCCCTGGCTGTATGTGCTGATAACCGGCAAGAATATTGGCAGTAATACCGGCGTAACGGCGACGGCAACCGGCTACCTGTCTCAGTTTATGCTCGACAACTTACCCGATACTCAGCTGATTCAACTGGTGGTCGAGTGCGGCACCTATGACGGTGAAACCATGCATCATCTGGTCCGCGACGACCACTGGCTGCATCTGTATGGCGATCCGCAGAGTCCGCAGGGCAAGAAAATCAAGGGTGAGCTGTTTGAAGGATTTTATCCGCAGGATAAAGACTGGCAGCAGTTGGTACATCTGCGCACCCAGCAAATCTTTAATCGCGCCTTTAGCGCGTTGGCATCTCTTTAATACTTTGCGCATTGCCCAGACTGAGAGCAGCTTGGGCAATGCGTTTATACGCGTCCGTAGAAGGTCATACGCGCCGTTTCAGAAAGTGAAATATCGGGCTGTGAATTATAGGCCAGCACCGCCAGCATTCGGGTTACCTCGCCTTCGGTCGGCGTCACGCGGTGAATCGCATTACGCCCGCGAAACAGCACTAAATCTCCCGCTTCGATGCCCAGTTTTTTCGGCTCGATAGCTTTACCCAGCAGCTGTTCCACGGCGGAATAGTTCATATCGCCGCCGTCTGCATCGCGTAAATTCTCAACGTATTCAAACACTCCGCCCGCCTGCGGTTTCTGTACCAGCAGCGTAATAGCAAACGAGGAGTTATCAAAATGCCAGCCCAACTCCTGACCGGCGCTGGCATAGTGCAGATTAATGGATGAGAGCGTGTCGGCATACGGATACAGTCGTTCTTCGCCCAGCACGGCGCACAGAAAAGCACGGAATTCCGGCGCATCGTAAAGCGCACGCAGCGCCGATGCCTGAGGAATTTCCTCGTCAGTAATGCAGCCTTTAGATGAGACAATCTGGCGGTTCCTTGGATGCGTCGCCGGCAGGCTGTCGTCAGGTTTCAGCAGATAGACGTTATGATTGCTGCGGGTGTAATACGCCAAATGCCGATTTTCATCCCCTTCCTGTTTAATCGCGGCAAGTGCCGCAGGGGTGAGGAACTGGTTCAAAACCAGCGCCCCCTTTTCATCCAGCGTTTGCTTGCACTGCGCCAGAAAATTAGCGTCCAGAATGGGATTTGCAGCGAGGTTTACAATCTTGTCGAGTGGTTGCATTGGAGCCCTCAGGAATTAATCAGGAAAAAATCAGTTGCTTCCACTTTAACCAACCCGCTCGCGGTTAGGAAACGAAATAGCGTGATGATTAACCTTTTTGTTAATCGGTTGCGACAAATGAAAACTTCTGATTTTATGAGGGTTAGTTCACAATCCCTTCAGGCACTACGGAAAATAAGATGACAACATTAAATCATTTTGGACAACCGATCGGTGACGAGATCCCCGGCTGGCAAACGCGCCCTCTTCCAGAGCCTATTACGCTGCAAGGAAGCTATTGTCATCTTGAGCCACTGGACGTTGGCAAGCACAGCAAATCTCTGTTTAACGCCTGGCACAGCATTGATGATGACCGAGACTGGACCTATTTCTCGATCAATCGCCCTGCTAGCCAGAAAGAGTGCGACACCTACATTACCAAGATCTCCAGCCTGAAGGATCCGCTCTATTTCGCGGTGATTGATAACGCCACCGGCGACGCGATCGGCGGTGTGTCATTAATGCGTATTGATGCGGTAAACGGCGTGGCGGAAATTGGCTGGGTCAACTGGTCCCCGCTGATGAAACGCTCGCGTTTCGGCACCGAGGCTATCTACCTGCTGCTGAGCTATCTGTTTGATACGCTGGGGTATCGCCGCTGTGAGTGGAAATGCAACAGCCTGAACGATGCCTCTAACGCCTCGGCCAAACGTTTTGGCTTCACGTTCGAAGGGACGTTTCGTCAGGCGCTTATCACCAAAGGCAACAACCGCGATACCTGCTGGTATTCAATCATTGACGGCGAATGGCCGCCTATCGGTGCGGCGTTCAGGCAGTGGCTAAGCGCAGATAACTTCACGACTGAAGGCCTGCAAAAGCAAAAGCTTGAAGCCTTCATGCCTAAACCTAAAGCTGAGTAAATCTGAAAAATAACTGAGTCAATTTAGAACAATGCGCCTCGCTAACGAGTCTTGAGCCGCTCAGGCCGTTGCTCTTTCTCCAGCAGGCGTTTTTTTCGCTCTACGCCCCAGCGATATCCGGAAATATTGCCGTTGTTCTTCACGACCCGATGACAAGGAATGGCGACCGCTAAAAGATTGGCGGCACAGGCGCCGGCCACCGCTCGTACGGCACGAGGCGAACCGATTTTTTCCGCCACCTCGGAATAGCTGAGCGTTTCACCTACCGGGATAGCCCTCAGCGCATGCCACACCCGCTGTTGAAAAGCGGTACCGCGAATATCCAGCGGCAGCGCCAGTTCGCTTTGCGGACTGTCAACAAACCCCACCACGGTTGCGATACGTTTTTCGAAATCCTCATCATTGCCGAGCAACGTGGCGTGTGGAAAATTATCCTGTAGGCTTTCTACCAGCCTTTGCGGGTTATCGCCAAGCAGGATTGCGCAGATCCCGCGCGGACTTTCGGCAACCAGGATGTCGCCCAGCGAGCAACGCCCGACGGCAAACCAGACCGCAGTGCCTTTACCCCCGGCGCGATAAGCGCTTGGCGTCATGCCCAGACTTGCGCCCGAGCTAGCGTAGAAGTTACCGTTCGAGGCATATCCGGCCTCAAGAATAGCCGAGGTGACCGACTGAGTTTCAACCAATTTTTCCCGTACCCGCTGCTGCCTTTTCGCCACTGCATAGGCGCGCGGCGTCAGGCCGGTGTGGGACTTAAACACGCGATGAAAATGGTAGGCGCTCAGCCCAACCTCTCGGGCCAGAGCCTCGAGAGTGGGCGTTTTTTCACTGGACTCAAGCAGGCGGCAGGCCTGCTCAACCTGCTGAATATGCTGTTGGCGCAGGGAAATACGCCCCTGACGGCAACGCTTGCAGGGGCGATAACCGGCGGCCTCCGCCTGCTTGGCCGCGGCAAAAAACTCGACATTTTCACGATTAGGCTGGCGCGACGGACAGGACGGCGCACAGTAAATTCCCGTAGTCCTGACGGCATAAACAAACTGCCCATCGGCCGCAGCGTCACGGCCGACAATCGCCTGCCAGCAGGCGTCAGCATCGGCTAAGCGAATATTTTTATCATCACGTTTCATGGTCAGTCTCACTCATCGGATAGAATAACCCAACCTTACCCCCCTTAACGACGCTGAACACTCTGCGGCTTGCTTTTTCATTCCGCCAGCGGATGCGCCGGTGTCGCCAGAATAAGCTGGTAGAAGGCTAAATCCAACCAGTTATCGAACTTGTAGGCCGCCTGTCTGATGATGCCTGCCTCGACGAATCCGGCCTTGGTATGCAGGGCAATACTGGCCTGATTGGTGGCATCAATCCCACCAATTAGCGTGTGCACCTCACGGCGTTTCGCCTCGCCGATAATGGCATTGAGCAATATTTTGCCCAGCCCTTGCCCGCGATGTTCTGGGTGAATATAAATAGAGTGCTCGACGGAATATTTGTAGGCCGGCCATGCGCGGAAGGTCCCATAGCTGGCAAAACCGAGCAGCTTGCCGTCAGTGTCCTCCAGGCCGATGACCGGAAAATTACCGTTGCGCTTCGCGGCGAACCACGGCCACATGCTTTCCAGCGCCCGGGGTTTGTAGTCGTATAGCGCGGTTGAGTTAAGGATTGCCTCATTGAAAATCTCTAGTATTGCGACGGCGTGCTGCTGTTCGGTGCATTCGATCAAATTCATGATTGTCCCCTTGTGGCTTTCAATTCCAATATAGTAGAATTAATTCTACAAAAGTAAACACAGAGAAACATAAAATGTCAATCGATGAAATAATTGCCGGCCGTCTGCAGGCGTTACGCAAAGGAAAAGGCCTGAGTCTCGAACAGCTGGCCGCGCTTTCTGAGGTCAGCAAGGCGATGATTTCCAAGATTGAGCGTCAGGAAAGTAGTCCGAGTGCGACGGTTCTCGGCAGGCTGGCGGCCGGTCTGGGAATTTCCGTCACCCAACTGCTGTCAGAGGAAAACGCCGAAGCTAAAAATCTGCGTCGCCTCAAGCAGCAGGAAATCTGGCGCGACCCGGACATCGGCTATCTTCGCCGCCAGGTTTTGCCGCCCGAACCGTCGAGCGGGCTTGAGTTGATTGAAATCACGCTGCCCGCCGGGGCCAGAGTCAGTTATCCAAGCTGGGGAAACCGCGCCTATCGGCAGCGGCTGTGGCTGATTGAGGGGCAGTTGGCCATTGACTACGGCGAGAGTCGCTATGAATTAGCGACCGGAGACGTGCTGACGTTTGGCGTTGATTTAGCCGTCACTTTTGATAACGTGGGGTCTGAAGCCTGCCGCTATTTATTGGTGATTAATCAAGGATAAGGAAATGCCAGTATCCATTATCAGTCTTACTACGGTGCTTGATGCCCGTTTTATCGCCTTGGTCAGCCAGCTTGATGCCTATCAGAGCGTGCTTTATCCGGCGGAAAGCGACTACAGTATGCCACTCGATCAGATGGCCGCCTTTGAGCACTATCCGTTTATCGCCGAAATTGACGGTGTCGCCGTCGGCTGTGCCTGTTTGTTTATTTGTGCCAACGGTCTGGCGGAAGTGAAACGCGTCTACGTCAATCCTGACTATCGCGGGCAACGCATCGCTGAGCGACTGATGGATGCCGTTGAATCTCAGGCCCGACAGCTTGAACTGCCAAGCCTGTATCTTGAAACCGGCGTCGATCACCATGCCGCCATCGGCCTTTATCAGAAATGCGGCTTCACCCTGACCGAATGTTTCGGTGACTATCAGTACGATCCGCTGAGCGTTTACATGGTCAAGGTGCTGGCCTATCGGCAGGTCGTCTGAGTCATGGGTCTATTTCAGCCAGCGCCTGGTGGACCTTTCGCAGCAGCCACATCGCACGGTCACGCTGGCGACGATACTGAGTCATCATCATGAGTCCGCTTTCAGGCGTAGTTTGCGATAAATCCGCCGCCAGTTCCTGGAAGCCGGGAAATGCGCCGCCGCGATAGCTGAGATCATAGTGAAAATCATCGGTCGAGCTGTAGCGCAGACGATGTAAATCACCCACGACGCGGCTCAGCAACGGCTGCCAGCGCGTCGGTTCTTCGCTTGCCCGCTGCGTAAGTCTTGCGACAGGTTCGCTCAGCGCCAGCAAACTCTTTTCGATTTCCCCCAAGGCAAAGCGAGCATCCACCCGCTGGCTAAGCGCATTGAGCGCCAACGCCATTTTGGCGAGATAGTCGGTCACGTCTAGAGGCAATATCGCCTCATGAAGTAATACCTCCAGCCAACGCACGTGGATCAGGCAGTCGCGCCAAAGAAGGGTTAAATCGACCTTATCATAGCCGTCGTGCTCGGTGTGCCACCACCAGCCGCCGCCGCTGCCGGGTGAATGGCTGGTTTTTTCGAGTGGCACTTCGCGCAGCGCGAAATGCAGCGGTACACCGCTGCCCCAGAATGACTGGTCACCGCCTTTGCCCAATGGCGCAATCCATCGCGCAGGCCTGTCGGTAACCGCCTCGACCGCCTGATTTAGAAAGGCTTGCGACTCCGCGCCGCTGGCATTGATGACCACCTGAACCGCGTCTTTACAGCCCGGTGAATCTACGTTGATGTGTGCCACGCAGTGCTGGCCGAGCTGTTGTCGATAGTTATCGGCATACCAGGTTGAGCCGCCGTAGCGGGCGTTAGAATGCCCCGGCCACCACGCGATGCGCAGGCCGCGCCGCAGCATTGCCGCTTGCGGTTTAAAATGCAGCGCCATCGCCAAACAGAGCGCATTACCGGTGGCATTGTCGGTGACCCCCTCATGCCACGAGTCATAATGTGAAGAGAGCAGCACAAATTCCGGACTCTGCCCGGCAATCTCGACCAGCGGCAGACTGCATGTTTTCACCTGCCGTTGTACCTCGGTGCTTAAAACGGCGTGAACCGGTGTGGTCACCAGATTGCATAGGCCGAGCAGGTTCTGACCGTCGTGATAATTAATCGAAATCACCGGCAGGCGCGGATAGCGCTGCTGGTCATCCGGGGTCGGTGTGCCCCAGATAGGCCCCACCGTCTCTTCGTGCAACGCGTTTTCGGTCGATCCCCAGATATGCACCAACCCAACGGCCTGCGCCGCATCCAGGCGCTGAACGTAATCCTCAAACCCCTGATCGGCAATGACAATCTTGCCCCTGACCTGTTCGGCCCACCGCTGCCACTCCCTGTCGGAACGCGCACGGGTTGAGTCGGCATCGTAAAATAGCGCCGCACTCACTCCCTGCGGGCAGTGTGCGGAAAAAGAACGCGTCTTGGCCCGGCAATGCCATTCCGGGAATTCGGGCAGCGCCAGCCGACCGGACAGCGGATCGCTCAGCAACAGTGGAATGTGTTCAATACGCGCATTCAGGCCGTGCGACTGAAGTTGATCCACCAACAGCGTGGCAGAACGCTCAGCATCTTCGCTGCCGGACAGACGATGCAGCTGCGAAAAAGCCAGCAGCAGGTCATCCATCACCGGCATCAGTTGGTCATATTCCGGGGGCGTAAAGGCCATTATTTCGCGCCTGATGCCTGATGCACCGCAATATCCAGGTCACCAAAGTACTTCACGCGGATCTTGTCCCAGGTGCCGTCGGCAACGATCTTCGCCAGCCCCTGATCGAGCAGCGCTTTCGTTTTGTCATCGCCTTTGCGGACGCCGAAGGACGATCCTACGCTAAACAACTTATCGTCCCGCACCTCAGGCCCGGTCAGGGTAAAATCTTTACCCTGCGGCTTATTGAGGAAACCGTAGGTAACCGCCACCGCCGGGCTCAGCGCCGCGTCGAGACGACCCGCCGTCAGATCCTGATAGATAGTATCCTGATCCGCATAGGGCACCACGTCGACGCCCTTCGGCAGCCAGTAGGCGTTGGCATACATTTCCTGAATCGAACCTTGCTGCACCGCCACGCGTTTACCTTTAAGCGACTCGGCGGTCGGCAACAGCGGACTGCCTTTCTGTACCACGAGCTTGGTGGGAATGTGATAAACAAAATCGCTGAAATCAATAACTTTACGGCGTTTATCCGTCGCCCCCTGCGGCGAAATGAAATCGACTTTTTTGGCGATCAGCGAAGGAATTTCGGCGTCAAAACTGGTCACCACATAGTCGCATTTCACCTGCATCTCTTTGCAAATGGCGTTGGTGACATCAATTTCGTAGCCGCTCGGCGTCCCTTTTGCATCGCGGAACTGGAAAGGCGGATAGCTCAGGTCGGCCGCAACGCGCAGCGTCTCCTCGGCGTGGGCAGCACCGGCGGAAAGCGTCAGCCCCATCAGGGCCAGCGTCAGCATGCTTTTCGTCATCTTGTTCATTGATTCACTTCCTGTCTATTGTGATGTCTTGTTGTTATTTGTTTATTCAGGCATTGGGTGATGCAAAAGCGTCTAGATTCAGTTCTGCGCCTTCCAGCTCAGGAACTCCTCCCTGACCGCGCGCAGCATTTCTGGGCTCTCGATCAGGTCAACTGCCGTCATCGCCAGCGCCTTGGCTGCGTTGAGCATCGCCGCCAGACCCGCCTCGGAACCGGCGGCCTCGGCAAACTCCGGCGTATGCGGCATGACGTCACCGATGCGCAGATAAGGGTGGATAGCCGCCGTTATCTGGCTCACGTTGCCGATATCCGACGAGCCTATACCGCCGCTGCGCGGAGGCGGAACCACCTCAATGCCCAGCGCGTCAAGGTTCTGCCTGAAAAACTCGGCCAACGTGAGGTTGTTGTTACGTTCGGCATAGGTCAGCCCCTCTTCGATTTCGAGGCGCGCACCGCTCATATCGGCCGCGCCCTGCGCCGCCGCAAAGACTTTGTCACGTACAGTGCTTAGGCCTTTTACCGTATTGGCGCGCAGCAGGAATTTGGCTTCGGCATAGGCGGGAACGATATTGGTGGCGCTGCCGCCGTGGGTAATAATGCCGTGCACGCGCACGTCGTCGGTAAACAGCTGGCGCAGGGCGTTAATGCCGACAAAGGTGTGGATCACCGCATCAAGCGCACTAATGCCGTTTTGTGGCGCTGACGCCGCGTGCGCCGCCTTGCCGTAAAATTTGAACACCGCATCGACGCAGGCCAGTCCTCCACGTACTACCATGGTCTTGTCGCGTGGATGGAACATCATCGCCGCGTCGTGGTGGTCGAAAAACCCCTTCTCGGCCAGGATAATTTTACCGCCGCCCTCTTCCTCGGCCGGGGTACCTATGACCTCGATACGCCCGCTAAGCTCAGGAAAACCGGTCTTTAGCGCCAGCGCAGCGGCTATCGATGCGGTCCCGATCAGATTATGACCACATGCGTGGCCGAGGTCTGCCAGCGCGTCATACTCCGCCAGTAGTGCAATAGTCGGGCCGGGTTTGCCGCTGTCGAAGGTGGCGCGAAAGGCAGTAGGCAGCCCCCCCAGCCCTTCCTCAATCTCAAACCCCGCCTCGCGCAGCGGGGCAATAAGCGCTGCCGCAGAAGCGACCTCCTCAAAACTCAGTTCAGGATTGGCATGAATATGCAGAGCGAGCTGCTTTAACCGGGGAGCAAGGTTATCGAGGGTATAAATAATTTTATTCTTTTGTTCTATTTTGGTGCATTCCGACATGATATTTCCCTGAGCTGGTGCAGAGTAATTCCTGATATAGGCTTAATCTGGCGGCCTTTGTGGCGTGATTAGCGGTAAACATCAGAAATAGGGGATTTTCTGCCTGCCGTCCAATTAAGTGTTTTTATCTCACGCCCCTTTCATGCAAAAATTCTTTTATGGCTTGAATAAACGGTGGTATCAATCGTGAATGAAAAAGACTGGCTCATTATTCACAGCGTCTATCAGCACAAAAATATTACCCGCGCCGCAGAGCAGCTTTACACCTCGCAACCGGCCCTGAGTTATCGGCTTAAACAGATCGAGCGCAAGCTTGAGATTCGGCTGTTTGAAGAGGGCCATAAAGGTCTGGTGTTCAGCGCACAGGGTGAATATCTGGCGCAGCACGCACAGAAGGTGTTACGCGACCTACAGCAGCTCAAGGAGAATCTGCACAGTCTGGAGATGGCGCAACAGGGTGAAATAGCCATTGGCGTGTCGAGCAACTACGCCGCTTATCGCCTGCCGCCGCTGTTGAGCCGTTTTCGGCAGTCGCATCCCGGGATTCGTATCAATCTGATGAGCGGCCTGAGCGAGGAGATTTTCACGCTGTTGCAGCGCGGCGAGATTGATATCGCCATCGTTAAAGATGACTACCACTGGAAAGAAGGCAAGGAACTGATTGATGAGGACGACTATCTGCTGATCGGCCAGCAAGACTTTGATTTTGCACTATTGCCCCACCTGCCGCAGATTCGCATTGTTCACGGCCAGCACGTCACACAGTTGCTCGAACGCTGGTGGAACGCCAATTTTTCTCACGCACCGAATATTGCGATGACCGTTGATAAAATTGAGGTTTGTCTCGGTATGGTCACTCATGGACTGGGCTACGCGATTATTTCAAGCTATCTCCCATTACCTGACAGCCTGTATCGTCGCCCCATTACCCTCGGGGGCCAACCGGTGAAAAACCGCACCTGGCTGCTGTATCGCTATAATCTTCAATCTTCGCCGATGATGCAGTCATTTATTAATATTCTAAAAAGTAACCAACCATAGCGCGCGGGGCAAAAAGCCGATTTCTATCGTCTATGATTAATAGACCTTAATCAGCGAGCAACGGATATGACTCTTGATCTTATTGGGGTCGGTATTGGCCCTTTCAATCTCAGTCTGGCAGCGATGGCAAAGGACAGTGGCCTGATACGTAGCGCTTTTTTCGATGCCAATAGCGAATTTGGCTGGCATCCCGGCATGCTGCTGCCCACGGCCACGATGCAGACTTATGTTTTGCAGGATTTAGTCACCACGGTCTCTCCGCGCAGTGAATTCTCGTTCATCAACTATCTGGTCGAGCGCAAAAAAATTTATCGTTTTCTGGCAACAGAGCAGTTAATCATTAGCCGCGACGAGTTTTCAGATTATCTGCGATGGGCATGCGATAAGATGCCAAATCTGCACTTCTCACACCCGGTAGAGCAGATTGATTTTAACGACAGCGAGGGGTGTTTTGAGGTACAGACTTCGCAAGGAAAATTCCAGTCACAGCATATCTGTTTAGGCACCGGTCACGCCCCCTGGGTGCCGAAAGCGGCGCAGTCGGCGCTGGGGAAAAATTGCTTTCACGCGGCAGAAATCGCCCTGCTGGAGCCGGACTTTACCGGCAAAAGGGTGATCATCGTCGGCGGCGGCCAAAGCGGCGCTGACGTAATGCTCAACACGCTCGACGGCCACTGGGGAGAACCGGCAAACCTGAGCTGGCTGTCGCGTCGCCCCAATTTTCAGCCGCTGGACGAATCAATCTTTACCAATGAGTACTTCACCCCGGAATACGTAAACTATTTTTATACTCTGCCGGAAGAGGTTCGCCAACAGGAGATAAGGACGCAGAAACTGCCGTCGGACGGCATCAGCTACCATACGCTGGAGAAAATCTATCAGCATCTTTATCACAAGTTTGATGTGCTGCAACAACCGCGCAACGTCTCCCTGTTGCCGCATCGTGCCTTGAAAAGCGTCATCCGCCGCGCCGAGGATCGCTTTGAGTTGAAGGCTGAGCATGGGCTGAGCCAATGCGATGAGCATTTTGAGGCTGACATCGTGATTTTAGCCACCGGCTATCGTCCTGGACTGCCCGAGTATCTCAAACCGCTATTGGAGAGAATCCCTTACGATGGGGAGCAGCATCTGCCGCTGGAGGCGAATTTTAATCTTCGCTGGAACGGACCGGATACTCACCGTATTTATGCGGTCAATGCCGGGATCCACAGCCACGGCAGCGCCGAGGGCCAGTTGACGCTCACCGCCTGGCGCTCGGCAAAAATCATCAATCACCTGTTGGGCAAGGCGCATTACGACATAAGCCCCAGCCAGTCATTGGTGCAGTGGTGGCCGGGGAAATAGCGTTTTACAGCCTGATACTGCCGTCGATGAGGGTGACTGTTTCACCGCCAATCCACGGTTGCTGCTGCCCATAGCGCACAAAAACTCGACCATCGCGGTGACGCTGCGTGCCCTGACGAACGCGGTAATGCTGCGAGGTCTCGCCGCCGTCCGGGAAGTTAAGCTGCTGAAGTACGCGCGCAAGACAGGCATTGGCGCTGCCAGTAACCGGGTCTTCCACCAGCTGGTTTTGCTCAACCAGCAAAGCTCTTACTTCATAGTCTACCGCTGCCCCTGGCGGATGCGGACCATAAATTGCCAGGCCATTCACGCCAGCCTGCTTTTGCAGTGCGGCAAGTGCGTCGATGTCGGCCTCAACCCGCAAACAGGCTTCGGCGTCAGGCATTCTGACCACCAACCAGCTGATGCCCATCGTGACGACCCAGGCGTCAACGTTAGTCTGGCGACCGCCATGCTGCATGGCGTCATCAAGCAGCGAATAGAGCGACGCGGGCAATACTGAAATCTCGGCGCTCGGCGCGGCAAACGCCAGCCCGCCCTCAGGAAGAAGCTTAACGGAAACCAGGCCGACGCCGCACTCCTGAATCAGCGTACCCGGCGTTTTAGGGACCAAACCAGACTCCAGCAGCGCGTGCGCCGTCCCCAGCGTCGGGTGGCCGGCGAACGGGAACTCGGTATCGGGGGTGAAAATACGCACGCGGTAATCGGCGCGTGGGTCGGTAGGCGGCAAGGCGAAGGTCGTCTCCGACAAATTTGTCCAGCGGGCAAAGGCCTGCAACTGCGCGTCGCTCAAGCCCTCGGCATCAAGAACAACGGCCAGCGGATTACCCTTCAGGGGCTCGGCGGTAAAAACATCGACCTGCTTAAAACGGCGTTTAACGGACATAAAATAGGCTCTTAAGAAAATATTTAGAAAGTAAACGGCTTGATTAAGACGACTCAGCGCGGGTGTTGCTGTTTGCGGAGCAAATCGACGTAGGCTTGATCTACCAGCTCCTGACGCTGGATATCGAGTCGTTCGAGTAAATCTTCGGCGATGGCAATCCCCTGCTCTTCGGTCTCATGGTCTTCGAGTACGACTTCAAACTCGAGATAGTCGCCGAGATGCTTGACGCGATCCAGATGCAGCCGGGTCTGCCCGACCATGAACAGCGTACGCTGTTTTATCACCCGACCGGCGCTGCCGTAGGCTAGCGTCAACGTTTCACGAAGCCCGTCAGGGTCCTGTGTTTCAGAAAGCGAATAGAAACTGGTTTTCGGACCCGCACGATCGGCGCGCTTGTAAAAAATCAGCTCACCGCTGTCGGGCCCCAGCTTGCGCAGCTTGAGGCGGCCGTGCGGACAAACAAAGAAAGTGTCATCCTGGTCGATAAGCTCTGGCACACCGTCGGCCAGCAGCGCTATCTTGGCGTACAGCGCAGAAAAATCATCAATCCGTGCTTTGATTTCAACATTACGAGCCATGGCAAACTCCATAAACAGCGGGGAATAACTCAGTCTATCACTGCAATATGAAGCTATCAGTTTCAACCACTTTTTGCAGTTGATAATGTGCAGTAACCCTATAAACTCATTGGCATTACGCACTAAGGCCGGAGGCCCAAGTCAAGAATGATATGGATTATGATTGCTGCACTGGTTGTCGTTTTTGTGGTGGGATACTGGTTCATGACCGCGGATACGCGAAAGGCCAATGACTCGCTGGCCAGCCTGTTAAAAATCAAGCCGGTATATATTGATTCCATGCTGCTGGAGATGGGTAAACGTCAGAGTGCGATGTTTATTCGCTCGATTAGCGGGGGCTACGCGGAAGAAATTCGTAAGGCGGCGTATATTGTTTTTATCTATCACACGTTTATCAAAGATGCCTCGGACGAAAACATTGCCCACTGGCGTAACGTGCTGGTGCGCGCGCATCTCGATCCGGTGCTAACCAGCGAACACGCGGAGCTGGCGCTGTTTTACTTCTCGGAGCTTGATATCGAGCCTTTCGAGCTGGCACAGTTTCGCCGCAGCTACAATGAGACCTTCAACCAACTGCATCTGGTGTAGCAAGACGGCCTGGTCTGCTTCCCCCAAGACGTTGGGGGAAGGGACAAAACCGATTATCTGAAAACGTTGTCCAGATAATTGGCGAGCAACTGGCGTGAGCTAAAGCCGTGGCAGATGCCGTAGTACGCGGTCACTTCGCTCTCAAGATCGAGAGGAAACTGGGTGTAGACACCGCTGCTGCGAAACGACGCGGTCGGTTCGGCAAAGCGTTCGCTGCGCTCCTTCATCGCCGGATGAATCACCAGCGCCGTGCGACCAAAACGTGCTTCGCGGTTTACGTAAACGTAATGATCCCCACGGCGATAGCCATAGGCTTTATCGTCGACAAAATCCCGTTCAAATCCTGATGTTTCTAAAACTTTTGCCACTTCGTCGGGCCGTAAATACATGGTTTATCCTCGCTCTCAAAACTGCAAAGCGACCTTACCGCAATAAACCTGCCAAACAATGCATTTACGTCTTAATGAGGGGAATTTAGGATTTATCTAAGCTTTTCCCGGCAGGATCTCACCTTCCTGCCGGGAATGTTTAACAAATTACCGTCTTTTTAGATTTAACTTATTGACCGTCATTTTGCATTTGCGCATCACGCATCATCTTCAGCGTAATAAGCATCGCCAGCAGGACCATAAAGGCGGCAGCGAGATAGATAGACGGGGTACCGAAATGTGAAATAACCAGTCCGGCAACCGGGCCGGTAATGCCCAGCCCGAGATCCAGAAACGCTGAGTAGGTTCCTAACGCCGTGCCCTGATTCTGCTGAGGTACCTGTTTCACCGCCTCGACGCCGAGCGCAGGAAACACTAGCGAGAAGCCAGAACCGGTCAGGAACGCGCCAATTTCAACGCTGAACGGGCTGTGCCCGTGCCAAATCATCAGCAGGCCAATGATTTCAATCACAAACGACACCACGGAGACTTTCAGGCCGCCGAAACGAGCAATATTGCTCCCGAAGATCAAGCGCATACCCACGAATCCAAGACTGAAGACGGTCAGCGTAAACGCCGCGCCCGACCAGCCTTTGTCGGCATAATAGAGGGTGATAAAGGTCGCGATTACCCCGAAGCCGATGGTGCCGAAGCCTAATCCCAGGCCGTGCATCCAAATTTTGCCGACCACGGTACGAAACGCCAGACGTTTACCGGTGACGACAGTAATGGCCGGCTTGGTGCTCGCCAGCGCAATCGCCAACGCGGCAATAATCAGGATAGTGACGGCGACCCCCACCAGGCCCCAGTGCGCGTTAAGGAAGACGCCTAAGGGCGCGCCCGCCGCCATCGCGCCGTAGGTGGCCACGCCGTTCCACGAAATCACGCGTCCGGTATGAATCGGATTGGTTGCGCCGATGCCCCATAGGATAGTGCCGGTGGCGGCAAAGCTCTCCCCTACGCCCAGAAATACGCGGCCCACGCAGAGCAGAATCAGGCTCAGCATCGGTGTAGCGGTGGTTAACGAGGCGAATACGTACATTAAGCCACTTATTCCGCAGCAGGAAAGGCCAAAAATAACCACTTTCTTGGGACCAATGTGGTCAGCGTAACGCCCTGCATGAGGTCGGCTGGCCAGGGTCGCGAAATATTGCACGCTGATAATCAGGCCCGCGAGAACCGAATTAAAGCCAAGTTTGCCGTGTACGAATCCGGGCAATACCGCGAGCGGTAAACCGATACTCAAATAGCAAACGAAAGTAAAAATAACTATCGACAGTATGCGTTTATTCAACTGTAAATTAGTTTGGAACTTAGTGGGTGACATTGACTGGCCTGGATGGTGATCACAGTTTTGAGGAATTCACAGCATAAACAGGTTTTTCCGCCCTGCAAATGAAAATACGTTTTAAAAATGTCATCAATTGTCACACCGGCCGCTTTTTTGCAGATAAATCTGAGCCATAGGCTGCAATCCCGCGCCAGCCCTGAAGAAAATCACACTGCGCAAGGTACAAAAAAGCTGATTTTCATCTTCAGATTGCGCATTAAACACTCAGATACACGTGATATCGGTCACAGGGCATTATATTGGGCTATGCTTAATTCAAGTCTTAAAACCAGGCTTCAAAATAAAAGAGTTCATAACAAGGAGAGCTTAATGTTTAAGAAAACAGAGAAATTTGAACGTAATGCCGATGAAGATATTACTTTGCTGGCTGACACCTTGGATGAAGTATTGAAATCCGGTAATTCAAAAACCAAGGAAGAGCTGGAGAAAATTCGCGGCAAGGCAGAAGGCGTATTACGCGATGCCCGTTCCCGCTTTAACGGCAACACAAATTTGACCCAGCACGCTCGAGACGCTGCCAGCCAGGCCACCGATTATGTGAAAGAGAATCCATGGCACGGTGTCGGAGTCGGTGCCGCCGTGGGTATCGTCTTAGGGGTTTTACTGGGCCGTAAATAAGGCCTTTCGACCACGCCAAAATAATCTTTCGCGTTAAAACGCCCCAATGCAGGTGATGCCGCATTGGGGCGTTTTTTTATTGCGGCAAAGACAATCAGCTTAATATGTGAGCGATTTCACCTTTACAAAAATTCTTTAAAAAATCGAAAAAAAGCTAAGCCTGATTCCACGCGGCCTGTCGGCCTTTTCCGTATGTTCGGTAATCAATCATGCAAAAAGCCTATATCTAGGCGGGTTGATAAATACAGCCACTACATCTAGTATTCTTTTCATCGAATACGGATAACCCTTCGATACTCATCTTACGGCTTATCTCCTGCAAGATACGCGGAATATAAGCCGTAAACGTTTCAGTCATCTTACCCTAAAGGTAAATGCGAATCATGAGCATAATCATTTACAGCAAGCCAGACTGCGTGCAATGCAACGCCACTTACCGTGCTATGGATAAACATGGCATTGATTACCAAGTTGTCGATTTAACGCAGGACGCTCAGGCATTAGGTCAGGTTCGTGCGCTGGGTTATCAGCAAGTTCCCGTCATTGTCGCCGGTGATGACCACTGGTCAGGTTTCCGTCCTGATAAAATCACCGCGCTGCGCCAACTGCAAGAAACACACTGAGGCAGGCCATGAGCTGTCTGGTGTATTTTTCGAGCAAGTCGGAAAACACCCACCGCTTTGTCGGCAAACTGGGTTTGCCCGCAGTCAGAATACCGATTGCACCTCAAGGCGAAAAACTGCGAATGGATTGCCCCTACATTTTGCTGGTCCCCAGCTATGGCGGCGGAACAGCGGTCGGGGCAGTCCCCAGACAGGTGATCCACTTCCTCAACGACGAACACAATCGTTCACTCATTCGCGGCGTTATTGCCGCGGGTAACACTAATTTCGGCGCAGCGTACTGCATTGCCGGTGAAATCGTCTCGCAGAAGTGTAAGGTCCCCTACCTTTATCGCTTTGAACTGCTGGGCACACCGGACGACGTTGCAAAGGTCAAGCAGGGAGTAACTGAATTTTGGCAGCGACAGAACTAGCAATCACCGATCCGGGCGTCGGCACACCGGACTATCACGCGCTTAACGCGATGTTAAATCTGTTCGATGCCGAAGGTAAAATTCAGTTCGACAAAGACAGACTGGCCGCACGTCAGTATTTTCTTCAGCATGTGAATCAGAACACGGTGTTCTTCCACAATCTGGCGGAGAAGCTGCGTTATCTGGTCGAAGAAGGCTATTACGACGCTGAAGTCCTCGATCAATACGACTTTGAATCGACCAAGCGTCTGTTTAAACAGGCTTACGCTAAAAAATTCCGCTTCCAGACTTTCCTGGGCGCATTCAAGTATTACACCAGCTACACGCTGAAAACCTTTGACGGCAAGCGCTACCTTGAACGCTACGAAGACCGCGTTTGTCTGGTCGCCATGACGCTGGCGCAGGGTGATATCAAGCTTGCCAGCCATCTGGTCGACGAAATCATCAGCGGCCGTTTCCAGCCTGCGACACCGACCTTCCTTAACTGCGGCAAGAAACAGCGCGGTGAACTGGTCTCGTGCTTCCTGCTGCGTATCGAAGACAACATGGAGTCGATTGGCCGCTCGGTAAACTCTGCCCTGCAGCTGTCAAAACGCGGCGGTGGCGTGGCCTTTATGCTGACCAACATCCGTGAGGTCGGTGCGCCTATCAAGCGTATCGAAAATCAGTCATCGGGGGTGATCCCGATTATGAAGATGCTGGAAGACGCCTTCTCCTATGCAAATCAGCTGGGTGCACGTCAGGGGGCCGGCGCGGTCTATCTCAACGCGCACCACCCGGACATTCTGCGTTTCCTCGACACCAAGCGCGAAAACGCCGACGAGAAGATCCGCATAAAAACGCTGTCTCTCGGCGTGGTTATTCCGGATATCACCTTCGAGCTGGCGAAAAACAACGAAGACATGTATCTGTTCTCGCCGTATCACGTCGAGAAGGTTTACGGTGTGCCGATGTCTGAAATCAGCATCAGCGAGAAGTATCGCGAAATGGTCAACGACAAGCGCATCCATAAAACCAAAATCAACGCCCGCGAGTTCTTCCAGGTGTTGGCTGAGATTCAGTTTGAATCCGGCTACCCTTATATGATGTTCGAGGATACGGTGAACCGCGCCAACCCTATCAAGGGCCGCATCAACATGAGCAACCTGTGCTCGGAAATCTTGCAGGTCAACTCGGCGACGGTGTACGGCGAAGACTTGTCCTACGAGAAAATCGGCAAGGACATCTCCTGCAACCTCGGCTCACTGAATATCGCCGCCGCGATGGACTCACCGGATCTGGGCCAAACGGTTGAAATGTCGATTCGCGCGCTGACTGCCGTGTCCGATATGAGCAACATCCGTTCGGTGCCGTCGGTAGAACAAGGCAACAATGACTCTCACGCCATCGGTCTCGGCCAGATGAACCTGCACGGCTATCTGGCGCGTGAACGCATCTATTATGGTTCGCCAGAAGCGCTGGACTTCACCAACCTCTATTTCTATACCGTAGCCTATCACGCGGTGCGGGCATCAAACCTCTTGGCCATCGAACGCGGCCAGACGTTTAAAGGCTTTGAAGACTCCACCTACGCCAGCGGCGGCTATTTTGACAAGTATTTGCAGGACATCTGGCATCCGAAAACCGAACGCGTACGCCAGCTGTTTGACGACGCAGGCATTGCCGTGCCGGGCGTTGCCGAGTGGACGGCGCTGAAAGAATCAGTGATGGCGCATGGCCTGTACAACCAGAACCTGCAGGCGGTGCCGCCGACCGGTTCTATCTCTTACATTAATAACTCGACCTCAAGTATTCACCCGATTGTCTCACGGGTAGAAATCCGTAAAGAGGGCAAAATCGGCCGCGTTTACTATCCAGCCGCGTTTATGACCAATGACAATCTGGAATACTATCAGGACGCCTACGAGATTGGTCCCGAGAAGATTATCGATACCTACGCCGAAGCCACGCAGCACGTGGATCAGGGCCTGTCGCTGACACTGTTCTTCCGCGATACCGCCACCACGCGCGACATCAACAAGGCGCAAATCTACGCCTGGCGTAAGGGCATCAAGACTATCTATTACATCCGTCTGCGCCAGATGGCGCTGGAAGGTACCGAAGTTCAGGGCTGTGTGTCTTGCACGCTTTAACGGGAACAAATTTAAGGAAATCGCATGAGCTCGGTTAAACAACTGCTGCCGGCACAGCCAATCAGCAAAGCCATTAACTGGAACAAGATCCAGGACGACAAAGATCTCGAGGTGTGGAACCGTCTGACCTCCAATTTCTGGCTGCCGGAAAAGGTCCCATTATCCAACGACATTCCTTCCTGGGCGACGCTGAGCGCCAAAGAGAAGCAGCTGACAATTCGCGTGTTCACCGGCCTGACGCTGCTCGATACGGTGCAGAACATTGTCGGCGCGCCCACGCTGATGAAAGACGCCGTCACCCCGCATGAGGAGGCGGTTTACTCGAATATCTGCTTCATGGAGGCGGTGCACGCACGCTCCTACAGTTCGATTTTCTCGACGCTGTGCATGACTTCGGACGTTGACGACGCTTATCGCTGGAGTGAGGAAAACGTTGCGCTGCAAAACAAGGCCGCGATTATCCTCTCTTACTACAACGGCGAAGATCCGTTGATGAAGAAAGTCGCCAGCGTGTTCCTGGAGTCATTCCTGTTCTATTCAGGCTTCTATCTGCCAATGTACTGGTCGAGCCGCGCCAAGCTGACCAACACCGCCGACCTGATTCGTCTGATCATTCGTGACGAAGCGGTGCACGGTTACTACATTGGCTACAAATTCCAACAGGCGTTGAAACTTGAGAGCGAGGAGCGTCAAAGGCAGGTTAAGGATCAGGCGTTTGACCTGATTCAGGACCTGTATGACAACGAAATTCGCTATACCGAAGAGCTGTATGACGGTGTGGGTTGGAGCGAGGACGTTAAGAAATTCCTGCATTACAACGCTAATAAAGCGCTGATGAACTTGGGTTACGAGGCGCTGTTCCCAGCCAGCATGGCGGAAGTTAACCCGGCAATTCTGTCGGCATTATCGCCAAACGCCGATGAAAACCACGACTTCTTCTCAGGTTCCGGCTCTTCTTACGTTATTGGTAAAGCGGTCAATACCGAAGACGAGGACTGGGATTTCTAATTCTCGTCTTCTCAGTTAGCCTCATAAAAAAGCCTCCTCGGGTCCAGTACGCGGCCCGATAGGCCTTACCGCGGTAGGTTACCTGATTGCCCTTTTCGTCGATCAGATGATTACCGGTACGCCCGGGCACCACGCAGTTATGCGACATATCTTTAGGCGGCGTTATTCCTTCCCGCTTTGGTGATGAAATATTTGAAATTGGTGGTGGCATGAGGCGCGGTCCACGTCCGACAACAATCGGAGATGGACCGTTAAGGGTCAGGAGAAGAACTTGGCCAGCACCAGCAGACCCACGGAGACGTTGATGGCACCGCCGATACGGGTCGCAATCTGCGCGAACGGCATCAGCGTCATACGGTTGCCCGAGGTCAGGATCGCCACGTCGCCGGTGCCGCCCTGCCCGCTCTGGCAGCAGGAGACGATAGCCACGTCGATAGGATGCATGCCAATCTTTTTACCGACGATGAAACCGGTGCCCACCAGCGCGCACACCGTCGAGATGATAACCACCAGATTCTGAATCGTGAAGGCATCCATCAGTTCCTGCCAAGGGGTAATCGCCACGCCTACGGCAAACAGAATCGGATAGGTCACCGCCGTGCGGAAGAATTTATAGACCGCCATCGAGCCGTGCTGAATGGTCGGTGACACCCCGTGCATCAGCTTGACTGCCACCGCCGCAAACAGCATGCCGACCGGCGCAGGCAGGCCAATCAGACGCTGACCGAGCATCCCCACCATGTACAGCAGAATCGCCAACAGCGCACCGCAGGCCAGCGCGTTGATGCCCGGCGTTCCCTCAAACTCGTCGTTACCGTTGGCAATCGCGCCTTTTTTGGCTGGCATCAGAGAACCTTCACCGGTCAGATGCGGAAAACGTTTACCCAGCTGGTTGAGGATCCCGGCGAGCACGATGGCCGTCAGGCCGCCGAGCATCACTATCGGCAGGATCTTGCCGAGCGCGACACCCTGCTCCATGTGCAGCAGCGCCGCATAACCCATCGACAGTGGGATCGCCCCCTCACCCACGCCCCCGGCCATGATAGGCAGGATCAGGAAGAAGAAGATCTGGAACGGCGGCAACCCCATCGCCATACCCACGCCCATTCCCACCAGCATGCCGACGATTTCACCGCACAGCATCGGCACAAAGATCCGCAAGAAGCCCTGGATCAGCGCCTGGCGGTTCATGCTCATGATGCTACCCACGATAATGCAGCAGATATAAAGGTAGAGGATATTGGTTGATTTATAGAACTTGGTGGTTGATTCGACGACAACGTCGGGCAGCAGGCCGTAGTGCACCATCGCGGAAGGGATAAAGGTGGCGCAAATCGCGGCTGCACCGAGTTTACCGAGTAGCGGCAGACGTTTGCCAAATTCTCCGCAGGCAAAGCCGAAGAACGCCAGCGTCGCGACCATTACCACGATGTCGCTCGGCAGTTTACCGCTCAGGCAGTCGAGCAGAATGAGTACGCCGGCAAGAAGAAAGAACGGCAGTGGGATGATACCGACCTTGTAGTTGTCCAGCACGCGCCACCATTTGTCGCGCAGGGCGGTTTGACTCACCAATTGGCGGGCAGCGGCGAGCTCCTTTGCCACGGGATCTTTTTCCTTTACGACAATGTAGGAATCGTCTGTTGTGCTCATAACAAGGTCCTCTTTCTTCATTCTTGTTGGTCTTAGAAAGAGAGGATAGAAATCGGCGACCTGCGGAGCTGTGACAGTATTCAAATTAAAACCGCAGTGTTAAAGGTTCTTATGGTTTTTATGGAGTTAATGTTAATAATCGTATAATCATTCCTGTTTTTTTAGTAAAAAGACCCGTTCCCCTAAAATATCGAGTCAGGCAGATGCGCGCGAAGTTCAGTTTTCAAATAAAATTATTCCTCTGCCTGGTGGCCTTTTCCTGCGTGCTCCTGATGGTGCTCGGTGCATTTCTGTTTCACATTGTTGACCGACAGATGCACCGCGACTTAGGCAATCGAGCCAAGGTTCAGGCCAGCGAGATTGCGCTGATCCCCAACCTGCCAGCGCTGGTCGAGGCAAAGGATACGGCTGGCATCTCGCGTCTTATTACCCCGCTGAGCCAGCACAGCGACGCCAGCTATATCGTAATTGGCGACAGCCACGAGATTCATCTCTACCACTCGAGTCAGCCGCAGAGCGTCAATCATCCGATGGTTGGGGGCGACAACGCCGAAGTGCTGGCGGGCAAAACCATTATCTCGATTAGACAGGGTGGAATCGGCGTGTCGCTGCGCAGCAAAGCGCCGATTATTAATGCAAAAAATCAGGTGGTTGGCATCGTCTCGGTGGGCTATCTCACCTCCTACATCAACGACATCACCCTGCGTCAGCTGGCGCAGGCGCTGCTGTTTGGCCTGCTGCTGCTGTTGGCGCTGTTCCTGTTCTCATGGTTGTTTAGCAAAAACCTGAAAAAGCAGATGTTCTGGCTTGAGCCACGTGATATCTCTTTGCTGGTACGCCAGCAAAAGGCGCTGATGGAAGCCATCTATGAGGGCGTAGTCGCCATCGACGATCGGCTGAATATTCTGACCATCAACCGTGCCGCACGCGAGTTGCTGGGGCTCGAGCAGCCGGAAGCGCAGCTCATTGGCCAACCGATTACTGATGCCATTGCCACCGCGCCAGATTTCTTCACCGCGCAGGCTGCAACGGGAGAACGCCACGATGAGATGGCGCTGTTCAACCAGCGTCCGGTGATTGTTAACCGCGTACCGCTCGAATTGCCCCCTCCGGCGCTGCACGGCTGGGTGTTTAGCTTCCGTGATAAAAATGACATTAATACCCTGAGCAGCCAGCTGAGTCAGGTGACACGCTACGCCGATAACCTTCGCATCATGCGCCACGAGCAGCTCAACTGGACCGCCACCCTCGCCGGCCTGCTGCAAATGCAGCGTTATGATGAAGCGCTGCGCTACGTGCAGGCGCAGTCAGAGGGTGCCCAAGCGGTGCTGGACTTCGTCTCGCAGCGCTTCAAATCGCCCGCGCTGTGCGGTCTGCTGCTCGGCAAATACGTCAGCGCCAAGGAAAAGGGCATCGAGCTGGACTTTGATCCCGGCTGTCAGCTCGCACACCTCCCCGCCGCGCTTGGCGAAAACGAGCTGATGTCGATAGTCGGCAATCTTATTGATAACGCGGTGGAAGCCAGCTTAAAAGTTGATGCGCCGCACGCGCCGGTTGAACTTTATTTGACCGATAGCAATGACCAGCTGATTATTGAGGTCGCGGACAGCGGTGGCGGAATCGACGCCGACATCCGCGCCCGCCTGTTCGAACAAGGCGTCAGCAGCAAGCCTGTAAGCCATTCTGAGCACACCGGCAGCGAACATGGCATCGGGCTTTATGTGGTAGCGAGTTATGTCCGTCAGGCGCAGGGGATGATTGAAATCTCCGATAATCGGCCACAGGGCACCGTGTTTACGGTCTTCATCCCTTTCATAAACGATGACCAGCCACCTACTTTCAAGAAAGCACTATGAACAATAACTATAGCGTCATGGATGTATTAATTGTTGAGGACGAAAGCCACCTCGGCCTGCTGCACCGTGAGTTTATCGAGCAAAACTTCAACCTGCGGGTGGTGGGCATTGCCCCGACGCTGGCACAGGCCAGAAGGCTACTGGAGCTATACCGGCCAAGGCTGGTGTTGCTGGACAATTTCTTGCCCGACGGTCAGGGCATCGAGCTTATCAACTCATCGTTGCTTAAGAGCATTGACTGCTCGGTGATTTTCATCACCGCCGCCAGCGACATGACGACCTGTAGCCAGGCGATGCGCGCGGGGGCGTTCGACTACATTATCAAGCCGGTTTCGTTTCACCGCTTGCAGAGTTCGCTCACCCGTTTTATGCAGCTGGCGCAGACGCTGCGCAACGTGACCACGCTCGACCAGCAGAGTCTCGACAAGCTCTTTAATCTGCCGGGCAGTGAACAGCCAGAAGCCCCGTTGGCCAAGGGCATCGAGCCTAATACCCTCGAACTGATCAAGCAGGTTTTCATTCGCCAGCCGGAGCGTAACTGGTCGGTCGATCAGGTGGTTGAACAGGTCGGGATCAGCAAAACTACGGGCCGCCGATATCTCGAATATTGTGTCGAAACGGCGTTCATTATGGTCGAGATGCAGTATGGAAATATCGGCCATCCAAGACGCCTGTATCGCAAAGCTAATCACGCCGAAAACGCCGCCGAATAGCGGCGTATTTTCACCGAGATCGCACCGAGTTTTCCGCGTATTTTTGCCTCTCAAGCAGCCTAATTCCCCTCGGTCAACCCGCCATAAAATGGCCTATTTCCCCGTTAATTTCTGAAAATCATAAAAAGGATGAAATAGGGGGAATCACTTTTATTTACACTGTAAAAATCTCTGGCCAAATTTTAAAAATAAAAACAACAAAATCAATAATTTAAATTGTTAATAACAATTAAAATCCGCAACGTAAATTAATAGCGCCAACTCAATTCACACTATAAATATGACAAATAATAATTAACCAACGCCCCACGCAAATATCCCTTAACCGACAAGGCCTCAGCGCGAAAATGCGGGGAATAATCAGACCTTTCCTAATTACCCAGCTGGAAACCATGAGACTTGTCTCAGATTCTAAGTGTGTTAGGGTATAAGCCGCACCATATTCCGTTAACAGGAAATTTCTATCACACTCATTCAAATAACAGTATTTAAAATACGACCAAGGAAACGAAAAATTGCATGGCAATTAAAATCGAAGTTAAGAACTTATATAAAGTCTTCGGCGAGCAACCTGAGCGAGCCTTTAAGCTGATTGATGCGGGTAAGGGAAAAGAAGAAATATTTGCAAAAACGGGTCTGTCACTTGGTGTGAAAAACGCCAGTCTGGCCATTGAAGAAGGCGAGATTTTTGTCATCATGGGGCTTTCCGGCTCCGGAAAATCCACCATGGTACGCCTTCTCAATCGTCTGATAGAACCAACCCGTGGCGAAGTGCTGATTGACGGCGAAGATATTGCCAAAATTTCCGACGCCAAGCTGCGCCAGGTGCGCAGAAGCAAAATCAGCATGGTCTTCCAGTCCTTTGCCCTGATGCCTCACCTCACCGTGCTCAACAATACCGCCTTCGGGATGGAGCTTGCCGGGATTCCGGTCAGCGAGCGCAACGAGAAGGCGCTTGATGCGCTACGTCAGGTCGGTCTCGAAAGCTATGCCCACTCCTATCCCGACGAACTTTCCGGCGGTATGCGTCAGCGTGTCGGCCTTGCCCGTGCGATGGCTAACAATCCCGACATTCTGCTGATGGATGAGGCGTTCTCTGCCCTCGACCCGCTCATCCGCACCGAGATGCAAGATGAGCTGGTCAAACTACAGTCAAAACATCAACGTACGATCGTGTTTATTTCCCACGATCTCGACGAAGCCATGCGTATCGGCGACCGTATCGCCATTATGCAGGGCGGCGAAGTGGTGCAGGTCGGCACGCCGGAGGAAATCCTCAACAATCCGGCCAACGACTATGTGCGCACCTTCTTCCGCGGTGTAGATATCAGTCAGGTATTCAGCGCCAAAGACATCGCCCGTCGTCGTCCGGTGACGCTCATCCGTAAGACCCCTGGTTTTGGCCCTCGTGCTGCCCTCAAGCTGCTCGAAGATGAAGACCGTGAATATGGTTATGTCCTTGAACGCGGACAGAAATTTATCGGCGTTGTGTCGGCAGATTCTCTGAAACGTGCACTAAAGGAAAATCAGCCGCTGGAAAGTGCCCTGCTGGAATTACCGGCGCCGGTACCGGCAGACATGCCGCTCAGCGAGCTTATCTCACAGGTTGCCGCTGCACCGTGTGCGGTGCCTGTGGTCTGCGAGGAGAATAACTATATCGGAATTATTTCCAAGGCCATGCTGCTTCAGGCGTTGGATAAAGAGGGGGCAACAGAATGACACAGCAAATTATTAATTCATTGAATAACAGTACGATAGTTCAACATGCGCAGGCGGCACAGGCCGCAGACGCCGCCAGCGATCCTTGGGCTGCTGGCAGCAGCGATGCGGCAACCCAGAGCGCTGCGCCGGCCGACTCCGCGGCGACTGACCCCTGGGACGCCGACAACAGCGGTGCTACCACCAGCACGCCGGACGCAGGCCATCACGCCGCGGCTCAGAGCAGCGACAGCTGGCTGAACGTCGCGCCAGAGCAGCATCAGCACTTTAATATTTTGGATCCTTTCCACAACACGCTTATCCCGCTCGACCGCTGGGTAACCGACGGGATCGACTGGCTTGTTGCGCACTTCCGCCCGCTCTTCCAGGGGATACGTGTCCCGGTCGATTTTGTATTGAGTGGCTTTCAGCACGGCCTCGAGTCGCTGCCCGCCCCGATCGCGATCGTCATCTTTGCGCTGATCGCCTGGCAGATGGCCGGTTTTGGCATGGGTGCGACCACGCTGGTTTCTCTGGTGTTGATAGGCGCGATCGGTGCCTGGTCTCAGGCCATGGTCACGCTGGCGCTGGTGCTAACCTCACTGTTCTTCTGCGTATTGATAGGTCTGCCGCTCGGAATATGGCTGGCGCGCAGCAAAGGTGCGGCCAAGATTATCCGCCCACTGCTCGACGCCATGCAGACGACACCGGCGTTCGTGTATCTGGTGCCGATAGTCATGCTGTTTGGTATCGGTAACGTGCCGGGCGTGGTCGTCACCATTATCTTTGCGCTGCCGCCTATCGTGCGTCTGACAATTCTGGGCATCAATCAGGTGCCCGAAGATCTGATTGAAGCGGCAGAATCCTTCGGTTCAAGCCCGAGCCAGATGCTGTTCAAGGTTCAGCTGCCGCTGGCAATGCCGACCATTATGGCTGGGATCAATCAGACGCTGATGCTGGCGCTGTCGATGGTAGTTATCGCTTCGATGATCGCCGTAGGCGGTCTGGGTCAGATGGTGCTGCGCGGTATCGGTCGTCTGGATATGGGCCTTGCGTCTATCGGCGGTGTCGGGATCGTTATTCTGGCGATTATTCTGGACCGCCTGACTCAGGCATTAGGCCGTGACCGTCGCAGTAAAGGCGGCCATCGCTGGTTCACTCATGGCCCAATCGGTCTGGTCACCAAACCTTTCACTAAAAAAGCCTGAGGATCGTAGCGATGAATCATTCAAAAAAATTACGCCACGGCGGCCTGCTGGCCCTGACGTTAACCGCCCTTCTCGGCAGCCAGGCCATGGCGGCCGACCTGCCGGGCAAAGGCGTAGTAGTGAAACCGCTGCAAAGCACCATTGCCGAAGAATCTTTCCAAACTGAACTGGTGAATCGTGCGCTGAAAGCGCTGGGTTACGACGTGCAGCCCACCAGCGAGGTGGATTACAACGTTGCCTACACCACCATCGCCAGCGGTGACTCGACCTACATGGCCGTTAACTGGGATCCGCTACAGACCGACATGTTTAACGCAGCCGGTGGCAACCAGAAGTTCTACCGTGAAGGCACTTACATCAGCGGCGCGGCGCAGGGGTATTTGATCGACAAGAAAACCGCCGAAAAGTACCACATCCACGACCTGTCGCAGCTGAAAGATCCTAAGCTCGCCAAGCTGTTCGACGACAACGGCGACGGCAAAGCGGACCTGACCGGCTGTGAGCCGGGATGGGGCTGCGGCGAGGTTATCGATGCACAGCTCAAAGCCTACGGCCTGAGCAATACCGTGCAGCAAAACTCCGGCAACTACGCGGCAATCATGGCCGATACCCTGACCCGCTATCGTCAGGGCAAGCCGGTGCTGTATTACACCTGGACGCCTTACTGGGTCAGCAACGTGCTGAAACCGGGCAAGGATGTGCTCTGGCTGACGGTGCCGTTCTCGGCCAATACGGGTTCACAAAAAAATCTCGATACCACGCTGCCTAACGGCAAGAACTACGGTTTCCCGGTTAATAACGAGCATATTGTGGCCAACAAACAGTGGGCCGCCGCCAATCCGGCCGCCGCGAAGCTGTTTGCGGTGATGAAGCTGCCGCTGGCGGACGTTAATGCCCAGAACCTGAGCATGCACAACGGCGAATCTTCCGCCCAAGATATTCAAGACCAGGTAAGTGGCTGGATTACAGCGCATCAGGCGACCTACAACGGCTGGCTCGACGAAGCCAAAGCCGCGGCGAATAAATAATCAGGGATAACAATAATGATGAAGATAAAGACTCTTTGGGCGATAGCCGCTCTGAGCACTCTGGGTTCTGCGTCCGCTTTTGCGGCTGACCTTCCGGGCAAAGGCGTCACCGTGACGCCTATCCAAAGCACCATCAGCGAAGAGACTTTCCAGACTCTGCTGGTCGATAAAGCGTTGGAAAAACTCGGTTATACCGTTCAGCCTATCCGTGAAGTGGATTATAACGTCGGTTACACCACCATTGCAGAAGGCGACGGCACCTTTATGGCCGCCAACTGGGCACCGCTGCATGACAACATGTTTAACGCGGCCGGTGGCAAGCAGAAGTTCTACCGCGAAGGCACTTACGTGACCGGCGCGGCACAGGGCTATCTAATAGATAAAAAAACCGCCCAGAAATATCACATTACCAACATCAGCCAGTTTAAAGATCCCAAAATCGCCAAGCTGTTCGACACCAACGGTGATGGCAAGGCCGACCTGACCGGTTGTACGCCGGGCTGGGGCTGTGAGGCGGCGCTGAACGAGCAGATTAAAGACTACGGCCTGACCGACACCGTGCAGCACAATCAGGGTAACTACTCAGCGATGATTGCTGACACCATTACCCGCTATAAAGAAGGTAAGCCTATCTTCTACTACACCTGGACGCCGTACTGGGTCAGCAACGTACTGGTGCCAGGCAAAGATACCGTTTGGTTACAGGTGCCGTTCTCGGTTATTCCGGGCGACAAAAATGCCGATACCAAACTGCCTGACGGCCGCAACTATGGCTTCCCGGTGAGTACCATGCACATCGTGGCTAACCTCAAGTGGGCGCAGGCTAACCCGGCTGCCGCGAAGCTGTTCGCCATCATGAAGCTGCCACTGGCCGATATTAATGCGCAGAATGCGGCAATGCACAACGGTCAAAGCTCAGAGGCTGACATCGAGGCGCAGACCAACGGCTGGATCAAGGCTCACCAGGCTATTTTCGACGGTTGGATTCAAGAGGCCGCTGCCGCAGCAAAATAACGCTTAACGGCATCTGATGGTGGGGAAAAAGGGGCAACGAAATTTTCTGTTGCCCCTTTTTATTGGGCTCTACCAGGCAAAGCTAGGGGCTGACTCTGAACTCCTCCTCGGAGAAAGCCATAAACCGCTCGGCGACGGCCGACAAACTTTGTTGCCAGACGCAAAATACCTGGCGTCGGATAGCGCTGTCTATCGGGATCGAGACCAATCCCCTGGCGTGTTCCGCCGTCGACAGCGGCACTATCCCCGCAGCCAGCGATTTACGGACGATATTTTCCAGCCACTCAATGTGATCGATTTCAAAACTGACGTGCCGCGTTATGCCCTCGGAAAAAAAAGCCTTGTCGGTTTGTCGTCTGGCACCGGAACCCTGATAAAAATCGACTAAAGGTACCTGGGACAATTCAGACAGGCGCAGACGTTCACGACCGGCAAACGGGTGATCGCGACTCACCATGGCCACCAACGGCTCGTCGGTCAACAGCTTATGCGGCATTGCCAGCGCCTCCTTATCGCCGGGCCATAGCCCAACAAACGCCACATCGGTTCGCGCTTGCTGAACATCCTCCAGCAGTTTTTCGCTCATCGCGACGTATAAACGAATATTCACCAAGGGATAGCGCTGATTAAAACGCGCAAGCTGCCCAATGAGGTCAATCGTATTCAGCGTAGATATCGTTCCTACCGTTAGGGTGCCACCTATCTCACCTTTCAACGCTTCCATGGTATCCAGCAAATGATTATGCGCGGCCAGCCACTGCTCGGCCGGCGCCAAAAAGGCTCGCCCTGCGGCGGTAAGCTCGACCTGTCTGGAGGTGCGTTCGAATAACGGGCTGCCTAACTCCTCTTCGAGCTTGGCTATTTGGTGACTCAATGCGGATTGTACGGTGTGACAGCGCTTTGCGGCTCGGGTGAAGTTCTGTTCCTGAGCAACGGCCAAGGCAAAGCGGATCTGCTTTAAATTCATTTATTCATCTCAAAACGAGATAGTTGAGATGATAATTATACATTGGTTTATTATTTTTAATTAACAGATACTCCTCGCGTAATCCTTAAAATCTTCCCCATAAAAGAAATGAATTCTATGACAACTTCAACCCATTCTTCTGCTCAGCAGCAAGCGGTATTGAGTCCGGGTCTTATCCTGCTTATGGCTGTTGCCACCGGGCTTGCGGCAGCAAGCAACTATTATGCCCAGCCTCTGCTGGAAACCATCGCCCGAGCCTTTCATCTTTCGGTCAATCAGGCCGGATTTATCGTGACTACCGCCCAGCTCGGTTACGCCTTCGGGCTACTGTTCCTGGTGCCACTCGGCGATATGTTTGAGCGTCGCAGCATGATTGTCGTTATGACCCTGCTCTCGGCGGCCGGACTGCTGATTACCGCCAACTCGACGTCAATCTCCATGATGCTGGTCGGTACAGCCCTGACCGGACTGTTTTCTGTCGTTGCGCAGGTACTGGTTCCGCTTGCCGCCACGCTGGCCGAACCCGCGCGGCGCGGTAAGATTGTCGGCATGATCATGTCCGGCCTGCTGCTGGGTATTCTTCTGGCCCGCACCGTCTCCGGCCTTCTAGCGGCACTTGGCGGTTGGCGCACCGTATACTGGGTCGCCAGCGTGCTGATGGTGATTATGTCCGCAGTCCTGTGGCGCGTACTGCCGCAGCACAAGCAGAATACTCACCTCAACTACCTCCAGTTAATGAAGTCTATCTTTACCCTGTTCTTCTTCACGCCGGTGCTGCGTACCCGCGCGCTTATCGGCATGTTTATCTTCGCCAACTTCAGCGCACTGTGGACCTCGATGGCGTTTCTACTGGCTGGGCCGAGCTACGGCTATTCCGAGGGTGTGATTGGGCTGTTTGGTCTGGTCGGGGCGGCGGGTGCGCTGGCCGCCACCCGTGCTGGGCATCTTGCCGATAAAGGCAAAGCTCAGCTGACGACCACCTGTGGCCTGGTCCTGCTGCTGCTCTCGTGGTCTGCCGTGGCTTACGGCCAGCACTCCATCATCTCGCTGATACTGGGCATTATCGTGCTCGACCTCTGCGTGCAGGGAGTGCATATCACCAATCAAAGCGTCATTTATAAACTGATGCCCGAGGCGCGTAATCGCCTGACGGCGGGTTATATGACCAGCTATTTCATTGGCGGTGCGGCAGGTTCGGTCGTCTCAGCGGCGGCGTTTCAGGCGGCAGGATGGTACGGCGTCTGTACAGCCGGTGCCATTTTTTGCGTCATCAATCTGGTCGTCTGGCTGTTTGGACACAAGCACAGATTCGGCTGAGAAAGTGTTTCGGGCGTGATGATCACGCCCCTGATTAGCATGCGAATAGTTATTAGTGAAATTTTTTTTGAACCAAAGGGTATAAAGAGTACTAACAGTCTGATATTATTTTTTCAATAAATTATACGCTAACGAAACATCCTGCTTTTATTTAGCAATAAAATTCTTATGCACAGCAACACAGACCCAGAAATGGCTTCGGCACCCGAAGAGTCAACGTTTGTTCAAGGTGTCTTTGATAGCTTGCCGATAGTCATTGGCTATCTCCCCGTCGCTTTTGCCTTTGGGCTAAGTGCGGTAAAACATGGTTTTACCCCGCTCGAAAGTTTGCTTTTTTCCATCCTGATTTATGCCGGTGCCAGCCAGTTTGTGATTACTGCGCTGCTGAGCGCTGGAATGTCCCTGTGGGTTTCTGCCCTCACCGTGATGGCCATGGACGTCAGACACGTCCTTTATGGCCCATCTTTGCGCAATCGTTTGGGCTCGCGGATTCAAGGTTCCAAGACCAAAGTCTGGGCCTTTGGCTTGACCGATGAAGTTTTTGCCGCGGCGACAACTAAGCTCATCCGCAACAAGCGGAGCTGGAGCGCAAACTGGATGTGCGGCCTCGCACTGACCTCATGGATTTCCTGGGTGTTCGGCACCGGCGTGGGCACGCTGTTTGCCGACGGCCCGCTTGAGGCTTATCCGGCCATTGAGGCGTCACTGTCCTTTATGCTGCCGGCGCTCTTTCTGAGCTTCCTTCTGGCGGCTTTCAGACGTCAGCATAGCCTGGTGTTTATTGCCTCGATGGTCGGTGCGCTGGGCGGTCTCCTGTTTTATTCCATCCCGGTCGCTATCCTCTGCGGCATAGGTGGGGGCTGTCTGGCATCGTTGAAAAAACCAGCCCATGTCCACGCGGTCAGGAACCTCAACAATGAAAGCTGAAGTCATTCTCGTTTGTTTGGTGGTGGGGACGGCGAATTACCTGTTCCGCTACCTCCCGCTGCGCCTGGGCGGCGTGCGAAAAAAAGACACGTCGCATCGTCCAGCCTGGATTAATCGAATGCTGGACAGTATTGGGATCGCCTCTATCTGTGCGCTGCTCGTGGTATCAAGCACGCCGGAGATCCTGCGCGACAGCCAGAAACTGCTGCCGACGCTGGCAGGATTTGTGGTGCTGGCGCTGACCTTCTGGCGCAGCAAAAGCATCATCTTTGCCACGCTCACCGGCGCCGTCATTTACGGGTTGGTTTTCAAGGTGATGCTTATTTCCGGATAAAGATTGTGTCAAAAAGGCGGGCAAATTCACCCTGTTCGCCGGAAAAAAAAAGTTTTACTTTCAACCGTTACAAGACCACACGAATAGCTAACTATTTAATGGCTTATAACATTTACATTATTAATTACACTGGTTACTATCTCAATTGTAACTAATGAGGTTTCTCACGATGGAAAGTTCATTCGCACCTATCGAACACATGTTAAATTTCCGCGCTAAAAAGCAAAAAGATTTCCCGTATCAGGAAATTCTGCTGACCAGACTGTGTATGCACATGCACAGCAAGCTGCTGGAAAATAGAAACAAGATGCTGAAAGCGCAAGGAATTAACGAAACGCTGTTCATGGCGTTGATCACGCTGGATGCACGGGAATCACACAGTATCCAGCCTTCGGAGCTGAGTGCTGCGCTGGGGTCTTCTCGTACCAATGCGACCCGTATTGCCGATGAGTTGGAAAAGCGCGGATGGATTGAAAGACGTGAGAGCGATAACGACCGTCGCTGCCTGCATTTGCATCTGACTGCAGACGGTGAAGCCTTTATTCAGAAACTGTTGCCGCCTCAGCATAAAAGTTTGCATTTTCTCTGGTCAACTCTTGATATTGAAGAGCAGAAACAGCTGGAAGAGCTCACGCGCAAGCTGTTGACCCGTCTCGACCAGATGGATGCAACCTCAACATTATAATCGACTTTTTGTTCAGGTAATTAATCCATGTCTCTTCCAGTCAGCTGGAGATTTACGCCGCTGTTTGCTGTTTTATTGCTGGCGGGTTGCGCCTCCAGCAATAATATTGCTCCGCAGTCCACGCTGCTGAGCAATCAGCAGCTTAAGCTGGCGCAGCCGAAGGTCAGCTCGCTGGCGATAAGCCCACAGTGGTGGCGTAGCCTGCAAGACCCGCAGCTCGATAGTTTAATGACCCAGACTCTGCAAAATTCACCGTCTTTACGTCAGGCTGCTGCGCGCGTGCGCGAAGCACAGAGCGTGATGGGTGAAACTAACGCGGCCAACGGGCCTTATGTCGACCTTAACGCCTCGAGCAATCGACAGAAGATATCGCAGAATACCTATCAGCCGTTCCTCAACGGGTATCCGGGGAGTCCGGTCTATGAAACCACCAATAATCTTGGGCTTAATCTGAGCTACGAGTTTGACTGGTGGGGGAAATACCGCAATCAGGTAAATGCCGCCAAGGCACAGGTCGATTCCGCTCGCGCGGAGCAGGCTGAGGCAGCGCTCTCGCTGTCGAGCTCGGTGGCGTCTACCTACTATCAATTGCAGGCCAACTATGCGGTACAAAAAGTTCTGCAACAGGAAGTGGACAACAACCAGCGTTTAGCCGACCTGCGTAAAGCCCAATATCAGGCGGGCGTTTACGGTATCGACATTCCGCAACAGACGCAGGCTCAGGCCGATAGCGCCAAGCAGCAGATTATTAAGCTGCAATCACAGATAGACCAACTTAAGCACCAGTTGGCCGCGCTGGCAGGACAAGGCCCGGACGCGATGAACAATCTGCATCCTGTTGCCCTGCCCGGCGATGACCTGCTGGCACCGAAAGGCGACCTGACCATTGATTTACTGGGCAAACGTCCGGACATCGTGGCACAGCGCGAACTGGTCGAGTCCTATTCACAGCGTATTGCCGCCGCGAAAAAAGACTTTTACCCGAGCCTGTCGATCAGCGCCTTTGCCGGTTTAAGCACCACCAACTACGGCGCCACCAGCCCGAACCTGTTTGAAGCAGCGAGTCAGGCCTGGAACCTCGCGCCAGCGATTTCACTGCCTATTTTCCACGCGGGCGCTCTACGCAGCAAATTGGGTGAAGAGTCAGCGCTCTATGACGAGTCCGTTGAGTCCTACAACCAGACGCTGCTGAATGCCATTCAGCAAACTGCCGACGCGCTGACCGTTCAGAATAGCTCTGCCCTGCAGCTGCAACAGTCGCTTTCTGCCGAGAAATCGTTGCAGGAGGTTTATCGCGTTGCCAGCGCACGTTATTCCGCAGGCACCATCGGACGCGATCAGCTGCTGACCAGCCAAGCTTCTCTCCTGCAACAGCAGCAGGCCGCCTTGACTGCGGCAAGCAACGTTTTGCAGGCGAAAATTAGTTTAATCCGTGCATTAGGCGGCGGCTATCAGGCCCCGGCTGCGGACAACAAAGCATAATAACGAGACTCAGCGTGGAGAAAAACATGAGCGAAAACGCGGAAGTTCAACAGCCGACCCCGCCACCAGTAAACAATAAAAAGAGATCGCGCAAAGTCGCCCTGCTTATTTTGACTGGTGTTTTTTTGATCCTTGCCATTGCCTATCTGATCTACTGGTTTTTGGTATTGCGTCATTATCAAGATACCGATGATGCCTACGTTTCCGGTAACCAGGTGCAGATTATGGCGCAGGTATCGGGCAGCGTAACCGACGTTAACTTTGACAGCACCGACTTCGTCAAGAAAGGCGATACGCTGGTGGTTCTGGATCCGACCGACGCCGAACAGGCCTTCGAGCGCTCCAAGACTGCGCTGGCCAACAGCGTGCGTCAGGTTCATCAGCTGGTTATCAATAGCAAACAGTATCAGGCTAACGTGGCACTGCGCCAGACCCAGCTGAACCAGGCCGTAGCCGACCTGAAACGTCGCGTGATTCTGGGTAAAGTGGATGCTATCGGTCGCGAGGACTTGCAACACGCCCATGACGCCGTAGACACCGCTAAAGCCCAGCTCGACGTGGCCGTTCAGCAGTTAAACGCCAATCAGGCGATGGTCCTCAACACACCGGTTGCTCAGCAGCCGCAGGTGTTGCAGGCCGCCGCGCAGGTGCGTGATGCCTGGTTATCGCTACAGCGTACCAAAATTGTCAGCCCGGTCGATGGTTACGTCTCTCGTCGTACCGTACAGGTAGGCCAGCGAATTAGCCCCTCGACGGCGCTAATGGCGGTGGTCCCGGCCGATAACGTCTGGGTCGATGCTAACTTTAAGGAAACCCAGCTCTCCAACATGCGTATCGGCCAGTCGGCGACTGTCGTCAGCGATATCTACGGTGACGACGTGGTTTATCACGGCAAAGTGGTGGGGATGGACATGGGTACCGGCGGTGCGTTCTCCCTGCTGCCTGCCCAGAACGCGACGGGGAACTGGATCAAAGTGGTTCAGCGCCTGCCGGTACGTATTGAGCTGGATGCTAACGAAGTGAAGAAACATCCGCTGCGCATCGGTTTGTCTACGCTGGTCACGGTGGATACGCAGAACCTCGACGGACTGGTCCTTGCCGATAAAGTACGTTCAACGCCGCTGTATCAGACATCGGCCCTGACGTTAAATCTGGCACCGGTTAACGCCATTATCAATGACGTTATCAATGCTAATGCGGGCTGAGTTCTTCGGAGGTCATCGTGGCTGCTAGAAAACCGCTAGAAGGCGCGCCCTTAGCCTGGATGACGGTAGCGCTCGCTATGGCTACCTTCATGCAGGTATTGGACTCGACCATCGCCAACGTGGCTATTCCGACCATCGCCGGTAATCTGGGAGCCTCAAACTCCCAGGGCACGTGGGTCATTACCTCGTTCGGCGTGGCGAACGCCATCTCGATTCCTATCACCGGCTGGCTCGCGAAGCGTATCGGTGAGGTCAGGCTGTTCCTGTGGGCGACGGGGCTGTTTGCCCTCGCCTCATGGCTGTGTGGGATCTCCAACAGCCTGGAAATGCTGATCTTCTTCCGCGTAATTCAGGGGCTGGTTGCTGGCCCGCTTATCCCGCTGTCGCAGAGTCTGCTGCTTAACAACTATCCTCCCGCCAAGCGAAGTACCGCGTTGGCGCTGTGGTCGATGACCGTCATCGTTGCGCCCATCTGTGGCCCGATCCTCGGCGGATATATCAGTGATAACTATCACTGGGGCTGGATCTTCTTCATCAACATCCCGATTGGAATCGCGGTGGTCCTGCTGACGTTGAACACCCTCAAAGGGCGCGAAACCGAAACGCAGATCAGACCGATCGACTCCGTGGGGCTGGTGCTGCTGGTGTTGGGGATTGGGTGTTTGCAGGTGATGCTCGACCGCGGCAAGGAGCTGGACTGGTTCAACTCGCCGGAGATAATCACCCTAACCATTGTCGCCGTGGTGGCGCTGTCGTTCCTGATAGTCTGGGAGCTGACGGACGAGAATCCGATAGTCGATCTCTCGCTATTCAAGTCGCGCAACTTCACGATCGGTACGCTGTGTATCAGTCTGGCCTACATGCTCTACTTCGGCTCTATCGTTCTGTTGCCGCAGCTGTTGCAGGAGGTATTTGGCTACACGGCAACCTGGGCGGGGCTGGCGTCAGCACCGGTGGGGATTTTGCCGGTTCTGATGTCGCCGATCATCGGCCGTTTTGCCCATAAACTGGATATGCGCTGGCTGGTCACATTCAGCTTCATCATGTATGCCTTTTGCTTCTACTGGCGAGCGTACACGTTTGAACCGGGGATGGACTTTGGCGCCTCGGCCTGGCCGCAGTTTATTCAGGGCTTTGCGGTGGGTTGCTTCTTTATGCCACTGATAACCATCATATTATCAGGACTACCGCCTTCACGAATGGCGGCAGCATCGAGCCTGTCGAACTTTACCCGTACGCTGGCCGGCTCGATAGGGACCTCGATCACCACCACCATGTGGACGGACCGAGAATCGCTGCACCATACCCACATGACGGAAAGCATTACGCCATTTGACCCCGCAACACAGCAGACCTATGCACAGCTACAAGGCATGGGCATGAGCCACCAGCAGGCGTCGGGCTGGATAGCACAACAGATTACTAATCAGGGGCTTATTATTTCGGCCAATGAGGTCTTCTGGGCAGCGGGCGGTGTTTTCCTGCTGCTGCTGATTCTGGTGTGGTTCGCGCGAGCCCCCTTCACCGCGGGCGGTGACGGCGGCGGCGCACACTGATTCGCAGCCTGAAGACAGACACCAAAACGGACGCATAAAGCGTCCGTTTTTTTATGCAGCCTCGCTTAGTTAATCGAAATAACGACCTTACCGGTCTGCTGGCGGTTGTCGAAATAGCGCCAGGCTTCTACGGCCTCTTCGAAGCTAAATGCCTTGTCCACCACCGGCTGAAGCTGGCTCAGGGCCAAGGCATGATTCATGGCGATAAAGTCTTCGCGACTGCCGACGCTGAACGGGCGAACCGTTGCACCGCTTTTGAACAGCGTCATAAAATCAATCGCCGGGCTGCCCTTGGCCACGAATCCTAATAGCGCTATCTCACCGCCCGGCGCGCTCGACAGAAGCGACTGCGTTAAAGTGCCCGGCCCACCAACTTCCACCACCCGCGTCACACCTTGTCCCTGAGTAATTTCCTGCACTTTGGTCGACCATTCGGGGTGCTCACGATAGTTTATGACGTAATCGGCACCCAACTCGCGCAGCACGGCCGCCTTTTCGCCCGTCGAGGTAAGCGCAATAACCCGTACGCCCATCAATTTCGCAAACTGTACGGCGAACAGGGCAACACCGCCGGTGCCCTGCGTCAATACGGTTTCCCCCGGCTGCAGCGGACGTGATTTTTGCAGACTGTTCCACGCGGTGACCGCTGCACAAGGCAAGGTCGCTGCCTGTTCCCAACTGAGATAGTCGGGAAGAGAAACCAGCGTCTCTTCATCCACCGCTTTGTACTGCGTCAACCAGCCGTCGGCCTGAGTGCCATAAGCGCCGCGACCGGCACTGGCACTAAGCTGGCCCGCATACCAGTAAGGGAAAAAGCTTCCTGCAACGCGATCGCCAACTTTAAACAGGTTCACCGCCTCACCGACCTTAACCACTTCCCCCACGCCGTCCGACAGCGGGATAAGTCCTGGTTTGGGCGACAGGGTTCCGGTGCCGTGGAGAATAGCCAGATCGCGATAATTAAGGCTACAGGCGCGGACCTTGATGAGTACCTGATTGCGTCCCGGAGTCGGCTTTTCTTCCTCTACCAGACGCAGTCCTTCAAGACTGCCAAAACGTTCAAGACGATAGCTTTGCATCACGATTTCCTTTCATTAAACGGAGAGTATGCCTTTACCCTACGGTTTTTTTCTGGACGTTGAATGACTGAAAAGGTATTTATACCGACCTATCGTCCAAATCTGCGAGCATATAATGGATCCCCTTGACGACGTATTTGCCGCAATGCGGTTGCAAAGCGCCCTGTATTCTCGACTCACGCCGCGTGCGCCCTGGGGCGTCAGCTTTGTTAAGAGCGGCTCGATCCGCTTTGGCTTTATGATGGAGGGCAGCGGATGGCTGGTCGTTGACGGTCTCGTCGAGCCAATCCTGCTGCAACAGGGCGAAGGCTTTATCGTCAAGCCCAATACGTTGTTTTCGCTGCGTGATGTGCCCACCAGCCCAACCCGCTGGTGTGAAGAGGTGTTCGCCGACTGCGCGGGGAAAGACGCCAGTTTTGGCGGTGAGGGGGAGGCGGCGGATATGCTGTGCGGCTATTTCACCTTTGACAGCGCGGGTGCAGAACCTCTGCTGTCGCTGCTGCCCTCGGTGGTCATCATTCCTGCCGATGAGACGCGTTCTCCGCTGCTTGAGGCCACGCTAAAACTGCTGGCGCTTGAAACGCTCGAACAAAATCTGGGGTCGAGGGTGGTGATAAGCAGACTGGCCGACGTACTGTTTGTGCAGGCAATAAGGGCACATTGCCTACGGGAGCAGACCCAGCGAGGCTGGATAGCCGCGCTATCGGATACCCGACTTAGCGGTATTATCCAGAAAATACATCAAGATATTTCAAAACCCTGGAGTCTCAAGACGTTGGCCTCGCAGGCCGGGATGTCGCGTTCTTCTTTCGCGGTACACTTCAAGACGGTGACGGGCGATACGCCGGGTGGCTACCTGACCCAGTGGCGGATGTATCGTACCCGCTGCCTGTTGCGTCACCCCCAGTTAACGCTCACTACCATCGCCGAACGCGTTGGTTATGACTCGGCAATAACGTTGGGCCGTGCCTTCAAACGTTTTTAGGGCGTCACACCCGGTGAGTATCGCCAGCAGATCGGGCTGAAATAATCTTTTATCGAAAACAGAATACAAAAACGGACGCATTACGCGTCCGTTTTAGGGTAAGGCTATTTCTACTTAAGGTAAAAATCAGGCCTGATTCTGACGCCACCATTCTGCCAGCAGGATGCCGGTCGCAACGGAAACGTTAAGGCTCTCAACCTTACCGGTACCGCCGATGGAAACGTTAAGGTCGCCCTGCTGCCATGCGCTGTCCGACAGGCCTTCACTCTCTTCACCCAATACCAGTACCATTCTGGCAGGCAGCTCGGCTTTACCCAGTGCGGTCCCTTTATGGCTAGAGGTGGTCACGATGGTGTAACCGGCTTTACGGAAGCTGGCTAATACATCGATAAAGTTGTCGGCCATGATAGCTTTAACGTGTTCTGCACCGCCTTCTGCGGTACGCACTGCGGCACCCGACTCGAGCTGTGCAGGGTCCTGCACCAACATTCCGTTGATACCAAAGTGCGCACAGGTACGCATGATACCGCCGAGGTTATGCGGGTTACCGACGTTTTCAAGCGCCAGTACACAGTCGGTTGCCGGCGCAGTTTGCAGATAAGTCTCTGCATCCAGGCCCTGACGTTTCTTGATAAGGAAACATACGCCGCCGTGGTGTTCGGTGCCGGATGCCTTCGCCAGTTCCTCGTCCTCTACGACGTGGTAAGCCTTGCGGTTCGCGGCCATCCAGCGCAGCGCTTCGCGGAAACGCGGGGTGACTGACTGCACGAACCATGCACGGACGATAGAGTCCGGACGGCTCGCGAACAGTGCCTGACAGGCGTTCTCACCGTAAACACGGGTCTCTTCCTGACGCTGGCGACGCAGCTGCTCCGGATCGATGAAGCTCTTGCCGCTGATACCACCGTGATCGGGGGCCGATTCGTCGCTGGGTGCACGAGAAACGGTCTTCCACGGGGAGTCCTGCCACGGTGAAGAAGAGCCAGAGCTTTCATTTTCATCGCGAGCGGGACGACGCGGACGCGTGTCGCCACGACGAGCATCCTGACTGCGTGCTTCACCGCGTGAGTCACCTCCGCGTGAATCGCTACCGCGACGCTCGTTGTTACGGCCTTCAAAGGGACGGGAACCCGGGCGAGCTTTATCACCTGGACGTCCTTTATTGTTTGAAGGACGTTTATCTTTATTTCGGTTATCGCCGTCGTCGTCACTGCGGACGTACATCACTTTGACTTTGCCGTTCTTGCCACTGAATGAATCGTTCATTATTTTCTCCACCTACGCGCTGGGCGCGAAGATTACCTGATGTCTGAGTGGTAAGCCACTTGCTTTAAACCAAAAGCTAAAAACTATCGTATTCATTGGGTAAATCGCATTGTTCACGCCGTAACCAAACCGCATAATTATCCGTATATCTTCGTATCTTAGCCACCGGCCAAGGTTTCTGGTGACAGGATGCGGTCTGAATCTCAGAGGCTAACTATGACTATTAATACGATTTGCTCATCATGTCAGGCGACGAACCGCTTGCCTGAAGACCGTATTGACGACGGAGCCAAATGTGGCCGCTGTGGTCATTCCCTATTTGAGGGTGAGGTCGTGCACGCAACGGCGGCAACGCTGGATAAATACTTGCAGGACGACCTGCCGGTAGTGATTGATTTCTGGGCACCGTGGTGCGGTCCCTGCGTCAACTTCGCGCCTATCTTTGAAGATGTGGCGGGCGAACGCGCGGGTAAAGTCCGCTTTATCAAGGTGAATACTGAGGCCGAGCCTGAGCTAGGCGCACGTTTTCGTATCCGCAGCATTCCGACCATCATGGTATTTAACCAAGGTAAGATGGTCGATCAGTTGAGCGGTGCCTTGCCTAAAACCCCGTTCAACCAATGGCTCAATGAATCATTGTAACGCATAACGTGGTGGTCGGCCCAGCCATTGTCGGAGGGGCCGGCTTATTTTCCCACTGCGATTCTAAATCCAGGCTTTACCTTCCCCCGCTTATCGACATTGACTACCGATGTGCCCGATATCCGATTACAATACCCCGCTTCCGAATTACTGTTGCAGGACCTTCAATGCCAGACAACGCCGTACTGCGATTGCGCGCCGAGCGCCTCGCAAAATCAACACGCCCCTATCTGGCACGCGGTTCGCGCGTCATTCGCTGTCAGGGATGCCTGCTGCCTAAACGCAACTGCCTGTGTAGCCATATTGAGCCACAGCAGGCCGACAGCCGTTTTTGTCTGGTCATGTTCGACACCGAACCCTTGAAGCCTAGCAATACCGGGCGTCTGATAGCCGATATCCTGCCGAATACGCAGGCGTTCATGTGGTCACGCACCGAGGTTGACCCTGCGCTGTTGGCGGCCATTGCCGACCCTACGCGTCAACCTTACGTGGTGTTTCCCGCCTCGTTTGTCGAGCCACCGCGCCCAGTCTTTACCGCGCTGCCGCCGGGGGGAAAACCGCCGCTTTTTATCATGCTCGACGGCACCTGGAACGAAGCGCGTAAAATGTTCCGTAAAAGCCCGTATCTGGACGGACTGCCGGTTTTCTCGCTCGATGTGAGCGCAAAATCCAGCTATGTGTTAAGAGAATCACCGCGCGAAGATCAACATTGCACGGTCGAAGTGGCCGCCGCATTATTGGAAAAATCCGGGGATATTCAGGCGTCAGAGAGCATGTCAGGCCTGTTTGGTTTATTCCGCACCCAGTATTTAGCAGGAAAACCTCATCATCCGGTGCATCAACTCACAGCAAACTCCGACGAAAGCCTCTAGAATCCAGTTAACGTGATTAACAGGAGGCAGGATGAGCCAGCGCGGTTTAGAAGCTTTATTACGACCCAAATCAATAGCAGTACTCGGCGCATCGGATAAACCCGGTCGCGCCGGATATCTGATGATGCGTAACTTGTTAGCCGGTGGTTTCAAGGGACCGGTGCTACCGGTCACCCCAGCCTGGCAGGCAGTGTGCGGCGTCATGGCCTATCCCAATGTGGCTAGCCTGCCGATGACGCCAGATTTGGCGATTATCTGCACCCGCGCCGACCGTAACCTCGCTCTGCTCGAGCAGTTGGGTGAACTGGGCTGCAAGACGGTTATCGTCCTGTCCTCTCATCAGCAGCAGTTTGCTGAGCTTAAAAGTACCGCCCTGCGCTACGCAATGCGCCTGCTCGGCCCTAACAGTCTTGGAATTCTGGCCCCCTGGCTGGGGCTGAACGCCAGCTTCTCACCGGTGCCTATCCTGCCGGGCAAACTGGCTTTTATCTCGCAGTCAGCGGCGGTGGCCAATACTATTCTCGACTGGGCACAGCAGCGTTCCGTCGGTTTCTCCTACTTTATCTCTCTCGGCGACAGTCTGGACATCGACGTCGACGACCTGCTCGACTTCCTGGCGCGTGACAGCAAGACCAGCGCTATTCTGCTTTATCTTGAACACGTCAGTGACGCCCGTCGTTTTCTCTCCGCCTCGCGAAGCGCGTCGCGCAATAAACCGATTCTGGTTATCAAAAGTGGCCGCAGTGCACAGGCTCAAACGCTGCTCAACAGCCCGTTAAGTCTGGACGCCGCCTACGATGCCGCGATTCAGCGTGCCGGTCTGCTGCGCGTGCAGGATACTCATGAACTGTTTTCCGCCGTTGAAACGCTCAGCCATATGCGTCCGCTACGGGGTGAGCGCTTGCTTATCGTTAGCAACGGCGCGGCACCGGCAGCAATGGCTCTGGACCAGCTGTTAAGCCATCACGGCAAGCTTGCGTCACTGGATAATGAAACCGCTCAACGTCTGCGTGACATGCTGCCGGCCAGCGTGACGGTGGGGAATCCGCTGGACCTGCGCGATGACGCCAGCCCTCAGCTCTATCAGTCAGTGCTTACTACGCTTCTGGATAGCAAGGAGTATGACGCACTGCTCATTATCCATGCGCCAAGCGCCGCCTCACCGGGCACCATGACATCAGAACGGGTGATTGAGGCCATCGAGCAGCATCCGCGCGGCAAACGCGTGACACTGCTCACTAACTGGTGTGGAGAATTCTCCTCCGTGGAAGCGCGTCGGCTGTTTACCGAGGCCGGACTCCCGACCTATCGAACCCCTGAAGGCGCGGTGACGGCGTTTATGCACATGGTTGAATATCGCCGCAACCAGAAGCAACTTAAGGAGACGCCGTCCCTGCCGCTGGATTTGAACAAGAATACCGACGGCGCGCACCGACTTATTCAGCAAGCATTGGATGAAGGAACCACCCGCCTCGATACTCACGAAGTCAGGGCTATCTTCAGGGACTATGGCATGTCGGTGCTGCCAACCTGGATAGCCAGCGACAGCAGCGAGGCCGTCGAAATCGCCGGGCGTGTGGGCTACCCGGTCGCACTCAAACTTCGTTCGCCGGATATCGACCATAACTCTGAGGTGCAGGGAGTGATGCTTTACCTGCGCACGCCGCATGAGGTCAGCCAAGCCGCCGATGCCATTTTCGATCGTGCAAAACGGGCGTTTCCTCAGGCGCGTATCAATGGTTTGTTAGTACAAACTATGGCTAACAGGCCCGGTGCACAGGAACTACGCATTGTTGTACAGCACGATGCTGTCTTTGGTCCGCTTATCATGCTTGGCGAAGGAGGCATCGAATGGCGCCCTGAGCAGCACGCTGTCGTGGCGCTGCCGCCGCTCAATATGGCGCTGGCTCGTTATCTCGTTCTGCAAGGGCTGAAAAGCGGTAAAATTCGTGAGCGTAATGCGCTTCGCCCGCTGGATATTCCCGCTCTGAGTCATCTGCTGGTGCAGGTATCTAACCTGATTATTGACTGCCCACAAATCACCGAACTGAATATCCATCCGCTATTGGCCTCGGGAAGCGAACTGACGTTGCTTGATGTCTCGCTCCAGCTGAGCCCGGATATTGATGAGCAACAATCGCGGCTGGCTATCCGCCCTTATCCTCAGCGTCTTGAAGAGAGGGTTACCCTCAGAGACGGCTCTCCCTGCCTGTTCCGCCCTATCCTGCCCGAAGATGAACCTCTGCTGAAGGCGTTTATTCAGAAAGTGACCAAAGAGGACCTCTATTATCGCTACTTCAGCGAGATCAATGAGTTCACTCATGAGGATTTGGCCAACATGACGCAAATCGACTACGATCGGGAAATGGCTTTCGTGGCGGTACGCGGTCAGACGCATGAAATCGAGATAATCGGCGTGACGCGAGCGATTTCTGACCCCGATAACATCGACGCCGAATTCTCTGTGCTGGTGCGCTCTGATTTGAAAAATTTGGGGCTTGGCGGAAGGCTGCTGTCTAAGATGATTGCGTACACTCGAGAACACGGTATTCAGCGTCTGGCAGGCATCACTATGCCTAACAATAGCGGCATGCTGGCGCTGGCGCGTAAGCTCGGTTTTGAGGTCGACGTTCACCTTTCTGAGGGAATAGTCAGTCTTTCTTTGGCCTTACAGGCGGAACAGTCCCAAGCAGAAACGGTGAAATAGCCCCATTTTAGCCGACTTTATTTACCGCTTGATGACGCGGCTTAACGGATTTAAGGCAGCCTTTAAGGCAAAACTTGCGCACATCGGAGGTGACAATGGTATTATCGACCGATTGTGCGGTCTATTTTGTCCTGATATGCCGCAATTGCCATTCATTAAAGAGAGAAGAAGCACACTGTGATGTTGTCTAAATTTAAGCGTAATAAACATCAACAACATCTTGCTCAACTGCCCAAACTCCCCCAACCGGTTGACGCTGTACAGACTCTGTACAGCGCCACAGATTTCCGTACGACGCTGCTTGAGGTCATCGCCAATGCTACCCAACGGATTTATCTGGTTGCGCTGTATCTGGAGAACGATGACGGCGGGCGAGATGTGTTATCAGCCCTGTATGCCGCAAAACGCCAGCGTCCCGAATTAGAAGTCTGCGTGTTGGTTGACTGGCACCGCGCACAGCGCGGGCGTATTGGCGCCGCCGCGACGAACACTAACGCAGACTGGTATTGCAGGATGGCGCAGGATAATCCTGACGTTATCGTCCCTGTCTACGGCGTACCGGTAAATACGCGTGAAGCGCTGGGCGTACTGCACCTTAAAGGGTATATCGTCGATGACCGCGTGATTTACAGCGGCGCGAGCCTGAATGATGTTTACCTGCACCGTCACGAAAAATACCGCTATGACCGCTATCACTTGCTGACCAACCCGACGCTTGCTGACACGATGGTCAATTACATTCAGAAGTCGTTGCTGAGCGCCAGCGCGGTGCAGCGGCTCGATCGTGAAGATCGCCCGAAGAGCCCGGAGATCAAAAACGAAACGCGTCAGTTCCGTCAGGCACTGCGTGATTGCAGCTATCAGTTTGCAGATGCGGCTTCAGAGAATGAGCTTGCGGTAACGCCAATGGTCGGTCTGGGCAAACAGAACGAACTGAACCGCACCATCTACCATCTGATGGCAAGCACCAATGAAAAGCTGACGCTCTGCACGCCTTATTTCAACATGCCTGCCCTGCTGGCAAGAAATATTATGGGTTTGCTGCGTCGCGGCAAGCAGGTAGAAATTATCGTTGGTGATAAAACGGCAAATGATTTCTATATTCCTCAGGATCAGCCGTTCAAAATTATTGGTGCTTTGCCTTATCTCTATGAAATAAATCTACGTCGCTTCCTTAGCCGTCTACAGCGTTTCATCGACAGCGGGCAACTGATTGTTCGACTGTGGAAAGATGGCGATAACAGCTATCATCTTAAAGGGATGTGGGTCGACGATCGCTGGCAGTTGATCACCGGTAATAACTTGAATCCGCGTGCATGGCGACTCGATCTCGAGAATGCAATCCTGATTCACGATCCGAATAAAGAGATGACAATCCAACGCCAGAAAGAGCTCGATAATATTCGTGAGCATACGAACGTTATCTCACATTATATGGAGCTCGAGAGCATCCCTAATTATCCGGTAAAAGTACGTAAGCTAATTCGTCGGTTACGACGTATTCGTATCGACAGGCTCATTAGCCGTATTCTGTAATTCGCTCTGAGTAAAAAGCCCGGAACGTTGCCCGGGCTTTTTATTATCAACGTCCATTCAACTCATTGAATAAAATCTCATTACCTTAAAGCTGAATCTCTTTGCCTTTCGCATTCAAACGAATAGAAACAATAAAGGCGATCAGACACATCCCTGATACATACCAGAAGAATACCTCTTCGATATTCCATGATTTAAAGCTCAGCGCCACGTATTCAGCCGAACCGCCAAATACGGCGTTAGCAACCGCATAGGATAACCCCACGCCTAATGCCCTGACTTCAGCCGGAAACATTTCTGCCTTTAATAAGCCACTAATCGAGGTATAGAAGGTCACAATGGCTAATGCAATAACGATCAGTGTAAAAGCCCAATAAGGATTAGTAACACTCTGGAGTGCATAAAGAATAGGGATTGTCATTAGTGTTGCCAGGCCAGAAAATATCAACATTGAGTTTCTGCGGCCTATTTTATCGGATAAAGCGCCCACAATAGGCTGGAGCAACATAAAGACAAACAGGGCCAGAGTCATTAGTCCACTGGCGGTTTTGGCGTCCATACCGGCTGTATTAACCAGATACTTTTGCATATAGGTGGTGAAAGTATAGAAACTCAGTGAACCTCCGGCGGTGAAACCTAATACCATCAGAAAAGCTTTTTTATGTTTCCACAATCCTGCCAGGCTACCGGCATCTTTATGCCCGCGCGTTTTCTCGTCGGAGGTTTCATTCAGTGAGCGACGCAGGAATAATGCCACGACGGCTAATGCAGCGCCCAATGCGAAAGGAATACGCCATCCCCAGGCTCTAAGTTCGTCGCCGGAAAGGATTTGTTGCAGGCCGACCAGCACGACCAGTGCAAGAAGCTGTCCGCCGATCAGGGTGACATACTGGAATGAAGCAAAGAAGCCGCGACGTCCCTCGATAGCCACTTCACTCATGTAAGTTGCGCTAGTGCCATATTCCCCGCCCACGGAAAGTCCCTGGAAGAGCCTCGCCAGCAGAAGCAGTGCCGGAGCCCAGCTGCCGATGCTGTCATAGGTTGGCAGACAGGCAATGACCAGAGATCCGGCACACATCATGCAAACGGAGATAAGCATTGAGCTTTTACGACCATGCTTATCAGCAATATAACCGAATAACCATCCTCCAATAGGTCTCATGAAGAAGCCAGCGGCAAATACGCCTGCGGTTTGCAGTAGCTGAGTGGTGCTATTCCCACTTGGGAAGAAGGACGAAGCAAAATAGATTGAGCAGAATGAATAGACGTAGAAGTCAAACCACTCCACCAGGTTACCCGATGATGCGCCAACGATGGCAAATATCCTGCTTTTTTTATCTTTGTCTGTAATTTCCTGCGATGTAGATCGCGTGACTTCAGCCATTTTTTATTCTCCTGCTTTATGCAGCCCAAAGGAATTAATATGATTTTTTATGCAATATAATCCTCTAGTTAAGCAGAATGTTGGGGGCTGTGGCGAGTGTTAATGACTCAACATTGAAGTGAATGGCTGTTTTGTGAGCGGAGTCTTGCCTTATTTGATGCTTCAGAGGCAATAAAAAAGCCCCTGTCGTCAGACAGGGGCCTTCTTTTTCGCGTTCTTGACCGGCTTTTGACCTGCCCCGACGCTTTTTTTCTTAAATACCACATAGCAAAAAACCCCAGCTTTCGCTGAGGTTTCTTACTTTATTTGATGCCTGGCAGTTCCCTACTCTCGCATGGGGAGACCCCACACTACCATCGGCGCTACGGCGTTTCA
>NZ_MRWE01000025.1 GCF_002093665.1 Rouxiella badensis | reverse complement strand
TGTATGCCCTATCTGGCAAGTGTTCACTTAAAGATGACCAGTTGCGCACAACCCTTCACTGACTATTCACCACCTAATTCATTGTAATAATTGATTAATTCTCAAAAATGAACAGTATGACTAGTTTTTCTATAAAAAACTTTTTTCTGCATTACTGCAAAAAATGAAAATAAGACATCAAACCTTAATTAATGATGGTGATATAAAACCGCCCAAATAATCCGCATACCATTGCATCATTTCCCGACGCCCATCAAGATACAGCGCATGGTTATAGGTACCCCTAATACTATTCTTATCAACATGCGCGAGCTGTAGCTCAATCCAAGCCGAGTTATAGCCCTTCTCATGCAATATAGTACTCATGGTATGCCTGAAGCCGTGGCCGGTAGCCCTGCCGTTGTAGCCGATACGCCTCATTACCTGATTGATGGACGCTTCGCTAATAGGCTTTCTAAAGTCTCGCCCTGGGAAAATCAGCTCATAGCGGCCAGTCACGATTCTGATCTGTTCAAGCAAAGCTATTGCCTGATGAGATAACGGAACCAGATGAGGACGCCCCATTTTCATATGCTCAACGGGTACTTCCCAAACCTTGTTCTCCATATCGATTTCAGACCATTGTGCCCTGCGCACTTCCCCTGGGCGTAATCCGGTGAGAATTAGAAGCTGGGTCGCAATTTTGGTTATTACACTGCCGGTGTAGGCATTTAACTCGCTTAAGAACTCAGGTAATTCATGAGCGGCTAGGTGCACATAATTATTGGCTTTATGGGGTTTCATCGCCGAGGCGAGATCCGGCGCGGGATTGTACTCGGCGCGACCTGTGATAATGGCGTAACGGAATACCTCACCACACCGCTGGCGCACCTTGCGTACTTTCTCAGTCGCTCCCCTGCTCTCAACCTGACGCAGCATTGCCAACAGCTCTAACGGCTTGATTTCTGCTATCGGACGAAAGCCCAGGAAAGGGAAGACATCTTTCTCAAAGGTATCCATCATCTCTTCGCGGTATGACGCCGACCAGCGGTCATAACGATGCTCATACCACTCACGGGTTAGCGCTTCAAAGGTATTGGTGGCTGAAAGGGATTTTGCAGCCTTCTGCTCTTTACGCAGCGCGCTCGGGTTCACGCCCGACGCAACCAGCCGCCTTGACTCATCACGCTTTTGCCGCGCATCTGCAAGAGAGACGTGCTCATAGGTGCCTAATGACAGCATTTTGGGTTTACCGTCAAAACGATAGCGAAAGCGCCACGCTTTGCTGCCGTTAGGCTCAACAAGAAGGGATAAACCTAGGCCATCGCTCAGGGTGTAAGGCTTTTCTGTGGGCTTAGCTTTTTTGATTTGTAGTTCTGTCAGGGGCATTGTGTATAGAAATCCGTGTGTATAAAAAAACTATACGCGATCATATACACATCAGACGCTGGCTTTCAAGGGATGCACTCGGACGTAAGCGGACAATAAAGTGGCTAAAAACATTGATTTTATTGGTTTTTCAGGATGATTACGGAAGGTCTGGGAAGTACTTCTGGAGCGGGTGAAGGGAATCGAACCCTCGTATGCAGCTTGGGAAGCTACCGTTCTACCATTGAACTACACCCGCTTCGGTGTGTGTCTGGCATTATAGCGGGTTGAGGCGGGGTAGCAAGGAATGCTTCCCAATAAGCGTCTAATATTTAGGCATTTAGCGCATTTAATAGAAAGGGGGCGCTCTGCGTAACAGACCGCCCCCTTTTTAATCACACGAATTATTGAATCGGTGTCAGCATCTCAATATTCATGTTACCTAACTGCTTTTTATCGGTAATCACGTTCTTATCTTCGCGGATCTTTTTAACATCATCGGCGGTGACCTTATCCCCAGCGGTATTGCCCCAGCTGGTGCGAATAAAGTTCACCACGTCGGCAACCTGTTGGTTATTCAGACGCCAGCCGAATGCCGGCATGGTGATGTTAGAAGGTGCGCCGATAACGCCCGGCAAGGTATTACCGGTCAGCACGATGTGAATCAGTGAGGTTGGATCTTTCGCCAACACCACCGGATTCCCTTTCAGCTCGGGGAAGAAGCGCTTATAGCCTGTACCGTCAGTCTTATGACATGCCGCGCAGCTGTCGACGTAAACGGCGGCACCCGGTTTGCTGTCATCGCCTTTCCACAGCGCTTTCGCTACGCTGTCGTCGGTTTTAAACGCCGGTTGGCTACTGTCTTTTACATCCAGCGACTTGAGGTATTTAGCGATTGCGGTTGCGTCTTCCGGCGTCAGGTATTGCAGGCTGTGCTTAACAACGTCGGTCATCCCGCCGAACACGGCGGTGTGATCGTTACGACCGGTGCGCAGGAACTGAACGAGATCGTCCTCGCTCCAGCGGCCTAAACCATCACGATCATCGCCACGCAGATTGCTGGCGGTCCAGCCATCGATAGGCGCTGCGCTGCCCGACAGGAAGGCGTTGCCTTCGTCGTTGTTCATCGCTTTTTCCTGCATGGTGATGCTGCGCGGAGTATGGCATGCGCCGCAGTGACCCAGGCCTTCAACCAGATAGCGGCCACGCGCCAACTGGGGATCTTCATTCATTTTACCGGCAAACGGCTGCACCTTAGGGGCAAACGCGGTACGCCAGATAGCCAGCGGCCATCTCATCGACAGCGGCCACGGAATGTCGCTGTCACGATTTGGCTGTGCCACAGGCTGAACACCGTGCATAAAGTATGCGTACAGCGCCTTCATATCCTCATCGCTTACCACCGCGTAGGACGGGAACGGCATCGCCGGATAGAGCGTCTGACCGTTTTTCGCCACGCCTTTGCGCACTGCATTCTCGAAATCTTCGAGCGTGTAGTCACCAATACCGTTGGCTTTATCCGGCGTGATGTTGGTGGAGTAAATCGCGCCGATCGGCGTCACCATCTTCAGGCCACCGGCAAACGGCTGGCCGCCTTCGGTAGTATGACAGGCGACGCAGTCACCGGCTTTCGCCAGATATTCACGGCGTTTGATGAGGTCGGAACCACTCGTATCATCGGCCAGCGCAGCAAAGGCTACCGAGCCCAGGAACAAGGCAGAAAGTAATTTTTTCATCGCTATTTCCTTATGCCTGTACCAATGGGCCTGGGTTTTTCAGATAGGTCTCGCGAATCGCTTTGGCAGACCAGTAGGTTAACGCAGCGACCATACCGGTCGGGTTGTAGCCCAGACCTTGCGGGAATGCGGATGCGCCCGGTACGAAGACGTTGTGCACGTCCCAGCTTTGCAGGTAACGGTTGATTGCACTGGTTTTTGGGTCTTCACCCATAATCGCGCCGCCGTTCATGTGCGTGGTCTGATAAACGGTAGTGTCGAAATGCGAATTGGCATTTTTTGGCGCGCCGGTGATCAGTTTCGGGTTCATCGCTACGGCGATTTTGTGCATCTTGTCGTACATGAACTGCGACATCTTCACGTCGTTATCCTGCCAGTCAAAGGTCATACGCAGCAGAGGCTGGCCGTACACGTCTTTGTAGGTCGGATCGAGGTCAAGATAGTTCGCGCGGTAAGACTGATGCGCACCGTGAGCATCCATCGACACGTTATGGGTGTAAGCGTCAGCCACTGCGGCCTTCCACTTGCTGCCCCAGTTTGGCGTGCCCGGAGGCGTTGGCAGACCTGAAATAGGCTTGGAACCGGCCTGGTTAACCCAGAACGGCGAGCCGCCGACGAAGCCGTATTTGGCGTGGTCGAAGTTGTCGGCGTTAAAATCATCAACGCCTACACCCGCACCACCGGCACCGATGAAGGTGTTGGTGAACTTGTCGGTATCGAAGAAGGTTTTGATGGTAGTCAGGTTCTGATAGGCAAAGTTACGGCCTACCACGCCTTCATTAGTCACCGGGTCGTACGGCTTGCCGATGCCGGAAAGCAGCATCAGGTGCACGTTGTGGAACTGGAAGGCAGAGAGAATAACCAGGTCCGCCGGTTGCTCAACCTGTTGACCCAGCGCGTCAACGTAGGTCACGCCGGTCGCACGTTTTTTGTCATCGGTCAGATTAACGCGCAGTACGTAAGCGTTATTGCGCAGTTCAAACTTCGACTCCTGACGCAGAGACGGCAGGATATTAACGTTCGGCGATGCCTTGGAATACATGTAGCAGGCGTAACCACTGCAATAACCGCAGAAGTTGCACGGGCCCATCTGCGCGCCGTAGGTATTGGTGTACGGACCAGAGGTGTTGGCTGAAGGCAGGTCGTAAGGATGATACCCCACGGACTCCGCCGCCTGAGCAAACAGCTGGGCAGAATAGGTACGTTTTTGCGCCGGAAGCGGAAATTTATCGGAGCGGTCAGGCGCAAACGGGTTACCTTTCCCTTGCGCGCCAGGTTGCTGCTGACCTTTGATAGTCCAGGGTGAGCCTGAGGTCCCAAAGACTTTCTCGGCCTTGTCGAAGAATGGCTCTAACTCGTTATAGTTAACCCCGAAATCCTGAATGGTCATGCCTTCTGGAATAAACTTCTTACCATATCGTTCTTCATAGTGGCTGCGCATATTCAGCTCGATAGGATCGACGCGGAAATGCACCCCAGACCAGTGCAGACCTGCACCGCCTGTACCGGTCCCAGGCAGGAACGCGTTTAGCTGGCGATAAGGCATCGCGGTTTGCGTCATGTTATGACGAATAGTCACGGTGCTTTTTGACAGGTCCTGGAACAGCTTTTTACGAATGTTGTAGGTCAGCTCATCGACAACCTGCGGGTAGGCACCGTCTGGATAGGTGTCGCGGCTTGGACCACGTTCAAGCGCAACCACGCTCAAACCCGCTTCGGTCAGTTCTTTGGCCATAATGGAGCCAGCCCAACCAAAACCGACGATCACTGCATCAACTTTATTCATTGTTTTAGACATACTTACGCTCTTTCACCACTGATAGACACCGGCGGGAACGGATAACGTTCGCCGCGTTCAACCCAGTCCATAAAGTCGGCACGGGCACCGGGGAAACCGATAAGCTTCCAGCCAACCATCTGGTGATTGCCACCGTGGATTGGGTCGCTGAAGAAGCCTTCGCGGGTGTTTTGCAGCAGGAAGGAGAAGAATGTCTTGCTCGGAACCTGTTTGAACTCGGCTTTGCCGCTCTCAAATTCCATCAGCAGGGATTCTTGCTGATCTGTCGTCAGCTCACTGAATACCTTACCGAATTTTGCTTTGGCGTAGTCGTTGGCGTCGCTGATTCCCAATTGATAAATGGCAAAAGGTCCTAGCGGAAGCTGATAACCGAAGTCGTGCTCGGCTTCAGGGTGGAATGGCCCCTGCATGTACCAGTTGGCACCGGTAGCGTAAGGCGTGTCCATCTGGCGGTCGATGAACTCTGGCACGCCGGCTTCCAGCGCACCCGGACCACGATCGTCAGCGGGGATCAAACGCGCGACGGCAGCCTGCAGGAACGCATACTCTTCGGCGGTAAATTTAGTGGGATGATAATCAGGTGCCTTAACGGCAGATGACGCCTCAGACGGTTTCTGTTCGCTTGCCTGAGCAGGCGTGGTCATTGCGATGAAACCGGTTCCATTTAAAGCCACGGCAGGTGCGATTGCGATGGTTTTGAGAAGGAAGTCTCTACGGGAGTTTCCAGAATTTTTCAGCGACATAGCAGGTGTTGTTATAACCAGAATGTTGGGGGGTTTGTTATACGCCTATTACAGACGTTATAAGTTGTTAATTTCTTCCTCGCATATAAGGAAGAATATGTAAAAATTTTACCACAATGTTAATGAGTGTAATTGGCTATTGGTGCCAATAAATGTTTCTACTTGTAAAATTACAGTTAACGAATTGAGCAGTATCGAAATATTTTTGGGTGTTTTTTAATCAGAAATTTGGAGCATCGAGAAAGAGGCTTAAGAGTTAATCAGAGGGATAGGCGGGATAACGAGGTGCTAAAAAGCTCCCTCCCCCTTGCAGAGGAGGGAAGCGTTCGGTTATTTCTGTGGGCGCATGGCTGGGAACAGAATAACGTCGCGGATGGTGTGGCTGTTGGTGAACAGCATAACCATACGGTCGATACCGATGCCGAGGCCGGCAGTTGGCGGCATACCGTGTTCCAGCGCGGTCACGTAGTCTTCGTCGTAGAACATCGCTTCGTCATCGCCGGCGTCTTTCGCAGTAACCTGGTCAGCAAAGCGCTGCGCCTGGTCTTCTGCGTCATTCAGCTCGGAGAAGCCGTTACCGATTTCACGTCCACCGATGAAGAACTCGAAGCGGTCGGTCACTTCTGGGTTTTCGTCGTTACGGCGTGCCAGCGGAGAAACCTCAGCCGGGTATTCGGTGATGAAGGTCGGCTGGATCAGCTGGCTTTCAGCGGTCTCTTCGAAGATTTCACAGACAACGCGGCCCAGACCCCAGCTCTTCTCAATTTTGATACCCAGAGATTCTGCAATAGCGGTCGCCTTGGCCATGTCAGCCAAATCTTCTACCTTGGTCTCTGGACGGTATTTGAGGATAGCTTCGGTCATGGTCAGCTTGGTAAATGGCTTACCGAAGTCGAAGGTCTGATCGCCATACTGCACTACGCTGCTGCCCAGAATGGTTTCAGTCAACGTGCGGAACAGGGACTCGGTCAGCACGATCAGGTCACGGTAGTCCGCGTACGCCATGTAGAGTTCCATCATGGTGAACTCTGGGTTGTGACGCGGAGAAACGCCTTCGTTACGGAAGTTACGGTTGATCTCGAATACGCGGTCGAAACCACCCACAACCAGACGCTTCAGGTACAGCTCTGGTGCGATACGCAGGTACATGTCGATGTCCAGCGCATTGTGGTGGGTGATGAACGGACGCGCAGACGCACCGCCAGGAATAACCTGCATCATCGGCGTTTCTACTTCCATAAAGTCCTGCTCAACCATGAACTTGCGAATACCAGCCATGATTTGTGAACGGATTTTGAAAGTATTGCGCGACTCGTCGTTAGCGATCAGGTCGAGGTAACGCTGACGATAACGGGTTTCCTGATCGGCCAGGCCGTGGAACTTGTCTGGCAACGGACGCAGTGCTTTAGTCAGCAGACGCAGTTCGGTAACGTGGATAGACAGTTCGCCGGTCTTGGTTTTGAACAGCTTGCCGCGAGCGCCGAGGATGTCGCCCAGGTCCCACTTCTTGAACTCATCGTTGTACTGACCTTCTTGCAGGTCGTCACGCGCAACGTACAGCTGAATGCGGCCGCCCACGTCCTGCAGGGTCACGAATGAAGCTTTACCCATAATACGACGGGTCATCATACGGCCACCCACGGTGACTTCGACGTTTAACGCTTCCAGCTCTTCGTTTTCTTTATCGCCGTAGGCGGCGTGCAGTGCATCGGAAACGCTATCACGACGGAAATCGTTCGGGAAAGCGATGCCTTTCTCACGCAAAAGGGCCAGCTTCTCACGACGCGCTTTCAGCTCGTTGTTAAGTTCCTGCGCGCTTTCTGCGCCCTGTGGCTGCTGCCCAGATGGTTGTTGCTCAGACATTTCGGTTCCTTATAACCCGGCTTTCAAACTGGCTTCGATGAATTTATCCAGGTCGCCATCTAATACGGCCTGTGTATTGCGTGTTTCAACGCCTGTGCGCAAATCTTTAATACGGGAGTCATCCAGAACGTATGAACGGATCTGGCTGCCCCAACCGATATCAGACTTGTTGTCTTCAGCTTGTTGTTTATCAGCATTTTTCTTTTGCATCTCAAACTCATAAAGCTTCGCTTTCAGCTGCTTCATGGCCTGATCCTTGTTCTTATGCTGTGAACGGTCGTTCTGACACTGCACCACGATGTTGGTTGGCATGTGGGTAATACGTACCGCAGATTCGGTTTTGTTGACGTGCTGACCACCGGCACCGGAGGCGCGGTAAACGTCGATACGCAAATCTGCAGGGTTGATTTCGATGTCAATATCGTCGTCAACTTCCGGGTAAACGAATACCGAACTGAATGAAGTGTGGCGACGGCCACCGGAGTCAAACGGGCTCTTGCGCACCAGGCGGTGAACGCCGGTTTCAGTACGCAGCCAGCCGTAGGCATAGTCACCGATGATTTTGATGGTGGCAGACTTGGTACCCGCGACGTCGCCGTCGGACTCTTCAATGATTTCGGTTTTGAAGCCTTTGGCATCAGCCCAGCGCAGGAACATACGCAGCAGCATGCTGGCCCAGTCCTGAGCCTCGGTGCCGCCCGAGCCTGCCTGAATGTCAAGGTAGCAGTCGGCGCTGTCATATTCGCCGGAGAACATGCGGCGGAATTCAAGCTGGTCCAGCTTGCCCATCAGCACGTCGAGTTCGGCTACGGCTTCGTTGAAAGTCTCTTCATCGTCGGCTTCAACCGCCAGTTCAAGCAGACCGGTAACGTCTTCACGCCCCTGGGTCAGCTGATCGATGGTATCAACAATGGCTTCCAGCGCCGAGCGCTCTTTACCCAGCGCCTGCGCGCGCTCAGGTTCGTTCCAAACGTCCGGCTGTTCCAGCTCGGCGTTAACTTCTTCTAGGCGTTCTTTCTTGGCATCATAGTCAAAGATACCCCCTAAGAACCGCGGCCCTGTCGGCCAAGTCCTGAATGCGGTTTTTTACCGGATTAATTTCAAACATGATTTTTTTTCGCGTCTTACGTTAGGTCGGGTATGGCACAGCGCCATTCGAACCGCATATTCTAAAGGAAATAGCGGTCGGTTTATAGCAAGTTGGCGCATTTTCTAACGCAGAATTGAGGCCCGCGTTAGCGCGGCCACAAATGCTGAATCATCAACTGAACGTTACGATTACCGCGATACTCATTGATATCGAGCTTATAAGCGAGCTGAACCTCGCGCACGCTGGAGTCTGGCCACACCGTCGGGTCGATGTTAAACGCGATCCCGTCAAGCAGTGGCCCCCCGCCGAGCGGCTCAATCATCACCTTCAAATGTCTGTCTTTTAAAAGCTTTTGCTGCAAGATACGGAAGGTGCCGTCGAAGACTGGCTCCGGGAACGCCTGTCCCCATGGGCCACCGTCGCGCAGCATCTCAGCGGTTTCGATGGACATCTGCTGGGCAGAAAGTTCGCCGTCCGACCACACCACGCCCTCGAGGTGTGAAGGATCCAGCCATTCCCCCACCAGCTCGGCAAAACGGTCGCGGAATTGATCAAACTTGCTCTCTTCCAGCGACAGGCCTGCGGCCATCGCGTGTCCGCCAAATTTCATCATCAGGCCGGGATTAAGCGTATCAAGACGCTCCAGGGCGTCACGCATGTGCAGCCCGCTGATAGAGCGGCCGGAGCCTTTCAGCACGCCGTCGCCCGCGGGTGCAAAGGCGATAACCGGGCGATTGAAACGCTCCTTCAGCCGCGAGGCCAGAATGCCAACCACGCCCTGATGCCACTCTGGGTGATACATCGCCAGCCCAAAAGGCAGATTTTCGCCGCTGGTTTCAAGCTTCTCGCACAGTGCAAGCGCCTCAACCTGCATGCCCTGCTCGATTTCACGACGCGTCAGATTCAGCGTATCGAGGTCACTGGCCAGCGCGCGCGCCTGTGCCATGTCCTCGCTGAGCAGCAGCGCAACCCCGATTGACATATCGTCGAGACGCCCGGCGGCGTTGAGTCGCGGACCCAGTGCAAAACCGAGATCGCTGGCGGTCAGCTGACGAGCATCGCGCCCGGCGACCTCGAGAAGCGCACGCACGCCCGGACGACACTTACCGGCACGAATGCGGTTAAGCCCCTGATAAACCAAGATACGATTATTGGTGTCCAGCGGAACGACGTCGGCGACGGTACCAAGCGCCACCAGATCCAACCATTCGGCCAGATTAGGCATCGCCAGCCCGCGCTGCTCAAACCATCCGCTTTCACGGAGTTTGCTGCGCAGCGCAAGCATCAGATAAAAGGCCACGCCAACGCCCGCCAAAGATTTGGAGGGGAACGCACAACCGTGAAGATTCGGGTTAATAATCGCTTCGGCCGCAGGCAACGTCTCACCGGGTAAGTGGTGATCGGTGATGAGAACCTGAATGCCCCTTTCGTGCGCCAGCTCAACGCCCGCGTGCGACGAAATACCGTTATCAACCGTGAGAATCAGTTGAGCACCGCGCGCCGCTGCCTGCTCAACCACCTCAGGGCTCAGGCCATAGCCGTCTTCAAAACGGTTCGGCACCAGATATTTGACGCTGTCGTAGCCCATGCTGCGCAGTGACAGCACGGTCAGCGCGGTGCTGGTTGCCCCATCGGCATCAAAATCGCCGACAATCATGATTTGCAGGCGTTCAGACAAGGCCGTTTGCAGCAGATTCACGGCGGCATCGATGCCATCGAGCTGTTTGTAGTCGAGTAAACCACGCACGCCGCGCTCAAGTTCTTGACTCTCTTTCACACCGCGCAGGGCGTAGAGGCGGCGTAGCAAAGGGGCAAGGTCGGCAGGTAAATCTGCGCCCTCATCCCCTTCACGACGGCGAAGCTGGGTCTTAACTGTCACGAAAATCAACCACCTATATTTTTTGAACGAGCTGATTCTCTCTCGGCTCGCCCGTTAATGTCTTATGCCTTGATGCCAAGCATAGCCGCCATGGATTCCGGCGGCTGATAGCCTGGCACCAGCGTACCGTCTTCCAGCACCACAGCCGGCGTACCGGTTACGCCCATTTGCTGGCCCAGTTCAAACTGTCTGGCGATATCGACCTTGCTGTCAGCGGTTTTGGCAATCGGCGAAACCTTCTCACCTCGTATCGCTTCGTCCAGCGCTTTCTTACGATCGGCAGTATTCCAGATTGACTGCATCTGTTTGCCCGTTTCCGAGTCAACGCCGGCGCGCGGGTAAGCAAGATAACGAACGGTAATCCCCAGATCGTTATAGCCTTTTATCTGCTGGTGCAGTTTATGACAGTAGCCGCAGGTAATGTCGGTGAACACGGTTATCACGCGCTGCTCTTTAGCCGCCTTGTAGATGATCATCTCGTTTTGCATCGCGTTCAGCTTGTTGACCAGAGGCTGATTGCTGAGATTCACCGGGCGCTCGCCGCTGACGTCATAGAGTGGACCCTGCAGCACATATTTGCCATCTTCGCTGACATAAATCACGCCCTTTGGCGTGGTTACCGTTTTTAATCCTTTGACAGGAGAGGCCTTTACTTCAGGATTTTCGAGGCCGATTTTGTTAAGGGTAGCCTTCAGAGAAGCCTCCTCGGCGTGCGCGACATTGGCCAGTCCCGAGGTTACCAGGGTCAGCACCAGTAGAGTTTTTTTCATCGTTACGTCCTTTGTTCTCCCCCGGTTCACGCACGAGGGTGATGTTGTTGATGTAGCTGCTTTAAACGCTCCGTTGCTACATGGGTGTAAATTTGAGTGGTCGACAGGTCGCTATGACCTAGAAGCATCTGTACGACACGCAAGTCTGCCCCGTGGTTCAATAGATGGGTAGCAAAGGCGTGGCGTAAAACGTGAGGCGAGAGTCTGTCGGCGTCAATACCGGCAAGTACGGCGTAGTGTTTGATACGATGCCAAAACGTCTGGCGCGTCATTTTTTGACCACGACTGCTGGGGAACACGATATCCAATGATTGTCCGTTAAGCATCCACGGCCTGCCGTGCTCGAGATAATTTTCAAGCCAGTACACCGCTTCTTCACCCAGCGGAACCAGTCGTTCTTTGTCACCTTTACCTATAACTCGCACCACTCCCTGACGCAGACTGATGTCGCTCAACGTCAAACCCACAAGCTCGGAAACGCGGAGGCCAGTAGCATACAGGAGCTCGAGCATAGACTTATCTCTTAGTTCCAGAGGAATTTCTGTACTGGGCGCGGCAAGCAGCGACTCAACCTGGGCCTCACTGAGGTCTTTTGGTAAGCGTTGCGGGAGTTTAGGAGAAGAAAGTAGCGCGGTCGGGTCGTCTTCGCGCAGCGATTCGCGGTTCAAATATTGGAAAAAACGTCGCATCGCGCTCAGTAAACGTGCCGAACTGGTTGCCTTGTACCCGCCTTCAACGCGTTCGGCCAAAAAGGACTGTAGCTCAAACGACTTGACCCGAAGCAGGTCTGTTTGACTATGTTCAAGCCAACCCAGCAAAGACTTCAGATCCAGACGATAAGAAGCCAGGGTATTTTCGGCAAGGTTTCTCTCAAGCCACAGCGCGTCGAGAAACTGTTCGACCAACATCTGGCCATCGTCTGATTTGGGCACTTCTACTCCTTTTATCCTGCAGACAGGATTTGGCTTAAGGTCAGGGTTATACCCGCGCATTATGCCTTAAACGGAGACAATTCTGGTACACTCAACGCCATTCAATAATTTTTACCGACAGTGGCAGCAAGAATGAAGATTGGTCTTTTCTACGGTTCAAGCACCTGTTACACCGAGATGGCGGCGGAAAAAATCCGTGAAATTCTGGGTGAAGACCTGGTGGATCTGCACAATTTAAAAGATGTCGAGCCTTCGCGGATGGAGGATTACGAGATTCTGATCCTCGGCATCCCGACCTGGGACTTTGGCGAAATTCAGGAAGACTGGGAAGCCGTCTGGGAGCAACTCGCTACCCTAAACCTGCGTGGGAAAATTGTTGCCATGTACGGAATGGGCGACCAGCTAGGTTACGGCGAATGGTTCCTCGACGCTCTCGGTATGCTGTATGACCGACTGCTGCCGCTCGGCGTGCAGTTCATTGGCTTCTGGCCAACCGAAGGCTTCGAATTCACCAGCCCAAAACCGCTTAGCGCCGACGGCAAGCATTTTGTCGGGCTGGCGCTCGATGAGGTTAATCAGTTCGAGCTAAGCGAAGATCGCCTTCAGCAGTGGTGCGATCAAATCTTGCTCGAAATGGATGCGCTGCTGTAATCCGTGTCCCCGCCGTGCTCTTTACAGCGGGTGGTGATTATTATTGGCCGGTGCCGCGTCGCGCTTGCCGGTCAATAATATCTGCCGCAGATGCCGCCACTCCTCCTGACTCATGCTGTCAGAAGCCAGCCAAAGTTTGTGTTTCTTGCCGCGCAGCGCCTGACGCCAGCCATGGCCGGTGCGTTCACGCCTCAGCGAGAGCAGTATACCGCTGTCTATCATCCAGACCGGCTGCTTAATTTTCCATTCCTGTTTACGCCACAGCAGTCTGTCCTGAGCAAGAAGGCTGATTTCACCCTGGCGCGCACTGATGCGCCGCTGGCTGCGTATTGACTGAGAGACCACAATAATTAGCAGTATCAGCCAAATCATCCAGTCGTCGGGCGGCCAGGGAGCCAGAAGAATCAGCAGAATAAGAATGCCATGCACCGCCAGCGAAAACAGCTGACTGCGCCATGACACCCTTAAATCACATTGCCACAGGGCCACGTTGTTTGTTTCGTGTCTGAATCAGGTTAACCATGCGCTTCAACTCGAGATCGTTCGGCTCGCCGTAGTTCATCAGCCAGTTAAAAAGGTCTGGGTCGTCACATTCAAGCAGTCGGGCGAACTGCTGCTTGTCTTCATCACTTAGGGTGTCGAACTCATATTCAAAGAACGGCAGGATGGCAAGGTCCAGCTCTTTCATGCCGCGACGACAGGCCCAGTGGATGCGGGGTTTGTTGTTTATATCCATTGTGCGGGTATCCATTTAAGCAGAAGCGTTATTTTTTATGATGCGGAGCTGATTCTAGCAGCCTGACGAGTTCTGGCGTAACTATTCAGTGTAACGATGTCACAGGAAGTTCATTTTTGGGTAACGTGCCGCAAAAACCCTCGCAGCATCGGTAACAACTAAGCAATCGATGCGAGACATCCTCTAAAGAGTATGAATAAGTGTTTTCAAAGCGGTTCGGCTCTTTTACCATGCCTGTATACCTCCCTACATCAGCAGCTTTGGATTAGGACATATCATGACGTACAAGTATCCGTTTCCTCCGCAAAAGCCTTCATCATCATCCCACCTTCCGCTGACCATTATCTCGCTGGAAGACTGGGCGCTGGTAACGCTGACCGGAGCCGACACGATTAAGTATTTGCAGGGGCAAGTCACCACCGACGTCGAAAAACTCGCGCCGGAACAGCACGTGCTTTGTGCCCACTGTGATGCTAAAGGCAAAATGTGGAGCAACATGCGTCTGTTTGAACGCGGCGACGGCATGGCGTTTATCGAACGCCGCAACCTGCGTGACAATCAGCTCACCGAGATGAAGAAGTACGCGGTGTTTTCTAAAATTACCTTCACCGCCGACGACGACGTCGTGCTGCTCGGCGTCGCCGGTTTTCAGGCTAGCGCAGCGCTGAAAGGTATTTTTGCCACGCTGCCAGACGCCGCAACGCCGGTCGTTCAGCAAGACGAAACCACTCTGCTGTACCTGTCTCTGCCAGCGGACCGTTATCTGGTGGTCACCAGCCCTGAGAAGGCGCAGCAGCTGACGCTAGAGATGGGTGAACAGGCGCAGTTGAACGACAGCCAACAGTGGCTGGCGCTGGATATCGAAGCCGGTTTCCCGATTATTGATAGTGCCAACAGCGTGCAGTTCATCCCACAGGCCACCAACATTCAGGCCCTTGAAGGCATCAGCTTCACTAAAGGCTGCTACGCCGGTCAAGAAATGGTGGCGCGCGCCAAGTATCGCGGCGCAAATAAGCGTGCGCTCTACTGGCTAGCAGGTAAAGGCAGCAAAGTGCCCGCCGCCGGTGATGACCTCGAGTTACAGCTGGGTGAAAACTGGCGTCGTACCGGTACGGTGCTGGCGGCGATTCAGCTCAACGACGGCGCGGTATGGGTTCAGGCGGTGCTGAATAACGATCTGGAAGCCGACAGCCTGCTGCGCGTGCGTGATGACGCAGGGAGCGCCCTGCGCATTCAGCCGCTGCCTTACTCTCTGGAAGAAGCCAAGTAATTCTGGCAGCTCCCCGTGTAATAGAAGTCAAAAAGCCAGCGGCGGCCAACAGGGAAATCCCTCTTGGCCGCCGCTGTCGATGATTACTTTACGCCTGTAATCTAAGGCGGGTTATTTGCATATGCCGTGCATGCTCGATGAACCGACCTCACGCCAAACGGCCCAGGTCCCTCCCGCTCCAGGTAAGTCGCCCTGCGTCCACCATCCATTCAGCCATTCTTTGCCCTGATAAGAGACTTTCACACAGGGAAGTTTATAAGTGGTCGAACGCTCCCATGCCGGGGTTGAACTTACGGCCGCGGGCTGTTGAGTCATGCTCACCGTGCGCGTGTCATATGCGCCTACCGTGTCGGTGACCGTGACCTCAAAGCCATAGAGCGTTTTCTGCTTCACGGCAGCAAGCTGAGCCGTCGCCTGTATCGTATTGCCCCCATTGAGCGATACCGTTGGGCCAGCCACCTGTTTCCATTTATAGCGCAGTGCATCACCGTCAGGATCATAGCTTCCAGAGGCTGAGAGGGTAATCTTCCCTGCCCCTGTCAGTATTGCCGGGTTTGCCGAAGCTTTCGCAATCGGTGCCGCATTGTCTGGCTTATCGCTGTCGGTCTGTTCAATCTTCAGCACAAAGTTATCGAAATGGACATCAGATATCTGCCCGCTAACCTTGGTCGCTTGAACTTGTAAGGTCAGAGAGGTACTGTCCGCCGGTAACACCATCACTAATTTATTATCAAGCCAGCGATTACGCGGGTGTTTGGTATCGAGATCTTTGGCCTCAAGCGTATTGCCCTGCGCGTCGCGTGCAATTAGCGTCACCTTGCCATAATCGCCGTCACCCCATCCGTTGCTCTTAAAGGTCAGGATTACTGAAGATTTTCCCTGGCTCACCTTATCTTTGTCCAGCGCGATGCTTTGACTCATCAGATCCTGACGGTCGTTGCCGGCAGCGCTGTCGCTGAGACGAGCGGTGAAGAAATATTTTCCTTCTGCGGCTTTAATCCCGTCCTGAGTCGTAATCACTCGGAACTGGCCCTTATCAAGATGCCAGGCGGACAGATCGCCGCTTTCCGCGCCCGCATTACGCAAGGTGTCGGAGAGGGGTATTTCTACGCTCTGCGAAAGGTCATAACGTACGTCGCTGTCGCGGTTTTCCCATATCGGCACCTCCAGCTTTTTCAGGGCCAGTCCATTCACGTTTTGACGGGTTGCTTGCGTTAGCGGCAGTCCCCATTTTTCAAAAAACGGGATCAGGTTGTACCCACTCACACGACTGGTCTCCAGAATAAAGCGCTGAACTTTTTGGGCGCTGTCATCAGGCTGCTGATTTTTCGGAATTTCGCGGTAGAGCTTGCCAAGCCGAGCATAAAAGTCTTTGCCAAAGGTGAGATCCAGTTGCCAGAGCATGGCGACCTTAGCATACTGGCTGTTGAGATTATGGTAATCCCGACTGGATTTATTGAGATATGGGAACACTTGCTCGTCCCAGTGTTTGTCTTTTTCCAAACGCGGATTGATGCCAAGCTCGCGCTCCACGTAAAGTGAAGTCAGATTAACCACCACCTCCGTCATGTTATCCGGCTTGCTCGAGCTACCCCAGTCCATCGGGATCATCTGGAACTGATGGCCCAATTCATGCCATGGCCCCCAGCCATTGCCGCCAGCCAGATTTTTATTATTAACGACATAACCTAGATGCCCCTCAGCGCAGGCCATCAGACGCCAGGTGGTCGAATTCAGAACCCCGCCGCATCTGTCATTATTGATAACGCCAGGCAGTGATAATCCATCGAGCCAGTGAAAACGGTGAAGAATACGCTGATGCGGGCTGTTGATATTTTCGCTGGTGAGTCCGTACTGATTTTCAGCCAGCGTCACAATTTTATCCCAGCTTTTAAGAGCCGATTCTGGGCCTTCCGAGCCGATATTTTTCATCGCGGCGGTGCGGCGCAGGGTGATCAGTACACGATTACTTTTTAATTCGACGTAAGGAATATCATCGAATTTTCTCAGCATTTGTTGATAGTCCTGCGCGCTGTGTTCACCCAATACAAAACGCGCAAAGGGCTTCCCTCCGCTGCGAATATTCACCTTGATATCACCGGCGATCGGCGCGTTAAAACTGGCGATATACAGAATACCGCTCCTGTTTGAAACGAGGATATTCTCCCCCTTTCTCAAGGGCTGCCTGTAGGCATGCGCGAATTTCCTGGTTCTGTCATCCGGCGTGTCGACAAAAAATTCAGGCGCTGGCGTTATTGCACTCCCCTGATAATCGAGGTTAATCACTACCGCCTCGCCACGCTCAACCCAAAAACCGGTTGATTGCAAAGGTGACTGATCGTACCAACGGTATTGTTTCTCTACGATTTCAGGCTTACCGGGCTGCTCTAAAATGAATATACGAGGCGGGTCAATGGAAGCGCGGGCCGCAGCTGTTTGCTCTGAAAGTTGAGCGGGAAGAATTTCGTTCGCCGTGGCCGAATAAGCAAAAAATAGTGATAAAGCCAGTGCAGAATATTTAAACAAAGTCCGTTTAGGCATAGCATCCTCGTTATATTTACATTTTGTAATAAATAGAGGGCTAATATAGACGAGTCGAGGCCGAGAATATTCCCAGGCAACGCGGGAATTATTGTCAGGTAAGTGAGAAAATGGCCCAGCGCGTCGGGGAGTTTCCCTGGCATCTGGGCAGATAGCGAAGAAAATATGAACAACGCCCGTATTCCAGGGCGTTGTTACGAGGCAAAGAATTTTGTTTAACGCAAGTAGTAATAAATAGCCAGGAAGTGGCAGAAACAGCCGCCCAGTACAAAACCGTGCCAGATGGCGTGCCCAAAGCGAATTCGCTTGGAAGCATAGAAAATTACGCCCAGCGTATAAATGATGCCCCCGGCCGCCAGCAGAACCACGCCGCCGTGCGAAAGCTTCATCGCCAGCTGGTAAATCACTATCAGCGACAACCAGCCCATCGTCAGGTAAATCACCAGCGATAACACTTCAAAACGGTGGGCAAAAGCCAGTTTAAACAGCACGCCGAATGCGGCAATGGACCAGATGACGACCATCAGTCCTTTCGCCAGCGGGGAGTCCAACCCCACCAGCAGGAACGGTGTATAGGTTCCTGCAATCAATAAATAAATAGCGCAATGGTCGAGTTTTTTTAGCCAGTATTTGGCTTTCTCATGTGCAATGGCGTGGTAGAGCGTGGATGCTGAAAACAGCAGTATCATGCTGCCGCCGTACAGACTGTAGCTGGTGATTGCCATCGTCCCTGCGTTAGCGCTAACCGCCTGCATCAGCAAAAGCACCAGGCCAACGATGCCGAAAACCACGCCAATACCGTGGCTGAGGCTGTTGGCGAGTTCTTCAGCCCGAGGATAAACCTGTGGTGAAACTTTACCCATACGTTGATTCCCTTAAGACCAGAAAACAAACCATTAAAGCGCAACGGCACTGTATCCAAGATTGATTCCAGTGTACACGTGTAAGCTTAAATATTGTATAAAGCGATGTAAACGCTACTCAACAATCTTTACATATTGTGCGGTAAGGCTATTTATCTCAGCTTAAAAAATTTTTATGACGATTGGGTTATGAATAGTGGGTGAAAGCATGATTTTTTTGCTTTTAGGCTTTATCGTAGGAGCTTAAATGCATTGAATATGCAAGATTCAAGGATTTTTCTGAAACAGCCGTCTCTAATGACTAAGGTGTAATTATGTCCGTAGCCTCCCCGGCACTTAATTTCGGCCCGATGACCGAGGTTTTTCAATTTCTTATGGAAATCGATAAATTGAAAAGCGTGCAACGCCGTACCAAAGTACTGGGTACGCAGCGTCAGGAAAACTCGGCGGAGCACAGCTGGCATTTTGCAGTTGCGGCCATGAGTCTGGCGCCATTTGCCGGAAAAGACGTTGATATACAAAAAGTTATTCGTATGGCATTACTGCACGATATCGTCGAGATCGACGCCGGTGACGTCCTGGTCTATGACCTTGCCGCGCGTGAAGCGGTCCACGCTAAAGAGGTTGAGGCGGCCGATCGCCTGTTTGGTATGCTGCCTGCGCCACTGAGCCAGCAGTTCAGAGATTTGTGGAATGAATATGAAGCCGGTGAAACGCCCGAAGCGCGTTTTGCGCTGCTCATCGACCGCATTCTGCCGGTGGTAATGAACCTTAATAATCAGGGCCAGAGCTGGGTAGAAAACAACATCCGTCTTGAGCAGGTCCTGTCTCGCAACGCCTTTATCAGTGAAATCAATCCACTGCTGTGGGAACACCTGCTGGTGCATCTGAACCATGCCCACGAACAGGGCTGGCTGAAGTAATTACTTAATAATGCCGCAACTAAATTAAGTTTTATTAAATAGCACTCCCAGACTCTACCACTTCCGGGAGTGCAATGAGTTTTTTATTTAGGAACGCTTAACGCGGTCTGCTCGTTGTAAGGCTTCATGATGGCATCGGCCTGCTTCTGCGCTTCAGCGGCAGCGGCTTCCGGCGTCAGCTTGGCGTCGTTCATCAAAGCACCCAGCTGATTCTCCATCGCCTGACGCACGGCGACCGTTTCATAGGTTGCATACCACGGCATCGCAAACTTGAGCTGGTCAAGCGCTATCGCCGCGCGCGGATCCTTGGCAAGGTAATCCTTCATCTCCGGCGTATCATAAGACGCCATACGCGGCGAGAAATAGCCGGTAAAGCGACTCCAGCTGCCGTTCACTTTCGGGCTCACCAGATATTGCAGGAAGGTAAAGGCCGCTTTTTTCTGTTCGTCGGAAATCCCCTTAAAGCTGACCAGGCTTGCTCCGCCAATGGTCACGGCGTTACGCACCTCTTTCGGCATCATCGCCACGCCCAGCTCAAAGTCTTTGGTGTTTTCACGCATAAAGCCTAGTGCGCCAGTACTCAGCATCGCCATGCCCAGTTTTCCCGAGAAGAAGGCGGCGCTAATCTGCTTCGAGTTCAGCACACCGGCTGGCATCACTTTGTCGCGATAAACCAGATTCTGCCAGAAGCGCAGCGCACCAATGGTGGACGGCTGGTTGTAATAGACTTCGCCCGGATAGTCGGCGTTGAAGTAGTTGCCGCCGTTGGCGCGAGTCAGTGCAGAGAGGATCCAGGCACCGTAGTCATCGTTGGTTGAGGGCAGCATTACGCCCCACTGCCCTTTCGATTCGTCGGTCAGCTTTTTGGCATCCGCCAAAAGTTCGGCCCAGTCGACCGGTGGATGGTCGATACCGGCCTTCTTAAACATATCTTTATTGTAATAAAGGATAGGCGTCGAGTTATGGAACGGAATCGCGTAGGTCACGCCGTTAACCTGTGCATTCTGACGCATCGCGGGCCAGAAGTTTTCACTCAGGAATGGCGTTGCCTTTTGGTTGCCGTATTTAAACAGCTCATCCATCGGCAGGATTTCATTTTTAATCGCCAGATCGGCGGTGAAGTTGGCAGACATAATGACCAAGGCCGGTGGTTCACCGGATTTCGCGGCCGCCTCGGCTTTCACCTTGGTAGTGTCGTAGTTGCCGGTGAAGATGCCGCGCACCTCAACGTCATTCTGCGACTGGTTGAACTCCTTGATGACCCGCGTCATCTCCATCGTCAGTTTGCCGTCGACCGGCGCGGGGAACATGAAATCAATACTCTGTTTTGCTGATACGGCGCACGCAGTCATCATGGTGACTGCTAAGGTGAGCGCCTGGATATTACGCATTCTGACTCTCCCGGTGTAAGTTTTGCTGGTTTTGACCTGAAAAAAGATGAATGTCGTGCAAGGAAAAACTCAGGCTGACCTGCTGATTGGCCTGGGGGGCATTACCACGGTTTTCACGCAGGTAGCGCAGGGCGCCCAATGGTGACTGCGCGTGGTTGAGATAGTCCGCCCCCAGCAGTTCGCAGTAGGTCAATGACGCCTCGAGATGAAGGCGTTCGCCCGGATTGCCCGGGTCCCGATAGGCCGAACTGTCGTCGATGTGTTCAGGTCTGATGCCCAAATAAACCTCGGTCAGCTGGCGTGCATGCGCGGTATCGGGCAGATTGACGGCCTGATTGCCGACCATCACCACGCCGTCGCGGCAGGGAAGTTTGAAAATGTTCATCGCTGGCGTGCCGATGAATCCGGCCACAAACAGGTTTGCAGGATGCGCGTACAGTGTCTGCGGTGCGCCAATCTGCTGCAGATGCCCCTTGTTGAGCACCGCAATGCGATCGGCCATGGTCATCGCTTCCATCTGATCGTGGGTGACATAGACCGTGCTGGTTTTCAGCTGCTGGTGCAGCGTCATGATGCCGTCGCGCACCTCGGTTCTCAGCCGCGCATCGAGATTCGACAGCGGCTCATCCATCAGAAACAGCTTAGGGTCACGCACGATCGCCCGCGCCATCGCCACGCGCTGCCGCTGACCGCCCGAAAGCTTGCCCGGCTTGCGGTTAAGCAGTTCGCCGAGCTGCAAGAGGTCCGCCACGCGGTCGACCCGCGCCCGGTGCTTTGACTTAGGCTCGTTGCGCATGCGCATGCCGAAGGTAATGTTCTGTTCCACCGTCATGTGCGGGAAGAGGGCGTAATTCTGGAAGATCATCGAGAAGTTACGCTCACGCGGTTCCAGCGCCGTGATGTCAGTTCCCGCCTGTAAAATCCGCCCCTCGGTAACCTGCTCCAGGCCGGCCAACAGGCGCAGCAGCGTACTCTTCCCACAGCCTGAAGGCCCAACCAGCACCAGAAACTCGCCGTCGGCTATTTCGAGCGACAGATTATTGACCGCCATGCTGCCTTCAAACTGCTTGCTGATATTTTCCAGACGGAGACTCGACATTATTTTTCATCCACCGGGCAGCTGATATTGGCATCGTAAAGATAGGGTCCCGGATACTGTGAAAGCGGATGCAGATAGCTGACCAAACCGGTGTTATCGACCAGGCGGTGCATCAGGCAGGCCGCTGGCTCGAGGTTGTAATAGGGGGCAGGGTTCTCGTGATAGTAGGGAACCTGATGGACGGTACCGGGAATGGTGGTGATAATCGCCTGACGATACTGGGTAAAGATCAAACGATGGGTATGGCCACAGAATACGCGGCACAGCGAAGGAAAGCGTTCGATCAGTGCCAGCAGTTGGTCACCGTTCTCGCAGGCAATACGGTCCATCTGCGCCGAGCCGAGCTTCATCGGTGGATGGTGCATAAATACCGCCGTCGGTTTGTCGCCGCCCTGCTCCAGCTGGGCCTCAAGCCAAGACAAGGTTTCCAGCGTCAACCAGCCCTTCGACTCGCCGGGTACGCTGGTGTCGATAAACAGCAGGCGCATGTCAAAATCATCGACCGCATAGTGCATATTCTGCGGGTCAGTCCCCAGCAGCGGACACAGCGGGCCCATGGATTCCAGGAACTGCGCTTTGTCGTCGTGATTGCCGGGAATAATGTACAGCGGATAGTGCAAATTGCTCAACGTACGTCGTGCAACCTGATATTCGGAGGCTAAACCGCAGTTAACGATGTCTCCGGTGATGATTACCGCGTCGGGACGTTCTTCCAGCGCATTAAGCTGGCTCACCACCTCGGCGTTGCAGGCGTTAACGTCGATAAAGTCATACAGCTTGCGGCCGTGGCTGCGAAAATGCATGTCGGAAATTTGTGCTAAAAACATGAGAACTCCCTATTTAATGCCTGAAAAACCGAAGCTTTTAAGGAACTGTTTCTGAAAAATGATAAAAGCCAACATCAGCGGGAAGCAGACCATCAGCGTGCCTGCGGTAATGAGTCCCCATTGCCCGCCCGACTCGGCGCCCATCGCGAATGACACCAGCCCCACGGTCAGCACCTGTTTATCAGGGTCATTGAGCACCATCAGCGGCCACAGATATTCGTTCCAGTGATAGGTCACGCTGACGGTAGCGAAGGCCAGAATGGCGGGCCAAGACATCGGGATAAGCACGCGGAACACCACCTGCCACCAGCGGCAACCCTCCATCAGCGCGGCCTCTTCAATTTCACGCGGGATGGCGAGAAACGCCTGACGCATCAGGAACACACCGAACGCCGAGGCAAAGTACGGCATCATGGTGCCCGTCAAGGTATTGAGCAGACCAATCTGTTTAAGGATCATCATGTTAGGCACCATCATGATCACCGGCATAATCATCAGCTGAATGAGCAGCAGATAGAACAGCGTCTGCTTGCCGCGAAACTCGTGATAGGCAAAGACGTAGCCCGCCGTGGTGATGGTGACCAACTGGACCAGAAAAGTGCCAAAGGCGAAGAACAGCGTGTTGGCATAGAGCCGCAGCCAGTCGGCGCTTTCCCAAGCCTGACGGAAGTTGTCGAACGTCAGCGGAAAGCGCGGCAGCATTGAAGCCATGTCAGGCGAGAAGCTGCTTTCGCTAAACGACGACGAGAGCATCCAGATAAACGGCGTTAACCACAGCAGCGCGGCACAACACAGTAAAATCGGCAGCGTCATGCGCGAACTGCGGCGCAGAAGCCGCGTTCCCTGACGTGGCACGGCGCGACTTTTCACGCTCAGTGGTGGTGATGTTTCAACGCTCATGGTGAGCTCCTCTTTCCAGAACGCGCAGATTGAGAACCGAGAAGGCAAACAGCAACAGCAGCGTGATAAAGGTCGCCGCCGAGGCTTTACCTAAATCGTGCGTGTCGTTGGCGAGACTCTGAATGTAATAAAGCAGCACGGTGGTTGCGTTGTTCGGCCCACCCTGAGTCATAACTGCGACGTGGTCGATTTGGGTGATGGAATAAATCAGCGCGATAGTGACCACAAAGCTGATGGTCGGTCTCAGCAGCGGCAAGGTAATGTAGAAAAACACCTGGGTACGCGACGCGCCTTCCATCAGCGCCGCCTCGCGCGCCGAAGCAGGAATAGACTGCAAACCGGCCAGGAAAAACAGCATGTAATACCCGGCGAACTTCCAGACGCCAATCACGCTCAGGGCAATCAGCGCCGTATTGCTCATGCCCAAATAGTTGTTGTTCATCGGACCGAAAAACTTGGCCAGGTAGTAGTCGAGCAGCCCCATTCCCGGCATGAAGATAAACAGCCACAGGGTTGCGGCGCTCACCAGCGGGATAATCATTGGGAAGAAGAAGGCGGTACGCAGCCAGCGATTAAGCGAGGTGTTTTCCCATAGTGCCACCGCCAACAGCAGCGCCAGCACGATACCGGGAATGACGGTCATCAGAATGTAGGCAAGGTTATTAAGCAGCGCGCGCCAAAACACCGCGTCTTCAAACAGGCGCTGATAGTTTTGCAGGCCGACAAAGGGAGGATTGCTGCTTGCCATGCGGCTGTCGAACAGGCTGTCCATTGCCGAACGCAGCAGTGGGAAGTAGGTAAAAGCAAACAGAAAGACCAGAGTCGGCAATAAAATCAGGTAAGGGAATATCTTGTGTCGCATCGCTCATTTCCAGCGGGTCTTGATTGGATGCTTACCCTAGTCTTTCTGTATTTCAGTAAAATGTCAGTAATGTGATTATTTAATATGCAAATGTTATTGAACAATCTGCGGCTGAGCGGACGCCTGACGCTCCAGCGCCTCTTCGTAGCTTGGCATCGAGGCGGCCGCCCCCGCTCTTTCGACGCACACCGACGCATAGGCTGAAGCAAAACGGGCCGCATCGTCCAGCGGTATACCGCCCGCGAGCTGTGAGGCCAGCGCGCCGTTAAAAGCGTCGCCTGCACCGGTGGTGTCTTTCGGCACGGCAGGAATGGCGGCAATCAGCTGCGTTTGCCCCGCCACCGACAGCAGCGCGCCCTGCGTACCGAGCGTAATAATCAGCGCCTTGATGCCTTTGCCATGCAACACCTTCGCTGCCCGCTGCGCCGAGGCAATATCGTTGACTTCAATTCCGGTCAGCAACGTGCACTCGGTAGCGTTGGGGGTCAGCAGATCCACTTTCGACAACAGTAGGTCGGAAACCGGCTGGAAAGGCGCAGGGTTTAAAATAATGTACGTCCCGGCCTCGGCGGCAATATCAATGACCCTCTCAATGGCCGGAAGATTGTTTTCAAGCTGCGTGAGTAGGATGTCGGCGGCGGCGATAGCAGGTCGGCACTGTTCTATCTCGTCCTGAGTAAAAGTCAGGTTCGCGCCCGGATCGACGGCAATCATGTTTTCGGCATCGACGCCCGCCACATAAATGAGCGCGTTGCCGGTCGGGTAATCGGCGGTTGAAAAAAGCGTGACGGCGTCAAACCCGGCGCTGTCGAGGTGGCGACGTGCAAAGGTGCCGAAATCATCGCGTCCGACCTTACCGATGTAGTGTACGCGCGCCCCGGCGCGCAGGGCGGCGACCGCCTGGTTGGCCCCTTTGCCTCCCGCCCCCATCATGCTGTTATGGGCAATCAACGACTCGCCCGGCTGCGGAAAACGTGACATTCCCGCCACGATATCCAGGTTAAAAGAGCCTAAAACGCAGACTTTGCCTTTCTTCATGCCTTTCTCCTTAGTGGCATTGCGATGCCGGAACCCTGAGGTTCATAAAGATTAAAGTCGCGCTCGGCGGCCAGACAGGCGCCGCGACAGCCCGTTTCATCCGTTACACCGCTCAACACTATCGTCAGACCATTGGCCGGTTGCGGTCCGCGCAGATGACTGCGAATTTGCCGTTCGAGCCTCGACAGCGGGAATCCCGCCATCGACAGCACGCCGCCGCCGAGCACCAGATACTGCGGGTCGAGGATGTTCATTTCAGTCGCGATCGTCCGCCCCAGACGGTCAACAAATTCGACTAAATCAGGATGCTCGCCGAAGTCGGTAAACAGCCGCTCAAACGCCGTCTCGGCGGCATGCTGACGCTTCCACCCCGCCAGCCAGTTGCCCGAGGTCAGCGTCTCGACGCAGCCGATTTTGCCACAGGGACAAAGTGCCGGATTTCCTGCCAACGGAATGTGACCGAGTTCACCGGCCGCGCCGTGTGCACCGTGATAAAAGTCCTTATTAAGCCACAGGCTGTTGCCAAGCCCGGTGCCGAGATACACGCCGACCGCCACGTCAGGCAGCTGCGCCAGACGGGTTAAGTCCCACCACATCAGATGGTTAACGTCTTTGTCCATGACCACCGGCAACCCCAGTCGCTCTGACAGCAGCCGTGCAACGGGCTGGTCGTCGAGCGCCGGAATAAACGGCAGTGACAGCACGGTCTGGCGATCGCGCGAGAGGATCCCGGGCAGCCCCAGCATCACTCTGGCAACCTGTTCTGCCTTGCCCGCCTGCTGTAAATAGTCGCTAATCACCTGCTGAAGGCCGCTCAGCGGGTCGCTCAACCCCGCCCAAGACTGCGTCGCCACTTTTCTGTAACCATGAAACGTCTGACTGCTGTCCATCAGCATCAAACGCGTGCTGGTTCCGCCAATATCTACGCCGAGAAAATACCGCATACGGCTCTCCTGCCCTTAGGCTGCCTGACGTGCCAGACGCATCTGATCGAGCATTTTGTCCCAGGCTTTATCCAGATCTTTATCCAGATTGAACAGGCCAGAGGTGCCCACGATCAAGACTTCTGCGCCAGCGGCCATCAGATCCTGATAGGTGCGTTCGTTGCAGGATCCGTCGATTTCGATCAGATATTTGTAGCCATGCTGCTGCTTCAGGGCACGCAGCTGGCTGACTTTATTGAGCATTTCAGGGATGAACGGCTGTCCGGCATAGCCCGGATCGACCGTCATGATGGTGATTTTGTCCAGCAGGTGAATATAGTGCTGAATAAATTCCACCGGCGTCGCCGGATTTAACACTACACCGACCTTTTTGCCGAACGATCGGATCTGGTTGATCACGCGAAACGCATCGCGGTTGATGGTTTCAGCGTGTGGACAGATAAAATCGGCACCCGCGTTGGCGATCGCCTCGATAAAGTCGGTCGGATTCTCCACCATCATATGCACGTCCAGCACCAGCGGCGTGTGCGGACGAATCTGCTCGATAAAGAACGGCGACAGGGTGATATTTTTCACATAGTGTCCGTCCATGATATCGATGTGCAGCATGTCAGCGCGGCGATTGAGCACCGAGAGCTGCTCTTTGATATCAAACAGGCTCATGCACATTAATGAAGGCGAAATTTTGTATTCCATGGCGTTTTCCTCATGGCCCCAGAGGCCGATGGTCAGAGAGTTGTCAGTCATTAATTGATTTCTTTAATTCAAAGTTGAGCGGCGCGCGCTTTGGCGGCGCTGCGGCGGCTGGCCCGACGTTGCAAATAACGGTTGCGGAAGAATTTCACCGCCAGCACCGCAATCAGCACCACGCCCCACATCGCCAGGCTGAAGTGCGGACTGACATTGAGCAGGTTCAGACCGGTCGCGATAACCTGTAAAACAATCAGCGAGAGCACTACGCCGCTGACCTTGCCGAAGCCGCCAAACGGATCCGTTCCCCCGAGAATGATCGCCAGCACGGTGAGCAGCAGATAAGAGTCGCCGTAGCCCATGCGCGCCGAATTGAAGCGCGCCATCATGATGAGTCCGGCAATCACGCAAAGCATGCTCGACAGCACGTAGATGGCAATCAGTACGCGATGGGTGTTCACGCCGCTAAAGTGGGTGGCATTGATGTTGCTGCCGCTCATGTAGATGTATTTACCGAGGCGGGTACGCTCGAGAAATACCGAAATAACCACCGCGGTCGCCAGGAAAACGATCAGCGGTACCGGCACGCCGAGCACGGTCTCGGCCCCGATAAAGCGCACGATGTCCGGCATGCCGCTCAACGCAGCGCCGCGTGAAAGATAGATACCAATGCCGTTGACCATGGTCATGGTCGCCAGCGTCACCAGAATCGGGTGCGCGCCAATATAGGCCACCAGCGCGCCGGTCAGCACGCCGATTGCCAGCGCCAGAATCATTGCCCCAACCAGCGCCAGAGTCAGCCACACCGCCTGCATCAGCAGGCTGGCGTCCGGCGGCAGATAGGTCATAAACACCCAGGCCATCAGCAGGCTGGTCAAATTGGCGGTGGCGATAATGCACAAATTCAGACCGCCGCTCAGGATGGGGATAAACATCGCCAGGGTCAGCAGGCCCAGTTCGGGCAGCTGGAAGGCAACGCTCATGAAGGTTGCGTCACTGAAAAAACGTCCCGGCATGGCGATGCTGAAGCCCACCACCACCAGAACCAGCAGCAAAATCAGCCCGATATTGGTTGCGTCCATTTTGAAACGTGGAAGCGGGAGGACCTTGCTGTCGGTTTTCTGTTTCATCGTTAAACTCTTGGATTTTGCAAACATGGCTGCACTCCTTGGGTATCAGCAAAAACGGGCATCAGGCAAAGCCGACGTCGGTTTCTTTGCGTTTCTTGTAATGCGTAACGGTGATAGCCACCACGATCACGCCGCCGATCACCACATTCATGAAGTAGTTGGACACGCCTATCAGATTCAGCCCGTTTTTCAGGATACCAATCAGAAATACGCCCATCAGCGTCCCCACGACGCTCCCTTTGCCGCCGTTGAGGCTGGCACCGCCCAGCACCGCCGCGGCCAGTACGTCGAGCTCACCGCCGACCAACGCGTTAGGCACCACCTCGCCGACGCGATAAACCTGCACCAGACCGCCAATCGCCGCCATTGCGCCGAGATAGCCATAGGCAAACAGGTGCAGCAGCCCCACGCGAATGCCGATACGGCGTGCGGATTCCTGGTCTCCACCGACGGCAAACAGCTGCCGCCCGAGGTGCGTTTTGTTTAACAGCACCCAGGTCATCGCGGCGACCAGCAGCATCACGACCAGCGGTAACCCAATCTGGTAATGCTCGGCTCCGACGCTAAAAGGCAGCACTTTCAAGGGGGTAATGAGCCAGTCAGGCAGGTCGTACAGGCTGGTCCCGTTGGTGAGCCACATCAGCATGCCAAACAGCAGCGACTGCATGCTGATGGTGACGATGATCGACACAATGCGCAGACAGTAAATAAGCACCGCGTTAACCATGCCCAGCGTGGTCCCGATAGCCATCGCCAGCACTATGCTGCCGAGCGGATTGGTCATGCCGTAGCGAATGGCCAGCGTGGCAATGATGTACTGCACCACCGACGCGACGGCGGCGAAGGAGATATCGATACCGCCGGTGACCAGCACCACGAACAGGCCGAGCGCAAAGATGCCGCTGACCGCGTAGCTTTCGATGAGGTCAAGCAGGTTGCGCAGCGTCATGAACTGCGGCGTCGACAGCGTAAAAATGACAATCAGTGCCACCAGCACCCAGGCCAGATAGCCCTCGTTACTGGCGGGTTTCAATCGGTTGAGATTAAGCATTTACCGCCTCCGCAAGCTGCTGCTGCGTTATTCCGCGCGGGAAGTATTCGCCCAGTACAGTGCCTTCGCTAAAGTGCAGTACTCGGTCACAGTTGAAATACACTTCAGGAACTTCGTCTGAAATCAGTAAGATGGAGATCCCTTCTGCCGCCAGCTGGTGGATCAACTGATAAATGCTGGCCTTGGCACCGACGTCAACGCCCACCGTTGGCGAGTCAAGGATCAGGATCTTCGGCTGCGTCAGCACCCATTTAGCGAGCACGATCTTTTGCTGATTGCCGCCGGACAGCGTCGAGATGGCCTGATCCGGGCTGGCCACCTTAACGCCCAGCTTTTCGATCCATTCAAGGACAATGCGGTTTTTACGATACTCGTCGATCAAGTGAAAACGACTGCGCAGCGTTTCCATAATCGCCAGTACGGTGTTGTCTCCCACCGACTGCTGCTGTACCAGCCCCAGCGTCAGGCGATCCTCGGAGACGTAGCCGATGCCGGACTTGATGGCGTCTTCATGACCGCGAAAGCGCACGGGCTTGCTGTCGAGATAGATTTTTCCGCTGTCGGGTTTGGTCATGCCAAACAGGCTGAGCGCCAGCTCGGTTCGCCCCGATCCCAGCAGACCGCATAGGCCAAGCACTTCGCCCTGATACAGCTTGAGATTGACGTTGTGGTATTGACCGGCGCGGCTGAGGTTGTCCAGCTCGAGCATGATGCGTTCATCGTGCTGGTTGGCCGCTTTCAGCGCGTAATTGAGTTTCAGACCGGTCATCAGCTCGGTCAGTCTTTCGCTGCTGACCTCGGCTGCCGGGAAGGTCCCGACTTTCTGACCGTCGCGAATGACCGTCACGCGATCGGAAATCTCCAGCACCTCATCGAGACGATGGCTGACGAACACGACGCTTATCCCCTTCTGCTTGAGATAGTGCACGGTACGCAGCAGCTGATTGACCTCGGTGCGGGTCAGCGACGCCGTCGGTTCGTCCATGATAACCAGCCGCGCATCGGCGACCAGCGCGCGGCAAATCGCAACCTGCTGACGCTGGGCAATCGGCAGCTCGGCAACCTTGCTGTCGAGATCGAGCGAAAAGTTCAGTTCGTCGAGAATGCGCTGCGCGGTCTGGCGCAGACGCCCAGGGCGATACCAGCCGAGCAGGCCGTGCAGGTTATGCTCAAAAGCGATGTTCTCGGCGACGCTCAGATTCGGGAACAGCGACAGGTCCTGATAGATAACCTGAATGCCAAAGCTGCGCGCCTGATCCGGCGTCAGTTTGCTGAACGTCTGCTCGCCGAGTGAAATTTTGCAGCCGCTGTCAGGCTGGTAGACCCCCGAGATGATCTTAATCAGCGTGCTTTTACCGCAGCCGTTAGTCCCGGCCAGGCAGTGCACTTCGCCGGGCATCAGCCGCAGAGCAATATTGTTCAGCGCACGCTGTCCGCCGAAGGTCACGGAAAGGTCTTTGACGTCGATTAACGGACGCACGCTTTCAGTGCCCGTCGTGTCATGCTGGATAATCTCGGAGATCGCCATAATTACAGCCCCATTTTGACCAGTTTCGGCAGGTTGTCTTTGTCGAGACTTTCGGTACGGTTACCTACGATGGTGTGCGTCGTCTCATCGACCTTCACCTTGCCCATGCCTTCGATGTCCATGCCGTCGGTGATTTTCTCGCCCTTCGCCATCATTCCGGCGATGCGCACGAAGATTTCACCCGCGACCATCGGGTTCCAGATATACCCCCCGCTGATGGCGCCGCTTTTCACCAGTGACGCCCCCTGCCCCGGACTGAACGGGCCAAATACGCAGATATCGCCCGCCTTGCCGCGGTTCAATACCGCACGGCCTGCGCCAATCGGTCCCTGAGAGCCGATAGCCAGAATGCCTTTTAGATCCGGGTACTTGGACATCAGGTCATTGGTGGTGCGGATGGTGTCATCCAGCGATTCGGCTACGCCAAAGCGGTCGCCCACCTGGTGCATATTGGGATAGTGTTCCTGCTGGTATTTCACTGCGGCGTCGGCCCAGGTCTTGTGCACCGGCACGGTCAGACTGCCAACGTAGACTGCATAGCTGCCGGTCTCTTTCATGCATTTTGCGAGAGCAATCATGTGGTTGATGCCGTGTTGCTGCGCATCGACCATCTCAAAGTCCCAGTCGGCGTATTTCTGATCCGGTGATTCGTGGGTAATAATTTTGATTCCGGCGTCGTGAGCGCGTTTCAACACTGGCTCCAGCACTTTTGCATCGTTCGGGACTACGCCGATGATGTCGACCTTCTGAGCAATCAGGTCTTCGATAGCACGCACCTGCAGGGCAGGATCGGCGCCGGTTGGGCCAACCTGGAAGGCGTCGATCCCTTCTTTCGCCGCCTCCTGCTTGATGCCGACCTCCATCGCGTTAAACCACGGATTTCCCCCAACCTTTACCACTACGCCCATGCGAATCTTGTCGGCGGCGTGCACCGATAAAGAAAGACAGGCGGTAGCGAACAGGCAGGCAAGGACAGTTTTCTTCATGTTGATTACTCCACAAAATGTCAGTTTTTTACCGCAGTCAGTGGCTCACCACGGCTGTTATTGTTGTTGTGACTTATCGATAAGATGTTTTTTAAATGGGAAAAGGATCTCCCCGGTGGGTCTTTGGCTTGCTCCTGACCGGCGAAACCTCAATCACGTTGACGTTGCTCCAGGCCAGTTCCTGACGGAACTCATCGTCTTCCAGGGAGTCGGTAATCAACGTATCTATCTCCCGGTAATGGCAGATACGGGCAAACGAGCGGCGGCCAAACTTGCTGGAGTCGGCCAGCAAAATCTTGTGCTCCGACGACAGCACCATCTGCTGCTTGAGACGCGCGTGATGCTCGTTGCTCTCACGAATACCGCCTTCATGGCTAATACCGTGACAGGAGAAAAACAGTTTGTTAATCACGAACTCTTTCAAAATCTTCTCGGCCAGCACGCCGATAAAATCCTCATACTTGGCCGAATATTCACCGCCCAGCCCGATGGTTTTTACGTTGGCCTTGGCGGCCAGGGTCTGGATGATGTGCAGCGAATTGGTCAGCACCACCAGCTGAATATCCGGCAGCTGGCGCGCCAGAAACCAACTGGTCGAGCTGCTATCGAGCAGCAGGCAGTCACCGGGATTAATCAGTGCCAGCGCTCGTTTAGCGATGCGCGTTTTCTGGTCCGGTGACTGATTGCTGCGCTCGCGAAATGATTCACCCTGTTCTATCTGCGCAGGCACGTAGAGCGTTTCATTTTCATGGCGATTCACAAACACCGCTCCACCGTGGCTGCGCAACAGCACCCCATGTTTCTCGAGTAGCGCGAGATCGCGGCGCGCTGTCTCCATCGAGATATGGCACATGGCAGCGACCTCCTGCACCAGCACCCGACCACGTTGGCTAAGGACTTCGGTAATAAAGCGATGACGTTCTACAGGCAGCATTTTTTTCCCCTTCCCGATGTTTATTAAGATACGCAACCGCTCGCATGCTGAATGCGCGTTGCCTCAAAGCGGGCAGCGCGGTCTTTTTGCCGCGTTCTCCGTGTGATAGTTGTCAAAAAAAAATGAGAAAAGGTGAAACCTTTAATTCAGGATTTGTGGTGGGGCCTGCATTAAATCGCTTTCAATCTTGCAAGCCGTCACTGGCATTTCGGCAAACGGTCACAATTCCTCGCCAAAGTTTTTGACCGTTTATGACCGTTTGTGTGGCATTGACCGAATTCGGTCATCGCTGGATGAGTTGGGATGAAAATTCAAAGCGGAATCTGTGAAGATGCTCAGGGAATCGCGGCCGTAAAACAGGGGAATGCACCCGCAAGACCCGGCGCAGGAGCAATAAAAAAAGCGACCACAAAGGATCGCTTTAACGGTTCTTTTCCCGAAACAGCGCTCGGTATTTATAGCGGTTTTTTGGCCGTCTCTTTGGCCGCAAATACGGCTAGCAGAGTGATAAGCAGCGTCAATGTGACATAGCCCGAGACCGCCAGCGTGGTGCTGTATTCTTTATACAATGAGGTGATGATCAATGGCGCAAAACCACCGCCGACGATCCCCGAAAGCGTATACGCCAGCGAAGAACCCGCATAGCGCACGCGCGTGGGGAACTGTTCGGTCACAAACGCCGCCTGCGGACCGTACATAATGGCGTGAACCTGCAGTCCGCCGATCACCGCCAGACAAATCAGCACCGGGTGCGCGCTATCGAGCAGCATAAAGAAGACGAAAGACCAGGCAATCGCTAACGCAGCGCCCATGATATATACCGGACGGCGGCCCCATTTATCCGACAGCGCACCAAACATTGGTACGGTGATGGCGTTACCGAGCGCGCCGAGCATAGTGGCCGTCAGCGCCAACGGTCGCGGTAGATGCAGAACCGTGGTCACGTAGGTTAGCGTGAAGACCACCACCAGCGCATAGAGCACGTCGGAGCCAATGCGTGCTCCTCCGGCGACCAGTAGAGGCCGCAGATGCTGGCTGAATACTTCTTTAATCGGCGTGTGGGTGGTGTTTTTAGTCTGCTCCAGTTTAAGGAACGCCGGCGTCTCACCGACGCCACGGCGCAGCCACAGGCCGAACATCACCAATACCAGACTCAGCACGAACGGAATACGCCAGCCCCACAGTTGGAAGTCATCGGCAGAAAGAAACACCGTGACCAGCGTGATAAGCCCGGTGCCAATAAGCGTGCCGCATGACGGCCCCACCTGCGCAAACGAAGCATTACGCCCACGCTGCTCGGGTTTTCCGTGCTCCATCGACAGCAGTACCGCACCGGCCCATTCCCCGCCGAGCGCAATGCCCTGAATAAAGCGCAGGCTGACCAACAGCAGCGGACTCCAGATACCCCAGCTTGCATAGCCTGGCAGCATGCCCATCAGCGCCGTGGTCACCCCCATGATAACAAGCGTGGTCACCAGTACAAATTTGCGCCCGAGTACGTCTCCCAGATGACCAAACACCATGCCGCCGATTGGGCGTGACACATAGCCGACCGCGTAGGTCGAGAAGGCCAGAATCGTGCCAACCAGCGGATCGAATGACGGAAAGAACACGTGGTTAAAAATCAGCGCGGCCATGATGTTGTAGACGGTAAAGTCGTACCATTCCAGCGCGGTACCAATCGAACTGGCCGCCGCCAAACGTCCGGTGTTAGGCGGAGTATGCTCAGCGCTGGCGGTTTTCGGAGATAAAATCTTTGGATTATCGGTCGAAGAAAGACTCATAATTTCAACTCCTGTGCGGTAAGTTGCCAGCCGAGGCCGTAGTGCAGCACCTCGTCAAGCGGGTAGTCCAGCGCGTGGCAGGCGTGCGCGGCAAGACGTTCGGAGGCTTCAAGGCTGCTGCTTTCAAGCAACATCATCGGCAGCAGCTGGCGGTTATCGGTCGACTCTTTCGGCAACGGCGTGCTGAGTGCCGTATCCGGCGTTAACAAGCTAGAGCGAATAAATCCGTCGTGGGCAAACAGCGTGGTCCCCAACTCGGCAATACGACTTTCTTCCGTATCCGCCGGCAGCGTAATGATGGCGAGATGGCTACCGTTGCCTATGCCCACCACCGCGCTAATTGCGCAGACGCGGCGCATGGGCGACTGCATCTTTTGCAGATTGGCGACTGACCATGCGGTCTGGCGGGTAAAGGCCGCGTGATACGCCGCGGAGGTAAAGCTTTCGAGCGATCGGGTTTTATACAGGCCCAGATATTTGCGTCCGCCCTTCAGCGACTGATAGCGCGTGCCGGACAGGAAGCCTTCGATCCGCACACGTTCTTCGACGTGTTCACGATCGTACCATTGGTTGAAATCCGCTTCGTCCTGAGCGGCGACGTCGGTTGCTACAAAAAGCATGCCCTGATGGGAAGAGTTCATAATGGTTCCTGTCATTGTCCAGAGTGGTGAATAAGTGTCGTCGTGTCTGTTTCTGTTTATTAAAATTGAGAAGTAGAAATCAGGCGTTAAGGCAGCGTTCTATCTCCAGTGCCCAGCTCATCAGCGCCTCGTCCTGCATCGGCAGTGCCGCAACCATCAACCCGACCGGCGCAGCGCCTTCGGCCTGACAAGGCAGGGAGACCGCACAGCCGTCGAGGAAATTGATCACAGAAGGATTACGCAGCGCGGCACCATTGATACGGAAATAGAGCTCCTCATCGGCTTCAAGCTCGGCGATACCCGGCGCGACAAAAGGCACAGTCGGCATCAGCAGCGCGTCATACTGTTGTACCCGCGCGCTGACCCGCTGCTGCCAGTCAGTGCGCTGCTGCACCAGCCGTTGACGCGAGGTTTCGCCCAACGGCTCACCGCGGCGAATGCGCGAGACCACGCGCGGGTCATAGCCGTCCGCGCGTTGCGCGATTAAATCTTTGTGCCACGCCCACGATTCCAGCGCGGTGAAACCGCCACTGGCGTTGATAGTCTCCAGTTCAGAGAGTTCGGTCAGAGGGATTTCGGTCACCGTGGCACCGGCCTGCCTGAGGTGGGCAATCGCGCGAGCAAAGGCATCGCTCACTGCGGCATCGAGACCGTCGAGTACCAAAGTTTGCGGAACGGCAAAGTGCGCTTCGGACAAGTCTTTCACCGTCAGTGATAACGGTTGTTTGGCGATGGCCGCGTCGAGCGCAACGCAGCTCGCGACATCACGGGCCAGGGTGCCTACCGAGTCGAGCGAGGCTGAGAGCGGCAACACGCCAGCCATGGAAATTCGGCGTGCCGTCGGTTTAAAACCGGTCAGTCCGCAGAACGCGGCCGGAATGCGCACCGAGCCGCCGGTATCGCTGCCGACCGCGCCAAAGCACATGTCGTCAGAAACGGAAACGGCCGCGCCCGATGAAGAGCCACCCGGAATGCGGCGCGCTGTGCGATCCCAGGGGTTAGCCGGCGTGCCGTAATGCGGGTTGATGCCCAGCCCCGAATAGGCAAACTCGGTCATATTGGTTTTACCCACTATCACCGCACCGGCCTTAAGCAACCTTTCGACTATCTCGGCGTGCGCCGTGGCGGCGGGTGCCTCGGCCAGCACGCGCGATCCGCCGGTGGTGACATAACCCGACACGTCGAACAGGTCCTTGACCGATACCGGCACACCGTCAATCGGTGAAAGGGCGTTATCGGCGGCACGGCGCGCGGTGGAAGCCGCCGCCTGCTCACGCGCCCACTGCGCATAAACCTGCGTGAAGGCGCGGCGGCCTTCGCCGTCTTCGGCAGAAATCTGGGCCAGTGCCTGCTCGGTCAGCTGCTCGGGGGTTACCGTGCCGAGTGCCAGTTGTTCAATCGCCTGCTGTAGGCTTAATGAAAGGTGAGAATTCATCGTTGCTTCCTGGGGTGGCTCAAGTTGGGTTAACGCCGCCGTTAGGCGACGACGGGCAGTTCAAGGCTGTGATAGGCATGGCTGATGCTGCGCCCGAGGCGTTCATCGACCAGCTCCATGCGAAACTCTGTTGCAGGACGAATGCCACCTATCGCCGCGACGGTGCCACAGGTCATCCCTAACCCTTCTGCCGGAAGGGGGTCGCCGTTCAGATAACGGCTCAGCAGGTCGTCGGGCTGACGCAGGCTCGACAGCGGCCCTTGCTGATACAGACGAAATTCACCGTCTTCCTTGATCCAGGCACGCAGGATCAACTGATCCCAATGGGCTGCCACTTCGCTCATACGCCATGCGACCGTTGCCACAGGCTTCACACACAGCTGCTTCGACAGTGCCACGCTGTGCGACTCGAGCTCACGGTCGGTGTGATCGGAGGCGAGCGAGACGTATAGCTCCCCTTGATGGGTGAAAATAAACACTTCGGCCTCACCGGAACTGGCACGGCCTATCACTTCTACCGATTTATTTTGCGTCAGCTGGTTGGCGGCCACGCGGTAAAACAGCGGGACTGCACTCGGACGGGGCACGCCCAGCGCCTCAAGCTCACTAATGTGGTGCATGATGGCTTCAGGATCGCGTCCTGCCCATCCGGCGATCACCAGACTGTCGATATCGACCTCGATCCTTGCCGCGTCTGAGCTGGAGGGTTGATTTCCGGTCGTTAATGCCGGCAGTGTGAAGGTCAGTTTCATCGGGCAGATCCTCTATTAATTAATCTTTTTTAAAAACACAGTGAAATTTCACTATAACTTCATTCATTAAATAAGCGATTTCCGTGCCATGTTTTTGTGTAGAATGTCTAAAAATCTTTTCAGCAGGAGCTGGATGTGAAGACCGAGGTCACAGAAACGCAGGAAAGACCGGCGATTGATGAAGCAGGATTGTCGTTAAACGAGCAGGCGTATCGCCGTTTCAAGCAGGCGCTGGTGACCCTGAGCTATAAGCCAGGCGAATATTTGAATACCGCACAGGTGATGAGCGACCTGTCGATGGGTCGTACGCCGGTTAATCAGGCCATCCACCGGCTGTCGAATGAAGGGCTGCTGCAAATTATTCCGCGCAAGGGAGTGATGGTGTCGCCGCTGTCGATAGACGACGCGCTGGAACTGATTGAAGTTCGTCTGGCGAATGAGGTGCTATGTATGAAGCTGGCCAGCCAGCGCATTGCCGCTCAGGACATCGCCGAGCTTGAAGCCATCAACCAACAAATTGAGGTCGCCAGCCAACAGCGCGATCGCGATGGCATGATGCTGCTGGATAACCAGTTTCATCAGCTGCTGGCCAAGGTTGCAGGCAACAAAATGCTGATGGATATTCTCAGCGTGCTGCACGCGCAGGCGCAGCGCTTCTGGGCCAGCTCACTGTCGAAAGAGGGGCACATGCAGGAAGTTATTGAGGAGCATCGGGCGATTATAAGCGCACTGGCGGCACGGGACGCACAGGCCGCCGCCGATGCCGCCGAGGGACATATTCTGTCGTTCCGCAATGCGCTGTTGCGCGGTTAAGAACGACGTTCAAGGGGATTATCTTCCGCCAGACAGTTCAATAAAACTGCCGGTCACATAAGACGCGGCGTCTGAGAGCAGCCAGACAATCCCTTGTGCCACCTCGTCAGGCTGGCCGCCGCGCTGCATCGGCAGATTGGCTTTTAGCCTGTCGACCCGCCCCGGCTCGCCGCCGCTGGCGTGCATCTCGGTATAGATCAAACCGGGCCTGACGCCGTTAACGCGAATGCCCTGCGCCGCCACTTCGAGAGAGAGACCCGTGGTCAAGGTATCGACGGCCCCTTTCGACGCCGCGTAGTCGATGTATTCATTCGGCGCACCCAGCCGTGAGGCCGCTGAAGAGACGTTAACTATCGCCCCACCCTGCCCACCGTGGCGCGTCGACATCACTTTCACCGCCTCGCGGCAGCAGAGAAAATAGCCGGTCACGTTAGTGCTTAACACGCGATTAATCCGCTCGGCGCTGAGATTTTCAATCGTCGACTGCTGAAACAAAATACCCGCATTATTAACCAAAGCGGTTAATGGCCCCATTTCATCGGCAATTTTTCTAAACATCGCCACGACCTGATTTTCATCGGCAACGTCAGCATGAATCGCCAGCGCCTCTCCGCCGTTTGCCTTTATCTCATCAACAACCTGCTGTGCCGCCTTGGCGTCATTCACATAATTAACCGCAACCTGATAGCCCCGTTCGGCCAACAACAGCGCCGTTGCTCGTCCAATGCCACGGCTGCCGCCGGTGACCAGCGCGATGTTTTTGCTCATAGTAAATCCTTCTCTAACGTTGTCCATTTAGTGTAAAAACTGACGGCTTATTGGTGCCCATTTTTTACCCGATTGCGTATGATGCTTTACGCACACGATAGATAACATAACCAATATTAAGGGAATAATAACGATGAAATCTCCGGCAGCCTATTTATCCTCGTCACGCCTTTCTTCACTGTTTCATTCGGGAAAAAATTTTCATCCGACGAGAAAACTGCTCGCTTGCCTGATGCTGGCCAGCGTTACGCTCAGCACGCTCCCCCTCACCGTACAGGCCTCAGAAAACGGCAATCTTCCGGGCCTCATCAATGAGCGTCTCTCCTATATGAAAGACGTCGCCAGCAGTAAGGCGGAAAACCACCAGCCCGTTGAGGTAGTGGCGCAGGAAGACAGAGTGTTGCAAGACACCCAAAAAGTGGCGGAAGGTCTGGGGCTGGATCCAAACTCGGTCAAACCCTTTATCGTGGCGCAGATGAGCGCAGCGAAAGCCATTCAGTATCGCTATCGTGCCGACTGGCTCTCCACGCCGGAAACCGACTGGAAGCCGCGCCCGCTGGAGTCAATACGCCAGGACATTGCCGGATTATCGACGCGGATCCTCCAGCGTCTGGCGGTCGAGCTCAAGGCTAATGGTCGTATTTCACCGGATAACCAAGCCGAATTTATCGCCCAGCTTCAGCAAAAAAATCTCAATGAGGCGGATAAAATTTTACTGTTTAAAACACTTGAGCAAGTACGTTTAAAGTAATTCCTCATTTTAAGTTATAGAGCATGATCAAAAGTTGCTATTTTGTAGCAAATATATTTCGAATCATTTGGTTCAATGTATAATGCGCCGGATTTCTCTCTGCATTTCAGGCTTCATATACAATGAAAACAAAATTTCTTGCTCTTTCCCCTCTGGCTGCAGGTATTTTAATTTGGTCAGCGGGGAGCGTTGTTCAGGCTCAAGCTACTGATTTTCTTAATCAGGACACATTAACCGGCGACTGGGGCGGTGCTCGTACTCAGCTTAAAAACGACGGTGTAACCCTTAGTGGTGAATATGTTTCTGAAACAGCAGGCGTGTTACACGGTGGCGAAAGCTATGGCACACGTTACGCGCAGCAGGTCAAAGTAGGTGCCACCTTTGATCTGAATAAAATGTTCGACGCTGAGCACGCGGGTACCCTTCAGGTTACCATCAACGACCGTCGCGGGCGCAGCACCTCTAGCGATCTGGTCGGTAACCGTCTGCCGGTTCAGGAAGACGTAGGGGGCGAATACACCCGACTGTCAGAATTCAGCTATGCCAACTGGCTGCTGACGCCGAAGCTTACCTATAAGGTTGGCCTGATGGCGATGGGCAATGACTTTGGCGGCATGCCGATTCTCGGCAACTTTGTGAACGCCGGTTTTGATGCTCACCCACTCAGCCTGTCAGGCAGCAGCGGTTGGGGCAACTACCCGACGGCACACTTCGGGGGTGAACTGCGCTATGATTTCAACGAGAGCTGGGCGTTACATACGGCCATCTTTAACGTTAACCCGCAGACCAACTCCGCGCCGTCCAAGGCCTTCAAGCCTTTCAGCAGCGGAACGACCGGGGCCATCATTCCCGTAGAGCTTATTTATAGCTATCACGGCTTCCTGCCGGGACAGTATAAGTTTGGCTATTACCACGACACCTCTAAAGTTGCGCGTATCGGCGACAGCCAGAGTAAGTCATCCGGTCGCAGCGGCGGCTACGTGCTGGCAGACCAGACGGTATGGCAGTCACAGGCGTTGAAATCGCAGAACCTGCACGTCTTCGGGCAGTGGACTACAACGGACGCCGCCACCGCGCCTTTCCGTCACTGGTACGCCGCTGGCCTGATACTGAATGGCCCGTTCGAGTCGCGTCCTAAAGACTCTATCGCCATCGGTTACGGCAAAGCGTCTTACAACAGAAAGAGCCGCGATGTTGATATTGCCAACATGCGCGCAGCCGGAAACTATGCCGGTGCCGATGCGGCAGAGAACCTGAGCATGGCCGAGCAATTGGTGGAACTGTCTTATAACGTTCAGGCGACGCCTTGGCTATCAGTGCGTCCAAGCCTGCAATATGACAAAGATCCTGGCGCATTCTCCAGCAAGGTCATCACTGACGCCTGGGTTGCCGCCGTACAGGTTAAAATCGAGCTTTAATCGCCTCAATTGGTCGATAAAAACAAAAATCCCTGACATCGCTGTCAGGGATTTTTTTATCGACCTAATCCTGCGAAACGGATTATTCGTAGTCGCTAATCGGTACACAGGAGCAGAACAGGTTACGGTCGCCGTACACGTCATCAAGACGCTTCACGGTTGGCCAGTACTTGTCTTCACTTCCAGCCGGGAACACCGCCAGCTCACGGGTATAATCGTGGGTCCAGTTACAGACCAGCTCCGCCTGCGTGTGTGGCGCATTCACCAGAGGGTTGTCTTCCAGCGTCCATTTGCCCTGTGCCACGTTTTCGATTTCAGCGCGGATAGACAGCAGCGCATCGATGAAGCGGTCCAGTTCAACTTTGCTTTCAGATTCCGTTGGCTCAACCATCAGCGTTCCCGCCACCGGGAAGGACATGGTCGGTGCGTGGAAACCGTAGTCGATCAGACGCTTGGCGATGTCCATTTCGCTGATGCCGGTTGCCTCTTTCAGCGGACGAATATCAAGAATACATTCGTGCGCCACGCGGCCGTCACGACCGGTATAGAGCACCGGATACGCGTCTTTCAAACGGGTAGCAATATAGTTGGCGTTCAGGATAGCGACCTGGCTCGCCTGCTTCAGACCTTCTGCGCCCATCATACGGATATACATCCAGCTGATTGGCAGAATAGAGGCGCTGCCGAACGGTGCCGCAGAAACCGCGCCGTTCTGGGTCAGAACGCCGTCAATCTGTACCACGCTGTGGCCCGGAACGAACGGGGCCAGATGCGCTTTAACGCCGATTGGGCCCATGCCCGGACCGCCGCCGCCGTGCGGGATACAGAAGGTTTTATGCAGGTTAAGGTGCGACACGTCCGCGCCGATGTAGCCCGGCGTCGTGATGCCAACCTGGGCGTTCATGTTCGCGCCGTCGAGATAAACCTGACCGCCGTACTGGTGAACAATCTGGCACACTTCGCGGATGGTTTCTTCATACACGCCATGGGTAGACGGGTAGGTCACCATGATACAGGACAGCTCGTCACCCGCCTGTGCCGCTTTCTCACGCAAATCGCTGAGGTCGATGTTGCCCTGCTTGTCACAGGCAACCACCACTACGCTCATGCTCGCCATCTGTGCCGACGCCGGGTTGGTGCCGTGCGCAGAGCTTGGGATCAGACAGATATGACGGCTGCCTTCGTTGCGGCTTTCGTGGTAATGACGAATCGCCAGCAGGCCCGCGTATTCGCCCTGTGCGCCTGAGTTAGGCTGCATGCACACCGCGTCATAGCCGGTTAACTGCACCAGCCACTGTGAAAGCTGCCCGATCATCTGCTGATAACCGCTCGCCTGCTCAATCGGGCAGAACGGATGCAGTTCAGAGAACTCCGGCCAGGTAATGGGGATCATCTCTGCCGCAGCGTTAAGTTTCATGGTGCAGGAACCCAGCGGGATCATCGCCTGATTCAGCGCCAGATCCTTTTTCTCGAGGCGGTGCATATAGCGCATCATCTCGGTTTCGCTGTGGTACTTGTTGAATACCGGGTGAGTCAGAATAGGATCCTGACGCAGTACCGCAGCCGGAATGGCGTTGCTGTCGGTGCTGGCTGCCTTGTCGAGTGCGTCGATGTCCAGAGCGTGGTCATCGCCCAGCAATACCGCGAACAGGTTCTGCACGTCTTCGCGTGAGGTCGTTTCGTCCAGCGTGATGCCCACGGCGTTGTGAATATCGGTACGGAAATTCAGACCGAAGCTCAGCGCGCGTTCCAGCACCGCAGCCTTGTCCTGGACTTCGACAGTCAGGGTGTCGAACCAGGTATTATGACGCAGCGTCAAGCCGCCTTTCTTCAGGCCAAGAGCCAGAATGTTGGTCAGGCGGTGAATACGGTTAGCAATGCGTTTCAGGCCTTCAGGTCCGTGGAACACGGCATACAGGCTGGCGATGTTTGCCAGCAGCACCTGAGAGGTACAAATGTTGGAGTTGGCCTTCTCGCGGCGGATGTGCTGCTCGCGGGTCTGCATCGCCATTCGCAGCGCGGTGTTGCCTGCTGCATCGCGTGAAACACCGATAATACGGCCAGGCATCGAGCGTTTGAACTCGTCGCGGCAGGCGAAGAAGGCGGCGTGTGGACCGCCGTAGCCCATCGGCACGCCGAAGCGTTGCGCCGAACCAAAGACGACGTCTGCGCCCTGCTTGCCGGGAGCGGTCAGTAGAACGAGTGCCATGATATCCGCGGCAACGCTGGTGATGATTTTGCGAGATTTCAGCTCGGTGAACAGTGCGCTGTAGTCATGCACTTCACCGGTGGTGCCAACCTGCTGCACCAGCACACCGAACACGCCGTCGAGTTCCAGCACCTTTTCGGCTTTATCGACGATGATGTCAAAACCAAAGGTTTCGGCACGGGTACGGACCACGTCGAGGGTCTGCGGATGCACGTCGTCGGCCACGAAGAAACGGTTAGCGTCTTTCAGCTTGCTGGCGCGCTTGGCCAGAGCCATTGCTTCAGCGGCGGCGGTTGCTTCGTCGAGCAGTGACGCAGAGGCCAGGTCCAGACCGGTCAAGTCCAGGGTCAGGGTCTGGAAATTCAGCAGCGCCTCAAGGCGCCCCTGAGAAACTTCGGGTTGGTACGGCGTATACGCGGTGTACCAGCCTGGGTTTTCGAGCATGTTACGCAGGATAACCGGCGGGGTCAGCACCGCGCTATAGCCCATACCGATGTAAGATTTGTAGCGCTGGTTCTGGCTGGCAATCGCTTTCAGCTCAGCCAACGCCTGATGTTCGGTTACCGCATCGCCGACAGCCGGGGGACCAGGTAACTGGATATCCGCCGGGACAATTTGCTGGATCAAGGCGTTCAGCGAGCTGGCACCTACGGTCTCCAGCATTTGCTGCTGCTGTGTAGAAGATGGACCGATATGGCGGCCAATAAAGGCTTCGCTGTGTTCAAGTTGGCTGAGAGTCTGAGTCATTTGCTACGCATTCCTGAAATCTTACATTGAGGTATCGAGAGCTAACTAAATCTTGTGTGCATCTATGTCTGCACAAACAACAGCAGGATTTCTCTAAGCCATTGGCGCTACAGCAAGGCGGCAATTTTGAACAGTCCCCGGCAGCTTACTCAGTGAGTGACCGGGGAGAACAAACGCTGCCAACGCCGCTGTAGCTTCAAGGGCGACGAGAAATTCAGTCTTCCAGAGTGGCCTGATATCCAGCCGCATCCAGCAGTGCATCCAGCTCGGATTCGTCGGAGGCTTTAATCTGGAACAGGAAACCTTCGCCGTATGGCTCGCTGTTGACCAGCTCTGGAGAGGATTCCAGTTCGCTGTTAACGGCAACGATTTCGCCGCTGATTGGCGAGTAGATGTCTGAGGCAGCCTTCACGGATTCGGCTACCGCGCAGTCTTCACCCGCTTCCACGGTGCGACCCACTTCAGGCAAATCGACAAACACCATGTCGCCCAGCAAACCCTGTGCGTGCTCGGTGATGCCGACGCTGTAAACGCCATTGCCTTCAGAACGCACCCATTCATGAGAGGTCGCGTATTTTAATTCTGCTGGAACATTGCTCATAAATAATCTCCGAAAGAGTTTTTTAAGTTCTAAATAATCAATAATTTAAATGTGCTTTATACCAGGCTTTTGCCGTTACGCACGAAACCCGGTTTGGTGACGCGCACCGGCATTTCGCGGTTGCGGATCTGCACCACTGCCTGCTCGCCGATGCCTGCTGGCACGCGAGCCAGCGCAATGCTGTAGCCGAGCGTTGGAGAGAATGAACCGCTGGTGATTACGCCTTCACGCACATTACCGGCCGCATCGGTGAAACGCACCGGCAGCTCATTACGTAATACACCTTTTTCGGTCATAACCAAACCCACCAGCAGATCGGTCCCTTCTGCACGCTGTTTTTCGAGCGCGTCGCGGCCAATGAAACGGCGGTCTTCAGGCTGCCAGGCGATAGTCCAGCCCATGTTGGCGGCCAAAGGGGAAACGTCTTCGTCCATTTCCTGTCCGTACAGGTTCATGCCCGCTTCCAGACGCAGCGTATCGCGCGCGCCCAAACCGGCTGGCTGTACGCCCGCATCAAGCAGCTTTTGCCAGAAATCGGCAGCGTCTTCCTGCGGCAGAGCAATTTCGTAACCGGCTTCACCGGTGTAGCCGGTGGTGGCAATAAACAGAGAGCCGGCCTGCACGCCAAAGAAAGGCTTCATGCCGCTCACGGCCTGTTTTTGCTCCTCGCTGAACAGCGTCTGTGCGCGTTCCTGTGCCTGCGGCCCCTGAACGGCTATCAGCGCCAGGTCATCACGAACGGTCAGTTCAACGGAGAACGGCGCGGCGTGGTCGGTTATCCACTCCAGATCCTTATGACGGGTCGCAGAGTTAACCACCAGGCGGAAGAAATCTTCAGTGAAGTAATAAACAATCAGGTCATCGATAACGCCGCCGGACTCATTGAGCATGCCGGTGTACAGCGCCTTGCCCGGTTGGGTCAGCTTGGCGACGTCGTTTGCCAGCAGATAGCGCAGGAACTCACGGGTACGTGCGCCGTGCAAATCGACGATGGTCATATGGGAGACATCAAACATGCCGGCGTCGCGGCGAACAATATGGTGTTCATCGAGCTGGGAGCCATAATGCAGCGGCATCATCCAGCCGTGAAAATCGACCATACGTGCGCCACAGGCGACATGACTGTCATATAACCGAGTCTGCTTTGTCATCTTTTTCCTCATTCTTTTCCGAAGCGAATTACCCGGCTCCTCGCCGGCCTTGCGGCCAACTTTCATCCAAGAGCCAGTGCAAGATCTGTGCCGACGCAAACGATACCTTTTCCTGAACGTTATCACCGAATGACCCTGCTAACCATAAGTTAAAATATTCGGTGTTGGCGTTTTGTCAGGAATTTGCGGAGGCTATGATGCAGAATTTTTAACTAGAAAAATGGGGTTAATGACGCAAAATCTACAATTAAATGAGGAATCGGTCGATGTTATATAACGCAGGTGCCGAATTTCACGTCATTTGCGGTTCGCAAAATCCGGCACCAGATTAGAAAAAGTAATGGAAAAAATGGGATGAAATTAGATTATTTCAGCTGAAGCTATTGGGTCTGGAGCCACTCGGGTAAGTCGTTTAATCCCATCGCCTGACGCAGCAGTTTCGGCTTCACGCCCGGCAGTGAATCCGCCAACGTCAGACCGAGGTCGCGCAGCAGCTTCTTGGCCGGATTGTTGCCGGCAAACAGTTCACGGAACCCCTGCATGCCCACCAGCATCAGCGCAGCGCTGTGCTTGCGCTTGCGTTCAAAGCGACGCAGATACATGTGCTGACCGAAGTCTTTGCCTTCACGCTGCAAGCGTTTGATTTCCGACGCTAACTCGGCGACGTCCATAAAGCCCAGATTGACCCCCTGACCCGCCAACGGATGAACGGTATGTGCGGCGTCGCCAATCAGCGCCAGGCGTTGAGCGGCAAAACTCCGGGCATAGCGACCGGTCAGCGGGAACGACTGGCGCTCGCTGATGACCTCGCACACGCCCAGACGCAGGTCGAAGGTGCTGGCCAGAACCTTGTTGAATTCGGCATCGGACAGCGCCAACAGCCGCTCGGCCTCTTCCGGCGATACGGACCAGACAATAGAGGATAAATGCGGGTCGGCCAGCGGCAAGAAGGCCAGAATGCCTTCACCGTGGAATACCTGGCGTGCCACCGATTGGTGCGCCTCATCGGTGCGAATCGTCGCAACCAGTGCATGATGGCGGTAGTCCCAGAAGGTCAGCGGGATGTCCGCATGCTGACGCAGCCACGAGTGCGCGCCGTCGGCACCGACCACCAGACGTGCACTGAGCATGCGTCCGTCTTCGAGATTGATAAAGGCTTCGTTCTCCCCCCAGGCAACGTTTTTCAGCTGCGCAGGGGCAAAGATTTCAACCTCGCTGAGCTGCTCTGCACGCTGCCAGAGGGCGCGAAGGATAACCGGGTTTTCGATAATGTGCCCAAGGTGGCTAAAGCCGAACTCCTCGCTGCGGAAGGCAATTTTGCCGAAGCTGTCGCGGTCCCACACTTCCATGCCCTGATAGGGATTAGCGCGCTGGCCGATAATGTTGTCCCAAACGCCGATGTGTTGCAGTAAACGTTCGCTGGCGGCGTTGACGGCGGAGACACGCACGCCGGGAATGGCCGGTAAAGGGGCGTCGTCGGGCAGGCGATTTTCGAGCACCGCGATGCGCAGGCCACTGCCTTGCAGGCTACAGGCAAGCGCCAGTCCGACCATGCCGCCACCGGCGATAACCACATCAAAAGATTGCATAATTTAATTCATTCCTGTCATTTTTCTGCGGTCAGGCTGGGCCTTCGCAAGCGCCTTCAGCGTTCTGTCCAGCCCAGGGTGCGGCGGGTAAAAGCATCACGCAGTGGGGAGATCCGCTCCATGGCCATCAGGCCAAGGCTGCGTCCTGCCACCAGCGGTGCATAACGATTGGCGAATATTCGCACCAGCCCGTCGGTGATGCCGACGGTTGCCCGCTGATCGGGCTGACGGCGTTGTTGATAGCGGCTTAATACCTGATAACTGCCGATGTCCTGATTTTCTTGCCATGCGCTGGCGAGGGTTTCGCTCAGCGTCATGACGTCGCGCAGGCCAAGGTTAAAGCCCTGCCCGGCTATCGGATGCAGCGTCTGCGCCGCATTGCCGACCAGCGCCAGTCGATGACTAATGTGCCCGCTGGCGGTTAATAATTGTAATGGATAACAGTGGCGCGCGCCGGTTTGCTGCATCTTGCCCAAACGCCAGCCGAACGCCTGCTGTAGCTCGAACAGAAACTGGTCGCTGCTCCAGGCCTTAACTTCAGCCTGTTTTTCAACCGGATGACACCAGACAAGCGAGCTGCGCCCTGTAGACATCGGCAACAGCGCCAGCGGACCGTGCTCGGTGAATCGTTCGAAGGCACGGCCCTGATGCGGCTGACCGGTCGTGATATTGGCGATGATGGCAATCTGCTGATAGCTGTCGCGGTGCCAGCGAATCCCGCAGTGCTGGGCCAGCGTCGAGTTTGAACCGTCGGCGGCGACCAGCAGACTGGCCTTAAGGATTTCGCCGTTGTCGAGCGTTACGCTGGCGCTGTCGGCGCGGCGAGTCACCTCGACCACCCGCGCAGGACAGTGCAGATGTACGCCCGGCGCATCCGAAAGCAGCGAAAACAGCCGCTGCCCCGCGTCGTGAAGCTCAACCACCTGCCCCAGCGCCTCAACGCCATAATGACCAGCGTTAAGGTTCACAAAACTGGCATGCCCGCGATCGCTGACGTGAATATCGGTAATCGGCGTTGCGCAGTTTGCCAGTGCAGGCCAGACGCCAATGGCATTTAGCTGCTGACAGGTGCCCTGCGCCAGCGCAATCGCGCGCGCGTCAAATCCCGGATGGGTATAATCATCGGGTGAGGTGACCTCGACAAGATGCACCGGCAGGCGACCCTGCGTTAGCGACGAGACGGCCAGCGCCAGCGTTGCTCCGGCCATACCGCCGCCCACAATAATCATGCTCATGGGTTATCTTGCCGCCGCCATCAGTGCTTCGATATCGTCGGCCTCTTTCACCACGTCGCCGGTCAGGATCTCGATGCCGGTTTCGGTAATCACGATATCGTCTTCAATGCGGATACCGATGCCGCGATAGGCCTCCGGCACGTCAGCGTCGGGCGCGATGTACAGGCCCGGCTCGACGGTCAGCACCATCCCCGGTTCCAGCTTGCGGCTGCGCTCTACGGTGCCGTAGTTGCCCACATCGTGGACGTCTAATCCCAACCAGTGAGACAGCCCGTGCATAAAGAACTGGCGGTGTGCCTGCTCGGCGATGAGCAGATCAACGTCGCCCTTCATCACGCCAACGGCCACCAGCCCTTCAACCATGACGCGCACGGCGGCCTCGGTCGCCTCCTGAATGCTGCGGCCCGGACCAAAGACTTCCAGCGCCTTGTATTCGGAGGCGAGCACGATGTCGTAAATCTGCCGCTGTGCCGGGGTGAACTTGCCGCTGACCGGGAAGGTACGGGTAATGTCACCCGCGTAGCCCTGATACTCGCAGCCGGCATCAATCAGCACCAAATCGCCGTCGCGCAGCTCGCACTCGTTTTCGGTGTAATGCAGGATACAGCCGTTCTCGCCGCTGCCGACGATGGTGTTATAAGAGGGGGTACGCGAGCCATGGCGGCTGAATTCGTAGTGAATCTCGCCTTCGAGCTGATACTCGAACATGCCAGCGCGGCAGGTTTGCATGGCGCGAGTATGGCCTTTGGCGGTGATTTCACCGGCACGACGCATCACCGCAATCTCCTGCGCGGACTTGATCAGGCGCATTTCATGCACCCAGGGACGCCAGTCGGTAACGGTGGCCGGAGCAGATAGGTTCTGACGAAAACCCTTGCGCAGTTTTTCCATCGCACGGTCAACAATGCTGTCGGCGTAGGCATAATAGCCCTGCGCGTGATACAGCACATCGAGGCCGTTAAACAACAGATGAAGCTGGTCGTTGATAGAATCAAACGGCAGCGCGCGGCTAACACCTAGACGCGCCGGTGCAGCATCCTGCCCCAAACGACGACCAAACCAGATCTCGGCGGTCAAATCACGCACGCGATTAAACAGCACGCTGTGACTATGATTCTCATCGCTTTTTACCAGCACCAACGCCGCTTCCGGTTCGTTAAAACCGGTCAGATACCAAAAGTCGCTGCTCTGACGATAAGGGTATTCGCTGTCCGCGTTGCGGGTAGCCTCGGGCGCGGCAAAAATAATTGCCGCACTGCCGGGTGCCATCTTGGCAATGAGTGCCTGACGACGAGCTTCGTATTCCTGCTGAGTAATGGTCACTGTAGTCATCACCTGCTCCTGAAATCGGATGTTATCCACGTTAACTTATTTTTTTATTGCTTTTTTAACCGAATTTGGCTGCTTTGCTTAAGCAGGGTATCAGTGCAGTGTGCGCTGATTTTCAGGCGCCGTCGGATGGCTGTGACCGAACTCGTTGAAGCACAGAATCGCTGCCACGCGAACGTATTCGATGACCTCTTCAAGTGACTGTGCCAGCATTTCCTGGTCTTCGTCGTCTTCATAACCCAACTGGGCAATGCTGCGCAGATCGTCAATGGCTTCACCGACTTCGCCTTTCACTTTCGCAAGCTTAGGCTGCATCATACCGAGGCCCAGAAGGAAATGATTGACCCAGCCTGCTAATGCGTCAGCGCGTTCAAACACGCTAGCGTCGTCGCTTGGCATCAGCATCTTGAATTCGAAGCTGTCGTCTTCCAGCGTGTCGGCAGTGATTTTTCGGAGTTGTTGAAGTGCATCCGCGAGCTGATGACTGAAGGCCATTCCTTCGTTTGTGAGGTCGTGAACCAGGGTCAGCCAGCTGCCATCACGGTTGCCACCACAGAGTAAGCCACTGATAAGCCCATGCATTTCAGCTGGGGTCAGGGCAACAGACTGCTGTTTCAGGTATTGATTCAGCGAATCATAGCTTGGATAGGTATTCTCAATAGACATGCGCATTCGCCATCGTTGGCTGGATAAGTTCGTGTTATGCTACCACCAAGGCAAGTCTCAGTACCAGATTAGCTAGCTATGCGTTGGTACTAAACGGCGTTGCAAATCTGGAGTGAGGTATATATAGTTGCGCCCGCTTTCGATGTCCTGCCGGTTTGGCAGTGAGTTAATCGGGGGCCGGCGAATAATATGGCAGGAAGGTGGCATGTCTGCACAACCGGTAGATATACAAATTTTTGGTCGCTCATTAAGAGTAAATTGTCCGCCAGAACAACAAGAAGCGTTGAACATGGCTGCAGAGGATCTTAATCAGCGGTTGCAAGATCTTAAAGTTCGCACTAGAGTCACAAATACAGAGCAACTGGTATTTATCGCGGCATTGAACGTCTGTCACGAACTTGCTCAAGAACGCTTGAAAACACGCGATTATGCCTCCAATATGGAACAGCGTATTCGCATGTTGCAACAAACCATCGAGCAAGCACTGCTCGAACAAGGACGCATCACTGAACGTGAAGGGGCGCCTTTCGAATAAGTTAAGCTGTTGATTTATTTCTTATTGTATGAGACATTAACTCTACAGCAGTACACAAAAATTTCTCTGAGATGTTTGCCAGCGGGCCCGTCCCCTGAGCCGATAATTAGTACCAACAGAATGTGATGATCCGCAATCGGTGCGCATGCTCGGTCCGCCGAGAAGCCTAAAGATTGTGACTGAACGTTCACCTTGAACCATGGGTTCAAGGGTTACAGCCTGCGGCGGCATCTCGGAGATTCCCCTTTCTTTCCCGCACTCTCTTCTTTGGTTTTTTCTATGTCCTTTACAGCTCAACACGCGCTGATCAGGCAAGCTATTCGTACTGAAGTACGCCAGCGCAGAAAACAACTTACCCAGCAGCAGCAACAGCAGTTTGCCCTGCAAGCAGCGCAGCGCATCGCCAATCATCCCAAAGTTCAGCAGGCTAAAACGCTGTCCGTTTTTCTGTCTTTTGACGGAGAACTCGACACTACTCCGCTGATAGACCGACTGTGGCAAGAGGGCAAAACACTTTATTTGCCAGTATTGCACCCTTTTACGGTGGGCCATTTGCTGTTTCTCCGCTATCGTCCCGAGACAAAGCTGGTACGGAATCGTCTGAATATCCTTGAACCTGCACTCGACGTGAGAGAGATTTTGCCGCTCAATCAGCTGAACATTATCCTCACGCCGCTCGTCGCCTTTGACTCACTCGGGCAACGATTAGGTATGGGGGGTGGATTTTATGACCGTACGTTGCAGCACTGGCGCAAAAGTGGCCCTTACCCGATAGGTATTGCCCACGACTGCCAGTGGGTGGACACATTGCCGAGTGAGGAGTGGGATATTCCGTTGCCCGAGATTTTAACGCCGAGTAAAAGCTGGCGTTGGCCGGATTAACGCCTTAACCCCGCAGGTTAGTTTCCTCCTCCGCTTTGCACTCCCATTCTTCTTATAAATTTAAAGAAACCTCTTAGCCAAGTTAGACGTTTTCTATGTGTTTTATATAGCAAAATCCTCATCAGATTATTGTTACATTATATTACACATGGAAGTAAGCATGAAAAAACACTACGGATTAACACTTGCAGCACTCGCGGTAATAGCCTCGTTCAATACTGCAAATGCTGATGATTTATCGGACAAAACAGCAGCTTTCATGTTGCCTAATATTCAGGCCCCTATGTCTAGCAGCAGTGAACGAGAAACAGGTCAGTTTCTTAAGCTGTCAGCGCTTCTGCGCGATACCGACTCAGTATCAGTAACCGAGTTGTCGGCATCCTCTACGGCAACAATGGCCAGGGATGCGAAGTATAAAGACGCCGTTGTATTTACCGGAAAAATGCCGTTATTAATTCGCTCTGCAGAGTCAACGGATATGATTCTGGTGCTTCGTGAGGATAAAAGTTTCCTGGCGATGTATCCCGATCAGCATAAAATCATTTACAGCACGCCCGCAGGTGAACAAACTCAAATTACGTTCAAAAAACCTATTTTTTCCCAAGAAGATACGCTAATCCCCGCCGTTCAAGGCGATGCTTTACAAACTTTGGCACGAGACGGCAGCTCCCTATATAAGGGAGATATTGATAAAGACGGATATATTGTTATCGATGTTCTTGCCGGTTTCTCAAAAGCCGCAGCGAAAACGATTATTGATCCTGAAGCCTTCGCGCTTGCTCAGTTAACCACAGTCAATCAGGCTTTAAAAAACTCCCGCATTGAAAAAATACGCGTCAGGCTGGTAGGCACGCAAATCATTGATCAGGATTACTCGATTACTGGTGGTACGCTATCAAAAATAAATAAACTGTTTAGTCAGGGCATGTCCGAATATGGTCCCGACCTCATCGCTGCTTTTTTCGAAGGTAATAATGACGATACGACTGTCGGCATTGCCGACCTTAATGGCCGCTACAGCATTAACACGCTCTACTCTTCAACTTCCCTGCGCCATGAATTGAGCCATAACATCGGTGGTAACCATTGTTGGTCAGGCAGTGGCGATCATCATGGCTGGGACAACGATAAAACCCAAACCATACAGTGTGGTAACGATATCGGCTACTTCTCCAATCCCGATTTGCAAGACAACTATGGTTTGCCGATCGGTGACAAGAACAAGGCCAATATGGCGTGAGTCTGGCGAGATAATGCGGCAAAAATCTCGGGCTACAATCCAGCAGTGATCCCTTTTGATCACGAAAAATCGCTAATGCTGGCAGAACAAAGCGTTAAGCTGAACAAATCCAATAATTATCTGCATCGTATCGAATTTAACGTGCCGGCCAATACCCATAGATTGGCTGTCAGTGCCGTACCGGGTCCGCAGCACGAAGAAACCGGCCAATTTAGCCTTTATCTCAGCAAAGGAAGCTGGCCTTCGGCCAATGATTACGACTATAAAGGGCGTGAAGAATGGAATACCTCTTTGGGTGTGACCAAGCCCGCTGCTGGAAAATGGCACTTGGCGGTTGCCTCTAAAAATACAGCGATAGATGATATTATTGTTCGTGTACAAGCGTTTACCGAATCTGGTGAAGAGATTGTACCCGATGAAGTCTCTACCTCGCTGCAAAATGCGGGCGCAGAAACCGGTAACCTAAGTGGCTGGAAACTGACTCAGGGACAATTCCGCGTGGTGACCAGCCAGGACGGTATCCTGCCAGCCAAAGGGAAATACTTCTTTACCGCGAGAATCAATAATAGCGCGGCCAATAATGCCACCCATGACCAAATAAGCCAGAGCATCGCCTTGGACAAGTCTTTAGTCAGTCAGGGTAATCACGTTGCCAAACTGCAATTTAAGAGCAATGGTTTTGGAGATGGTGATTACGGTACAGTCTATTTGATTGCTAAAAATGCAAAGGGGGCGACGCTTAAAACGGCGCAGGTAAATACTCAAGGCCTCAAAAAACGCTGGCTGAATAATACGGTCTCAGTTGACTTACCAGCACAGGCAACGCTACTCGAAGTTCAAGTGCAGGCAACGAAAAAAATGGGGGTAACATCAGACGTACATTTTGATGATTTTATTCTCAATATCGAGAAAAAAAGCAATGAAGGAGACGATAATCAGCCAGAGAATCATGCTCCGACTGCCATTGCAAAAGCCACGCCAGCAGAAATTACCGGTTCAGGCAGCGTCATTTTATCGGCCGTGGGCAGCAGCGACCCTGACGGCGACAGCCTGAAGTACCAGTGGAGACAGATATCTTCTGGCCCACAAATTACTCTCAAAAATGCTCAAACCATTCAGGCTACAGCATCATTCCCCGCCGTGGAAAAACAAACCACCTACCGTTTTAACGTCACAGTGACGGATACGCACGGTGCAAGTGCCACCAGTGAAACTCAGGTTACGCAAAAACCTGCGGCAACCGCAGACAACCCTCAATGGATATCCTCAAAAACCTATCCTAAGCCCTGTGTAAAAGTATCTTATCAGGGGAAACAATGGATGAACGGTTGGTGGACGGTAGGCAATGTGCCGGGTGTCGATGGTACATGGGGAGTTTGGCGCGAAATTGGTGACAAAAATATGCACGCTAGCTGTAAATAGCGGCTGACTTTTTTACAGCTGTGATATTACTGAAAAGGGGCATCTCTCGATGCCCCTTTTGCCATTCAAAAATTAAAACTGCTCAAAATTAATCAGTAAAGCAGACGCGCGCGAATGGTGCCTGGGATAGCCTTCATCAGCTGTAGCGCGGTATCAACAGTCTCAATATCGGCCTCAACGTCGATAACCACATAACCCACTTCCGGACTGGTTTGCAGATACTGCGCGGCAATGTTGATGCCCTGCTCGGCGAAGATCTGGTTGATGCTGGTCAGCACGCCCGGACGGTTTTCATGGATATGCAGCAGACGGCTGGCTTTCTCGCTGTGCGTTGGCAGCGAAGCTTCCGGGAAGTTAACCGCAGACAGCGTAGACCCGTTATCAGAGTATTTGGCCAGCTTACCGGCGACTTCCAGACCAATACCTTCCTGCGCTTCCATGGTTGAACCCCCAATGTGCGGAGTCAGGATCACGTTATCAAATTCACACAGTGGTGAAGTGAACGGATCGCTGTTGGTCGCCGGCTCTTCCGGGAATACGTCAATTGCCGCACCGGAAAGATGCTTGCTGCGCAGCGCGTCGCACAGCGCAGGGATGTCGATGACCGTGCCGCGTGAGGCGTTGATAAGCAGCGCACCAGGCTTCATCTGCGCCAGTTCTTCAGCACCAATCATGTCTTTGGTGTTAGCCGTTTCAGGCACGTGCATGGTAACCACGTCGCTGGTGTTCAGCAGTTCGGTCAGCGTAGGGATCTGCTGCGCGTTGCCCAGAGGCAGCTTGCTTTCGATGTCGTAGAAGTAAACCTTCATCCCCAGACCTTCGGCCAGAATACCCAGCTGCGTACCGATATGGCCATAGCCGACGATACCCAGACGTTTGCCGCGCGCTTCATAGGAGCCCACGGCCAGCTTGTTCCAGATACCACGGTGCGCCTTGGCGTTAGCCGCCGGAATGCCGCGCATCATCAACAGCATCTCGCCCAGTACCATTTCGGCAACCGAGCGGGTATTGGAGAAGGGAGCGTTGAATACTGGAATACCACGTTTAGTGGCAGAGGTCAGATTCACCTGGTTGGTACCGATGCAGAAACAGCCGACGGCAACCAGCTTTTCAGCCGCAGCAAAGACTTCTTCGGTCAGTTGGGAACGGGATCGGATCCCGACAAAATGTGCATCACGGATCGACTCTTTCAGCGCTTCAGTATCCAGCGCCCCTTTATGAAACTCGATATTGGTATAACCGGCGGCGTGAAGCGTGTCGACTGCGCTTTGGTGGACACCTTCAACCAGCAGAAACTTAATTTTGTCTTTTCCGAGTGATACTTTTGCCATTTCCCGACCCTACTATTTATTCATACCGGCAGTAACGAATACCGAAAGTTATTCATGCTGAATGCAGACTTCAGAAGTCACTGCTTTGCGCAGCTCACAGTCAACATAACAAAATTTTTGCGCCGGGCAATACAAACGATTGCCTATCCCCTAGCACAAGCCCTGACTGACCCAACAATTTTCAGAACTTAATACTTACATTGCGTGACGAGCTGGATATAAACGTTAAAACGGCCTCATTATGTGACATAAGTCACCAAATTAGCCGTTTTAAATAAAAGATGATTCATGGGGAAAATTATCATCTTCATAACATTGCATTATGTTATGAGCGCAAAACAGATCTCACGCTTATCTCTAGACAGGCTATTTTACGACTTTAACACCGTCTGCCGTGCCCACCAGCGCGACGTCAGCCCCGCGGTTGGCAAACAGCCCAACGGTGACAACACCAGCGATACTGTTAATCTTATTTTCCAGCGCGATGGCATCAATAATGCTCAGATTGTGCACGTCGAGAATGACGTTGCCGTTGTCGGTCACCACATTCTGACGATACTCCGGCAGGCCACCCAATTTAACCAGCTCGCGAGCCACGTAGGAACGCGCCATCGGGATAACCTCAACCGGCAGCGGGAACTTACCCAGCACGTCGACCTGCTTTGAGGCATCGACGATACAGACGAATTTGCGCGAGATGGCGGCGATGATTTTCTCGCGGGTCAGGGCTGCGCCACCGCCTTTGATCATCTGCATATGGCCGTTGATTTCGTCAGCACCGTCAACATAGACGTCCAGCACGTCCACTTCATTGGTGTCGAAAACGTGGATACCATAGCTCTTCAGCTTGGCCGTCGAGGCTTCAGAGCTCGACACAGCGCCTTCGATTTGATGTTTAATCGACGCCAGTGCATCAATAAAGTGCGCCGCCGTCGAGCCAGTACCCACGCCGACAATCGTGCCCGGCGTAACGTATTCCAGCGCTGCCCAACCAACCGCTTTTTTCAATTCATCCTGAGTCATGGTCATTTTTCTCTATCGGTAGACGATGCGTCTTGAAGTGTTCATTAGTATAAAGCATGGCCCGGATAATTGGGGAGCAGACTTGTGGCCAACGGGCAGAAGATTTTGTGCGCCACAAAAGTTACAGAACTGTGGCATAGTGTCTAAATATGCATTAAATCCGAACGAGCGAAGGAATAGATTTTCGATGAAACGCCCAGACTATAGAACGCTGCAAGCGCTGGACGCTGTGATCCGTGAACGCGGTTTTGAGCGCGCGGCACAAAAGCTGTGCATCACCCAATCCGCCGTGTCTCAACGAATTAAACAGTTGGAAAATTTATTCGGCCAGCCGCTTCTGGTACGAACCGTACCGCCACGCCCAACCGAGCAGGGGCAGAAGCTGCTCGCGCTGCTGCATCAGGTAGAGTTGCTCGAAGAAGAGTGGCTGGGTAATGACAATATTAACGACAGCAACGACACGCCGCTGCTGCTCTCTCTGGCGGTCAACGCCGACAGCCTGGCGACCTGGTTGCTTCCGGCACTGAAGTCGGTACTGGTTGACTCCCCGATTCGCCTAAATATGCAGGTCGAAGACGAAACCCGCACTCAGGAGCGTTTGCGTCGGGGTGAAGTGGTGGGCGCGGTGAGTATTCAACCTCAGCCGCTGCCGAGCTGCCTGGTGGACCAGCTGGGGGCACTCGACTATCTGTTTGTGGCATCGAAAGGCTTTGCCGAGCGCTATTTCCCGAACGGCGTGACGCGCTCCGCCCTGCTCAAAGCGCCGGCCGTCGCCTTTGACCATCTCGATGACATGCATCAGGCCTTCTTACAGCAGAACTTTGATCTTTCGCCGGGCAGCGTGCCCTGTCATATCGTTAATTCGTCAGAAGCCTTCGTACAGCTGGCACGTCAGGGTACGACCTGCTGTATGATCCCGCACTTGCAGATTGAGAAAGAGTTAGAAAGCGGTGAGCTGATTGACCTGACGCCCGGACTGTTCCAGCGCCGCATGCTGTACTGGCATCGTTTCGCGCCGGAAAGCCGCATGATGAGAAAAGTCACCGACGCCCTGCTCGAACACGGGCGTCAGGTTCTTCGTCAAGACTGAAGATTCGACTGACAGGGGCGTTAACCTTCTGTCAGCCGACATATTTAGCGTTTTAAACGTCTTATTTAGGCGCGTCGCCGTTCTTCAGCTCAAATACCACGTCAACCTGGTCGTCAAAGTGAATACTCTGCTGCTCGTAGGTTTGAGCGGCATCACTTTGCCCGGCGGCGTCGGCCGTTTTATACATTCTGGCGACCGGCATTGGCTGGTAGTTAGCGACGTGATAACGAATGCTATACACCGGGCCAAGCTGGCTGTGGAAGCCTTCGGCGAGCGCCTTGGCCTGCTGAGTCGCATTATCAATCGCTTTCTGACGCGCCCGATCGCGATAGCTGTCCGGGTTGGCAACGCCCAGTTCAACGGCACGGATCTCGTTGAGTCCAGAACTTAAAGCCCCGTCCAGCAGTTCGTTAAGTTTGTCCAGCTGACGCAGAGTGACCTGCACCTCACGCACCGCGCGATAGCCTTTCAGCACGCTGCTTCCGTCTTTCAGGTAGCTGTAATCAGGCTGAGTGCGCAGGTTTGCGGCGTTAATGTCTTTCTTATCTATTCCGTTCTTCTGCAAAAACGCAAAATACTCGGCCACGCGCTGGTCGGCCTGTTTTTTCGCTGATGCGGCGTCTTTGGCAGAAACATTGACTTCAATGGCCAGCGTCGCGATGTCCGGAACGGCATCGACGCTGGCAGTACCTGAAGTTACCACATGCGGTCCCTCTGGCACTTCAGCAGCCTGAAGCGCAGCGGGTAAAGTCCCTAATCCCAACATAGCGGCCATAGCCAATGCTTTCAATTTCACAGTGTTTCCCTCATTCATCTGGTGAGCGACAACCCTAGCACAGTCGTTACGTAGCGAAATTAAGATTAGTGACAAATTTTTAGAAATGCAGGTTCTGCAATGCAAGCTGTAGGGCAATCGCCCACATTACGACCCCGACCACCAGATTGATCGCGCGCTGCGTTTTGCCTTTGTTCAGCCACGGTGACAGCAACGCCGCAAGCACCGCCAGCCCGAAGAACCACAGCGTGGAGGAAAGCACCGCGCCCAGCGCAAACCAGGAGCGCTCATCGCTGGCGAGGCGTCCCCCCAGACTCCCCAGCACCACAAAGGTGTCGAGATAGACGTGCGGATTGAGCCAGGTGACCGCCATCATGCTGGCCACGATGCGCCAGCGGCTTTTCTCCATCACTTTCGCTTCAACCTGCAAAGGATTCGCCGCCATCGCGGTACGGAATGCGCCCCAGCCAAACCACAGCAGAAAGGCCACACCGCCCCAACTGACGATAAACAACAGGGTTGGATAGTTGTCGAGCAACGCACTGCCGCCAAAAATACCGCCGCAGATCAGGACAATGTCGCTAAAAGCACAGAGCCCGGCAATCATCAGATGGTACTGACGGCGGATGCCCTGATTCATGACAAAGGCGTTTTGCGGGCCAATGGGCAGGATCATCGCGGCGCTGAGCATCATCCCCTGCAAGAAGATTGAGAACATGGTGAAAATTTCCTGTTATGAGTCCAAGAGGTCTATGCGCCGCAGTGTAAGGGAGAGTCATCATTAGATGAAATTGTATTTTCTAATAGACTATTAGGCAGGCTAATAGCGCAGATTCATCAAGCAAAACGCCCTGCGAGCAGGGCGTTTTTTTAGATAGCAGACAGATTATTCGGCCTTTGCAGCCTCTTGCTGCTCGGCCGCTTTCGCTTCGGCGGCGCGGAACAGATGCACGTCCATCTGCGGGTAGGGAATACCGATATTATTGGCATCCAGCGCTTCCTTGAATTTCTCCAGCAGGTCCCATTTAACGTTCTGGGAATCACCGTTGGCGGTCCAGTAACGCACCACGAAGTCCAGCGTCGAGGCGCCCATTTCGTTAAGACGGACGACCACGCCCTTCTCTTGCATGATGCGCTCATCGGAAGTGGCGATATCGCCCAGCACCTTCTTCACCAGCGCAATTTCGGCGTCGTATGAGACGCTGACGATGATGTCAGTCCGGCTGGTCGGTTCGCGCGAGGTATTGATGATGTTCCCGGCGATCACTTTACCGTTAGGCACCACGATAACCTTGTTATCCGCCGTCAGCAGTGTCGTTGAGAAAATCTGTACATGCGTTACGGTACCGGCAACGCCGCCGAGGTCGACGTATTCACCCACGCGGAACTGACGGAACATCACCAGCAACACGCCCGCCGCAAAGTTTGACAGCGAACCTTGCAGGGCCAGACCTACGGCCAAACCGGCGGCACCGATAACGGCTATCACGGAGGTGGTCTGCACGCCAATGCGGCCCAACACGGCAATCAGCGTAAAGGCAATAATCGCGTAGCGCACCAGTGCTGCCAGGAAATCGGAAACGGTCAGGTCGATATTACGCAGACGCATTACGCGACTTACCGTGCCAGAGATTAATTTCGCCGCCACCAACCCGATGACCAGAATCACCACAGCGGCCACGATATTGACCGCATAATGGATCAGCAATTCCTGATTTTTGGCTAACCACGTACCGGCATTATGAATGCCATCAACCACATTTATATCTTCCATTTAACACACCCTAGCAAGCAATAATGAAACCAAACATTCGCGCTAAAGCGCACAACGAATGATGCCTAAGCCCTCAAGGGTAACCAAGATTTCGCCGAACTGCTAATCTGCACCATCGCTTTGCGCGATTTTTAAACGTTGCTTACCGGCTTTTCAACCGTCCTTGCAACAGGTTTAAAAGCCTGCAGCGGTCCCCTGCCGCTAAGGGTGAATACCGACAGCAGCGTAAAGGCCAGCGCTATCAATCCGAGGATCAGATAAGTGCCGTGGAAACCAATCTTGCCGTACATATCGCCGGCGAAGACGGACATAAAAATCATCGCAATCTGTTTGAAAAAGCAGAAACAGACCAGATAGATGGTTGCCGAGAAACGTACCTCGAAGACCGAGGTGATGTATTTGAAGCAGCCGACAATCAGGAACGGCACCTCGAACATATGCAGCGTTTTCAGCACCACCACCTCGACCGGTGTACTGGCAAACGAGGAGCCAATGATGCGGACAGACATGATGATACCCGCCAGCAACAGGGCGTTCTTGCCGCCGATGCGATTGACAATCAGCGGCGCGAAGAACATCACCAGCGCGTTCAGCAATTCACCCATGGTGGTGATGTAGCCGAATACCCGCGTGCCCTCATCGGCGCTGCTGAAGAAGGAGGTAAAGAAGTTAGCAAACTGCTGGTCGAACACCTCATAGGTACAGGACACGCCGACTACGTAGAGACCGAGGAACCACAGTTTCTTGTCTTTGAGAAGTTCCGCCGCCAGACGCAGGCTAAAAGGCTTGGAGTTGGCTCCCAGTTCGTTAGCCACCTTAGCCGTCGCTCCCACCGCAGGTTTGGCCACCAGCAGCAGTACAGCGAGGATAACCGCGCAGCCTGAGCCGAGCCAGAAAACAAACTGACTGTTGATGGTAAACATAATGCCCACCACCGAGGCACAAATCGCCCAACCGACGCAGCCAAACATGCGTGCACGACCAAACTCGAAGCTGCTGCGACGACTGACCTTTTCGATATAGGCTTCAATAGCCGGTGCACCACCGTTGTAGATAAAGCCTAAATAGACCCCGCCAACAATCGAGCCCAACAGGATGTTGGTTTTCAACAGCGGTCCGAACACGTAAATAAAGAACGGGGCAAACATCACCAGCATACCGGTGATGATCCACAGCAGGTGTTTCTTCAGGCCCAGCTTGTCTGATAGCAGTCCAAACAGCGGTTGGAACACCAGAGAGAAGAAAGAGATGCTGGCAAAAATAATCCCGGTATCACTCTGATTGATATGGTTAATATCATGCAGCCAGATAGGGAAGAACGGAAAATAGGCACCCATGATGAAAAAGTAGAAAAAGAAGAACAACCCAAACGTCCAGAAATTGGTATTTTTTATGTAGTACATCTGAAACTCCTCGGCCTAAACAGCTGCCCTGCCTTGCTGTTTGCGTGCAGACAGGGCAACGAACATTACTTGCGCAACCAGCTCAATGAATAGCGATACTCACCGGCCGTCAGCAGATATTCCGGACTGACGCTGGGACTCCAGGAATCATCGCCACCAATCCCCATGCGGAAGGCATCGACGTTCAGCCAGGTGCCCTCCTCTTCCTGCAACAGATGGCGATGGCTGGTTTCCATCAGCTGATTCAGACCAAAGCGGCTCACCCCAAAGGCGAAGTCACCGCGCAACGTCCAGTGGCCGTAATTCAGCTCACGAGTCCCGCCGCGCGAACCGTTTTCGGAAGGAAATACGTAAGGGGTGTAGAGTGCCTCCAGCGGCAGCTGCCAGCGAGAGAACTGCGCCGCCAGCTGCCTGTCGGGATAGTTCTCGTGCGGTCCGAGACCCAGCCATTCGGCTGATGCGGCAACCTCTCGCAGCTGACAGGTCAGGCCGATACGCGCCGGTGACGGCAAATCGCTTGCCACCTGAACCCGTGCGTCGATATGCAGTTCGCCCTGCGTCCCAATGCGATAAGTTTTGCGGCTAATCAGGGCGACCTTGTTGTCGTTAAGGAAGGCGTGTTCGGTTTCAACGATGACCGCTTCGGCCAGACGATTGACCTCAAGATGCAGCAGCTGGCTTTCCAGCGCGTACATTCCGGCCTTCTTCCAACGCTCAACCCAGGCGTTAGGGTCGATGCGGGTGGCTTCGCTCACGCCAATATCGTTATCCAGCGGTGCGCGGACAAACTGGTCACAGAGCGGTGTCAGCAGCTGCGGCTCTTCTCCCTGCCACCACTGTTCGAGCAGGCCGGTTTTTGCGTTGAACTGCCAGCGCTGACCGCCGTGAGTGATAATGATGCCATCGTCGCTGTGCGTTAACCCCGGTGCACTGCCCTGCTCTGGTGAAATCTTTGGCAAGCTCAGCGCGCGCGGCAGCGTCCACTGATGCCAGGCGCTGCGATGTCCGGCGTCTGACCACGCGGTTGCCTCTGGCTGCACAATGTCAATATTCAGCCACAGTTCACCGGCCTTGCTGACCGCAGGGATATCACCCAGCGTAATGCGCTGGCGGCCCTGCGGCGCGATATCCAGCGCCACCTCGCCGTAACTCAGCGCTTCACCGTTCAGCTCAATGCGCCAGTTCAGACTCTCGTTGTCGGTTCGGCGGAACAGATTGTCGTTATGGATTTCCACCACCAGCGGATGATGACTCACCAGCTCAAAATGGAAGAACTGCTGGGCACGCTGCGCCTCGAAAAGCGCCGGATGGGGGGTTCGGTCCTGGAATACCAGACCGTTCATGCAGAACTGGCGATCGTTTGGCTTGTCGCCAAAATCACCACCGTAGGCCCAATAGCTGACGCCATCGTCGCCGGTGCGGGTCAGGCTCTGGTCAACCCAGTCCCAAACGAATCCGCCCTGAAGACGGGGATGGTCGCGAAACGCCTGCCAGTATTTGTCGAAACCGCCGAGGCTGTTGCCCATCGCATGAGCGTATTCGCAGAGGATGAGCGGACGCGTCTCGTCCGGCATGCCGATCCACTTTTTGATAGACCACTTCGGCACCGCGTCAAAAGGCTGGTCCTGATCTACGCGGGCATACATCGGGCAGATAATGTCGGTCGCCGCGGTATTGGCTCCCCCGCCCTCATACTGCACAGGGCGGCTCGGATCGGTGGATTTTATCCAGCGATACAGCGCGTCATGTGTGGAACCGTGGCCCGACTCGTTGCCCAGCGACCAGATGATGATGCAAGGATGGTTGCGGTCGCGCTGCACCATGCGGGTGACGCGTTCGCTAAAGGCGTTAAACCACAGCGGATCATCCGACAGACGATTCATCGGCTGCATGCCGTGCGTTTCAATGTTCGCCTCATCGACCACGTACAGGCCGTAGCGGTCGCACAGCTTGTACCACAGCGGATGGTTCGGGTAATGGGAGCAGCGCACCGCGTTGAAGTTATGCTGCTTCATCAACAGGATATCTTTCAGCATGGTCGCTTCGTCGATAGCCTGCCCTTTCTCAGGATGATGCTCATGGCGGTTGGTCCCGCGAATCAGCAGCGGCTGGCCGTTGAGTTTGAGCAGCCCCTGACTGATTTCAACCTGACGGAAACCGACGTCAAAGGCCTCGGCCTCAATCAGTGTGTTATCCGCATCAAGCAGGGAAATCACGGCGCGATAAAGGTTCGGTTGCTCGGCGCTCCACAGCAGGGGCTTGCTCAAGGCAAGGCGCAGCGTGACCTTATCAAAGTAAGCCCCGCGTTCGTCGATAGTTTCGCTGCCCAGCGGCTGAACCTCTTCGCCGACACGCCGATCGCCGTGCCACAGTTCAACCTGCACCTTCAGAGCGGCGGCGAGGCTGGCCGATGTCCGCACCGACATCTTCGCCTCGAGTTCACCCAGCAGGTAATCAGCGTGAAGAACGGTGCGCAGCTGCACGTCGGTCAGTTGAACTGCCGGTTTATGCAGCAGGCTGACGTCACGGAAAATACCGCTCATGCGCCACATATCCTGATCTTCGAGATAGCTGCCGTCGCTCCAGCGTAAAACCATCACCGCCAGACGGTTGCTGCCCGCGTGCAAAAAGTTGCTGAGGTCAAATTCGGCCGGTAAGCGACTGTCCTGTGAATAACCGACCCACTGCCCGTTGCACCAAAGATAAAAAGCCGAGTTAACACCGTCGAAGATGACACGCGTCTGCCCCTGTTCACGCCAGGCTTCCTCAACCTCAAATGTGAGCGAATAACACCCGGTCGGGTTTTCCTGCGGCACAAACGGCGGATTCACCGGAATTGGATACTGAACGTTGGTGTAAATTGGCGCGTCATAGCCAGCCATTTGCCAGTTTGACGGCACCGTAATGGCGTCAGCGTTTGGCAGGTCGGCGTCGAGCCAGGCCACTGGCACCGATTCGGGAGCGCTGAAATAGCTGAACGCCCACTGGCCGTTAAGACTCCGCGCGCTTGTTGAAGGCTTGTCCAACCTGGCCTCGGCCGTATCGCGCCAGCTTTGAAACGGTGGATGCGCAGGCAGGCGATTGACCTGAGTGCAGACCGGGTTTTCCCAGTCACGTCGCGCCAATACCGCGCTTAACCGATTTGTCGCCTGTTCTGTATCAACCTTCATTGTCACTCCCCGAAAATGTTATGCGCTCACATTAATGTTTTTAAAATGGGGGGAGAGCCAGATTAAGTAAAGGAGCCGAGATTCAGAAGGCGACGAGGATCACAATTTCAAGCGCAGATCCGCACGCGTTGGCTCAAAGTTGCTCCAACTGGCGGGCGATGCGTTTTAATTCTAGCGCCAGTGACTGAGCAGAGTCCGCCGTCTCGCCGGGGGCAGAGGTGGTATCGCGCAGCATGAGCGTGGTGTTGAGCAGCAGTGAGTCAGGCGTCGCCTGCTGCGGATTTCGCAGCATCTGCACCATACGATTGACGCTCTCACGCCCGCTGAGGCGGAAATCTTGCGCGATAGTGGTTAACGGCGGCTGAAAATAGGCGCTGTCTTCAGTGTCATCGTAACCCACCACGGAAAGCTGCTCTGGCACCGATATCGCAGACTGATGCGCCGCACGCAGCACCCCCAGCGCCATTTGGTCGTTGGCCACCAGAATTGCCGTGGGCCGCTGCGGCTGATTGAGCAGGCTCATCGCCAGCTGATAGCCCGACGCCGAGCTCCAGTCGCCGTGCAGCACGGCGAAAGGCTCAAGCCCGTGACTCGCTAACCCACACAGCCACCCCTCGTAACGCAGGCGCGCCGAAACCGACTCCAGCGGCCCGGTCAGCAAAGCGATTTGACGATGCCCGAGCCCAATAAGGTGTTCGACACCCTGTCTCGCCCCTTCGTTGGGATCAAACAGGATACTCAACAGAGAAGCATTCGGGTCGACGTCCAGAAATAGCACCGGCAGATTGCCGCAGGATTGCTTGACCGCCAACGCGCTGTCGGTTTCCAGCGGTACGTTGACAAGGATCCCATCGACCCGCTGGGCGATAAGTTCATTCACCGCGGCACGGCAAGACTGGAGATCCAAGTCTTCCACCATCGAGATTACCACGTGATATCCCAGTTGGCTGGCGCGCGTCTTGATGGCCGACGCCCCCTGTGAAGGCGCGTTCAAGGCCAGATTTGTGCTCGCCAGACCTAAGGTAAAGCTCTGTTTCCCCGCCAGCTGTTGCGCCATCCGATTGGGCACATAATTCAACGCGTTCATCGCCGCCTCAACGCGGACGCGCGTTTTTTCCGAGACCTGTGCAGCCTGATTCAGCACGCGAGACACCGTCTGGTAAGAGACGCCTGCGTGGCGGGCAACATCATCGAGCGTAACGGATTTTGGCTTGTTCAACGGCGGTTATCCTGACGGGTTGAGTTACAAACAAGGGTCGAGACACGAGCTAAGTCATCGGACTGATGATAACAGATTTCTGAGGCGGCTGACGCGCACGCGCGGATTTGCACATTGCGGTGCACCCTTATGGTTCATATCAGTCACCAGAGAGGCATTAACCGCTCAATCCGTGCACGAAAGCGCTGTAAAAAGCGCAACATTAGGATGCTAACCGTATTGTATGCATAGCCTGTGAATTAACCACAAAAATAATTAACTCTATTTATCATGCAGTTGAATAAAATTCGACGTTAAATAATCCGTCACTGGCCCAGGAATTGCTATTCCTCATGCAGACAACTTTTTACACCTTTGGGGAAAATGCATGGACAACCATAATCAGTCAGAAGGTCAGCTGCAAAGAGGCTTGAAAAACCGCCACATTCAGCTGATTGCTCTGGGCGGCGCTATCGGCACCGGCCTGTTTCTCGGGATAGCACAAACCATAAAAATGGCGGGCCCTTCCGTGCTGCTGGGCTACGCCATCGCTGGGATTATCGCCTTCTTTATCATGCGCCAGCTCGGCGAAATGGTGGTTCACGAACCGGTCGCAGGCTCGTTTAGCCACTTTTCCAACAAATACTGGGGGCACTTTGCCGGTTTTGTTTCAGGCTGGAACTACTGGGTGCTTTATGTGCTGGTCAGCATGGCAGAGCTCACCGCCGTCGGCATCTACGTTCAATACTGGTGGCCTGAAATCCCGACCTGGGTCTCAGCCGGGGTCTTCTTCGTCGCCATTAACGTGATTAATATGACCAGCGTGAAAATCTACGGTGAAGTCGAATTCTGGTTTTCAATAATCAAAGTTGCGGCGATTATCGGCATGATAGGTTTTGGCGCATGGTTGCTCGCCAGCGGACACGGCGGACCTGAGGCAAGCGTAGCAAACCTGTGGCAGCACGGCGGCTTCTTCCCTAATGGAATCAAGGGACTGGTGATGGCGATGGCCGTAATCATGTTCTCATTTGGCGGTCTCGAACTTATCGGCATTACCGCCGCCGAGGCCGATAACCCACAGAAAAGCATTCCGAAAGCCACCAATCAGGTGATCTACCGCATCCTGCTGTTCTACGTGGGCGCGCTGGCAGTCCTGTTGTCACTCTATCCATGGCAGAAAGTCGTCGAAGGCGGCAGTCCGTTCGTTCTGATTTTCCACGCGCTCAACAGCAATCTGGTCGCAACGCTGCTCAACGCCGTCGTGCTTTCCGCCGCACTTTCTGTTTATAACAGCTGCGTATTCAGCAACAGCCGCATGCTGTTTGGCCTGGCGAAACAGGGTAACGCCCCGGCCTCGCTGTTAAAGATTAACCGTCGCGGTATTCCTCTGAACGCGCTCAGCGTCTCGGCGCTGGTGACGGCGCTCTGCGTATTGCTCAACTATCTGATGCCGGGCAAAGCCTTCGAACTGCTAATGTCACTGGTGGTCTCGGCGCTGGTGATCAACTGGGCGATGATAAGCGTTACCCACCTGAAATTCAGCCGCGCCATGCACGCTGCCGGGCAAAAAACGCGCTTTGCAAGCCTGGGCTATCCGTTAACCAATATCCTTTGCCTGCTGTTCCTGGCCGGCATTTTGGTGATTATGTTTATGACGCCGGGCATCCAGATTTCGGTGTGGCTGATCCCCGTCTGGCTGCTGGTGCTGGCGATTAGCTATCATTTGAAGAAAAAGAAAAACAGCGTCACGACGGGCAAGATTGTAGAAACCAATAACCTCTGAGACAGGGACAAAATGAAAAAATTATTACCTTGGGTATTGCTGGTTGCCGCCGGGAGCGCCAGCGCAGAATCGCATCTACAAACGGTGGTAAAACAGGGCGCGTTAAACGTCTGCACTACCGGCGACTACAAGCCTTATACCTTTCTTAAACCCGACGGCAGCTATGAGGGGATAGATATCTCAATGGCGGAATCGCTGGCGAAGAGCCTGGGTGTGAAGGTGAACTTTGTAAAATCGACCTGGAAAACGCTGACACCCGATCTGGTCGCGGGCAAATGCGATATCGCGATGGGCGGTATTTCGGTCACGCTGGCACGTCAGCAGCAGGCATTTTTTGCCGAGAGAATGGACGTCGATGGGAAAATCCCGCTAGTACGCTGCACCGACGTGAAAAAGTATCAGACTCTCGAACAGATCAATAACCCCTCGGTACGCGTGATCGAACCGGCGGGTGGCACCAATGAGGCGTTCGCCCATGCTTTCCTGCCGAAAAGTACGCTGACGCTCTCTCACGATAACGCCGGGATCTTCCAGCAGTTGGTCGATAACCAGGCCGATGTGATGGTGACTGAAGCCTCAGAGGCGCTGTACCAGAAGAAGTCGCACCCTTCCCTGTGCGCGGTTAATCCCGACAAACCGATGCAATACGGTGAGAAGTCTTACATGCTGCCAACCGATGACATTAGCTGGAAACTGTATGTCGATCAGTGGCTTCATCTGGCAGGCGCCACCGGCGAATATCAGAAGATAGTCGCCAACTGGATGTAAACGGACCGCTTATCAGAGTCATAAAAAAGGGCCCCTCAAGGGCCCTTTTGTTTTTTCTTGCCTGAGCGGCATGAAAAGTCAGTCTGAATTACAGACGGTTAACGTCGTTCAGCTCTTCGAAAGCCTGTTCCAGACGGGTCACCATAGAGGACTGAGCAGCGCGCAGCCATACGCGTGGATCGTAGTACTTCTTGTTCGGCTTGTCAGCGCCTTCAGGGTTACCCAACTGCGCCTGCAGGTAAGCTTCGTTCTTTTTGTAGTACTGAAGAATACCGTCCCAGTTAGCCCACTGAGTATCAGTATCGATGTTCATTTTGATAACACCGTAGCTGATGGACTCTTTGATTTCGGCAGCAGAAGAACCTGAACCACCGTGGAACACGAAGTCCAGGGAGTTGTGCGGCAGGTTGTGTTTCTTGCTGACGTAATTCTGAGAGTCACGCAGGATGGTTGGAGTCAGTTTAACGTTGCCTGGCTTGTACACGCCGTGAACGTTACCGAAGGACGCCGCAATGGTGAAGCGTGGGCTGATAGCGTTCAGTTTTTCATAAGCGTAATCAACGTCTTCTGGCTGGGTGTACAGCGCAGAAGCGTCCATGTGGCTGTTGTCAACGCCGTCTTCTTCACCGCCGGTGCAACCCAGTTCGATTTCCAGCGTCATGTCGATCTTGGCCATACGTGCCAGATACTTGCTTGAAATCTCGATATTTTCTTCCAGTGATTCTTCTGACAGGTCGATCATGTGAGAAGAGAACAGTGGTTTACCGGTCGCTTTGAAGTGTTTTTCGCCTTCGTCCAGCAGGCCGTCGATCCAAGGCAGCAGTTTCTTCGCTGCGTGGTCGGTGTGCAGAATAACCGGCACGCCGTAGTGTTCAGCCATCAGGTGTACGTGACGTGCGCCTGAAATAGCGCCCAGAATTGCCGCGCCCTGTGGCACATCAGTTTTCAGACCTTTACCCGCGATAAACGCAGCACCGCCGTTAGAGAACTGAATAATGATTGGACCTTTCACTTTCGCAGCGGCTTCGAGAGCGGCGTTGATGGAGTCGGTACCTACACAGTTTACTGCCGGGAGAGCAAACGCATTTTCTTTAGCTACTGCGAATACTTTCTGAACGTCATCACCAGTGATAACACCAGGTTTTACGAAATCAAAAATTTTAGACATATTACGTTGTCCTGTATCGTCGGTCGTAGATGGATTGAATCGGATTAAAAAATATAGCGTGGGCAGACGAGCAACCTCATCTGCCCTGGATTATTACTTTTTAGCACGCTCTTCCAGCATCACAACGGCTGGCAGCTCTTTCCCTTCAACGAACTCAAGGAAGGCGCCACCACCGGTAGAGATGTAGGAGATTTTGTCGGCAATACCGAACAGGTCGATAGCTGCCAGCGTGTCGCCGCCGCCTGCGATTGAGAAAGCATCGCTATCGGCAATGGCGTGCGCCACAATTTCGGTCCCTTTACGGAAGTTAGGGAACTCGAATACGCCAACTGGACCATTCCACAGAATGGTTTTGGCGTTTTTCAGGATCTCGGCCAGACGCTGTGCAGACACGTCGCCCATATCCAGAATCTGCTCTTCGTCTTTGATATCGCTGGTAGATTTCAGGGTAGCGGTCGCGGTTTCAGAAAACTCGGTTGCTACGCGAACGTCGGTTGGAACCGGAATATCACAGGTCTTCAGCAGTTTTTTGGCGGTGTCCACCAGGTCTGCTTCGTACAGTGATTTGCCGACATTATGGCCTTGCGCCGCCACGAAGGTGTTGGCGATACCGCCGCCCACGATCAGCTGGTCAGCGATTTTGGACAGAGACTCAAGAACGGTCAGCTTGGTAGAAACCTTAGACCCGCCCACGATAGCAACCATTGGGCGCGCAGGGTTGCCCAGCGCTTTGCCCAGAGCTTCGAGTTCGGCGGACAGCAGTGGACCTGCACAGGCGATTGGCGCGAACTTGCCCACGCCGTGAGTCGATGCCTGAGCGCGGTGCGCAGTACCAAAAGCGTCCATGACATACACGTCACACAGCGCAGCATATTTTTTAGAAAGCGTTTCGTCGTCTTTCTTTTCGCCTTTGTTGAAGCGAACGTTTTCCAGAACGACCAGCTCACCCTCAGCAATATCAACACCGTCGAGATAATCTTTCGCCAGGCGAACTTTTGAACCCAGCTTGTCTTTCAGATAGTTAACAACCGGCAGCAGAGAAAATTCTTCGTTATATTCGCCTTCGGTAGGACGACCAAGATGCGAGGTCACCATCACGCGTGCACCCTGCTTCAGGGCCGTTTCGATGGTAGGTAAAGAGGCACGGATACGTGCATCGGACGTCACTTTACCGTCTTTAATCGGTACGTTAAGGTCCGCACGGATCAGTACACGCTTTCCTGCTAAATCCAGATCGCTCATCTTAATTACAGACATGGTGAATCCTCTTCTCGTTGATTCTTTTTAAAGTTGCTTGAGGGCCGACCAGCCGTGGCTGATTTGCCTTACTAGAAACCGCTTGCGGACATCGCCAACGTCGTGTCCAACATCCTGTTGGCGAAACCCCACTCATTGTCGCACCAGACCAGAGTCTTAATCAGGCGCTGACCACTGACCCGAGTTTGCGTACCATCGACGATGGCGCTATGCGGGTCATGGTTAAAATCGGTAGAAACTAATGGTAGTTCGGTATAGTCAACAATACCACGAAATGCACCATTCGATGCCTTTTGCAGCAGTTGGTTGACCTGCTCAACGTCAACCTTTTCGGAAACAAAAACGCTCAGGTCGATAGCGGTAACGTTGATAGTGGGAACACGCACCGAAATCGCCTCAAAGCGGTCACAAAACTTGGGCATGATGCGGGTAATTCCGGCTGACAGTTTAGTATCAACAGGAATAATTGACTGACTGGCTGCGCGGGTACGGCGTAAGTCCGGATGGTAGGCGTCGATTACCGGCTGGTCATGCATCGCAGAGTGAATGGTCGTGACTGTGCCGAATTCGATATCGAACGCGTCGTCCAGAAGTTTGATAATGGGAATAATACAGTTGGTGGTACAGGAGGCATTTGAAACGATGCGGTGCTCACGTTCGAGCAGGTGATGATTTACGCCGTAGACGACGGTGGCATCGAGGTCATGTCCGCCAGGATGGGCAAACAGGATTTTTTTCGCACCCGCGGCAAGCTGGGCCTCCCCGTCTTGTCGACTGCCGAACACGCCAGTGCAGTCGAGCACCACGTCAATGCTCAGTTCGCCCCAGGGGAGTTGGCTGGCGTCGGGCTGATGCAGCAGTCGGATGGTGTCGTCACCTACGGAGAGCACATCACCTTCCTGGCGCACATCCCAGGCGAAACGGCCATGGCTGGAGTCGTATTTCAACAGATGTGCCATTCCTTCAGGGCTGGCGAGTTCGTTGATTGCCACGACGCTAATTTCTGCACGGCGACCAGATTCGTATAAAGCGCGCAATACGCTACGGCCAATGCGACCAAAGCCATTAATTGCGATACGTATTGGCATACTTCTCCCTGTTACACGGTTGTTACCTAATTACGATAACCCTATAGTAATGCAGTGCGCCTTTGCGGTGAATCATCATTGCACCTGATTGGCTGCAATTCAGAACGCTATACCCCAACAACATTCAAACACGTTTACGACTATCCTGCGACGTTCGCCAAAATAACCCTAACTGAAACGGTTCAGCCGAGCATAAACCAAACTTTGTGCAAAGGAAATATTTCGGTGCAATTTGACGCACTCCCGCATGCGATTGATGAAAAAAACGCCTGATTATTCCTTTTTTTTCCTAACGTGGGCGTTATTTTATTAAAAAGCTTTTGTGGAGGGTTTGATGCAAATCAGAGGGAGAGTTTTTTATTGCAAAAATTTTGGAGCGAGAGTCGCCCTGGGCTTTTCTTAAAAATCAATTTTTAGGAAGTAAAGGATAGTGTCTTAAATGGCAATTTTTTTTGTTAGAGGCACATGCCATGGAGGCTGGATGCTGCACTGGGGCTGCTTTTGGGGTTTATGGGGCAGCGGCCCTGATCCGCTTTTGCGGTTAAAGTCTTTAAGGTCAAAAGCACGTGCCTTGCACGCTGGGCGCTGGCCCAGACCAGCCAAGGGGCCTTCCCAGGCCAA
>NZ_MRWE01000024.1:25723-74727 GCF_002093665.1 Rouxiella badensis | reverse complement strand
GTGGGAAACAACGCTTTTTATTTTATATAGAGTTAGGCATAATGCACGCAAATAACGCATTCTAATATCCATATAAATTTAAATATTAAATCTGGAGCCTCATCGTGCTTAAAGAAGATATGATCAAACAGCTTAATCAACAGCTGAATCTTGAATTCTATTCCGCTAACTTATATTTGCAGATGAGTGCCTGGTGCAGTGATAAAGGTTTTGAAGGTGCTGCGGCCTTCCTGATGGAACACTCTCGCGAAGAGATGGACCACATGCATCGCCTGTTCAAATATGTGAGCGACACCGGTGCACTGCCGCTGCTCGGCTCTATCGACGCCCCGCGTGCCGATTTCGAATCACTGGCCGACGTTTTCAATCTTGCCTATCAGCACGAGCAGTTGATCACTGAAGAGATCAACAAGTTGGCTGACCTGGCGATGACCACTAAAGATTACTCAACCTTCAACTTCCTGCAGTGGTATGTGGCAGAACAGCATGAAGAAGAGACTCTGTTCAAATCTGTCCTGGATAAACTCGGTCTGGTGAGCAATACCGGTAACGGTCTGTTCTTCGTGGATAAAGATCTGAAAAACATGGTTGGCCAATCGCCGTCAGCCTGATTTTTCCGCTAAGTGTTGAAACGCAGAATACGTTAACCGTGTTCTGCGTTTTTTTTATTTTACTCTTATTATTCATGTGATTATTGACATCCCCGCTGAGCTTTTCGTGCGAAATTTGCACATTTCTTATTTTCTGCATTGATTACCCGTTAATTTCCACAGATCCCAACGGCAGATTGCGCTAAAGTTGCGGCTGAATTTTCATCTTCAATTAGCCAAGGAATAATTGTGTCTATTAAAAAACTGATGCGTCTGCGTATTCTCAGTTCTGCCTGCGTTCTAGCCGCAGGTTTGATTTCACAACAGGCTTTTGCCCACGCTCATCTCAAGAGTGAGACGCCGGCTGCCGATAGCCAAGTCAGCGTAGCACCGACCGAGCTCACTCTCGGATTTAGCGAGGGCGTGGAACCCAGCTTCAGTAAAGTCGTGCTGGAAGGTCCGAACAATCAGCCGGTAAAAACCGGTGATTTCAAACTGGCCACCAACGACAACACTCAGGTCCTGATTGCCCTACCTGCGCCATTGACCCGCGGTAAATATAACGTCTCATGGCACGTTGTTTCCGTTGATGGACATAAGACCCAAGGTACCTACAGCTTTACGGTAAAGTAACGTTATGAGCCTGGCATCGCTGTTTGTCCTGTGCCGCTTTGTGCACTTTATTTCCGTGATGCAACTTTTTGGCGCCTGCGTCTTCACTCGTTTGCTGTCTCCGCAAGGTTTGTCCGCACTCCTGGCGCGTAAAAACCAGACCCTGATCCTGACCTCGGCCTGCCTTTCTGCGTTAACCGCGCTGTTGATGGTCGCCGTGCAGGCAGGGGTTATGGGCAACGGATGGACCGACATGCTCAATGTGAATGTTTGGCTGCTGGTGCTGACCACCACCTTTGGAGAGGTTTGGCGCTGGCATATGCTGATGGCGCTGGTCGCGCTGCTGCTGATTCTTATCGATGGCCTGCCCGGACGTTTTCTGATGGCGATGCTGCTAAGCGCCGGAATGCTGATAGGGCAGGCGCTCATCGGTCATGCGGCCATGCATGAAGGCACCTTGGGCGTATTGCAGCGCACTAACCACGCCGTGCATTTGCTCAGTGCCGCATACTGGTTTGGCAGCCTGATCCCGTTGCTGACCTGCATGAGGCTGACCCATCAGCCCGCGACTCGACCTGAGGCGATTGTGGCTCTGCTGCGATTCTCAACGCTCGGGCACGCGGCTGTTGCGCTTGTCGTACTGACCGGTATCGCCAATAGCGCATTCATCTTGCAGCGTTGGCCAACGGACATTCACTCGCCTTATGAGCTGCTGCTTGTTTGTAAGGCCGCGCTGGTGACCGTGATGGTCGCGGTGGCCATTTATAACCGCTATTGGCTGGTTCCGCAGTTCGCGCACCACAATGAGCATACGCAGCGACGCATGATCGCCGTTTGCTGGCTGGAGTTTGCTTTGGCACTGTTGGTGATTGCTTTGGTGAGCCTTTTTGCTACCCTATCGCCTAATTAGTTGTGCTGAGCATTGGATTGGCAACAAGATTGTTATTGAGAAGTTTAACGAGGAAGAGTGATGAAAAAAACGCTACTTGGGGGCCTGTTGCTCACCCTGTCTGCCAGCTGTTTCGCAGCGCCGCAAGTTGTTACCGTGAGCCGTCTGGAATATGGTAAGGCATGGGCGTTCACCCGTGAAGAAGTGATGCTGCAATGCCGACCGGGCAAAGCCCTGTTCGTGATTAATGACAGCACGCTGGCGCAGTATCCGCTGAATGATGTAGCAGAGCAGTGGGTGAAAGAAGGGAAGGTGAGTGCACAGCCGCTGAGCATTATTCAGCTGGATGACCCCAAAAATCCCGGCCACAAGATGAGTCTTGCCCCGTTTATCGAGCGCGCTGGAACCCTGTGTTAAGTTGAGCTTCCTGAGGCTGATCCACGTCGGCCTCTTTAATATCCCCCTGTCTAAAAACCCCCTTCTTGCTTGAATTCCACACAGTTAATGGGTGGTTTTGCGAATGTTGTCACAAAACGTAACTCATTTCGTTAAGTAATTATCACAGGTCGTCAAACTCGCTGGAAAAGCATTTAAGCTCGACTACTCTTTAAGTTGTATGGCTTAACCGCCTGCATCAATGCCAACTTTTAGCGCACGGCTCTCTCCCAAGAGCCATTTCCCTAGACCGAATATAGGAATCGTATTCGGTCTTTTTTTTGCCCGCTATCAAAATCAACCACTTAAAATAAAATCAACTACTTAACCTCATCGAGTTACCCTGAATTGTTCCCAGAAAGAACCTCTGTAGCCATTTTACCGCCACTTTTGGCAGGCATTTTTGCACCCAAAATCGATAACGGATTATTGGTTAAGGCATCTTCTAAATGGTCAGGGGCAAAGTGGGCATAGCGCATCGTTACGCGGATATCCGAGTGGCCGAGAATGCGTTGCAGCACGACAATAATGCCGCCGGACATCATAAAGTGGCGGTTTTTTATACCTAAGCTCAACGCATTCCCAATCCTCTTCATCTGGCAGAGACTTTGGAATGCGTGACCAAAGTTGCTCAGCTTCCCCTGCTTGCTCACTCTGCGGTGCCGTTTGGCAAAGAATAAACGTCCAATCCTGAGGCGTAACGCCACCCTTTGCTGATGACACCTAAGGACCATAAAGATTGGGTAAATTTCGAGACCGCTCTTAAGTCGTGGGCATTCACCATCGGCGAGTTAACCACCGGTTGGCTGCCGCTGTGTCAGGGATATATCGGTTCAAATCGTGAGGAAAAAAATCACAGGCAAAGTCACGCTTGACGGCCCTGTCGAAATCAATAAAACACTGATAGTCGAGGGTACAGTTACGCAACCTGAAGAAGTTAAGGCAAAAATTTTAGCGTTATTTCAGAGGCCAGAAGTTAAATTTATTCTGGCCCATAATGCGAAAAAGGGATGTTTTTCATGTCGAATAACTCGTGATTAGATTTCTGATGATTGTCTATTCCATAACCCGCCCGGCCTGTTAGAAAAAGGGTGATCTAACTCTTTTCACTTTTCCAAATTATTGCTTGGGCAGCGATCACGGTCTTTTTGTCAGAGTCGTAGGTAATTGCCGGATTTCCGTAAAGCTCATACCCAAGCTCAAGTGCGGCAGAAACACGATGACAGAAAGATGCGTCATCCGGGCCAGTCAAAAGCCTGTATCTTGGTAAGCCTTCGGGTGGATTATTTGGCATGTATAGCTTCCTTAAAATTGATGTGCTCAATTGCCGCTAAGATATAAGACGAGTTGAAAGTAACGTCGCGATAGGTTATTGGCATAATGCCTCCCGTCTTTTTAAACAGATTATGAAACTCTTCTAACTCGGTTTGACGCAATGGGCGTTGATTGCCTTTGGAGTTCAGGATAAACAGTCGGCTATTTTCACTGTAAATACTGAAAGATTTCTTGCGGGCAGCCGTGAATAGTTCGACCGGTGTGACAAAGTAAGCGGTCATCATGCTTAAAAATCTCTCTGAAGACAGAGCGCTAATCGACTCTATGGTTACCTCCGAAAATAAAACCGTTTTGATATAATCTGCACGCTATCTAAATCTTTTAACATTCTATTTAAAGCTATCAGAAATTCTCATTTCTAACCATCGAAAGAGCCGCTTTGACGTATGTCTCATCTGGTTTAAATCTCGACATATACGCAGGCAGATCACTAGGATTTTTTTCCGTTGATCGTTGCTATAAACGCGTGACCTTGACCCAAAATCCTGCTCCATTCAGAAACAGAATTCCGGCATGATATTGACTCCCCTGAACGGAGGGGGGCAGATGAAAAAGTCACGATTCACCGAAGAGCAGATTGTCTTTGCTCTCAAGCATGCCGAGCTGGGTATCTCCGATGCCACGTTTTACACCTGGCGCAAGAAATACGGCGGAATTTCTCCTTCTGAACTCAAACATATGCGGCAGCTGGAAGAGGAAAATCTGCGGCTGAAGAGGCTGGTTGCTGACCTCAGCCTCGACAAGGCGATGCTGCAGGACGTGCTGGCAAAAAAGAACTGCCGATGGCAGCGCACTGCGCCTGCGTATCCGTGGGATCACTGAAATGCGAATTCTGCTCTGAATTTACAGGAAAAATGCTGGACAGGTGGACGTATGAAAGAGGGGTAAGGATCGACTTCTCACGCCCAGGAACGCCGACGGACAATGCGACGGTGGAGTCCTTCAACGGCAGGTTAAGGCAGAAATGCCTGAACGATAGTGGGTTTATGTCTCTGGAGGATGCCCTCCGAATTTGCCGGTTTCCAGAATATGCAGCCAGAATGAAGCCGGTTATTCCTGAATATGGCTGGATCACATACGGGGAGCGGGTCAACAAGTTTCACATCTCATCTTAGTCATTAACGACATCTTACTTAGCGTGAAATATTGCTCTCGATAATAGCCTTAAAGCCTGTCCTATCACCCCATCCTTGCGCTACATCAACATCCCAGATAATGAAATTAACTAAATTACTCCCCGCTGTTTATGCGTCGTGAGTCTGGGGCCAAATTCTTTTAATCCCGCTCCCATCAGCCCTAAGAAAAATAGCGACAAATTTTAATGCTGTTGAAAATATCTGGGTAAAAACAATGTTTACGTTGTTCTATTTGTCCGTTGTTATGGTATTTGAAATCACTCTAAGTACGGTTTGCCGACGAGGATATCTAAAATATTTAAAAATCTTCCATCGTTACCATTTCCGTTCTCTCCGCAAACCTCGTCAGCTACTCTTTATCCCGCACGGTCATCGTTGGGAAATTCTAAAACTTCAGCATTTAGGCGCGATGAGCCCATCAGGCAGAGCTTATCCTTCTACCTACGTGATTGCCCGCTGTCAGGGATGCGGGGTCCGTAAGCACAAAGTCTTCTACAACAGCCATCTCAAGGTCTCTCAGTGCAGGCGTTGGTTATAGGAGCAAGGCGCAATGTCTCTATTCTTATTACCTTAACATTCGTGCCTTAAATATCTGAGAGCTCTGAGTGTCGCGTTCAGTTTGACGAATAAATCTGTCATCTGATGGTCTTATTTTTTATCTATCTTTTATAAAAACATCCTCTCTTTCTTACGGAGAAGCTTATGCAGCCGTACCAGGAATCGCTATTTCCCGTCTCGATTAAGGGGATTGTGCAGATTAGCGACAAGATTCTGCTATTAAAAAACGAGCGGGAAGAGTGGGAGTTGCCGGGGGGAAAGCTCGAGAAAGGGGAAACGCCTGAAGAATGTCTTATCCGTGAAATGTATGAGGAGACGCAGATAGCGTCGTCGGTGCAGGGCATTATCGACGCCTGGCTTTACCGGATTGGTGCTAAAGAAATATTGATTGTGACCTATCTCATGAAGGTTGAACCGGCCTCAAGCCAAACGATAAAAGTCAGCCATGAGCATAAAGAAATAGGGATGTTTAGTCTGAATGAGATTGCAGAGCTCAATATGCCAATGGGGTACAAGACGTCGATAGGGCGAGCAGTAGGGCGAGTCATTAACCCAGTTTGAGAGCCTATAGGCAAAGGATGCAGCGACATACGCATAATCTGACCATCACAAGGCACATAAGGTATCGCGCCCTGTGATGAAGATTTTTTAAATCAGGTCGTCCGGGGTACGAAATACTACTGTTTCGAGGGCGTTTCGATAAATATCTGATTTGACCACGTCTGTTTCTATTTCTAATCGTTCGAGCAGTTTTGCCATGATTGCTTTGTTATTGACCAGTCGTCCTTTGAGGGAAAGTTCTATCTTTATTTCCTGAATGACGTCTGATTCGCTTTTAATGGCATGAGCAGTCTTGACGCGGGATTTTTCTAACTCAACGCTGTTTATTTGAGACATTTTATAACCCCATGAGTAGTCAAAAAAATACCACTGAAGGTGGAAATCGAGTGGCACCTTCAGTGGCAATGCAAAGCATCTTCGTTACGAGCTCTAATTGAGCTTCATTAAACTTATACAAAACTCTTACTTTGTACAACTTACATTTGATCAATTTGTGCTATTTAAGTATTCTTAAATACGTACTAATAAAACGCTAAGGCAATTAATTAATTAAAGATAACTTAAATTTTTTAATGGGTTAGTCATGCTGTGACTTCACTCTTTCATGCCAGGAAAGGGCGTGTCTGGCACAGAATTGCTAGCAAAATCGGTACAGGATTTTGACCAGGTTGTACAACTTTCCGAGATCGCTAAGCGACCATAATTCCGAGAGATTTTCTGAATTTCCTAATCAAGACCACAAATAAAAGTTGTCCAATGTTCTACGCTTTATGGGTGAGTGAGTTTTAAGCTCATGGTGAAAAAAACAACGACTGTTATCTTCGTCTACCCCTCTCATCCTAAAAGGAACTGAAAATGAGTGAAGCCATGTTTGAGCAAGCGCCTTTGCCGCTGTTAACTCAGTTTACGCTGGGTGACAAAGTGACTCTGGTGACCTTCCCCGTAGGAAATCCGCCGGTGAGTTATCGACTCGAGACGAGGATTACGGAGGTTGAAGACGGTAATTATGAAGGAGAGATAACGAAAGTGACGCCGATGGGCCGTGAGGCGTTTGATCAACATCATTTCCACGTCGGTGGGCATGTTGAGTTCGAGACCAGCAACATCTTGGGAAACGCACCATAAGAACATTTTAATTCTTCAACTTCCGTTACATTACAGGCCTTCTCTATTCTCTGCACTAGCGCTACCTTAGCAGCGCGAGTGCAGATGAAATCAGATATCGCCGATTCAAGCATCATGAGTACTCTGCCACGGTTTAGCTCTCTGAAATTTGATTGCTTTAAGGCGATGAACAATTCCTTTGTTATCTCGCGGAGACCTTAACGTGCGAAAGTTACTCATGATTTGTGCTGCACTGGTGTTGGCTGGGTGTTCTAGTGGCCCTTATGCCCCAACGCAACAGGTTTTGCAGGCCTATACCACCAGTAAACCCGACACCACCAAAGTTCGTGTACACCGACAGCCCCAACTTGCGGGATCGATTCTTGACGAGAGCTGTCCGCTGATTGTTTATGTTGATGACAAAGAAGCGGCCGGACTACAGAAAAATCAGTATGTTGACCTGTATCTGGCGAACGGTGTGCACAGCCTGAAAGTGAAATTTTCCTGTGCAATAACCCCTATAGATAAAGCATTGACCATCCAGGTGGACGGTACGCCGCAAAGTTATGAAACGGCTTTAAATGATGCGCAACGCTATAGCCTGACAAGAGTGAAGTAAAGTTATGTCCCTCATTATTGAAGATAAAGTGCAAGAAGAACGCCTGATTCTGGTTGATGAACAGGATAACAAGGTCGGCGTAGGCACCAAGATGCAGGTTCATCTGCAGGGCGCACTGCATCGCGCTTTTTCGGTATTTATTTTTGATAGTCAGGGACGTCTCATGCTTCAACAACGCGCCAGTGGAAAGTACCATTCTGGCGGTCTTTGGACCAACTCTTGCTGCGGCCACCCACGTCCCGGTGAGAGTAACCTGGCTGCCTCTACCCGCAGGCTGTATGAGGAGATGGGATTCCACTGTGAATTGCAGGAAGTAGACCAGATCCTCTACCGCGTCGATGTCTCGAATGGTTTGGTAGAAAATGAATTTAACCATACTTTTATCGGCCTGTTCGAAAGAACGCCCGAGCTTAATCCGGAAGAGGCGGAAGGTTGGCAGTGGATCTCGGTGCCCGACGTCTTTACTGCCGTCGAGCAGGACTCTTCAAGGTTTACTGCGTGGTTCAAGGTTATCCTTGCCCATTTCGGGCAAGAGACTATTCAGCAGTGGGCCTCTCGCTATCGCTGAGTGAGATCAGTGTTTTGCCGTGTTCTGCCGCATCGGTCCTGATTATTTTATGAAGTTTCCCATCTCGAAAATGCAGGGCTACGCCGTCATCGGCGGCGTAGGCGGGCAAAATGTTCTGCTCTGCCAGCAACGCACTGAAAGATTCCTCGCGTCCTTCCTCAGATCCGAAATGCGGGCACATGACGCCCGTCAGCAGCCCCAAGCCTGGGATGAGTGAATAGCCACCGCCCGAATCCGAATGCCCTAAATCAAACCAGCAGATAGCTCCGGCGCTCACGCCGCAGAGGATAGTGCCGTGGCGCATGGCCGATTTGAGCTGTTGATCGATTGAAAATTCTTTCCAGACTGCCAGCATGGCCCGCGTATTACCGCCCGCGACAAAAATCACGTCAGCTCGCGCTATCATCTCGTCGATCTGTTTAACCGTAGGATAAGGCGTGCGGAAGAAAGACAGGCTCTCTACCAGGTAGCCGGCCGACGCGAATTTTTTCTCGAATTGCTCAATCCTCTCTGGAACGTCTCCGCTCGCCGTGGAGATATACAGAATCTGCGGACTTTCTTTTTGGCTTAAGGACAGGATATAGCGATCGATGGCCGTAATCTGCTGCATATCGGCCGCAGTCTCACCGCCTATAGCTACAATGTGGACCTGATTCGGTACGGTATTTTCAGCGTTGACGGTCATCTTTACCTCGTCTCAAATAAATCGCATATCCTTCACTATAATAGAAAATTCGTAATGTCATGGTCGCCAGAGGAGCAAAGGGTATGCGTTATATCCTCTTCGCGTTGGTTTTACTGGGTGTGAGTGTCGCCTTTTTTCCGTGGTTAGAGAGCCAACTGCCCGCGCAATACAATCCTTTTACGCCATTGTCAGTGACCGATGCTCCCGGCCTGATGACTCAGTATAAACTCAGGAAAATAAGTAAAAATCAGGCTGCGTGCCTTGCCGTGCTCGAGAGTGCCAGGGCCGCAGGCCTGATTAATTTCCAATCTGTACCTGATAGCGGTGGCCAGTGTCCTTTGACCGGCGCAGTGCGAGTACAAAATTTCGGTTCGGTGGCGCTGAGCTCGAGCTTTTTGGCGAGCTGTCCGTTGGCAGTCAGCGGCACGATGTTTGTGGCACAGGCGGCCGCACCCCTTGCCGAGCAGGTCTTTGGCCAAAGGCTGGTCAGAATCGACCACCTCGGCAGCTTTGCCTGTCGCAATGTTTATCACCGTGCGGTGGGCAGGCTGAGTGAGCATGCGACTGCCGAGGCCCTGGACGTCGCGGGTTTCAGGATGAAGGACGGTGAAGATGTGACCGTAGCAAGCGGATGGAAACGAGAGGGAAAGGACGCCGACTATCTGCATCAGGTCTTTCGCGGAGCCTGTCCGTTTTTTGGCAATATTATTGGGCCGGATTATAACGCAGCGCACGCCAATCATTTTCATCTTGGCATGCGCTGGTTTGGATTCTGCCGCTAACAGAAGACGCTGACAGAGTCTTTCAATTAATCGGCCAGGTAGCGTTCGACCAGACGGGTCCAGTAGGCGACGCCAAAGGGCAGACTTTCGTCGTTAAAATTATAGGCCGGGTTATGCAGTACGGCACTGTCACCGTTGCCCATACGCAGGAAGCAGCCCGGTTTTTGCTGTAGGAAGTAGGCAAAGTCCTCGCTGCCGGAGATAGGCGGCAGGTCGGGTACCACATTCTCTTCACCGAGCAGCTCTTGAGCGACCTGAGTGGCAAATTCGGTCTCTTTTTGATGGTTGACCAACACCGGATAACCGGGCACATAGTCAATCTCTGCGCGAGCGCCGTAACCTTCCGCATGGCTGGCGATCAGCGCTTTGATACGGTCTTCCAGAATTTTACGCACGCCGGTATCAAATGAACGCACGCTCATCTCGAGACGCGCGCTATCAGGGATAACGTTGGCGGCAAAGCCCGAATGCAGCGAACCGATGGTGATAACGGCGGTTTCATTAGGGTCGATGTTGCGTGAAATGATGCTCTGAAGTGCGACAACCAGGCTGCTGGCGACCAAAATTGGGTCAACGGTCATGTGAGGACGCGCCGCGTGACCGCCTTTACCGTGAATGGTCACGTTAACGGTATCGCAAGCTGCCATAAACGCGCCCGTGCGGAACATCATTTTACCCACGGGATAACCCGGGTGGTTGTGCAGGCCGAAGACTGCGTCGCAAGGGAATCTGTCGAACAGTCCCTCAGCCAGCATACGTTCAGCACCGCTGTTGAAGCCAATTTCTTCCGCAGGCTGGAAGAAAAGGTGCACAGTGCCGGAGAAGTTGCGGCTGCGTGCCAGCTGTGCGGCCGCACCGAGCAGCATCGTGGTGTGGCCATCGTGGCCGCAGGCGTGCATTTTGCCGCTCACGTTGCTGGCGTACGCAAGACCGGTCTGTTCGAGGATAGGCAGGGCGTCCATATCGGCACGAATACCGATGCTGCGCGTGCCGTTACCGACCTTAAGGGAGCCGACAACGCCGTAGCCGCCAACGCCGGTCGTAACCTCAAACCCCAGCTCATGGAGTTTTTTGGCAACCAGTTCGGCAGTCTTGGCTTCTTCGTTGGATAATTCTGGGTTTTGATGCAGGTGTTGGCGAATCTCACGCAGGCCAGGCTCGAGGTCGGCTACGTCAGCAATGGTGCAAAGATTTTTAATAGTCATGGCGGTTAATCTGTCTCTTTATAAGAGGATAACTGTTGAGAGGTTGCGTTGTGCATCACACAGGATGCAGTTTCTGAATGCGCTTGGCAATGCTTCACAGAGTGTCAAACGAAGGACGGACTATCGCTCTGTATCTGCTATAAATTTAAGATGAGAATTTCGTAAAACGGCGTTATGGGCGAAGCCTGTGGCGCAGTTCAGCGTCAGGTTGCCGAGTTTTAAACAAATTTTTGCGCTAGAAAGGGCAAAATGTCGTTTTTTTACACGCTGATGTCGTTATAAAGTGTATTCATTCGTTACCAGCTAATAAAATAGCTGCTTTTTCTTGCGCAAGCTGACACCCTATAAGAAACAGCGGACAACATTACATTGAATCTGATTATCATCGAATTTTCGCTGCCAGCGGTACCTTATCAATCTCTGTGGGTTCCAGCTTCAAACTTTTCATCATTTTTCAGTCATAAGGGAATCGGATGATTTATTCCGAAACACTAAAACATGTCATGAATTTCAGTGCCTTAGCGCTGGTTCTCGGAGCAGCATTTTCTACGCCAGCCCATGCCGATGAGGCTTGGCTTCGCGCGTGTGCCATTGCCAAAACCGCGGATGGCTGCCAGCAGCCTTTCCAGCAGGGGCTGGCACCGGTAATGATGGGCTCGGCCCGTGAGTCGCAAGGCCTGTGGGGATACATCGATGTTTCAGGTAAGATGGCCATCGAGCCTGCATATCGTGAAGCCCGTGGCTTTGTCAACGGACTGGCCGCTGTCAAGAAAGATGACTTGTTTGGCTATATAGATGCAAAAGGCAATCTGGCAATCCCGGCACGCTTCACCCGCGCTACCGATTTCAACGCCAAAGGCACTGCGTTGGTGGTCATCGACGATCGTCTGGCGTTGATAGACCGCCAGGGGGCAGTCATCAAGACCTTACCGTTCGCCGCCTCTCTCAACTCTGAAGGTTTTAAACAAGGGCAGCCGCTGGCCAGCGTCCAGATGCAGATCTCTCCTGCGCTGTGGAATGCATCATCAGGCCGTTCCGTGTCGCTACCGGATGATGTTATGAACCTTGACGAGCCGCAGTCTGGCCTTATTCCTGCTCAGCAGCGCGATACGGCGCAAAGTGGATATTGGGGTTACCTCGATGACAGCGGCGAATGGGCGATTGACCCCATGAAGCTGAAGACCCGCAACGAACCGATGCTTAACGGTAACGTGGTTGCGGTGAAGGGCAAGTCAAGCTGGACCTTCTTCGACCGCAACGGCGTCAGTCTGAGCAAAGAACAGTACAAATCCGTAAAACCACTGAGTTCAGGCAGTTGGCTGGTGGTGGATGCAAACAATGTTCAGCAATTACTCAGTAATAAATTAGAGAAAACTCAGGATATTCCAGCCGATCAGGCCGAGGAATTCCACACCTGGGGCCACTGGCTGATTGGTCAGGGCAGTAAGGGCATCGTGATGGTGGGCCCTGACGATCGCATTGTCGATGTTAAAGCCAACAAGCCTCAGTTACTCACCCAGAACGGGCATCTTTGGGTATTGCAGGCTGACCGTGGCACAGAGGATAAATCTGCCCAGCTGGTGCAGGTTTATGACAGCAACGGCGTCGGTCTGCTGACGCAGGCAACGCTGACTGCGCTAAACGATTACAAGGTTCAGCCGCTGGATGCTCGCGGACTTGACGACAACGCCGTGTCTCAGCCTGCGGGGCTGCCGATGGCGCTGCTGACGCCGGTCGACAAAAAGAAAGTGCCTGCGATTCTCACCTCGCAAGGGCTTATCTTTAACAGCCCGCAGTGGGCGTCGCTGGATGCGCCGGGCCGTATGGGGCCGCTGGTGGTGAAAACCGAAAACGGCACGACTGGCGCGGTCAATGCCGACGGTCAGTGGGTAATCCAGCCAAAATTCAAGCAGATATCGCCGTTTGACGGGCCTTATGCCTGGGCGATGGTCGTCGATGACAAGAACGTTGAAAGCCGCAAGGTTATTGACTCACTGGGCAACCTTATTGATATCCCAACTCGCGTGATACAGACCGCGCAGTCAATTTCCGGCGGTGACCTGCTTTACACCGAGGGCGACAATAATGACCGCCGTTGGGGTATCTGGGACATCGCCAGCAACAGCGCTAAAATTCCAACCCGCTTCACACAGCTTGAGGCATTCCACGACGGTTACGCACTGGCAAAAGTGGCCGCAGGATGGGGAGTTATCGATACCAAAGGTCAGTGGGCCATTGCTCCAGACGCTAACCGAACCGGCAAGCCGCAGCCGGTAGGCGACAGTATTTTCGTGATTGCCGACGGCGACCAGCCGGGCGAACACGGTGACGGCAGCACGCGCTATAGCCTCTACAGCGCCATCAGCGGCCTGGCATTAGCAAGCGATTTGCTGAGCAACCCGCAGAAGGTGGGGGATAATCACTGGTTAATCCAGCCGGCAAACGGCGGCGTTGGCCTGATGGATGACGACGGCCGTTCGGTGGTCAGTAAAGACGTTGTGCCGCAGTCTATTCACATTGACGGTGACTGGACGCTGCTGAGCTTTGGGCCGCACTATGGTGCTGTCGATGACCAGGGCAATTGGCAGATTGCGCCAGCCTATTCGGCTCCACTGAACTTTATTACGCCACAAAACTGGGCCAGCGCGCTGAGCGACAAACGCATTACCCTGATCGATCAAAACGGCATTGAGCCTCTGGCTGATAAAGACAATGCACAGCCGCTTGCCTCGATGGATCGCATTGTCATGAATGACGACAGCACCGGCGAAACCGTACTCTTTGATACGCAGGGCAATGAAGTTCAACGTTATCCTGGCTTGAACAGCATCCTGCCTGCCGCCTCGAGCGAGGGCATGGTGCCGCTGCGGGGCGCTAACGGTCTGTATGGATTCATCGATGCCAGCGGCAAACAGCTGATTGGCAGCTACTTTACCCAGGTCGGTGCGATGAAAGACACCCGTGCCAAAGCGGTGAAGCAGGATACCTACGGTCCGCTTATTGGTTACATCAATGGCACCGGTAGCTTCACGATTCTACCGAAATACAATTGGGCGACCGACTTTAGCGAGAAACGCGCCTGGGTGGCCGCCAAGGGGCTGGTGCAGGTTATCAACACCGACGGCGCTGTGCAGGCGCAGTTTGCGCTGCGCTGTAATCAGCGCGTTATTCTGGATGCCAAAAACAAACAAACCTGGCCTGCGAAAACGGTGAGTTGTGCCAATTCCGCTCAAAACGGAGAGGCACAATGAAACTGATGAACCTTAAGCCTCTTTCGCGCGCCGTGCGCCAGGTTATCACCGTCGGTGGGACCGTTGGCCTGCTGGGTCTGACCTTTGCGGCTCAGGCCGATACCGACACCGCCTGTTTCGGGCCGTCTAACCTGACCGACGCCACGCTGCGTGCCGAAACGGCGCAGCCTGCCACTCTGAATATTTGTATCCGCCCGGTGCATGATGGCCGTGCTGCCGTGTTGCTTCCCGATGCTCAGCAGGCTATCGATGACGTCGCGCTGGAGAAAGGCCTGGACGGCCACCGCTGGGGCTTCCTCGATAATCGGGGTCAATTGGTGATTAAACCTGTTTTTGAGCAGGTCGGTGACTATTACTACGGTCTCGCCGCGGCGCAGCAAAAAGGCAAATGGGGATACATCGATAATACCGGCAACTGGGTTATTCAGCCGATCTTTGATAAGGCCGGGAATTTCACTCAGGTTGACCTTGCAGTGGTCAACAATGCTGGCAAAAACGAAATCATCAACCGTAAGGGACAAACCGTTGGCAAGCCACTCGATGCGTTGGTCGATGACGTACAGTTGTCCGACGGTAATCCGGCCCGACTGGCGCTGAACTACAAAACCGTGCTGCTGTCGCCTGACGACAAGCGCCACGTGGCCAATGACAAGATGGAAGTGGTGCTGCCTTTCGGGCAGAGCGGACTGTTTATCGCTCGCGACGCCGATCAGGGCTATGGCATCGCCAGTCAGAATCTGGACTGGCGTATCAACCCACAGTTCAGCAACATTACGCTAAATGACAGCAATACGGCGTTGGCGATAGCCAAAACCCAAGACGGTGTGCAGCTGATTCGCACCGACGGCGTGTTGAATGACAAGACTTATCAGTCCGTTAGCCCGCTGAATGACAAGTTCTGGCTGGCTAAAACGGCCGACAAAAATAGCCTGCTTGATAACGACGGCAATGAAATCGCCTCGCTGAGCAATGAGGCCGTCGCCGGTCTGACCGTGCAGGGCGAGTTCCTGCTGGATAACAGCGGTAAAGAGAACCTGACGGTATTTGTGCCCGGCAAGAAACAGATCATTACTTTGCCGAAGGGCAGTGTGCCGTTCGACCAGCCTAGCGGCAGCTTCCTGCTGACCACGCGGGGCGATCAGCACAAGGTGAATGCCATCATCTCACCCGATGGGAGTCTGATTGGCGGTGCGCAGCCGGTGAACTGGCTGGCGCAGGTCAACAATGCCGAGGTGATCAACGGTCGTCTCTGGTTGCACGACGAGCAGGGTGCGCTGATCAATATCATCGATAACGCCGGTAAAACGCTGCTGAATGCCAAAAATGTTGCCGCGTTGAACGATTATCGCATTCAGCCGCTTAACGACCAGCAGACTGATAAATCTTCCCCGTTGGCGTTGATCAGGCCCGACCCGGATGCTTCGAAAGCAGGTGCCGGATTCATTCGTGCAGACGGCGGTGTGCAGATTGAAGGCAAGTGGCAGGATATTGAGCCAGCCGACAGCAGTGAGTCGGCGCGCAGCGGTCTGGCCCAGCAGTTTATCGTTAAAACTGCGCAGGGAACCGGTGTGGTTGACGCCCAGGGCAAAACGCTTATTCCTCTCACGGAGGATAATATCGCGCCGTTTATCAATGGCTATGCTCTGGATTATCAAGACGGCAAGCTGACGACTATCGACACTCACGGTAAGCATTTCGCGCTGCCGAACGAGTTCGAGTTGCAGTCGGTGGGCAACGGCTGGTTCCGTTTCCGCGAGACGGCCGCTGAGGGCGCGCTGTGGGGCATCTATGACGTGGTTAACCAGAAGGTCATCGTTGGGCCGAACTATCAATCGGTAGGCACCTTCGAGAACGGTCTGGCTGACGTACAGTTGCCAAACGGCCAATGGGGTATTATCGATGCCGGCGGCAAACTGCTGGTGGCACCGGACTATGCCAGCGTGCGTCGCATCAACAATGCGCTGTGGCAGCTCACTCTGCCGCGCAAAACCCCAGACCAACCGGCGTCGGAGCTACAGTCAGAAATTATTGCCAACGACGGCAAGGTTCGCATTGGCCTGACGACCGACCTCAACGTCAATCAGTTCAACGACGGCCGCATTCTGGCGACCTCGGCGGAAGGACAGTCGTGGCTGCTTGACGCGCAGGGCAACATCGAGCTGCACGAGCAGCAGACCAAGATTACGGCGGTGGGCGACTGGGTCAAACTCTCTCGTCAACCGCAGATTGGCTATCTCAACGCGCAGGGCATCTGGCAGATTCAGCCACAAATCCTGCCGAGTTCAGCGTTTGTCAATGCCCGTGCGCTGCGCATTCAGCCGCAGGGCACCGAGCTTATCGATGAAAAAGGCGTGCGTGTCGCCGCGATGCCTGACGGCAACTGGCAGCTTCCGGCCGGCAGCGATATGTCGGTTTCTTACGATACAGAAGATGGCAAACCGACCACGCGCTACGTCGATACCACCGGCAAGCTGGTGATTACCACCCCTGGCATCGGCAGTGGCATGCAGGGTGGTCAGGCGGTATTGAGCGAGGCCGACGGCAATAAAACCTGGATTGACGCACAGGGGCACCCGTCCGCAGCGATAAACTTTAGCGGTCTGGGGCTGATTTCCGAAGGGCTGGCTTTTGCGCAGGTTGGGGAAAACTATGGTTATATCAATGCGCAGGGCAGCTTTGTCATTCCGCCGGTGTTTAATGCCGTCTCGGCCTTTAACAGCGGTGTGGCGATTGTCTCCACGGCTAAAATGTCGATGATGCTTGACGCGACCGGCAAACCGTTGGCTCGCGTGGACCACGAGTGCGGTATACAGGTGCTTTACGGCAGCGGTAATACCCGTCTGTGGCCGCAAACGATGCCGGTGAAGTGTCCGTAATCGACGGCATCCCCGGCGATAAATTTTCATGCTAATGTTTACAGAGTTAACCCCGTAGACCGGTAAAATAAAAAGGATAAATTATGCTTCCTCCTATCCCGCAAAAATATAAAGACGCGGAACGTTGGTCTTTTGGTGACAACGAGGCGCAGGCTGACGATTTGGCGCAAAAAGTTATCGCAGGCATTAAAACTGCGACCTGTGCCAATCTTGACGATGAAGGCGAGCCGGAAGTGGGTGAAGTGTTTGTCGTGGTTGACGGCCGCAATCATCCGGTTTGTGCGGTAAAGCTGACCGAAGTCAAACAGGTGCCATTCGACCTGGTGACGGAAGAGCACGCTTTTGCCGAGGGTGAGGGCGATCGTACGCTGGCTTCATGGCGCAAAGAGCAGCAGCGTTTCTTCGAAGAGTACGACATGTTCGCACCGGATATGCCGCTGCTGCTGATGAAATTCACGTTGGTCGAAACGTTCTGATGAGCGTGCCGTATTTCAGCCAATGGGAGGCGCCGTCGCTGGCGCCTGATATTCTGAGCGGCAAAAAAAGCCTGCAGGATATTGACGCATGGCCGGCGTCGGGCGCGCAGTCGCAGGCGGAGTTTGTCGAGTGGGCAAATCACGTGTGCGGTATGTGTTGCCTGAAGATGGCGCTGGCGGCCACCACCGGCAACGTGGTGCCCATTCTTGAATTAACCCGCCGCAGCGTGCCCTATGGGACCTACGTGCGTGAAGGGGATCATATTCGCGGGCTGATTTACGCGCCCTTCGTTGAGTTTTTAAAGCATGAGTTGCAGATAACCGGTCAGGTTAGGGTTGAATTGACCGCCGAGGATATCGCGGCCGAGCTCGAAAAAAATCACTTCTTTATTGCGTCGGTGCATCCGGGGATCCGTCACCCGGAAATTGCGCCGCCTCGCACCGGTGGTCATCTGGTGTTGGTGACTGCCGTCGAGCAGGGCACCATTACCTTCCATAATCCATCAGGGCACAACGAGGCTACGCAGTCTTACGTGCAGCTTCCTGTTAGTCAATTTGCCCAATTCTTTGCCGGGCGAGGCGTGGCAATGATGCCGCGCACTATTCAAAACGCATAATCCACTCGTCTTTCTGGCTGTCATATTTCTCTTTGTAGAGTATCGACTGACGGCCATCGACCACAGCAGGCACGCTAACGTTTTCATCCCAGCCGTCGAGCTGCATGCATAAGTCTGGGTCAGACTTGCAGGGAATGTGCACCTTGTCGCCGCCTTGCCCGTCCGGCGAGGTGTGCTGTGCGTCATCTATCTCGAAACTGCCTATTCGTACGTTTGCTTTTCCCATAAGAATCTCCGCATCGAACCAATGTGTGTGAATATCTAGAGGTATGACCAGTTTGGTCATTACTTGAGAATAGCTGAATGTGCAAAAAGTGCCATCTGAAAATTCCAGCTTGGGATCGGGAAAGCCATTCTGGGGAGGGAAAAGCGGGCAGGCCTCGAAATGAGGCCTGCCTTAGAACGATCAGTTTTTAGGGATGGCGGTTCCCCACTGCTGCCAGTCCTTAGGCTCTTCCGGCATTAACAGGAAGTGACGTCCGGTCGAGGCCTTTGGTGCCACCGGTATGGTTGGCGGCGTGGCGAAGGCGATACCTCCGCGAATGAACTGTTGGAAGGTGCCGCTCTTGAACGTGCCGCCTGTCAAACCAAATTGCAGGTTATACCCTGAAGCCAGCCAGAAGGTGGTGTTGTCACGCACCAGGTACTGATACTTCTTGCTGATGCGAAGGGAGACATTAACGCGGTCGGCCATTTCGCCAAGGCGGAAGCCGGTGACGGTGCCGACTTCAATGCCGCGGAAGAGCACCGGTGTCCCAATTTGCAGCGAGCCGACTTCGGTGGCATCCACCACAATCGCTAAACCGTCGGTGTAGCGCGAGTCGGTGATGGTCGCCAGCTGTAGGTCAAAGGTCCGGTTAGGCGGACCTTTACCCGCTTCGACGTTGATATACGGCTGAAGCAGTGTATCGAGGTTCTGAACGCCGGCCGCCGAAATCTCTGGCGAGACAATCGAGAAGCGCGTGCCGAGACGAGCAAAGGTATCCACGTATTCAGGATACAGCACCGCCTTCGCTGCCACCTGATTCAGCTCGGGATCCAGCTTCAGCGATTCGACCTGTCCGATGGTAATTCCGAGGTAGCGAATCGGCATGCCCGGAGAGATTTTGCTGGCGTCATAGGTATTCAGCGTTATCTGGCTGCCCAGGGCGCGCGCGGCGGTCTCGTTATCGTAAAGCACGCGTTTGGTGCCTTTAGTTACGGTGACGCCGTCAAGGTTGTCGAAGCTAATCGCGCCTTTCAAGGCTCGGTCCAACGGAGAAGCCTGAACGGTCAGGCCGCTGCCGTTAAGCTGTACCTTAGCACCGCCTTCGGCCCAGAAAATCGTTTTCGGTGTCAGCAAGTTACGGTATTCAGGACTGATATAGACGTCAACCTCAAACTCATTGGCTTTCGGGCGCACATTCACAATCTCACCGACCTGGAACTTGCGGTAAAGCACTACGGAACCGGCCTGAATATCCGGCAGGCTCTTGGCGGTTAAGGTGAGCGTCGCGCTCGGTTTCTCGCCCACAATGCCTTCTGCGGCCTTCTCGGCGTTGCTGTAAAGTGGATATTGGCCTGAAGGCGTTCCCTTACTGCCCGGCAAGACGCGGATACCGCCGTCAATCCACTCCTGCGCGCTGGCGCCCAGCACTTCCATACCGTCCACGCCGAGTTTCACGTCAAGACGACTATTGACCACAAATTTACTGTCCTGATGCAGCAGGTTCTTATACTGCGATTTTACTGCGATGTTGAACAGGATACCGGCGTCGGTCAGTGTGCGGTCAAGCACCTGACCAATCACCATTCCGTGCAGCAGCAGCGGCTGACCTGCATCAATGCCATAGCTCTGTGGCGCTAACAGTTGCAGTCTCATCACGCCGGGGTCTTGCAGCATGCGTTGGCTGCTGTCGAGCACGGTGAAGTGATTCTGAGGCTGGCCTTCGCCGGGAATAAGGTCGAAGGTGTTGCCGGTCAGCAGTTGGCTAATCTTGGCGTTGTTCAGGCTAACTCTCGGGCTATTCATCTCAATGCGCGTGCCGCTGCGCATCAGGTCGATGACGGAAGGGTCAACGGTGAGTTTGCCGATGACTTTGTTGTCCGGCTGAAGGGAAATCTGCGTCAGCGTACCCACCTGCAGGCCTTGATAAATCAGCGGGGTGCGCCCTTCGCTCAGGCCGTCACCGCTCGGTAAATCGAGCGTGATCTCAACGCCGCGATGACTCTGCGCGAGGTCAGGGTAAAGCTCATACGACTGGTCGGTTCGGGCCTCTTTGCCGTCGGCAGGAGAGTCGAGGGCGATTGCGCCGTTGACCAACGCCGCCAGACTTTCCATTTCGATCTTCGCGCCACTGAGGCTAAAGTCGGCCTTAAAGCCGGAAACGTTCCAGAAACGGCTGTTATCCTTCACCAGATGCGCAAAACGCTTGTCGATCAGCACGTCGATGCTGACACCGTTGTTTCCAGACTCAATATCGTAATCGTAGACTTTACCGATAGGAATTTTGCGGTAATAGACCAATGAGCCATTGCTGAGTGAACCGAGATCGCTGGAATGCAGGTGAATCATCAACTCACCGGTGTTCAGGCGATATTTTGGCTGCGTGTCCAGCGCGGTGAAGTGGCTCTGCGTCTTGCCGGTACCCGGCATCATGCCGATATAGTTACCGCCAACCAGCGCATCCAGCCCGGAAATACCGGCCAGCGAGGCTTTAGGCGTCACCAGCCAGAACTGGGTGCCCTCGCGCAGAGAGTCCTCCAGCTCACTGCGAATGCTGACTTTGACCATGATGGTGCGCAGGTCTTTGCTCAGGCTCAGTGACTGCACGGTACCGACCTCAACCCCCTGATAACGCACGGGAGTGCGGCCAGCGACGATGCCTGCCGCCGACTGGAAGTCGATGGTCACCGTGGTGCCTTGTTCCTGATAATTGCTGTAGAGAAGCCATCCGGCTATCAATAAAGCAATGAACGGCAGCAGCCAGAAAGGAGAAATCCGGCGTCTGTTTTTGACCCGTGCTTCAGTCGGTGTATTCGGTGTGTCTTGTTGCATGTGCATCCCAAATCAGGCGGCTGTCCAGCCATTCAACGGCAAGAATAGTCAGTATCACGGCAGAGCCAAAGTAAAACGCGGCCGGACCCATAGTAAAAGCGAGTAACTGATCGCGATTAACCAGTGACATCATCAACGAAATAACGAATAAATCCAACATGGACCAGCGGCCAATCCAGGTCACCAGACGCAGCAGGCGGATGCGGGTTTTCAGCCCCTGATGCGCCTTGAAGTGAATACTTAGCAACAGCGTCAGCAGCACGATCACCTTGGTAAAAGGCACCAGTACGCTGGCGATAAACACGATGGCGGCAATTGGCACGTTGCCTGAGGTCGCTAACGACACGACGCCGGAGAAAATAGTGTCTTTAAGCTGCTGGCCGTTGGCGTAGATTATCGAAATTGGCAGCACGTTGGCCGGAATAAGCAGCACCATTGCTGAAATCAGCGCTGCCCAGGTTTTTTGCAGGCTGTGCTTGTAGCGTAGCGGCATCGGTACGTGGCAGCGAGGGCAACGCCCGCGTGCGTCCGGATGGCCGGTAAATTTGCACGCCAGGCACAGTACCAGCGATTCTGGCACGCCCTTCGGACGGCGCTGCGGGTAAAACTCGTCCCACAGCTGCTCAATATTGAGATTAATCAGGGTCAGCGTGACCAGCAGCGTCATCATGATGTAGGCGACCAGCGCCGGGCCAGTGTCGATATCCGCATACTCCTTGACCTTAATACAGGCCACGCCCATACCTATCAAGTAGATATCCAGCATCACCCAGTCTTTGAGCCGGTCGAGCATCAGCAGAACGGGTTTCAGGTTCATGCCAAGCTTGCTGCCAAAATGCAGATACAGAATCGAGCAAGCGAGTGTCAAAGGTGCGCCCACGGTACAGAAGGCCACCATGCTGGCGGTCAGCGGTGAACCCTGGCTCGACATCTGCCAGATACCTTCAAATAAGCTGGCATTGATGCGGGTGCCCAGTAAACGAATGCTTATCAGAGGTTCGGTGTAGGCAAAGGGCATCAGGACCAGGATACTGATGGCGATGACTATCAGACGAGGCAGCGAACAGACTTTACCTTTTTCAACCTTGCTATTGCAGCGCGGGCAGTGTGCAGTCTGGGTTCTGCGCAACGCCGGCAGGGTAAAAAGATAATCGCATTCGCTACAGCGCTGATAGCGCGGATGCGGCAGCGGGCCTGACATTGTTCGTATTTTCATTGGACCTGCAAGCTAAAAGACCTGAGTAAAATTTGGCTGATTGTCATACTGATGCGCCGCCTGCTGCCTCAATAAATGCTAAATACAGCAGACATTTTGGTTATCTGACGCTCTTGGGACTAAGAAGGTCAGGATTTTTAGATAAAATAACGTATCATGCAAACGTCAGAACAACTATTTGTCTCTGGCAAAACATATATTGTAGGCCAGTCTTTTTGAAGTCACATTGGATTAACCTTGTCGAGATACGCATTTAATGCTTATTTTATAGAGGCTAAGCGTGCAAAATAGCGGTCTACCCGTAGGTTTTAATGGTTACAACATGACTAAAGAAGCATTCTACACGGAATTAAAACGTGACCTGAACGCGTTAATCGCGGGGGAAAACAACTTTATTGCCACACTGTCCAACGTCAGTGCACTGCTTTACGAGCGTCTTGAGGGCGTAAACTGGGCAGGTTTTTATCTGATGGATGGCACCTCGCTGGTTTTGGGTCCGTTTCAGGGCAAAATCGCCTGTGTGCGCATTCCGGTAGGCAAAGGAGTGTGTGGAACGGCGGTTGCCGAGAATGCAGTGCAGCGCGTCGGCGACGTGCATGCTTTTCCCGGCCATATTGCCTGTGATGCTGCCAGTAATGCAGAAATCGTCTTGCCTTTGACCGTTGCAGGCCATGTAATAGGTGTTTTGGATATCGATAGCACTATTTATCAACGCTTCGACGAAGTGGATGAACAGGGGCTAACAGAATTGGTAGCCGGGCTTTGTCAGCACCTGGAAAACAGTGATGCTGCAAAATATGTCAATTTGATCGCAAGTTGATCGACGGATCACGTAGCATTTACGGGCAGCGTCATTATAATGTCGCCTGTTCATGCCTGCGCCGGTTGGCAAACCCGTTGTAATCAGGAAATTTCATGGAAAATCAACCTAAGTTGAACAGTAGTAAAGAAGTCATCGCCTTTTTGGCAGAGCGTTTCCCGCTTTGCTTCAGCGCCGAAGGTGAAGCGCGCCCATTAAAGATCGGTATCTTTCAGGATCTGGTAGAGCGCGTTCAAGGCGAAGAGAATCTGAGCAAAACACAATTACGCTCTGCTCTGCGTCTGTATACCTCAAGTTGGCGTTATTTGTATGGCGTTAAAGTTGGCGCTCAGCGCGTTGACCTTGACGGCAATGCCTGTGGTGTTCTTGAAGAACAACACGTTGAGCACGCCCGTAAACAATTGGAAGAAGCGAAAGCCCGCGTTCAGGCACAACGTGCTGAACAACAGGCCAAGCGCCGCGAAGCTAACGGTGAAAATGCCGAGCCGCGTCGTCCACGTCCGGCAGCAAAAAAACCTGCTCCGCGTCGTGAAAATGCGCCTGCCGCTGTTTCTGGTCAAGAAAATCGCAAACCGCGTACTCCACGTCCCGCACGTGAAGTAAGCAAACCGCGTCAGGTGCCAGTGACAGATATCACAAAGCTGCAAATTGGCCAGGAAATCAAAGTCAGAGCAGGGAAGAGTGCTATGGACGCCACCGTTTTGGAAATTGCAAAAGACGGCGTTCGCGTGCAACTCTCTTCGGGTCTGGCGATGATCGTGCGCGCAGAACACTTGCAGTTCTGATACGGAGGCCAACTCAGGCATGAACAAATTTGTCAGATTAAGCGTCATTGCGGGTCTGCTCTTTGCGGGAACAGGGCTGGTTAACACCAGCTTTGCGAATGATAGTGCACCGGTCACTCTCAGTCAGCTTCCGCAACTGGTTCAGGAACCGCAGGATGCCACGGTGAGTGAGCGCGTCACTGCGCGATTCACCCGTTCTCACTATCGTCAATTCGATCTTAATGCGGACTTCTCAGGGAAAATCTTTGATAGATACCTGAATATGCTCGATAACAGCCATAATGTATTCATGGCTTCCGACATCGCCCAGTTCGCCGACAAGCGCGGAACGCTGGGAGAAGAGTTGAAATCCGGTCAATTGGTCACGCCTTACGCACTGTATAATCTGGCGCAGAAACGTCGTTTTGAACGCTACGAATATGCCTTGTCCGTGCTTGAGCGGCCAATGAACTTTACCGGAAACGACTCGATTAACCTCGATCGTACCAAAGCCCCGTGGCCGAAAGACGCCACCGAGCTGGACCAACTTTGGGACCAGAAAGTCAAGTATGACGAGCTGAACCTCAAACTGACCGGTAAGAACGATCAGGAAATTCGCGATATTCTCGGCAAACGCTATCGATTCGCCATGAAACGTCTGACGCAAAGCAACAGCGAAGACGTTTTCCAGCTAATCATGAACGCGTTTGCTCACGAAATTGATCCCCACACCAACTATCTGTCACCGCGCAGCACCGATCAGTTTAATACCGAAATGAGCCTGTCTCTGGAAGGTATTGGTGCGGTTCTGCAGGGCGATGACGACTATACCGTGATCAACTCGATGGTAGCAGGCGGCCCGGCGGCCAAGAGCAAAGCCATTGCAGTCGGTGATCGTATCGTCGGCGTTGGGCAGACCGGCAAGCCTGTTGTTGACGTTATCGGTTGGCGTCTTGATGACGTTGTCGCGCTGATTAAAGGTCCAAAAGGCAGCAAGGTGCGACTGGAAATCTTGCCAGCAGGTAAAGGAACCAAGACCCGGACTATCACGTTGACCCGTGAAAAAATCCGCCTTGAGGACCGCGCCGTGAAGATGACCATCAAGAAAGTCGGTAACGAAAAAGTTGCCGTGATGGACATCCCAGGATTTTACGTTGGCCTGACCGATGACGTTAAAGTTCAGCTGCAGAAGATGGCCAAGCAGAACGTTAACAGCCTGGTTATCGACCTGCGTACCAACGGCGGAGGCGCGTTGACTGAAGCGGTTTCTCTGTCTGGTCTGTTCATTCCGAGCGGTCCGGTGGTGCAGGTACGTGACAACAACGGTCGTATTCGCCAAGACAGCGATAACGACGGCGTGGTGTACTACAATGGCCCGCTGGTGGTGCTGGTTGACCGCTACAGTGCGTCGGCTTCCGAAATCTTTGCAGCCGCTATGCAGGATTACGGTCGTGCGCTTATCGTGGGTGAACCTACTTTCGGTAAAGGCACCGTTCAGCAGTATCGCTCTCTGAATCGTATTTACGATCAGATGTTGCGTCCTGAGTGGCCTGCGCTTGGCTCCGTGCAATACACCATCCAGAAATTCTATCGAATTAACGGCGGTAGCACGCAGCGTAAAGGCGTAACACCTGACATCGTCATGCCTACTGGCCTCATCGACAACGACGTCGGCGAGCGTTTTGAAGACAACGCGATGCCTTGGGACAGCATTAATCCTGCGACCTATACCAAGACCGGCGATATGAAGCCGTTCATTCCGGAATTGCTGAAAGAGCACGATGCGCGCATCGCGCAGGATCCAGAATTCCAGTATATTCAGCAGGATATTGCCAAGTACAACGCCAACAAGGACAAACGTGACGTCGTTTCTCTGAATTTCGCTCAGCGGGATAAAGAAGACAAAGAAGACGATGCTATCCGTTTGACTCGTTTAAACGAACGCTTCAAGCGTGAAGGCAAGAAGCCCATCAAGTCTCTCGACGATCTGCCGAAAGACTACGTTGCGCCGGATCCGTATCTGGATGAAGCCGACCACATTGCCGTTGACCTGGCTAAGCTTGAAAAAGCGCAGGATACTAAAGGCAAGTAAGCTGTCGTTTAGCCGTTGTCAGTCGAACGGTTGTCACAAAATGAGTAGCGCACTTCGGTGCGCTATTTTTTTGTCTGCTGTTTGCCGAGCGAGGTTGTCTACAAAACGCTTCAAAATGTAAAGTATTGTGAATTGTCGGCTTTGGCGGGTATTGACCCTTGAATCCTGCGGGGAAGCCCATAGGATCAGGTTATGCTGTCTGATAGAGACGGTATCAATGTAGTAACAACGACAACAACAATGAGGAAGTATTAATTTTATGATGCGTATAGCGTTGTTCCTGTTAACTAACCTGGCGGTCATGGTCGTTTTCGGGCTGGTGCTCAGCCTGACAGGCATCCGTTCCAGCAGTGCAATGGGACTGATGATCATGGCCGGTCTGTTTGGCTTCGGCGGCGCGTTCGTCTCTTTGCTGATGTCTAAATGGATGGCGTTACGCTCGGTAGGTGGGGAAGTGATTGAGCAGCCGCGTAACGAAACCGAACGCTGGTTGATGAACGTAGTCAGCCGTCAGGCGCAGCAGGCCGGTATCAAGATGCCGCAGGTTGCCATTTATCACGCGCCAGACATTAACGCCTTTGCAACCGGTGCACGTCGTGATGCGTCGCTGGTAGCAGTGAGTACCGGCTTGTTACAGAGCATGAGTCAGGACGAGGCCGAGGCGGTCATCGCCCACGAAATCAGCCATATTTCTAACGGCGATATGGTTACCATGACCCTAATTCAGGGGATCGTGAACACCTTTGTTATCTTTATCTCACGTATTCTCGCGCAGATTGCTGCCGGATTTATGTCGGGCGATCGTGAAAACGAAGAGAGCGGTAACGGCAACCCGTTGGTTTACTTCGCGGTTTCTATGGTGCTCGAGCTGGTGTTTGGTATTCTTGCCAGCATCATCACCATGTGGTTCTCGCGCCACCGTGAGTTTTACGCCGATGCCGGTTCTGCAAAACTGGTTGGCCGTGAGAAGATGATTGCTGCGTTGCAGCGTTTGAAAACCAGTCACGAGCCGCAGGAAGCAGGCAGCATGATGGCGTTTTGCATCAACGGTAAATCCAAGACCTTTAGCGAGCTGTTTATGTCGCACCCGCCGCTGGATAAGCGCATCGAAGCCCTGCGCAGCGGTCAATATCTGAAGTAAGTCTTAGGATGAAATAAAAAAGGCCCGGCAATGATTGCCGGGCCTTTTTGCTTTCTGTCGCGGGTCAGACTTTTTGCTGGCTGACCGATTTTTGGGTCATGCGCATCACGCTAACAATTGCACCGGCCAACGCCAGCGAACCGGCCAGAACGAGCGAAGCGTGCGTGCCGTGTGCGCTAAAGAGGTTGAACATCAGCGCTACCATTGCCGCACCGGTGCTTTGCCCCAGAAGACGGGCGGTACCTAACATACCGCTGGCACCGCCGCTGCGGCTGCGCGGCGCAGACGAGACGATGGTGTGGTTGTTCGGTGACTGGAACAGACCGAAACCTGCACCGCAGACTATCATGCGCCAGATGATGTTCAGGTGCGAAGGGTGGTCGGGTAATAGCGCCAGTGAATATAGACCCGCTGAGAACACCACCAGTCCGATACCGCCGAGAATACCGGCGTGATAGCGTTCAACCAGACGTCCGGCAATCGGCGCCATGACCATGGTCGCCAACGGCCAAGGCGTCAGCAGCAGACCGGTTTCGACGGCGTTAAGGCCCAACGTATTCTGTAAAAAGAACGGCAGTGACACGAAGGCCAGCATCTGTGCCGCGAAGGAACACATCGAGGTACACAGCGACATAGTGAAAATAGGAATACGCAGTAAATCGACCGGCAGCAGCGGGGAGGTTTTGTTCAGCTGGCGACGGACGAAGAACCAGCCGACGATGACCAGCACAATCACTTCAGCGAGGATCAGCAGGCGGTTTTGGCCCTGCGCAAAGCCGCTGATGGCGCTAATCAACAGACCAAAGGTCAGGGCGTTCATCAGGCTGCTGATGAAATCAAATTTTTGGCCTGAAGTTTTCACCGGGTTAGCCGGCAGGAATTTCGCCGCCAGGCAGAAGGCAACCAGCCCAATCGGCAGGTTGATGGCGAACAGCCACGGCCAGTTCGCGAATGACAATACCGCCGCGGCCACGGTTGGGCCTGCCGCCGAAGACACCGCCACAATCAGCGCATTGATCCCCATTCCACGGCCGAGGAAGCGTTGCGGGTAGATTATCCTCACCAACGCGACGTTCACGCTCATAATGGATGCCGCACCGAACCCCTGCAATATCCTGGCAAAGGTGAGCGTGGCGAGCGAGTCAGACAGCGCACAGGCCAACGAAGTGAGGCTGAAAACTACAAGGCCAATCATATAGATACGGCGATAACCAAAGATTTCACCGAGCGATGACAGCGAAAGCAGCGAAATAGTGATCGCTAATTGGTAGGCGTTGACTATCCATATAGAAGAGGCGGGGCTGGCGTGAAGATCCTGTGCGATGGTCGGTAAGGCCACATTGGCGATAGCGCCGTCTAAAACTGAAACGGTGAGGCCCAGCGCGATAGTCAGGATCGCCCCATAGCGTTGTGGTGCGGGAAGTCCGTCGGAAACCGTGGTTGTCATGTCTGATTGTCAGCGTTGTGCTAGTAAGAGAGGGGAATATTATCACGCTAACTACCCAGCGTCTGAATCTGCAAGCCAGTCATCATCTTTATTAATTGTAACGAGAATTAACATTTCACTCACATGCGCGCCTTGCGCTTGGTTTAATTTCATAGAAATAGCGTTCCATTTTTTATGAAACAAAAAAAGTATCCGACGATTGTTTATGGAATAATGGGGCCAATAATATACAAAACAAAATCCAGGCAGGTAGAGAGACTATGGCTATTGCAGATCTTGATAAGCAACCCGATTCAGTATCCTCGGTACTCAAAGTATTTGGCATTTTGCAGGCCCTGGGTGACGAACGCGAGATCGGTATTACGGAGCTTTCACAGCGCGTGATGATGTCGAAGAGCACGGTATATCGTTTCCTGCAAACGATGAAGTCTCTCGGCTATGTCGATCAGGAAGGGGAGTCGGAGAAATACACGCTGACCCTGAAACTGTTTGAACTGGGTGCCAAAGCGTTGCAAAACGTTGATCTTATTCGCAGCGCCGACATCCAGATGCGTGAGCTTTCTCGTCTAACGCGTGAAACCATTCACCTGGGTGCGCTGGACGAAGACGGCATCGTTTATATCCACAAGATTGATTCGATGTATAACCTGCGCATGCACTCACGTATCGGTCGTCGTAATCCTCTGCACAGTACCGCTATCGGCAAGGTATTGTTGGCCTGGGGAGAACAGAACGACGTTCAGGCAATATTGGCCGAGATGCAGTTTACCCGCAGTACCGAAAATACCCTCATGGATGTACCAAGTCTGGTGAAGGTGCTTGAGCAGGTGCGTGAGCAGGGTTATGGCGAAGATAACGAAGAGCAGGAACAAGGGCTGCGATGCATCGCTGTACCGGTGTTTGACCGATTTGGTGTGGTAGTGGCAGGGCTAAGTATCTCGTTCCCGACCATTCGTTTCTCGGAAGAGAGCAAACAGGACTATGTCGCGATGCTGCACACGGCGGCGAGAAATATCTCTGAGCAGCTCGGTTATCACGATTATCCTTTCTAAAAAATTTCCGGCTTAGGCTTAAAAGAAAAACGCTCCCATGATGTGGAGCGTTTTTTTTGTGGTGCCAAACGAGGCTGGGAACAATAATCACGGCCAGAATATAAAGAGTGCGAGCCTGCTTCTGTTCCAGAGAGTAAAGCCGGCGACGCTTGTTTTAACGCCGCCTTGACAGGCTTTAACGGTCTCGATTAACGGTGCGCCAGTTCGGCGTGTTCTTCTTCGTCCATGACTTTTTTATCGGTCAGTTTCAGCAACTGGCTGGTAATAGTCCCGGCGGTCATTGAACCACTGACGTTTAACGCGGTACGGCCCATATCTATCAGAGGTTCGATGGAGATAAGCAGTGCTACCAGCGTCACCGGTAGGCCCATCGCAGGCAGTACGATCAGTGCTGCGAAGGTTGCACCGCCGCCTACGCCCGCAACGCCCGCTGAACTGAGCGTGACGATACCGACCAGTGTGGCAATCCACATCGGTTCAAACGGGTTGATACCCACGGTAGGTGCGACCATCACCGCCAGCATGGTTGGATACAGGCCAGCACAGCCGTTCTGACCGATGGTGGCACCAAAAGAGGCGGCGAAGCTGGCGATTGACTCAGGAATGCCCAAACGACGAGTTTGTGCTTCTACGCTCAACGGAATGGTGGCGGCACTTGAGCGACTGGTGAAGGCGAAAGACAGCACCGGCCACACTTTACGGAAGAACTTCGCGGGATTAACGCCGGTAAAGGACAACAGCAGGGCGTGGACGGCGAACATAATCGCCAGACCCAGATAGGAGGCGACCACGAAGCTGCCGAGCTTGATGATGTCATGAATGTTGGAGCCGGCAACCACTTTGGTCATCAGCGCCATCACGCCATAAGGGGTCAGTTTCATCACCAGACGAACCAGCTTCATCACCCAAGACTGCATGATGTCGATGAAGGCAAGCACCTTAGGCCCTTTTTCGGCATCGTCTTTCACCAGCTGAAGCGCAGCAACACCGACGAAAGCGGAGAAGATCACTACGCTGATGATTGAGGTTGGGCTTGCACCGGTCAGGTCGGCAAACGGGTTTTTTGGGATAAATGACAGCACCATCTGTGGCACGGTCAAATCGGCAACCTTGCCAATATAGTTGGTCTGAATAGCGGCAAGACGTGCGGTTTCCTGCGTGCCTTGTACCAGACCTTCGGCGGTCAGGCCAAACAGCTTGGTCACGAAGACGCCGACCAGTGCGGCAATCAGCGTAGTGAACAGCAGCGTGCCGATGGTCAGGAAACTGATTTTACCCAGTGAAGAGGCATTGTGCAGGCGGGCAACCGCGCTGAGAATAGACACAAATACCAGCGGCATAACAATCATTTGCAGCAGCTGTACGTAGCCGTTACCCACAATATTAAACCACGGAATAGAGTTTTTCAGAATAGCGCTGTCAGAACCATAGATCAGCTGTAACGCCAGACCAAACACCACGCCGACCAACAGGCCTACAAGGACTTTCTTTGCCAGACTCCACTGCTTGCGGCTCGATTTTGCCAGCAATAAAAGAAGGACAACAAATACCACTACGTTTAGTACGAGCGGAAGATTCATACCTAGAGCTCCAGAGATAACTTAACGAACAATGCTTTAAGAATGCTGCCTTTAGAAGGGGGCACCAGCGTATTACAATGCGCGTAGATTACCAGATAGGCCGGAGGGATACTTATAGCCAAAAGGAATAGGCTATTACTTTTGGCTTTTTTTTGTATGAATTACGCGCTATTTGGCGGCTTGTTCGCCGACATTAAGTCAAATACTTCAAAATGAAGTTAAGACCGTGCGGATTGACCGCATCAATGATAGGCGTCCAGTTCGGCCAGAACAGGGTAAGTCCGACCATCAGCAGGCAGAAGGTGCGCTCAAGCTGGTTGCCTTTCTGACTTTGGATCAGCGGCAGACGGAAACGCCAGCGGCAGGGCCACAGCAGAGGCACACCCGCAGGAGTTAGCATATCGGCAATAATGTGGCTGAGATAGCCTATCACCATGCCGTGCAGCGCATCAATTGGAATAACCCAGTCATGCGGCAGGCGGGTTTTCAGTAAAAACACCCCTGCGGCGACGGCCAGCAGGCTATGGGTGAATCCTCGATGCCCAAACATACGGGCGATAGGCGCCGAAATCCATTTCAGGCGTTGCCCAAGCAGAGATTTAGGGTGATCGATATCGGGCAGCAGCGAGGTGAGCAGTGAGGCAGGGATAATATGCCACCAGTCACCGTGAGCAAGCTCAGGCGACAGCTCAGCTTTTTTAGCAAAGACTGCGCAAGCAATTGAAAAAATGAGATGACCTTCCGCAGTCATAATGCATCCGAACTGAATAACTGTTATTTTATCCAGTATAGATGAAAGCCTTTTTATGCGGAAGGTGTTACGCTGTAACTATTTGTCAATTATTTGAATAATAAATGAAAAATAGTGTGTCGGTGACAGTGTAATGAGCGATTTTATCGCTATCTCGCCAGCCAGCCGCCGTCTACCGCCAGCGTGTAACCATTAACGTAGTCAGAGGCGCCCGATGCCAGAAACACCACCGGTCCCATAATATCCTCCTGTTCACCCCATCGCCCGGCGGGAATGCGGTCGAGAATCTCCTGACTGCGCCCCTCGTCGGCACGCAACTGTTCGGTATTGTTGGTAACCATATAGCCGGGGGCAATGGCGTTGACGTTAATATTATATTTCGCCCATTCGTTGGCGAGCAGGCGGGTGATCCCCATTACGGCGCTTTTAGACGCCGTATAAGACGGCACGCGGATCCCGCCCTGATACGACAGCATCGACGCAATATTGATTATTTTTCCGCCGCGCCCCTGCTTGATAAACTGCCTCGCCACTGCCTGCGCCATAAAGAACAGCGTCTTGCTGTTGACGTTCATCACGTCATCCCAGTCCTTCTCGCTGAATTTCAGCGCATCCTCGCGGCGAATGATACCGGCATTATTGACCAGAATATCGATATGGCCGAGTTCGCTAACGGCGCTTTCAAGCAGCCGAGGAATAGCTTCAATGCTGGTCAGATCGGCACGTAAGTCCAGGAAGCGCCGCCCGAGGGCGTGCACCTGATCGAGTGTTTCATTCGGCTCAGAGCGGTTTACGCCAATGATGTCGCAACCGGCCTGCGCAAGGCCCACCGCCATTGCCTGGCCAAGGCCGGTATTACAGCCGGTGACCAGCGCCACTTTTCCTTCAAGATCAAAGCTGTTCAGCACCATAATCGTTTCTCGTCTCTGCTTATGCGGTGGAGGTCAGTTAAACGCCTTATCGGAGTGCGCTGACCGGAACCTGATCCATGTCGTTAAATACCTGATTTTCGCCGACCATGCCCCAGATAAAGGTGTAGCGCTTAGTGCCGACACCGGCATGAATCGACCAGCTTGGCGAGATAACTGCCTGCTCGTTGTGCACCAGCAGGTGGCGTGTCTCCTGTGGCTCACCCATCATGTGAAACACCGCAGTTTCTTCATCCATATCGAAGTAGAAATAGACTTCCATACGACGATCGTGAGTGTGGCAAGGCATGGTGTTCCACAGGTTGCCTTCCTCGAGTTTGGTCAGGCCCATGGTCAGTTGGCAGGTTTCCAGCACGTCAGGTACCAGGAACTTATTGATAGTACGACGGTTACTGCTCGCCGGATCGCCCAGCGTCTGCGGTGACGCCTCGGCCAGCGTAACTTTCTTGTCCGGGAAGCGGGTATGCGCCGGGGCGCTGTTGTAATAGAACTTAGCCGGGTGCTGTGCATCGACGCTGCTAAATTCGACCTGTCTTGCGCCTTTGCCGACGTAAAGCGCCTCTTCCTTGCCGATTTCATAGGTTTTTCCGTCGACAACAATCAAGCCTGGTCCACCGATATTAATGACGCCCAGTTCACGACGTTCCAGAAAATAGCTGACGCCCAGTTGTTTTCCGACTTCATCGCCCACGGTGACGGTTTTTTCGATCGGCATAACGCCGCCGACGATGATGCGGTCAATGTGGCTGTAAGTCATCGTATAGGCATTTTTCTCGAAAATTTTCTCGATCAGAAACTCACGGCGCAGTCCTGCGGTATCGAGTTGTTTGGCGTGATCGCTATGAATACTTTGACGGACTTGCATGTCGTTGCCTCTTCTACGTAAACAAAATAAAACGCGGAAAGCGCATGACGATTTCCACACTCGGTTTTCGTTGCTGAGAGAAGCATAGGATCGTTGGACTAATAATTCAATAAAAATGAAATGCTGTTTTAATTTTTGTGGGTGCACGCAAACTTTGTGACTTTTCTCGGACCTCAAGCAAAAAAAGACGAGCGCTGTGGCCCGTCGTTTGATGATGCACTGTGTTTAGTGATTAAACAGGCCGAGGTCTTCCGCCGTGAGCTCGGCCAGTGATGCCAGTTTCACGTCGGCCAGCGACCAACGGAGGTCCTGCGCCAGCAAACTGTCGGGTACGACGATAGAGCGCATGCGCGCGGCCTTGGTGGCAATCATGCCGTTAAAGGAATCTTCCAGCGTCACGCAGTCTAGTGGGTCGACGTCGAGGTGCTCTGCGGCAAGCAGGTAGACCTCGGGGTGCGGCTTGCTGTAAGCCAGGTATTCGGCAGACTGGCGGGTCTGGAAATAAGATTGCAGGTTAAACATCTCCACCACCTTGTCTATCATATGCAAAGGCGAGGCAGAGGCGATGCCGATTTTCAGCCCGCGCTCCTGGCACAGCTCAAGCGCGTGCTGCACGCCGGGCAGCAGAGGGCGGCTTTGTTCGACCAGCTCGATGCAGCGCGCGATGATTCGCGCAGTAACTTCTGCCTCACTCGGTCCCTTCCACGGCAGCGCCTGCGCCCAAAGACGAACGGTCTGATCAATCCGCAGCCCCAACGTGTGGGGGATCAGGTCTTTTCGAGAGATATCAACGCCGATGCTTTCAAAAATCTCAAGTTCTGACTGCATCCATAACGGCTCTGAATCAATCAGTAGTCCATCCATGTCAAAAATTGCGGCTTGAACGGGTTTTACATGACTCATTTTTACCACTCCCGATTACACTGAATTAGCTTGATGATAAAAAGAGCATATCACAGACTGCTGAGGGGCTCAGCGCCGAAATAATGAGTCATTAAAAGATGTTAACCAAAATTTTAGGCGTCTTTCGATAACTATGGGTAAACTGGCGTTTCTACTGAGACGTCCTAAACAAGGGGAATACATGACGTATCAACAGGCAGGCCGCGTCGCCGTCTTAAAACGGATCCTGGGATGGGTGATTTTTATCCCTGCACTACTTTCTACTGTGATTTCATTGCTTAACTTCTTTTATGAGCAGACGAAAGCCGAGAAGGGGATCAACGCGGTCATGATCGATTTTGTCCACGTAATGGTGGACATGGCCAAATTCAACACCCCGTTCCTAAACGTATTCTGGTACAACGCACCGCAGCCGGTATTGGGGCAGGGCGTGACCAGCGCCAACATCATGTTCATTCTGATTTACTGGCTTATTTTCGTGGGTCTGGCGCTACAGGCGAGCGGAGCGCGAATGTCACGTCAGGTCAGACACATTCGTGAGGGCGTTCAGGATCAGCTAATCCTTGAGCAAACTAAGGGCAGCGAAGCGAGAACTCAACAGCAGATTGAAGAGCGGATTGTTATTCCCCGTCACACCATCTTCCTGCAGTTTTTTCCGCTCTATATCCTGCCCATTATTATTGCGATTGTGGCCTATTTCGTTCTGAAATTATTAGGACTGCTGGGCTAATCCGCGTCAGAATATTGCCTGAATAACATTAGGTTATTAGACGGTTGGTGCAGTAATTAATAAGCCTGATCATATTTTTATGGTCAGGCTTATTTTCGGAAATATCTTATCCTTATTCCCGCTATTTCTCGTGCAGTAATCTTGCAATCGCGCGTTCAGCCACCACCATATGTTGCCCTCCAAACAGGTTGCTTCGGTTCAGCAAATAGTAGAGCTGATAAATCGACTGGCGTTCAATATAGCCGGAGGGAAGTGGGGTAATACTTTGATAGCCATCGATTAACTGCGAAGGAATATTGGGGTAAAGCGGTAGCATCGCCAAATCGCATTCGCGGTCACCCCAATAGCAGGCCGGGTCGAAAATAATCGGCCCCGTTTCAGACTGCGCGCAGTTGTGTGGCCAAAGGTCACCGTGCAGCAGGGAAGGCTGTGGCTGGTGGTTTTGCAGCCTGGCCCGAACCTTCTCAACGATAAGCTCGGCATCGCCGAAATTCATGCCTTTCTCGGCGGCGAGTTGTAACTGCCAGCCGATACGTTGCTGGGAGAAGAAGGTCGCCCAGCGCCGTTGCCAGGCGTTTGGCTGCGTTACGGTGGCAAGTTCGTTGTCGAAGTCCAATCCGAATTCAAGCTGTTCGCTCCATTGATGAAGCGCGGCCAACTGTTGCCCCAGGAGGTAGGCGTTATCGACGTCGAGCGGGGAAAGCGGCAGATATTCAAGCAGCAGAAAACTGTAATCGCGGTCGCTGCCAACGCCGTAGACTTCCGGAACCTGGACCGTTTTGCTCTTGGCGAGCATAGCCAACTGATCGGCTTCGGCGGCAAACAGCTCGAGCATTTCCCGGCTATTGCACTTAACAAACACCTCTTTGTCGCCGTAGCTTACTCGCCAGGCGGCATGGATCTCACCGCCGGGAAGCTCTACGCGTTCACGAATTTCTGCACTACCAAGATGTTCACTCAACAGACGATTAACGGCTTGCCACATGGTATCACCCCTTCTGACTGGCCAGATAATTCATTAAGTTAGCTTTTTCATTGCAGGAAAACCCCGATCGAACGCACAGCACAGGGCAGGGTATTGATTATTTATATCAGGCAGATTACTACATTCATTATTTCTAAAATCACGCAAAGCACGTAAAAAAGGCATTATTACCAAAAACTGACATTAATACAGGATTTATCCGATCGACTAATTCCTCAGTTCCTTGTTTCATCTAGCATTATTAATAATAGACGAAAAATATATTCTAGTGTTCAAAAAATGTGTATATGCTGGCTTTCGTCCAGGTCGCGAGAGAAAACACGTGAAACTCAAATTTCTTTATTTGATGACTGCGCTATTTTTAGCGGGGTGCGCGAAAGAAACCCCAATACAAACAAGTAAATTGACGCCGCAATACCCTGTTCAGGAAGAGCCCTCGTTAATGCATCAGGGACCTTACGGTAGCGTTATTAAACAGGCAGCCAGCACCTACGGCGTCGACGAAACATTAGTTAAGGCAATTATTCAGGTAGAGTCAGGATTTAACCCTGGCGCAGTCAGCAAGTCTAACGCCGTCGGGTTAATGCAACTCAAGGCTTCGACCGCAGGACGCGACGCTTACCGACTGAAAGGACGCTATGGTCAACCGACCACCCATGAACTGAAAGATCCACGCGTTAATATTGATTTAGGTACCGCTTACCTAAGCATGTTGCAGCAGCAATTGGCCGGAATAAGTAATCCCGAGACCCTGCGCTATGCCACTACGGTTGCTTATGTAAACGGAGCTGGAGCACTGCTGAGAACCTTCTCGAAAGATCGGGTTTATGCCGTGGCTAAAATTAATCAAATGACGCCTGAGCAGTTCTATAAACACATACAGAAAAATCACCCTGCCGCTCAGGCCCCACGTTATCTGTGGAAAGTGAACAACGCCTATCTGGCGATGCGTTAAGACGAATTCAATAAACGCCCCCTGTGGAAACACATCCGGGGGCGTTTAATCTTTCCGTGCTTTCATGAAATCTTGCACACTCCTGCTATCACTGGGCTCAACGCCAGTAACGCCTGTATTCCCCAAAAAAAGCCACGTAAGTTGCTGGAAAAATGCGCTTTACGGGTGTTACACTCTTTTCCAGTTGTTTGCGTCACACCCTAAGTTCTGCCGTTGATTGAGCTTATGCGTGTACATATTTGGCAAGGTAAAGCTAAATAGCGCAATTAACCAAATGAATTCAAATACAAATATTTTTCTATATGTGCTCTGTCGTGTGGGGCACCACTGTAGATGAGGAAACAACATGCCTGTTATTACTCTCCCTGACGGAAGTCAGCGTCAGTTTGATCATCCCGTTTCTCCTTATGATGTGGCACTGGATATCGGTCCGGGTCTGGCGAAAGCCTGTATCGCCGGTCGTGTAAACGGTGAGCTGGTTGATGCCAGCGATCTCATCGAGAACGATGCTCAATTAGCCATTATCACCGCCAAAGATGATGCCGGACTTGAAATTCTCCGTCACTCCTGTGCGCACCTGTTGGGTCATGCGATTAAGCAGCTCTGGCCTAACACCAAGATGGCTATCGGTCCTACTATCGACAACGGTTTCTACTACGATGTTGACCTGGACCGCACGTTGACTCAGGAAGATCTCGACCTGCTTGAAAAGCGCATGCACGAGCTGGCTGAAAAGAATTACGACGTTATTAAAAAGAAAGTCAGCTGGCAGGAAGCGCGCGACACCTTTGAGAGTCGCGGCGAGCAGTACAAAATGACTATTCTTGATGAAAACATCAGCCATGACGATCGTCCGGGCCTGTATCATCACGAAGAATACGTTGATATGTGCCGTGGTCCACACGTGCCGAACATGCGTTTCTGCCACCACTTCAAGCTACAGAAGACTTCTGGCGCTTACTGGCGTGGCGACAGCAACAATAAAATGTTGCAGCGCATTTATGGTACAGCCTGGGCTGACAAGAAGCAGCTGAACTCCTACCTGCAACGTCTTGAAGAAGCCGGTAAGCGCGACCACCGTAAAATCGGTAAGCAGCTTGACCTGTATCACATGCAGGAAGAAGCGCCGGGTATGGTGTTCTGGCACAACGACGGCTGGACCATCTTCCGCGAGCTGGAAGTCTTCGTGCGCATGAAGCTGAAGTCTTATCAGTATCAGGAAGTGAAAGGCCCGTTCATGATGGACCGTGTGCTGTGGGAAAAAACGGGCCACTGGGACAACTACAAAGAAGCGATGTTCACCACCTCTTCCGAGAACCGTGAATACTGCATCAAGCCGATGAACTGCCCAGGTCACGTGCAGATTTTCAACCAAGGGTTGAAGTCTTACCGCGATCTGCCGCTGCGCATGGCTGAATTTGGTAGCTGTCACCGTAATGAACCGTCGGGTGCCTTGCACGGCCTGATGCGCGTTCGTGGCTTCACTCAGGACGACGCCCACATCTTCTGTACAGAAGAGCAGGTTCGCGATGAAGTGAACAGCTGTATCAAAATGGTCTACGATATGTACGGCACTTTCGGGTTTGAGAAGGTGGTAGTCAAGCTCTCGACCCGTCCTGTCAAACGCATCGGTACCGACGAAATGTGGGACCGTGCCGAAGCCGACCTTGCGGCTGCGTTAGTCGAAAATGACATCGCATTCGAATATCAGCCGGGTGAAGGGGCCTTCTATGGTCCGAAAATTGAATTTACCTTGCATGATTGTTTGGATCGTGCGTGGCAGTGTGGTACCGTGCAGCTCGACTTTTCATTACCGGAGCGTTTAGACGCCACTTACATCGGCGAAAGCAACGATCGTAAGACCCCGGTTATGATTCACCGAGCAATTTTGGGTTCAATGGAACGCTTCATTGGTATTCTGACAGAAGAATACGCGGGCTTCTTCCCAACCTGGATTGCACCGGTACAGGTAGTTGTGATGAATATTACCGATTCACAGGCGCCTTATGTCGAAGAATTAACCAAAAAACTGCAAGATGCAGGTATTCGCGTTAAAGCCGACTTGAGAAATGAGAAGATTGGCTTTAAAATCCGCGAGCACACGCTGCGTCGTGTTCCCTATATGTTGGTTTGTGGTGATAAAGAGGTCGAAGCAGGCAAAGTTGCCGTTCGTACCCGCCGCGGTAAAGACCTGGGAAGCATGGACGTTAGCGAAGTCGTTGACAAACTGCTGGCGGAGATCCGCAGCAGAAGTCTTCATCAACTGGAGGAATAAAGTATTAAAGGCGGAAAACGAGTTCAACCGGCGCGTCCTAATCGCATTAACAGAGAAATTCGCGCGCAAGAAGTTCGCCTAACTGGCGTCGATGGCGAGCAGATTGGTATTGTCAGTCTGAATGAAGCTCTTGAAAAAGCTGAGGAAGCTGGTGTTGATTTAGTAGAAATCAGTCCGAATGCCGAGCCGCCGGTTTGCCGAATCATGGATTACGGCAAGTTCCTCTACGAGAAGAGCAAATCGACTAAAGAACAGAAAAAGAAACAAAAAGTTATTCAGGTTAAGGAAATCAAATTCCGACCTGGTACCGATGATGGCGACTATCAGGTCAAACTACGCAACCTGATTCGCTTTCTGGAAGATGGCGATAAAGCCAAAATCACGCTTCGTTTCCGCGGACGTGAAATGGCGCACCAGCAGATCGGTATGGAAGTGCTTAACCGCGTCCGTAAAGACCTGTGTGAAGATATTGATCTGGCCGTTGTCGAATCCTTCCCTACGAAGATCGAAGGCCGTCAGATGATTATGGTGCTCGCACCCAAGAAGAAACAATAAGGCTCTCAAGTAGCCTGACCCACAGCGTGCTTGCATGCCGTGGGTCATGTTCGCCTTACTGATTCATGTTATCAACAATGCGAAGTGGAATTATTTATAATGCCAAAGATCAAAACAGTACGCGGCGCCGCTAAACGCTTCAAAAAAACCGCTAACGGTGGTTTTAAGCGTAAGCACGCTAACCTGCGTCACATTCTGACCAAAAAATCGACTAAGCGTAAACGTCACCTGCGTCCAAAAGGCCAAGTATCCAAGAACGATTTGGGTCTGGTTGTTGCATGCTTGCCGTACGCTTAAAAATATATCCTTAAAGATATATCACTTTTTTTAATCAAGAATAAAACTCAGGAGAGCATATGGCTCGCGTAAAACGTGGTGTGATTGCACGTGCACGTCACAAGAAAATTTTAAAGCAGGCGAAAGGTTACTACGGTGCCCGTTCGCGCGTATATCGTGTTGCATTCCAGGCTGTTATCAAAGCTGGTCAATACGCTTACCGTGACCGTCGTCAAAAGAAACGTCAGTTCCGTCAGCTGTGGATCGCGCGTATCAACGCAGCAGCTCGTCAGAACGACATGTCTTACAGCAAATTCATTAACGGCTTGAAAAAAGCTTCTATTGAAATTGACCGTAAGATTCTGGCTGACATCGCAGTATTCGACAAAGTGGCATTCTCTGCACTGGTCGAAAAAGCGAGAGCAGCTCTGGCGTAAGTCAGGTGAAAGAGGGAGCTTGCTCCCTCTTTTATATTGCATTGATAAAACCGTTAATATTTAAGGTAATGCAAGCATGAATGCTGCTATTTTCCGCTTCTTTTTTTACTTTAGCGCCTGACTCAGGAAGGCTTTCGCGCGTAAGAAAAGAAACGGAAAAAAGCGCTAAAGCCTCCCTAGTGGAGGCTTTTTTTTTGCTCTTGCCCATTCGAATTCAAGATTTACTCATACTTTTATTTCACATCGGGTCACATCGGCCAGAAGAAGAGGAAAGCAATGTCACATCTCGCAGAACTGGTTGCCAATGCCAAGGCAGCCGTAGAGAGTGCCCAGGACGTCGCCGCGCTAGATTTAGTCCGCGTCGAGTATTTAGGCAAGAAGGGGCATTTGACCCTACAGATGACTTCACTGCGCGAGTTGCCAGCTGAAGAGCGTCCGGCGGCGGGTGCGGTTATCAACCAGGCCAAGCAGGAAGTTCAGGACGCGCTGAACGCACGCAAGAACGACCTGGAGTCTGCGGCCCTCAACGCACGACTGGCCGAGGAAACTATCGACGTTTCCCTGCCTGGACGTCGCATCGAGAACGGCGGTCTGCACCCTGTAACCCGCACTATCGACCGCATTGAGACCTTCTTTGGCGAGCTTGGCTTTTCTGTTGAAACCGGTCCTGAAATCGAAGATGACTATCACAACTTTGATGCGCTGAATATTCCTAGCCACCACCCAGCGCGTGCCGATCACGACACCTTCTGGTTTGATGCGACCCGTTTGCTGCGTACCCAGACTTCTGGGGTACAGATCCACACCATGAAAAACCAGCAGCCGCCGATCCGTATCATCGTTCCAGGTCGCGTATATCGTAACGATTACGATCAGACCCATACCCCGATGTTCCATCAGATGGAAGGCCTGATCGTTGATAAAAACATCAGCTTCAGCAATCTGAAGGGCACGCTGCACGACTTCCTGAACAACTTCTTTGAAGCCGATCTGCAAATTCGTTTCCGTCCTTCCTACTTCCCGTTCACTGAACCTTCTGCGGAAGTTGACGTAATGGGCAAGAACGGTAAATGGCTCGAAGTGCTGGGCTGCGGCATGGTTCACCCTAACGTCTTACGCAACGTCGGTATCGATCCTGAAGTCTACTCCGGCTTTGCATTCGGTATGGGCATGGAGCGTCTGACCATGCTGCGTTATGGCGTGAACGATCTGCGCGCATTCTTCGAAAACGATCTGCGTTTCCTCAAACAGTTTAAGTAAGGCGGGAATATCACATGAAATTCAGTGAACTCTGGTTGCGTGAGTGGGTAAACCCAGCCATCAGCAGCGAAGAACTATCAGAACAAATTACTATGGCCGGCCTGGAAGTTGACGGTGTTGATGCCGTTGCTGGCGCTTTCAACGGCGTGGTCGTGGGGGAAGTGGTCGAGTGTGGCCAGCATCCCAACGCCGACAAACTGCGTGTCACTAAAATCAACGTGGGCGGCGATCGCCTGCTCGATATCGTCTGCGGCGCGCCAAACTGCCGTCAGGGCCTGAAAGTGGCCGTGGCGACCGTCGGTGCCGTTCTGCCGGGTGATTTCAAAATCAAGGCGGCGAAACTGCGCGGTGAGCCTTCTGAAGGCATGCTGTGCTCGTTCTCCGAGCTGGGTATTGACGTTGAGAGCGAAGGGATCATCGAGCTGCCGCTGGATGCGCCAATTGGCACTGACATCCGTGAATTCCTGAAGCTTGACGACAACACTATCGAAATCAGCGTCACCCCTAACCGCGCTGATTGCCTGGGCATCATCGGCGTTGCGCGCGACGTCGCGGTTATCAACCAGCTGCCGCTGATTGAACCAGACATGTCTCCAGTGGCTGCAACCATCAATGACACGCTGCCAATCGAGGTTAAGGCTAACGAGGCCTGCCCACGCTATCTGGGCCGCGTTGTTAAAAATATTAACGTTGCCGCTCCAACACCCCTGTGGATGAGCGAGAAGCTTCGCCGCTGCGGTATTCGTTCCATCGACCCGGTTGTCGACATCACCAACTACGTGCTGCTCGAACTGGGCCAGCCAATGCATGCCTTCGACCTGAACCGCATCGAAGGCGGCATCGTTGTGCGTCTGGCTAACAAAGACGAAGAGCTGACGCTTCTGGACGGCACTACGGCCAAACTGAATGACGACGTGCTGGTTATTGCTGACCACAAGAAAGCGCTGGCAATGGGAGGTATTTTCGGCGGGGCGCATTCCGGCGTTAACGCACAGACTCAGGACGTGCTGCTGGAGTCTGCCTTCTTCAATCCGCTGTCAATTACCGGCCGTGCGCGCCGTCAGGGTCTGCACACTGATGCATCGCACCGCTATGAGCGTGGCGTAGATCCTGAGTTGCAGCGTAAGGCAATGGAGCGAGCTACCGCGCTGCTGCTGGAAATCTGTGGCGGACAGGCTGGCCCGATTATTGACGTTACCACTGACGCTACGCTGCCTAAAGCGGCCAAAATTACCCTGCGTCGTGAGAAGCTGGATCGCCTGATTGGCCACCACGTAGAAGATGCGCAGGTGACTGATATTCTCAAGCGTCTGGGCTGCCAGGTTGAAGTGCAGGCAGAAAGCTGGGTTGCCGTTGCGCCAAGCTGGCGTTTCGATATGCAAATCGAAGAAGACCTGGTTGAAGAAGTCGCGCGCGTTTACGGCTACAACAATATTCCTGACGTACCCGTCAAAGCCAATCTGGAAATGACCCAGCATCGCGAAGCGGATCTTTCTCTGAAACGTGTGAAAAATCTGCTGGTTGATCGCGGTTTCCAGGAAGCGATCACCTACAGCTTTGTCGATCCTAAGGTTCAGCAATGGCTGCATCCGGGCGAAGAAGCGCTGATCCTGCCTAACCCAATCTCCGTAGAGATGTCTGCAATGCGTCTTTCGCTGTGGACTGGCTTACTGACTTCAGTGGTTTACAACCAGAATCGCCAGCAGAGTCGCGTGCGTCTGTTCGAGAGCGGCCTGCGTTTTGTTCCTGATTCTGAAGCATATTTGGGTATTCGTCAGGATCTCATGCTGTCAGGTGTTATCTCAGGCAACAGAAATGAAGAACATTGGGATCTGGCGCGTCAGTCAGTTGACTACTACGATTTGAAGGGTGATCTTGAAGCGATTCTTGAACTTACCGGCAAATTAGACCAGATTCAGTTCAAGGCAGAAGTGAACCCGGCGCTGCATCCGGGGCAGAGTGCTGCAATTTATTTACACGGCGAACGTATTGGTTTCATTGGAGTAGTACATCCAGAACTGGAACGTAAGCTTGACCTGAATGGTCGCACTGTGGTGTTCGAAATGGAGTGGAATAAGCTTGCAGACCGCGTCCTGCCTGACGCGCGCGAGATTTCTCGCTTCCCTGCAAACCGTCGTGACATCGCCGTTGTGGTCCCTGAAAACGTCGCCGCAGACGATATTTTGGTAGAGTGTAAGAAAGTTGGCGCAAATCAGGTAGTTGGCGTAAACTTATTTGACGTGTACCGTGGCAAGGGCGTAGCGGATGGTTTTAAAAGCCTGGCTATCAGTCTGGTATTGCAGGATACCGCTCGTACACTGGAAGAAGAGGAGATTGCCGCTACTGTTGCAAGATGTGTAGAGGCTCTAAAACAGCGATTCCAAGCATCCTTGAGGGATTGAACCTATGGCGCTTACTAAAGCTGAAATGTCAGAACACCTGTTTGAGAAGCTCGGGCTGAGCAAACGGGATGCCAAAGACCTGGTTGAGCTATTCTTTGAAGAAGTACGTCGTGCTTTAGAGAACGGTGAACAAGTTAAATTGTCTGGCTTTGGCAATTTTGATCTGCGTGACAAAAACCAACGTCCGGGGCGTAACCCGAAAACTGGCGAGGACATTCCTATTACGGCGCGCCGTGTGGTGACCTTCCGTCCAGGACAGAAGTTGAAGAGCAGAGTGGAAAACGCCACTCCGAAAGAATAAGTCAGTCTGATAAAAAGGCCGCGTATGCGGCCTTTTTTTTTGCTCGCGATTTGAAAAAAGAACCCCTGCCAGGGAATGAAGGAGGGGGCGCGAGATATGACCAAAATGTGTCTACTGAAAAGTATTTAATGAAAGTGAAAAGATAACGTTAAGGTGTTGGGATCTTCAGGAATAGTCTGATAGATTAAATTTCATCGAGAAAAGGGAATTATCTTAAATCGTTTTTTAAATATTTAACGATGCAGTTTATTTAATTTAGAGCACGATTTTTTGTTTTATTGTTCAGCGTTAGGACAATAAAAAAAGGGGCCGAAGCCCCTTGATAAAGTTGTCAATACTGTTGCGAAAAAATGAACCTTAGCGAGATTAATATCGGTAATGCCACCGACAAACGCTTAAGTTAACATTTCTCGCGATTAGTGACCTGGGCCGCCGCCGTGCCAGCCGCCGCCGCCACCGCCGTGATAACCGCCACCACCGCCACCACCTGGACCCCAGAACGGTGGGAATAAGCAGCCGCTGAGGCTACAGGCAACCAGAGCCACGGTAACAAATGCCAAAATACGACGCATAATTATTCCTTTGTTAGTTTAAACAGCCCGATTATAAATAAAACGAAAAATATCTGTTGTCAGACTAACGTTAAGAGATGTTAGCGCAGTTATGAAAGCTGAATGTTATTTACGCAAGAGTCTATTAATTCATTTCTATTTTGATACAACTGTTTTTTAATTGTAAGCATGCCGCAATTTATCTGAAAATCCCCAGTCTTCCTAGATTAAGCTATAATTCATCTTGTTATTAAATTTCTCAGGAAATAAAACTAAGGTGGATGTTGTGAAAAAATCTCATTTGATGCTTTGCCTCGCATTGACCCTACCGGCCGTCGCGCAAATCAACGTTGCCCAGGCCGCCGTAAACGTCGACGTCAATACGCCGAGCGGTTCCATTCATATTGGTGACCAAGACACTCGCGGTCACTATTGGGATGGTTATGAGTGGCGCTCGCCGCAGTGGTGGCATCAGCACCACAACAAGCGCCTGGGGGAGCGCAACAGCCGCGGTCTTTACTGGCATGGCGATCGTTGGGACCCTAAACCGCCACCAAAACACTTTGCCGGTGCAGAAAGGGGCATGCGTCCTGACCAGGGCAATGGCACGCACGGCGCAGAGGGCCATGGGCCTATTCCGCCAACCAGCGGTCCACATAGCTAATCTCGCGCAGTAAAAAGCGCGGAGTCAATGAAGCTGTCGCAACCCGTGCGGCAGCTTTTTTTATCGACTTTTTTCCGGCAAGCCGCTATTTAGCGTTCAAATCTGCTATTAACTGTTTAATATGAAAATCAGAAACACCGAATGGCCTCAGGAGCTTGCCCCGCTAACATGTCATCTACCCCTTCTTTCATTCAGCTTGAACAGCAACAAAAAAGCCGTGACGTTAAACGGCTAACGGCGCTGACTCTGCTGTTGGCAGCGGTGCTGATTTTCAGCCTTTGCGCGGGTGACAGCTGGCTGTGGCCGGATCAATGGCTGACACCTTCGGCTAAACTGTTTGTCTGGCAGATTCGACTGCCACGCGCGTTGGCGGTGATACTCGTTGGGGCAGGGCTTGCCGTTTGCGGAGCCGTGATGCAGGCACTGTTTGAAAACTCGCTGGCTGAGCCGGGTCTGCTCGGGGTCTCAAGCGGCGGTGGCGTAGCGCTGGTGATTTGTGTCCTGTTGGGCCACGGCCTGCTTCCTATATGGATAATGAGTCTTGCGGCGGTTGCCGGTTCGCTGGCAGTCACCTTCGTCTTGCTGTATTTCGCCCGCAGGCGGCTGTTTGCGCATTCGCGACTGCTGCTGGTCGGCGTCGCGATTGGCATTATCTGTAGCGCCATCATGACGTGGGCGGTGTACTTTAGTTCCAGCCTCGACCTGCGTCAGCTGATGTACTGGATGATGGGCGGTTTTGGCGGTATCGACTGGCGTCAGTCGTGGCTTGGCCTGTTGCTGTTGCCGGTTTTGCTGTGGCTCTGCGCGCAGGGGCATCCCCTGAATCTGCTTTCACTTGGCGCCCATCAGGCGCAGCAGCTTGGTCTGCCTGTCGCCGTCTGGCGTAATTTGCTGGTGCTCGCGATGGGCTGGATAGTAGGCATTAGCGTCGCGCTGGCAGGTGTCATCGGCTTTGTGGGTCTGGTTATCCCCCATTTGCTGCGCTTAAGCGGCATAACCGATCAACGGCGACTGCTTCCTGCCTGCGCGCTGGCCGGCGGTGGCGTATTATTATCGGCGGACGTGATGGCGCGCATTGCGCTGTATTCTGCCGAACTCCCTATCGGGGTCGTGACCGCCGTTTTGGGCGCGCCCCTATTTATTTGGCTGCTGGCGAGAGGCGAGCGGCTCGACTAGGCAGCATTTTCATCGATTGCTGTCCAGTTTTCGCTATTATCACAGTGTTTACCCTAACCACGACAATAGGATACGAATTATGAGTCATGCGATTTATTCAACTCCACTGACCACCATTGACGGCAAATCAACCACACTGGGTGCCTTTGAGGGCAAAGTGTTGTTGGTGGTTAACGTCGCATCACAGTGCGGCCTGACCAAGCAGTATGAAGGTCTTGAGAAACTGTATCAGTCCTTGCATGAGCAAGGTTTTGAGGTTCTGGGATTCCCGTGCAATGAGTTTGGCGCGCAGGAGCCGGGTACCGAGGAGGAAATTCAGACCTTCTGTACTACCCAGTTTGGCGTGAAATTCCCGCTGTTTAGTAAAATCGAGGTCAACGGTGAGGGTCGACATCCGCTGTATAAAGCGCTGACAGCGGCAAAACCGCAGGCGGTAAAACCTGAGGGCAGCGAATTCTATCAGCGATTGGCAAGCAAAGGCCGTGAGCCGGTCAAGCCTGAAAACATTCTATGGAACTTTGAGAAGTTCCTGATCGGACGTGACGGTGAAGTGCTTCAACGGTTTGCACCAGATATGACGCCGGAAGATCCTATTTTGCTCGAGGCGGTTAAAAAAGCGCTGGCGAAATAAATCTTGTTTGGGCTAAAAGGGCGGAAAGTTTCCGCCCTGACTTTATTATTTTCCCGGCAACAGATATTGGTTAATTTATGCTGAAAATAAAACAGTTGGCGCTGGAGTCACGCTTTTTGCCCTTAAGTACCCGCGTATCTGCGGGCGCTCGCGTGCATATTGTCGGGCCAAATGGGGCAGGAAAGAGCAGTCTGTTGGCAAGCATCGCCGGAATGCTAAATGCCACCGGAGAGGTATCAATCGACGGTCAATTAATCACTAAACTTTCTGGCAGAGAACTTTCTCGTTACCGCAGTTATTTATGCCAGCAATATTTACCGCTTTCGACCATGCCGGTATTTCAGTATTTATTCTTGCATCAGCCGGTCGGCGTGGAGCCCGTTGTGCTTGAAAAAACGTTAAACCTGCTGTGTGGAAAGCTACATTTGGCCGACAAACTTTCAACAGCGGTGACTCGACTTTCCGGCGGTGAGTGGCAGCGCGTTCGCCTGGTTGCCGCATTATTACAGGTTTGGCCAACAATTAATCCGCAAGGTGCGCTTTTACTGCTCGATGAGCCAGCCAATAGCCTGGATATTGCCCATCAACGGGCGATGGACGCACTTATCGATGAATTTTGCGCCGTGGGAGGAATAGCCCTCGTCACCGACCATGACCTCAACCACACGCTGCATCACGCCGATTGGGTATGGTTGATGCACAAGGGAAAAACGGTAGCGATGGGGACACCACAGAACGTGTTACAGCCAGAAAACCTGACGCCTGTTTACGATGTTGATTTTAAATTGCAGCATTTTTCAGGAAAATCATGGATTATGACCCCTTGATGTAGAAACTATTAAATATAAATAATTTCACCGCTACGTTTTTTTGTAAAAATAAAAAACCGCAAAATTTTAAAAAGAAGTTC
>NZ_MRWE01000024.1:0-25652 GCF_002093665.1 Rouxiella badensis | reverse complement strand
TCTCAAAACGCCACAAATGTTATCCAAATCCCAACTTTAGTTGATTTAAGACAATGAATTAACTAATTGCCCGAAACATCTTCTTTTGCTTGCCAAATACTTGAAAATCCTTAATGTTAAATTAAGCTTAAACGACAATAATCTATTGCACTATTTGTAGGGTGGCGTTTACTCTTCGTTAAATAACCAGACTATACAGTTTGCGTAACTGCATGCCTCTTTGCCGTCCTTAAATTACAGGATATGCTACATGGACAACTTTTTACCTTTCTCCCGCCCTTCTATGGGAGATGAAGAAATCAAGGCCGTTGAGCAAGTTTTGCGCTCCGGGTGGATAACCACCGGACCACAAACTCATCAACTGGAACAGGATTTTTCCGCCGCATTTGGCTGCAAGCACGCGATAGCGGTGAGTTCCGCCACCGGTGGTATGCACGTCACGTTGATGGCATTGGGCATAGGGCCAGGCGATGAGGTGATCACACCCTCTCAGACCTGGGTCTCTACTATCAACATGATTGTACTGCTCGGTGCAGAGCCGGTCATGATTGACGTTGATCCGCACACGCTGATGGTTAAGGCCGAAGACGTAGAGGCCGCGATCACGCCAAGAACCAAAGCCATTATCCCGGTGCACTACGCCGGCGCACCACTCGACCTTGACCCTCTGTACGACATCGCTCAACGCCACAACATCCCGCTTATCGAAGATGCCGCTCACTCTGCGGGCACCCAGTATCGCGATCGCTGGATTGGCGCACAGGGCACGGCCATTTTCTCATTCCATGCGATTAAAAACATGACCTGCGCCGAAGGCGGTCTGGTAGCAACAGACGACGACGCACTGGCTGAAAAAGTGCGTGCGCTGAAGTTCCACGGTCTGGCCGTTGATGCCTTTGACCGTCAGGTTCAGGGCCGTCGCCCTCAGGCGGAGGTTATCGAGCCTGGCTTTAAATACAATCTGTCGGACATTCACGCCTCGATTGCCGTTGTGCAACTCAAGCGCCTGCACGAGATGAACGCACGCCGCGCAGAGCTGGCGCAGCTTTACCTCGAGAAGCTACAGGGGACGCCGTTCCTGCCGATGCAGGTTCCTGAATACCCGCACCTGCACACCTGGCACCTGTTCATGATCCGAGTTGACGAAATGCGCTGCGGAATCAGTCGCGACAGGCTGATGGAAAAACTCAAAGAGGTGGGTATCGGTACCGGTCTGCATTTCCGCGCCGCGCACACTCAAAAATATTATCGTGAACGTTATCCCGATTTGTCGTTGCCTAACAGCGAGTGGAATACCGCGCGTCTGTGCAGTTTGCCGATGTTCCCAGATATGCAAGACAGTGACGTTGATCGGGTAGTTGACGCTCTTAAGTCCCTGGTGGAGAAGCAGTAGTGGCTCAGTTTGAAGAAATTAAGAAAGTTTCTATCGTTATTCCCGTTTACAACGAGGAGGAGAGCCTGCCGGTTCTGCTCTCTCGAACTATTGCCGCCTGTCGCCAGTTAACCCAGCCTTTTGAAATCGTCCTCATCGACGATGGCAGCACGGATAATTCAGCCAAGCTACTGACCGAAGCCGCCGAGCAGCCTGAAAACTGTGTCGTTGCTGTATTGCTGAACCGCAACTACGGACAGCATTCGGCGATTATGGCCGGTTTCAATCAGGTCTGCGGTGACCTGATTATCACCCTGGATGCCGATTTGCAGAATCCGCCCGAAGAGATCCCTCGTCTGGTCCTCAAGGCAGAGGAAGGTTATGACGTGGTGGGCACCGTGCGCTCAAACCGTCAGGACTCCTGGTTCCGCAAAAGTGCGTCAAAGGTCATCAATATGATGATCCAGAGTGCGACCGGTAAATCGATGGGTGACTATGGCTGTATGCTGCGCGCCTATCGTCGCCATATCATCGAAGCGATGCTGCACTGCCACGAGCGGAGCACTTTTATCCCGATCCTCGCCAATACCTTTGCGCGCAAAACCGTGGAGATCCCGGTGCTGCACGCCGAACGCGAGTTTGGTGATTCAAAATATAGCCTGATGAAACTGGTCAATCTGATGTTTGACCTGATCACCTGTCTGACCACCACGCCGCTGCGTATGCTCAGCGTTGTCGGCAGCTTTATTGCGCTGTTCGGCTTCCTGCTGGCGCTGGTGTTGATCCTGATGCGTTTGATATTAGGTCCTGAGTGGGCAGCGGAAGGTGTGTTCACGCTGTTCGCCCTGCTGTTTATGTTTGTCGGTGCGCAATTTGTCGGAATGGGACTGCTCGGTGAATACATCGGCCGTATCTATACCGACGTGCGCGCGCGCCCACGTTATTTCGTACAAAAAGTCATCGGTGCTCAAGCCGCTGATGTCGATGAAGATCAGGAAAATAAATAATGAAAGCGATTGTTTTTGCATACCATGATATTGGTTGCGTTGGACTGAAAGCTCTGGTTGAAGCGGGTTATGATGTTCAAGCGGTATTCACCCATACCGACTCCCCAGACGAAAACAACTTCTTTGCCTCGGTAGCCCGTACCGGCGCAGAACTGAATTTACCGGTTTACGCGCCGGAAGACGTGAACCATCCGCTGTGGGTTGACCGCATCCGTGATTTGCAGCCGGACGTTATTTTCTCTTTCTACTATCGCAACATGCTGAGCGAAGAGCTGCTGTCGCTCGCGCCACAGGGCGGTTTCAACCTGCACGGTTCTCTGCTGCCTCGCTACCGTGGGCGTGCGCCGGTTAACTGGGCGCTGGTGAACGGCGAGACCGAGACGGGCGTTACGCTGCACAAAATGGTTAAGCGTCCTGACGCTGGCGACATCGTTGCCCAGCAGGCTGTGGCTATCGACCCACAGGACACCGCGCTGACGCTGCACGCCAAAGTGCGTGAAGCGGCCCAGTCTGTGCTGCAGAAAACCCTGCCTTCCATGCTGGCGGGTAACATTACCCTGACCCCGCAGGACGAATCTCAGGCGAGCTACTTTGGTCGTCGCAGCGCAGCCGATGGCGAGATCCACTGGCATAAATCAGCCACACAGATAAACAACCTGATCCGTGCCGTGACCGAACCTTACCCGGGTGCTTTCACTTACCTGGGTCAACGCAAGCTGGTTATCTGGCGTGCGCGCGTGTTGGAGCAGGCTCACGACAAGCAGCCTGGCACCGTACTGTCTGCCGATCCACTGGTAATCGCCTGTGGCGAAGGTGCGCTGGAAATTATCGCCGGTCAGAACGAGTCTGGCCTGTATGTTCAGGGTTCGCGTCTTGCGCTGGAAATGGGCATTATGCCTGATGTGCGCCTGTCTTCGCTTCCGACCTCTGTGATGAAACGTCGTACCCGCGTTCTGATTCTGGGCGTCAACGGCTTCATCGGTAACCACCTGAGCGAGCGCTTGCTGCGCGACGGTAAATATGAAATCTATGGTCTGGACATCAGCTCCGATGCTATCAGCCGTTTCATGGACAACCCGAACTTCCACTTCGTTGAAGGTGACATCAGCATTCACTCTGAGTGGATCGAATATCACATCAAAAAATGTGACGTCGTTCTGCCGCTGGTCGCTATCGCAACGCCAATCGAATACACCCGTAACCCACTGCGTGTATTCGAACTGGACTTCGAAGAAAACCTGAAAATCGTTCGCGACTGCGTGAAATATAAAAAACGCATTATCTTCCCATCTACCTCAGAAGTTTACGGTATGTGTGACGATAAAGAGTTCGACGAAGACAGCTCACGCCTGATTGTTGGTCCAATCAACAAACAGCGCTGGATCTACTCTGTGTCCAAGCAGCTGCTTGACCGAGTCATCTGGGCTTACGGAGCAAAAGAAGGCCTGCGCTTTACCCTTTTCCGTCCGTTCAACTGGATGGGCCCGCGTCTTGATAACCTCGACGCGGCACGCGTAGGCAGCTCTCGTGCAATCACCCAGCTTATCCTTAACCTGGTTGAAGGTTCGCCTATCAAGCTTATCGACGGCGGTGAGCAGAAACGTTGCTTTACCGACATCAACGACGGTATCGAGGCACTGTTCCGCATCATCGAGAACCGCGACAACCTGTGCGAAGGTCAAATCATCAACATTGGTAACCCAACCAATGAAGCGAGCATCCGCGAGCTGGCAGAAATGCTGCTCAAGAGCTTCGATGCGCACCCGCTGCGTGACCAGTTCCCTCCGTTTGCCGGCATGAAGCTTATCGAAAGCAGCAGCTACTACGGTAAAGGCTATCAGGACGTTGAGCACCGTACGCCGAGCATCAAAAATGCCCGCCGTCTGCTTGATTGGCAGCCAACGGTCGATATGAGCAAAACCATTGATGACACTCTGGACTTCTTCCTGCGTTCTGTAGAATTGCCTGCAAATAAAGGATAAAGACTTGACCGCAATGAAAAAAGTAGGCCTGAGGATAGACGTCGACACATGGAGCGGCACCCGAAAGGGTGTCCCTGAGTTGTTAAGACTTCTGGATAAACATCAAATCAAGGGCAGTTTCTTTTTCAGCGTTGGGCCGGACAACATGGGGCGCCATTTATGGCGCCTTTTGCGTCCCCGCTTTCTGTGGAAGATGCTGCGATCCAACGCGGCATCGCTCTATGGGCTGGATATTCTGGTCGCCGGTACTGCCTGGCCCGGAAAGCTCATCGCCAAAGATTTCGCGCCCTTGATGAAGCAGACCGCTGACGAAGGTCATGAGGTCGGGCTGCACGCCTGGGACCACCAGGGTTGGCAGGCCAAGGTTGAAAAATGGTCATCAGAACAGCTGGAACAGCAGGTGCGTAAAGGGGTCATTGCCCTTGAAAACAGCATCGGCCGTTCGATTGATTGCTCTGCGGTAGCAGGATGGCGTGCCGATCAGCGGGTGATCGACGTGAAAGAAAAGTTTAATTTCCGCTATAACAGCGACTGCCGCGGCAGCGCACCTTTCCGACCGCTCCTGGGTAACGGAGAGTTGGGTACGGTGCAAATCCCCGTGACCTTGCCGACTTATGATGAAGTGATTGGTACTCAGGTTACCGCAGAAGGTTTCAACGATTTCATTCTTGATGCCATCGCGCGTGACCAAGGCGTGCCGGTTTATACCATTCATACCGAAGTCGAAGGCATGTCGCTCTCCGCCATGTTTGACGATCTCCTGACGCGTGCAAAGCAGCAGGGTATCGAGTTTTGCACACTGGGAAGTTTACTGCCTGCCGATAGCCAGACGCTGCCCGTGGGAAGGGTCGTGCGTTCGGCGTTTCCCGGCAGGGAAGGATGGTTGGGCTGTCAGGAAAAAGGATCGCAATAAATGTCGAACAGTATCAAACGCGCCTACGGTTTCATGCTGTTGGTGTTTTTCGCGCTGATTTATCTCGTCCCATTGGATCTGCGCTCGCTGTGGCAGCCTGATGAGACGCGTTATGCCGAAATCAGCCGTGAAATGCTACAGCGCGGTGACTGGATTGTTCCCCAGTTTCTGGGATTGAGATATTTCGAAAAACCGGATGCCGGCTATTGGATTAACAATATTGGCCAGATTATCTTCGGTCATTCCAACTTTGCGGTACGTTTTGGTTCCGTATTCTCAACGGCAATGAGCGCCTTACTGGTGTTCTGGCTGGCGAACGTCATATGGCGCAATCGTCAAAAAGCCTATGTCGCAACGCTGATTTATCTCTCCTCGGCGCTGGTCTTTGGTATCGGCACCTACGCGGTGCTCGACCCGATGATTACGCTGTGGATGACGGCCGCGATGGTGAGCAGCTACTTCTGCTTGCGCGCCAGCGGAACACGCCAAAAAGCCATCAGCTGGATTGCGCTGGGTCTCGCCTGTGGGATGGGCTTCATGACCAAAGGCTTCCTCGCATTGGCGGTGCCGGTGATTGCCGTTTTACCCATTGTCTGGCGTGAAAAACGCTTCAAAACTCTCCTTGGCTGGGGGCCACTGGCGATTGTCAGTGCTTTTGTGCTCAGTCTGCCGTGGGTTATTGCAATCGGTGAGCGTGAACCGGACTTCTGGCGCTATTTCTTCTGGGTTGAGCATATTCAACGCTTCGCCGAAAAGAATGCCCAGCACAGTGCCCCATTCTGGTACTACCTGCCCGTTCTCATTCTTGGGACCCTACCGTGGATGGCACTGCTGCCCGGTTCGCTGATAAGCGGCTGGAAGAAAAAAGCGTTACGCCCTGAACTATTTTTCCTGCTCAGCTGGGCAATCATGCCGCTGATTTTCTTCAGTATCGCCAAAGGCAAACTGCCGACCTACATCCTGCCGTGCTTCGCGCCGTTGGCCCTGTTGATGGCCGATCACTTTGAGCAGGTTCGCCAGTCGGTTACTTCGCGGGTGCTGAAAGTTAACGGTATCATCAACGTTCTTTTCGGCTCATTGGCGGTCATTGCACTCCTCGTGACCTCCGGGTTATTGCCTCTGCACATCAAGCCTGTCTATGGGCACGACGAACTTTACAAGCTGCTCATCGCCATACTGTGTTTCGCTGCCTGGGCGCTGGCCGGTGCGTTGAGTCTCACGCTGCCTCGCCGCTGGTATTGGTCCGCAGCTTGTCCGCTGGTGCTTTCGCTGCTGGTCGGACAGGCAATACCGAACCACGTTATCGAGTCCAAGCAGCCGCAGGCGTTTATCCAGCAAAATATGCAGGTTCTGCAACAGAGTCGCTATGTGCTTTGCGATGACGTTGGTTTTGCCGCAGGCCTGGCCTGGGAATTGAAGCGCAGCGATATCCTGATGTTCGACGAGAAGGGCGAGTTGCAGTACGGCCTTAACTATCCGGATGCGCAAGGTCACTACATCAGCGGCCCTGACTTCCCGACGTGGTTGCTCAAAGCACGTGAGCAGGGTGACGTTTCTGTGATGATTAAGCTGGATAATAAATTCCAGACCACGGATAACCTGCCACCGGCCGACAGTGAAGCCGTTTCAGGTCGATTCAAGCTTCTGGTCTATAAAAAACTGCCATGACCGGTTTTCTCTTGGTACTGGTGGTGAGCATTCTTACCTGTGCAGGGCAGCTTTGTCAGAAGAAAGCCGCACAGGTAGGGCAGGCACAGGTCTCAGGTAATCTGGGACCTATCCTGCGCTGGATGGTTACCGCCGTGTTTTTTATGGGCTGCGGCCTGCTACTCTGGCTTCGCGTCCTCCAGCTGTTACCCCTGAGCATTGCCTACCCGATGCTGAGCATGAACTTTGTGCTCATCACTTTCAGCGCTCGCGGATTCTTTGGCGAAATTATTGACCGCAGACACTGGCTTGGCGTGGCCTTTATTATGTTGGGTATTTTGCTGATGGGGATAAGCGGATGAAAGGGTTCGGATGGGGCATCGCCAGCCTGCTGCTGGTCAGTATGGCGCAGCTGATGATGAAATGGGGCATGACCCACATGCCGACGTTTTCACTGAACGCCAACCTTTATTCATTAGTAATGAATAACCTGCTGCCGGTTTTCATTGTCTGCTGCGGTATTGCGGGCTATGCATTATCAATGGTTTGCTGGTTCTTCGCGCTGCGTCAGCTGCCGCTTAATCGTGCTTACAGTCTGCTCAGCCTGAGCTATGCGCTGGTCTATCTCGGTGCGGTTTCGCTGCCGTGGTTTAACGAAAATATGCACTGGATGAAGTCATTGGGTGCATTATCCATTCTTTTCGGCGTCTGGCTGATCCACAGTAAAACCTCCTCTCAAGCGCCGGAATAACGGCGCTTTCTCAGATTTTCTTTTGCAAAACTCAGCGATTTTTGTTGGATGGCGGATAAAATAGCGCTAAATTCTTTAAGTCCTTAGATAACGGCAAGTTATCTTCTCCACCATTTTCCAGCGTGGAATGATTTCAGGATGTCGGCCAGGGAACAAAAGACATGCAAAAGCGCTCAAGACTTTTATATTCACTGTTGGCATTGGCTGTGCTTATTCTCGGCGGCTGTAGCAGTCACGCGCCGATGCCCAGCGGCAGTCTGGCAAACTCGCGAGTTGTTGTCGCACAGTTAAACGATCAGTTGGGCAGATGGCACGGCACCCCGTATCGCTACGGCGGCCTAAGCCGTAACGGCATCGACTGCTCAGGCTTTGTGTTCCGCACCTTCCGCGATAGATTTGGCGTTATCCTTCCGCGCACGACCGCCGAACAAACCGAGGTTGGCACCAAAGTATCACGTAAAGAACTGCTGCCCGGCGACCTGGTGTTCTTCAAGACAGGCGCTGGCGAAAACGGTCTTCACGTCGGGATTTATGATTCAGGTGATGCCTTTATTCATGCCTCAACCAGTCGAGGCGTGGTGCGATCGTCACTGGACAACGAATACTGGCGCAAAACGTACTGGCAGGCGCGGCGGATTTAGTCCGCTATTTCCATGTTTATAATTTAAGCAATCTTTAGAGCAATTTTCCCCTAGGCTCCACGCTTCGCAGGACACCTTATTATGACGGCTTTACGTCTTCTACTTTCCGATTCTTACGATCCCTGGTTTAATCTCGCGGTTGAAGACTGCATCTTTCGCCAAATGACCACCCAGCGCGTGCTTTTTCTGTGGCGTAATGCCGAAACCGTCGTCATCGGGCAGGGGCAAAATCCCTGGAAAGAGTGCAACACCGCTCGCATGGCGCAGGACGGCATCCGACTGGCTCGTCGCAGCAGCGGGGGCGGCGCGGTATTTCACGATCTCGGCAATAGCTGTTTCACCTTCATGGCCGGCAAGCCCGAGTATGATAAAAGCGTTTCTACGCAGATAATCCTCAATGCCCTGTCGAGCCTGGGAATTCAGGCCAGCGCCTCGGGTCGTAACGACCTGGTCGCGACCACTGCCGAAGGCGAGCGCAAAATTTCGGGATCTGCCTACCGCGAGACGCAGACCCGTGGTTTCCATCACGGCACGCTGCTGTTGAATGCCGATCTCAGTCGTCTGGCCAATTACCTCAATCCGGATCCCAAAAAACTTCAGGCGAAGGGCATCACTTCCGTAAGATCACGCGTGGCAAACCTTAACGAATGGGTGCATGACATCGATCACGCACGAGTCTGTAAGGCAGTGAGTGAGGCATTTTTTGAGTGGTACGGTGCCCGCGTCGAGCCAGAGGTTATCTCTCCCGACGTTTTCCCCGATCTTCCCGGTTTTGCCGAGCAGTTTGAGAAACAGCGCAGCTGGGACTGGAATTTTGGCAAAGCGCCGGACTTCAGCCATGAATTAAGTGAGCGCTTTGTCTGGGGTGGGGTGGAGGTCTATTTCGATATCGAGAAAGGGCGCATCAGCCGCGCACGTCTGTACACCGACAGCCTTAATCCTGCTCCGCTCCACGATTTCGCAAACAGGCTGGTGGGCGGTAAGTATTATGCCGACGACGTTATCGCTGCCGCTCAGGCTTCCTGTGCCGCCTTCCCGGAGTTCAGGGCGGAGCTCACTGAGCTTCAGGGCTGGATGGTGGGGGGTATTCGTTAAGCGTTAAGATAGTGCAGTAATAAGACAGGGGAGGAAACGTTAATTGGCTATTCCGCTGTTATGGTCTGCCTTTGTTAAGTTGTATACATAGCCTATGATTCTAAGAGCCAATATGAACGTCGTGAACAGCAGACTTTGGCAGAAGAGCAGACAGACGTTGCATGGAAGAGGGGGCTGAGCCCCCCAGCAGGATAAGTATTTGTTGTCAACATGATGGCCCGAGTCGGATGCTGGCATCAAGACTCTTCAGAATAGACCTGCGACTGATTTTTAGCTGAGTCAGAAGCGTTTTCCGGAGTCGAGAACGCCCATACCATCGCCACCGCCCAGCCTATAACCGTCCACCCCAGCAGCAGGTTTACGCCAAAAATAACCGGTAATTTTTTATGTTTTCTATGATCGGCAATCAAAAAAGGCAGAAAATACATCGCGACGCAAAGAATAACCGCGACGGGAACTAACATCTCACCAGTACTCATTAACAATTCACTGAAAATAATGGGGTAATTCGGTACTTTAAAATTGTTATTTGCAAATTTCAATTGATAAAGCATTCGCTAACAATGTTTTATTCCGGTGCTTCCAGCCGCTGAAACAGCATAATATTTGGCAGTATCAGGGCAATATCCCTATTTTGCCCTGATACGCTATATCACCGTTTTATGACTCCCAGCCGAGGCCCAAACTCTTCTGCAAGGCCACATAGTCCAGTGCCAGGTCGGTCTGCGACTGGATTCGCTTCTGGCTGGCATTCAGCTGCGTACGCTGGGTATCGAGTACGTCAATCAGACTGGCAACGCCAGCACCGTAGCGCTGCTTCATCAGCCGTTCGTCCTGACCTGCCATCGTCTCAACCGTCATGTAGTTCACCAGCGTGCGGCGCTGTTCGCCGTAGCGGGAAAGAGAGCCATTGGCGTCGCGCAGCGCATTGAGCACGGTTTTACGCCATTCAGCCTCAGCCTCATCACGCTGTGCTTTCGCGACGTTGATTTGCGAACGGATACGGCCAAAATCGAGAATATTCCACTGGAGCATGGGCACCAGCAGCCACGACTCATTTCCGTGGCTGAACATCTCGCTGCTGGTATCGCTGCTAAATCCCAGAATGCCGCGCAGGGTAATTTTCGGGTATAGGTCAGCCACGTGTTCGCCCACGGTCGCGGTACTGGCAGCCAGTTTACGCTCGGCGTTGCGTACGTCTGGTCGACGACGAATCAGGTCAACCGGGTCACCGACGTTAATTTGCTGCGGCTCTGCCGGTAAGACTACGGCTCCCGAGAGCAGGTTATCCAGTGCGCCCGGCGTCAGGCCTGAGAGAAACGCCAGTTGGTCCTTGTACTCATTGATTTGCGCAATCTGATTCGGGACCTCGGCCTGACTGTTTTCCAAATCGGTTTGCAGGCGGTGAACGTCAGTATCGTTCGCTGCTCCGCGCGACTGGCGCTGTTGGGTCAATGCGACCGTTTGCTGCTGCAACGCAATATTCTTTTGCAGATTGGCAAGCTGTTCCTGTGCGCCGCAAAGCTGCAAATAATTGCTCGCGACCTCGGCGGCAATCGACACCTGCGTATCTGCCAGACTGGCCTCGCTGGCCTCTTGCTGCGCTCGTCCAGCTTCGACAGTACGACGATTCTGTCCGAACAGGTCTAGCTCCCAGCTGGCATCAAAGCCGCTGCTATAAAGATTTACCGGATTACTGATAGGCAGTGCGGTGCCGGTTTCCGGCAGACGCGCACGCACCATTGCCCCAGTGGCGTCGAGTTTGGGCATCTCCTGAGCCTGATCGCCAGCCAACGCCGCGCGCGACTGCTGCAGACGAGCACGCGCGATATCGATATCAGGATTATGCTGCATTGCCTTGACGATCAGCTGGTTAAGGCGTTCGTCATGGAAGGCCAGCCACCACTGCGACTGGGCCTGCCCGGTGCTGACGCCCGAGTTAGGCAGGCGAGTAAACTTGGCCGTCAGCGGCACGCCTGGCGCACCGTGATAGTCTGGGCCCACGCTGCACCCTGCGAGCAACATCGCCAGGCCACCGAGCGGCGCTAAACGCATCAATTTATTGTTCATAGTCTGTCACTTATTAGTCATACGCGGCGCGCGCAGCAGCAGCGCCAGCGGAATACAGCACACCAGCGCCATGCCGAGCACGAAAAATGACTCGGAATAGGTCATCACTAGCGCCTGCTGCGAGATTTCATTAGCCAGCTGGCCCATGGCCTGCATTTTTGCATGCACCATATCACCAGTCTGACTGAAGAACTGGCTGGCGCTGCCGGAAATACGGCTCTCTGCCAGCGGAGAGTTGGCGGTTACCGACTCGCGGAGCACGTCGTCATGCATTTTTCGCTGCCGGTCGATGAAGATTCCGAGCAAGGCCAGCCCAACGGAGCCGCCAAGGTTACGCATCATGTTGTAAATACCGGCTGCGTCGGCGACTTCATCGTCATTGACGGCGGCCATTGAGGCCTGATTCAGCGGCATCATTGCCATGATTTGTCCTGCACCGCGAAGCAGCTGTGACCAGAAGAAGTCATCGCCGGTACTTTGTGCGGTCAGTGAAATATCGAGGAAACAGCTGACGGCAAAGAGGATAACGCCGCAGATGACCAACAGGCGCGTGTCCACGCTACGCAACATGCGCGGCAAGATAGGCATCATGATCAGGCTCGGGACCCCCGAGACCAGCAGCACCATTCCCGACTGCTGTGAGTTGTAGCCTGCCACGCCGCTCAGAAACTGAGGCAGAAGGTACAGCACACAGTACAGACCCATGCCGACGACAAACACGATCACCAGCACGCTGACGTAGCGCGGATTACGCAGCAGCGAGAGCCGAATAACCGGTTTTTTCGCCGTGAGCTGCGCGATGCTCAGCAGAATAAAGCCGAGCACCATCGCGATGGAGAGGGTGACAATCATCGTCGAATCAAACCAGTTGTCGCGCTGACCTTCCTCCAGTACCACCGTTAGGCAACTTAGCCCAACGCTCATGCCAATAATGCCCAGCCAGTCGGCCTCCATGAAGCCTTCCCAGTGGGGTTTCTCCTTCGGCAGGCCGTTGAATAACAGCAGCATCAGCCCGATACCGACTGGTAAGTTAAGGAAGAAGCACCAGTTCCAGCTGACGTTTTCGGCTAGCCAACCGCCTAACACCGGCCCCATTACTGGCCCGAGAATCACAATGACGCCAAAAATCGACATCCCTAACGGCAGCTGTCGCCGCGGCAAGCGGGTACGAATGATCATCTGCGCGGTGGGGATCATCGCCCCTCCGGCAAAGCCTTGACCAACACGTCCGATGATCATCTGCGTCAGGCTGCCCGACGTACCGCACATGACGGAAAAACAGATGAAGAGCAGGGCGCACCACATTAAGAAGTTACGCAGCCCAAGCAGGCGGCTGAGCCAGGCGGCCAGCGGGATCATCACTATCTCTGACAGCAGATACCCGGTTGAAATCCAGGTGCCCTCGGTGCCGGTCGCGCCAATTTCGCCCTGAATTTGCGGCAGTGCGGAGTTGGTGATAGAAATATCCAGCGTCGCCATCAGTGCGCCAAGCGCACCGGCAAATACCGCAACCCAGTCCGTTACCGAGGCGCTGGGCTGCTGGGTAGCGGGAAGGACGGTGCTGCTCATGGCTGCGCCTGCTGGTTAGGATGCGTATCGACGTCAACGGTCACCGACATACCGGCCAGCAAACGTTTCGCTGCATCGCTTTTGTCGGTAATGCGGATGCGTACCGGAACACGCTGCACAATTTTGGTAAAGTTACCGGTGGCGTTATCCGGTGGCAGTAAGGCGAAGAGTGAACCGGTGCCCGGAGCGAAGCTGTCGACTACGCCGCTGAAATCATGGCCGGGAAACGCATCAACGTGCAGCGTGGCTTTCTGACCCGGCAGCATATGGGTCAACTGCGTTTCTTTAAAATTGGCAACCAGATACAGATCGTTTTCCGGAACCACCGTCAGCAGGCGAGTTCCCGGCTGAACATATTGGCCTACGCGTACCGCACGATCGCCGACGCGGCCGTCAAGTGGGCTGTATACCACGGTGCCGTGATAATCGATGTTCGACTGTGCGCGGTTTGCTTCGGCAGAGGCTAACTGGGCTTTCGCCTGCTCAATTTGAGCATGCATTGACTGAATCTGTGCTGAAGCTGATTTTACGGCGGCTACGTTAGCGTCATAATCGGCCTGAGCCTGGTCACGGCTGCGACGAAGCTCGGCGAGCTTCTCCTGATTTTCTGCACCGCTGGCTGCCAATGGCAGATAGCGCTGATATTCATGATTTGAATAGTTAAGCTGCACGAGAGCAGACCGCTGCTGCGCCTGAGCCTGTTCAATCTGGGCGTTCTGGCGCGTTATCTCGGCATTAGCCTGGTCGATGGCGGCCTGATCGGCCAGAATATTGGCACTGGCCTGATTGAGGCGCGCCTGATACTGGTCGTCTTCAATCTGTACCACGGGTTCGCCCGCCTTGACCCACTGGTTGTCCTTGACCAGCACCTTGGTGACGTAGCCGGAAATTTTCGGCGCAAGCGTGACGCTGTCCGCCTGAACATAGGCGTCATCGGTGGATTCGTTAAAGCGAGCAATGAAGAACCAATAGAGTGAAGCCAGTACCAAAACCAGCACCACGCAGAACGCCAGTCGCAGCAAAATACGGCGTTTTTTGCTGGATTGGGGTTGGGCGTTGACGGTGGGGGCGGCCTCGGAGGACGCAATCATGGATGCAAGTAACAAAGTGAGAACCTTTTTAGTGAAATTATTCCGCTCGAGATAAATATTCCAAATGGCACAATTGTGTCAAGTGATATACTTTTATTATGCAATTTGACTGTTATAATTCGCATGTTTTGCTACAGGAATTGATTCATGACCGATAACGCTCTTTCTAAACAGCTCCGCCATCCCCCTTCCGGCGGCTACGCGCGCGGTGACGAAACCCGACAACGTATTATCGAAAGCGCTATTGTTCTGTTTGGCGAATTAGGCTTTGAAGGCGCATCGACGCGCGCAATCGCCAGGCATGCCGGTGTCAATACGCCCGCGTTGCAGTACTATTTCGAGAATAAAGAAGGCTTATACGTCACCTGCGCAGATTATCTTGCCGAAGAGAGTTACGGCTGGTTCGAGCCGTTGCTTACGCGAATTAGCAAGCTTGAGAATCCCGACCCTGATACCTGCATCGAAATGTTCTGCCTGATGCTTGAAACGGTGCTGGAGCGCGTGCTGAATAACCGCGCCGTACATCAGCGCCGACTTTTTCATGCACGAATCAAAATGGGGCAGGGCCCGGAAAAGGCCTCCTTGCTGTTTCAGGAAAAGCTTATCGACCACGTCCATCGTGCGGGCGTCAAACTGGTCTCGAGGATATCGGGCAACGCGGTAGATAATGAACGTACACAAATCAGAGTGTTATCCCTGTTTGGGCTGGCTACAACGTTTTATACCGTGAAACATCCCGTGTTTAACGCTGACGAAGAAGGTCGCCAGTTCCCGGCCGAGCAGATGGCATTAATTAAAAGCAACGTCCGTGAGCAGTGCCAGGTATTGATGCGCAGCTGGATGGTTTAAGAGGCAGTTATGTCGCAAAAAGTTATGCCACAATTTGAACACCGTTATCTCGACGAACTCCCCGGTTTTTATACCGAATTGCAGCCTACGCCACTCGCTGGCGCGCGACTGCTGTACCACAGCGAGCCCCTGGCGGAAGAGTTGGGGCTGGACTCGTCGTTATTCACGGCAGAAAATTCAGGCTACTGGAGCGGCCAAGCGCTGTTCCCTGGCATGAAACCTCTGGCGCAGGTCTACAGTGGCCACCAGTTTGGTCAGTGGGCCGGCCAGCTCGGTGACGGGCGGGGGGTATTGCTGGGCGAGCAGAAGCTTGAAGACGGGCGCATGCTCGACTGGCATCTAAAAGGCGCAGGCCTCACGCCATATTCACGCATGGGGGACGGTCGTGCGGTACTTCGCTCGGTGGTGCGCGAGTTTTTGGCTTCCGAAGCGCTGCACCATCTCGGCATTCCGACCACTCGTGCGCTGACCATTGTGACCAGTGACGAGCCGGTCTATCGCGAGACGACGGAGCGCGGCGCGATGCTGATTCGCGTAGCGCCGAGCCACATTCGCTTCGGCCATTTCGAACACTTCTACTATCGTAAGCAACCTGAGCAGGTGGCGATGCTGGCCGATTATGCCATCGCACACTTCTGGCCAGCGCTGCAAAACGAGGCTGACCGCTACCGCCTGTGGTTGACCGACGTGGTTGAACGCACCGCACGTCTGATTGCCAAATGGCAAAGCGTGGGCTTTGCGCACGGCGTCATGAACACCGACAACATGTCGATCCTCGGGCTGACCCTCGACTTCGGTCCTTACGGCTTCCTCGACGACTATAAACCGGATTTCATCTGCAATCATACCGACCACCAGGGCCGTTATAGCTTTGACAACCAACCTTCCGTGGCTTACTGGAACCTGCATCGTCTGGCGCAGTCGCTTTCCGGCCTGATGAGCACTGAAGATCTGCAAAAAGCGCTGGCGGCTTACGAGCCTGCCCTGATGCTTGAATACGGCAGATTGATGCGCGCCAAGCTCGGCTTCTTTACCGAGAACAAGCAGGACAACAATATCCTGACCGGGTTGCTAAGCCTGATGGCGCAAGAGGGGCGTGACTACACCCGTACCTTCCGCCTGCTGAGTGGCGTTGAGAAAGGAGAAACGCGTTCGGCACTCCGCGACGAGTTTATCGATCGCCAGGCGTTTGACCAATGGTACGAAGGTTATCGTCAGCGGCTGTTGCTGGAAGAGCAGGACGATGCGACGCGTCAGCAGGCGATGAAAAAGATTAACCCACGTATTATTCTGCGCAACTATCTGGCGCAGCAGGCGATTGAAGGCGCGGAGGTTGACGACGTCGGGCGTTTGCAGGCGCTGCATCTTGCACTACAGCAGCCGTACAGTGACGATGCTCGCTTTGATGAGCTGGCAGCGCTGCCCCCGGACTGGGGTAAACACCTTGAAGTGTCCTGCTCGAGCTAAATGTTTGGGTAGAAATCCTCCCTGATAATCCATGCATCAGGGAGGAAACTCTGATTATTGTCTGAGGAAAACCTGAGGAACCGGGCTTTCGGGATGATTAATCACGCCCAGATCCGCGCGGTACCACCGTTGTAACACGTCGGCCTGCAGCACCTCTTTCGGCGTTCCTGCCGCCACCAACTCTCCCTGATGCAACAATAAAATCCTGTCGGCGTAGAGTGCTGCCAGATTCAAGTCATGCAGGACGCAGCAGACCGCCAGCGGCGACTGTCGCGTAAGACGGTGCAACAGACGCAGGCTGTGCTGCTGGTGGTAGAGGTCCAGTGCTGAAGTCGGTTCATCCAGAAACAGCCAGCGCGGCGAGGGCTTTGCACTCCAGAGCTGAATCAAGACTCTGGCAAGCTGCACCCGCTGTTGTTCTCCGCCCGAAAGCTGTCGATAGTCACGCTCGGCAAGAGACAGACAGTCGGTTTGCTCCAGTACCTGTTGCAAAGCCTGCTGGAGTTGCGCGTTATTGTGCGGCGACCGCCCCAGTGTCACGACTTCACGCACGCTGTAACCAAAGGCCAGCTCGCTGTTTTGGCGCATTACGGCACGAGTGCGGGCCAATTCCAGTGGGTCCCAGTCCGTCAGTGGACGACCAACCAGCGCGCAATCCCCTGAATCCGGCGTCAGATAGCCGGTCAACAGGCGTAACAGCGTCGATTTACCCGCGCCGTTTGGGCCTATTAACGCGACCAGTTCGCCGCTTGACAGCTGTAGAGAAATATCGCTGATAAGCCTGCGATTGGCGACCGAATAACAGAGATTACTCGCCGCAAGCCGATGCTGCGCCTGTGTCGCGTGGTCTGACAAAATAGCCTCATTCACGGCGTTGCCCTCCTGCACGTAAAATCAGCCACAGAAAATAGGGGCCTCCGAGGATAGCGGTGAGCAGACCAACCGGCATTTCGGCGGGGGCGACCAGCGTGCGGGCGAGGGTGTCGGCCAACAGTAACAGGCAGGCTCCGCCCAATGCTGAACCTGGCAGCAGCCAGCGGTGATCGGCCCCGATTTGCATACGCAGCAGATGTGGGATCACCAGTCCAATGAAGCCAATGATGCCGCAAACCGCCACCGATGCACCGACCAGCAGGGCGCTCAGCAAAAGTAAAATACGCTGCGTTCGGCGGACATTAACGCCAAGATAATGGGCATCTTCGTCGCCGAGCTGCAGCAGGTTCAGCCTGCGTGCCAGGAATTGGGTCGCGATGCTGACCGGAACAATCACCGACGCCGCAACCGTGAGCGTTGACCACTGCGCTTGTCCTAAGGATCCCATTCCCCACATCGAGAACTGGCGCAGCTGACTGTCGTTGCTGATATAGGTCAACACTCCGACGGCGGCCCCACAGATGGCATTGATAGCAATACCGGCCAACAGCAGGCGCGACAGGCCGTTTTGCCCCATGCGGCTCAGCATGAATACAATAAATGAGATAACCAGACTGCCCGCGAAGGCGCTAATCATCTGGCTGTAGAGCACTATCACCGGTGGAAGAGAGAGTGGAAAGACTATCATCAGCCCAACAAACAGCGCTGCACCGCTGCTGATACCCAGCAGGCCGGGGTCGGCCAGTGGGTTTCGGAACACGCCCTGCATTACCGTGCCCGAGCAGGCGAGGCCACAGCCGACGACCATGGCCAAAAGTATGCGCGGCAGTCGAATCGTCATCCAAATTTGCCACAGCTCGTTATCAAACGGCCGGCGCAGCAGAGCGGGCAGCGAAACGGAGATAGCGCCGCTGTTGGCCGCCAACACCGCCAGGGTAATCAACAGCAACGCCAGCCCGAGCAACATCCGAAGCTGAGCAGGGATCCGCTGACGGAGTGGCGTGCTGAGGGTACTCATTTCGCCTGTTCCGCCGCCAGACGCAGCTTAGCCAGCACTGCCGGTGTTTCCAGCCCGAAGCCGAGCAGGGCCATATCGTCAACGACCAGAGCGCGCTTGTTTCTGCCCGCTGGGGTCATTGCCAGCCCCGGCAGTTTCCAGACATTATCCAGACCGCCGAGCGTCTTCACGCCGTCCGTCGTTAGCAGCAATAAATCTGGCGCGGCCGCAACAATGCCCTCCTGCGAAAGGGGGCGGTAGCGGCTAAAGCCCTGCATCGCATTCTGCGCGCCCGCTGTGGTGATGATTGAATCGGCTGCGGTATTTTGCCCCGCGGCCATCGACCCCATCCCGCCGTGGCTCATTATGAATAGAACTTTAACGTGCAGCGGGGAGCCTTTAACGGCTTTCAGCTGGCTGCGGAATTCGGCAATCAGCTTGTCACCTTCCGGTCTGCGATTCAGCGCATCGGCCACGACCTCAATCTTTTGAATCACCGTGTCGAGCGTAGGATTGCCGGGCACGCGCACCACTTTCACGTGGCTTTCAGCCACCTGCTGTAGCGCTAGCGAGGGTTGTGCGAGGTCTGAGGTCAGGACCAGCGTCGGCTTGGTCGATAAAATCCCCTCGGCGTTTAGCATGCGCATGTAACCCACATCAGGCAATTGGGTGGCCTGAGAGGGATGTGTGCTGGTGCTGTCGCGAGCGACCAGCTCACTGCCTGCGCCCAGTGCGTAGACAATTTCGGTAACATCGCCGCCGATGCTGACCACGCGTTCGGCGGCCTGCGCCGAGGCCAACTGAGTCAAGAAAAGGCTGGCTAACGCGATTTTCCACCCTTTTTTCATGCGGCTACGCCTTGTACGGTGAGCGTTGAGATCTGGTCACGCCAGGCGCTTTGTTCGGGTTTACCTTCGGTACGCTGGCCAAACAGCTGAGCAATCTGGCTGCCGTCAGCGGCGAAAAGCTCGAGACTGGTCACGAAACCGTCTTTGGTTGGCTTGCGGGTAACCCAGCTTTCGGCGATCGCCGTCTCAACTACGTGCAGAGTGAAGCGCTCATTGAATACGTTAATCCACTCGCCGTGAGGCAATACTTTTTCAATTTCACCGGTAAAGATTTGTACGCAGCCTTTGTTGCTGACGAAAATCATGATTTCGTTTTTGTAATCGCAGGCGACGTTGAGGATTTGCGTCAATGAGCCGTTATCAACCTGATAGGCCAGGTCTTCACCTACGGCGCGAAACGCCTGCTGGCGAGTCAGGCCGCGGCGGCGCAGGATCTGGAAGAACTGATGAACGTCGGTCATCTCGCGCCATTCTGCGTCGAGCCCTTGCGTGTCACCGGCTGCCGGTGCAACGACGTCAGCAGGCCTCACCGCCAGCGGCAGGGGGGATCGTGCGCTAAATTGTTCAACCAGCGCCGCCCATTTCTGCGCATCGGTTTCATCGGTGGCATAGACCTTATGGACCGCATAGCCCTGCGCGTCGAAGAACTGCAGGCTGTGACGAGGCCCCTTAGGCGAGTCTTCCGTCAGCGCAAAAACAGACTGCCATTGGCTCAGGAACAGGCGCAGGTCCAGTGCGCGAGGGTTAAGAATTAATCCTGCGTGGCCGTTGAGATGCTGATTTTTGTATTCGCCCTGTTGTTCATGAACGGCAAATTCATTACGGGTAATTGATTTTGTCCCCCCGACATTTTCAAGTGCAGCCAGCAGAGTACGTACCTCGACATCCAGTCTTACGGCATCGTATCCGACGCGTGTATTGAGGAGTTCGGCTTCACTAATACCCAGAATACTGGCTAAATCCCGGGCATATTTTCCTGGGTTTTGTGCTTTAGCTTGCAGATAAGTTTCATGGCTGACTTGGGTCATGGGGTTTCTCGCGAATGAAGAGTGGACACAAAAACGTTAATGTTAAATGGTAATCAATATCAATATCAATATGATAATCATTATCAATTTAATGTCGAGCTACATCAAGTTAATTTTCATTACCTTGTGAACGGGAAGTGCCGTCAGCCAAGGGCTGAGCGTAATTTTCATCTAAAGCAGAAAATAAAAAAGGGGCCATAAGGCCCCCTGATAATCCTGCATGCTTTTTTCTGCTTACAGGCAATTAAGCCTGAAAGCGGCTGCGGGTGGCATCTGCCAACATCTCCAGCAGGGTCTCGGTATCTTCCCAACTGAGGCAAGGGTCGGTAATAGACTTACCATAAACCAGTGGCTCACCGTTGACTATTTTCTGAGTGCCCTCCTCGATAAAGCTTTCGGCCATGATACCGGCGATACCGTTACCGCCATGGCGGATCTGCTCACAGATATCTTTCGCGACGTCGAGCTGACGACGATGCTGCTTCTGACAGTTACCGTGGCTAAAATCAACCACCAGACGCTGCGGCAAATCAAATTCAGCCAGATTTTCACAGGCCTGAGCAATATCTTCGGCGTGATAGTTAGGCGTCTTACCGCCACGCATGATGACGTGACCGTAAGGATTCCCGGAGGTGCGATAAACCGTCATCTGGCCGTTTTTGTCCGGTGACAGGAACATATGGCTCACGCGAGAGGCACGAATGGCATCGATAGCGATTTGCGTGTTGCCGTCAGTCCCGTTCTTAAAGCCGACCGGACAGGAGAGGGCCGACGCCATCTCGCGATGGATTTGGCTCTCGGTCGTACGCGCTCCGATGGCTCCCCAGCTAATCAAATCGGCAAAGTACTGGCCAATGACCATATCAAGGAATTCGGTCGCCGTCGGCAGGCCAAGCTCATTGATAGCCAGCAGGACTTTGCGTGCGAGTTCAATGCCATGATTAACGCGATAGCTGCCGTTGAGGTCTGGGTCAGAAATAAGCCCCTTCCAGCCAACGACCGTACGCGGCTTTTCGAAGTAGGTACGCATGACAATTTCGAGGCTGTCTTGGTACTTTTCGCGCAATACGTTTAGCTTGCCTGCGTAATCGATAGCGGCTTCGATATCATGAATAGAGCAAGGGCCAACGATGACCAGCAGACGTTTATCTTCGCCGCTAATGATTTTTTCTATGCGCTGACGCGATGCGGTAACATTGTCTGCGACGGCCAAAGAGACTGGCAGGGTATCTGCCAGCGCCTTTGGCGTTATCAGACTACCAACGCGCGTGGTGCGCAGTTCATCTGTTTGTGACATGTGAATTGAATCTCTGAAATTTTGTTCTTCGCAGCGGCAGGAGTGCCGGGAAGTGATGAATGTCACAATAACCCAAAATCAGATCAATTCAACACCCGTTAGCACGTAATAATGCCTCTATCCGCAAATTCCAGCATAAATCTTTCGTTCTTGACCTCAGAGCAGTGTTAGCTGCGCTCATTGACCCGAATAACCTCCCCTGCGTAAGCTTATCGGGATTTATTCCCGCGTCCGTTCGTCGCATCAGAACATGCGGCGGCTCATGCCGAAGCTGTCGAGAATTTTTGCCGAAATCTCTTCTACGGAGTAGTTGGTACTGTTGAGGTAGCGAATCTGATTTTTTCTAAACAATGCCTCGACCTCGGAGACTTCCATTCGGCACTGTCTGAGCGAGGCGTAGCGGCTGTTTTCGACCCGCTCCTGGCGGATGGCCGACAGGCGTTCAGGGTCGATAGTCAGACCGAAAAGCTTGTGGTGATGGGGTTTGAGGGCCGCCGGCAGCTGAATGTTGTCCATGTCATCGGCAGTAAACGGGTAGTTTGCAGCGCGGATACCAAACTGTAGTGCGAGATACAGGCTGGTGGGGGTTTTGCCACAGCGTGAGACGCCGATCAATATCACCTGCGCCTGTTCAAGATTACGCAGTGAAATGCCGTCATCGTGCGCTAACGTGTAATCAATGGCCGCGATACGTGCATCATATTTACTGATGTTACTGGCCGTTAAACCGTGAGTTCGGTTGGCGATTGGCGAAGGGTCTACCCCCAACTCATTTTGCAGCGGGGCGACCAATGCCTGAACAATGTCCTGACAAAAACCCTGACTGCTGGCGATAATATCGCGCACCTGGGTCGAAATAATGGAGTAGAACACCAGGGGTCTGACGCCGGTTTTCTCGTAGATGTCGTTAATTTGCTGGCACACGGCCTTTGCACGGCCTTCGTTTTCCACGAAGGGGAGAGAAAAGGTGGTGGCATTGACCGGAAACTGTGACAGCACGGCGTGGCCCAACACTTCTGCGGTGATGGCTGTGCCATCGGAAATATAGAATACACACCTGTCCATGAGCTTCCCCGAACTCTTAATCTTTCACGTAGCGGCGGCGTTTGCCGTTTTCCCGTTGTGTGAAATCTTTGAGTTATCTTTGTCTGTAAAAATAATATTTTCATTATTAACGTGTTTTTCCGAAATTAAAAAGTGCTGTCTCACATTCCTGTCGGGTTTTCGAGACCCTGCGCAAAACTCTTGCAAACCGTGAAACCAAATCACGGATCTTTCGGCAGAGTTCCAGACTTTGCGACAGACTTCAGCTTCTCTTCAGCCATTAGCGTAAGGTTAAAATATCAAGCAATATGAGGCTGGACGATGGCTGATTTACAAAAGAATTTCATTTTTTTGTGACTCGGATAAAAGAAAGAAACGGTGAAAATTCTTAAAGCGAAAATTATTGAATAGCTGTATCGATTCACCAGTCTTATCAATATGGATCATTATGCTAGTCTGAAAACGTTGAGCGCTTCTCAACCGCAAAATTTATGAATCCGTTATTGACTCATACTCTCCAATTTTCGCCCTATAAATAGAAAGGATTGTTTCATGGCCAATCTTGACGCTGATTTGCGCAATATTCTCTGGTACAACCAGTTGGGTATGCACGATGTTGACAAAGTAGGGGGCAAAAATGCGTCCCTTGGGGAAATGATTACTAACTTGTCCGATCTGGGCGTTTCGGTGCCAAACGGCTTCGCAACCTCTTCTCAGGCATTTATTAATTTCCTCGATCAAAGCGGTGTCAACAAGCGTATCTATGATCTGCTCGATCAAACCGACGTTGATGATGTGGCTCAACTGGCCAAGGCAGGGTCACAGATTCGACAATGGATTGTTGAAACGCCTTTCCTTCCAGAAATGGAAAAGGATCTTCGTGAAGCCTATCAGCAGCTGTCTGAAGGCGAGCCGGATGCCTCTTTTGCGGTTCGCTCCTCGGCAACGGCAGAAGACATGCCTGACGCATCATTTGCTGGCCAGCAGGAAACCTTCCTTAACGTGCAGGGCTTTGACGCCGTGCTGACGGCAGTGAAGCACGTTTATGCCTCACTGTTTAACGACCGCGCAATTTCTTATCGCGTGCATCAGGGCTATGATCACCGCGGCGTTGCATTATCTGCCGGGGTTCAGCGCATGGTGCGTTCTGACCTCGCCGCGGCGGGTGTCATGTTTACTATTGATACCGAATCAGGCTTCGATCAGGTGGTCTTCATCACCTCAGCCTATGGTCTGGGTGAAATGGTCGTGCAGGGTGCGGTTAACCCTGACGAGTTCTATGTTCACAAACCGACGCTGGCGAAAAATAAACCGGCTATCGTTCGCCGCACCATGGGGTCGAAAAAGATCCGCATGGTTTACGCCGACAGTCAAGAACACGGCAAACAGGTGCAGATTGAAGATGTGCCCGAAGAGCTGAGCCAACGCTTTTCACTGACCGATGCGGAAATTCATGACCTTGCACGTCAGGCATTGCTGATTGAAAAACACTACGGTCGCCCGATGGACATCGAGTGGGCCAAAGACGGTCACAACGGCAAGCTGTATATCGTGCAGGCGCGTCCTGAAACGGTGCGTTCGAACGGCCAGGTGATGGAGCGCTACCAGCTGAATGGCAAGAGCAAGGTGCTGGTAGAAGGGCGTGCCATCGGCCATCGCATTGGTGCGGGTCCGGTCAAGATAATTCATAACATTAGTGAAATGCATCACGTTAAAGCGGGTGATGTGCTGGTGACCGACATGACTGACCCTGACTGGGAACCTATCATGAAAAAAGCGTCGGCCATCGTGACCAATCGCGGCGGACGTACCTGCCACGCCGCAATTATCGCCCGAGAGCTGGGCATTCCAGCGGTGGTTGGTTGTGGTGACGCCACAGAACGTTTAACTGAAAACCAAAAGGTTACCGTTTCCTGTTCGGAGGGCGACACCGGCTATGTCTACCAGGACGAGCTGGACTTCAGCGTACAAAGCTCAGAAGTGAACGAGCTGCCAACGCTTCCGCTGAAGATAATGATGAACATTGGTAACCCCGATCGCGCGTTCGACTTTGCCTGCCTGCCAAATGAAGGCGTGGGGCTTGCGCGTTTGGAATTCATTATCAACCGAATGATTGGCGTGCACCCTAAAGCGTTGCTGGAATTTGATAAACAAGAGCCCGCGCTACAGGAAGAGATTAAAAAGCTGATTCAGGGTTACGACTCACCCGTTGAATACTACGTTGCCCGTTTGACGGAAGGGATTGCCACGCTGGGAGCGGCCTTCTGGCCGAAACGCGTCATCGTGCGTTTGTCGGACTTCAAGTCTAATGAATATGCCAACCTGGTGGGCGGTGAGAAGTACGAGCCGCATGAAGAAAACCCGATGTTAGGTTTCCGTGGTGCAGGTCGCTACGTGTCTGAAAACTTCCGCGACTGCTTTGCGCTGGAATGCGAAGCAATGAAACGCGTACGTAACGATATGGATCTGACCAACGTAGAAGTGATGATCCCGTTCGTTCGTACCGTGGCTCAGGCGGAGGCGGTAGTGGCTGAACTCGCGAATCAGGGTCTCAAACGCGGAGAGAATGGTCTGAAGGTGATTATGATGTGTGAGATACCGTCTAACGCCCTGCTGGCCGATCAGTTCCTCGAGTACTTCGACGGCTTCTCTATTGGGTCGAACGATATGACTCAGCTGGCGCTGGGTCTTGACCGTGATTCAGGTGTGGTCTCTGAGCTATTTGATGAGCGCAACGAAGCGGTAAAAGCGCTGTTGTCGATGGCTATTAAAGCCGCAAAACGCCAGGGTAAATACGTCGGGATTTGTGGTCAGGGTCCTTCCGATCATCAGGATTTTGCTCAATGGCTAATGGAAGAGGGCATTGATAGCCTCTCCCTGAATCCAGACACCGTGGTGCAAACCTGGTTGGCGCTTGCTGAAAGCAAATAATCGCTAACAGTCTGATTGTCTTTATTATTAGCCGCGAATACAGTTTTTCGCGGCTTTTTTATTCGGATGTAAATAAGAAAATGTTGTTAATAGAAACTATTAATGAGTGTCTTAGGTAAAAATATATTTCAGATAAATCCAAAATTATTTTTAATCATTAAAATAAAATTTATAAAGTGT